>ONKG01000044.1 GCA_900318375.1 uncultured Lachnospiraceae bacterium
ACATTATACCAAAAAGGGAGGTCAATGCTCTTTTTATTTGGATCTCCCGTAAAATAAAGGATTTTAAACAATAAATGTGTGGTGAACTATACACTACCAGTTCTTCTGAAGAGGTGAACAGATGAAAAAAACATTGACAGGTATCTTGACGGCAGCGGCGCTGTCTGTCTGCATGGTGCTGTCTCTGACGGCATGCAGCAGGCTGACCGGCGGCGGAAAATCAGACACATCGAATGATTCGGCAACGCAGTCCGCGGAGGAGATCCTCCAGGAGACACCGCTTGTGACAGAAGCAGAAGACGATGGGAAAGTTCACATCGGCATTCTGACCTTCCGCAGTCATGGCGCTTCGGAAGAGACCATACAGGGATTCGAAGACGAGATGATTTCTCTCTTCGGAAGCGACAAGGTCGTTTTTGAACTGGTGGATGCGGAGGGCGATCCCAAAAAGTGTGCGCAGATCGCGACCGGATTCGCAAACAATGGTTATCAGCTGATCTTTGCCTGCGGTACGGAGGCGGTGCAGAACGCCGGAGCGGCCGTAAAAGATATCCCCATCATCGGCGGCTGTGTCAGTGATTATCTGCTCTCCGGAGTAGTCAGCTCTCTCGACGCGCCCGGAGGCAATATCACGGGTGTCTGCAGTCTGGGCCCCATCGAGGACCAGATGAATCTGGTCGAGCAGATTACCCCCTGGCCGGTGTCCGTCGCGATCATTTCCAGCAGTACCGAAACAGGATCCCGCTTCGAGGTCAACGTGGCGACGCAGATCCTGGACGAAAAAGAAATCCCCTGGAAATCCTATACTGCCGATACGGAAGAGGATCTGCGCGAGAGGATGAAGGAAGCTGCCGGAGAATATCCCTGCATTTATCTGCCGACAGACAATTTCATTGCATCGCACATGGATATTGTGCGCGATGTCGTGCTGGAGACCGGTGTTCTCACTGTGACAGGAGACTATCAGATGTGCGCGGACGGAGGCCTGTGCTGTGTAAGTATCGATTACTACGAACATGGCAAGAAGGCTGCCGGCATGGCCTATGCCGTGCTGGAGCAGGGTGAGGAGATTTCCAGACTTTCTGTCCAGGAAGAGACAGAATTCCAATCTTTTTACAATCCTGTTATTGCCGAGCGCCTGGAGTGGTATGACTATGGAAATATGACGCCGCTCACAGTTTCGGAAGAGGATTACCCTGAGATTCAGACGGAAGAGACTTCGGAAGACGGGGAAGGATACTGACTATGAGACTTTTGCTTGCGGAAGATGAAGAGGCTTTGTCCGAAGCAGTCGTCGACGTATTGAAATACCATCGCTATCAGGTGGATGCAGTCTATGATGGCGGTGAAGCCCTGGATTATATACAGTCAGGGGATTATGACGGCATTATTCTCGATATTATGATGCCGGTGAAAAGCGGACTGGAGGTACTGAGGCAGATCCGGAGTGAAGGATGCAGGACGCCGGTCCTTTTGCTGACGGCAAAATCCCAGATCGAGGACAGGATTGAGGGCCTGGATCTGGGAGCGGACGATTACCTGACCAAACCCTTCCATATGGGGGAGCTCCTGGCCAGGATCAGGGCAATGCTGCGTCGAAGGGAGGAGTTCACACCGGATATCCGTTCATTCGGTGATATCACGTTAAACCCGCAGACCAGTGAACTGCAGTGCGGGGAAAAGACAGCAGTCCTGTCCCGCCTGGAATGCCGCATGATGGATGTGCTGATCCTCAACAAGGGGATTTATCTCTCCTCCGAGGACCTTTTGGAAAAGGTGTGGGGCTATGATTCCGATGCGGACGTGGGCTCTGTCTGGGTTTACATATCTTATCTGCGCAAACAGCTTGCAAAAGTCGGGTCGGGAGTAAAGGTAAAAGCCAGACGCGGAACCGGATATATGCTGCAGGAGCAGGAAGACAATGGCTAAGACGCTGCAGAGAAAATTCATGTTTGCCTCTATGCTGGCGGTCACCATCCTTTTGGTAACACTGGTGGGCGCCATCAATATCATGAACTGCTGCGCAGTCATTAACCGCCAGAAGGTCATGCTGGAAATGCTCTGCGAGAGAGACGGACGGCCGGAAGGCCCCGGCCGGCTCCGGGAAATGGACGCGGAAAAGGACGGGACGGAGCAGGGCCCCTTTTTCGGAACTGAAGACAGTACGGGAGACGGACACATGTCTCCGGATTCCGGAGGGCAGCAGGAAGGCATGCCGGAAAAAAGCAGGACCGAAAAACACGGTCTGTTTCAGCGCGCAATGACCATGGATGAAGCGCTTGCCATCCGTTTTTTTGCCGTGTGGTATGATGAAGAGGGGCAGATCATCCTGACGGACTGTTCTCATATTTACGCGGTCACGGAGGAGGGCGCCCGGGAGATGGCGCAGAGCATTCTCTCCCTCGGGAAAAGCACCGGTGTATATCAGGGCTTCCGCTATATGTACATGGACAGGGATTCTTTCGCGTCCGGCAGCAGGGAACAGGATATTCAGACCGGGACCGGACTGGAAGAAGCTGCCGGCGTCTTGTCTGCAGCCGGGTCGACGGCTGCAGCTCAGACAGAATTGTCATCAGGTTTGAAAAACGGTGCCTCAGGCATACTGGTGGCCATGGACATTTCCGCGGACAGAGGGAATATGCTGCAGATCCTCGGAATCTCGGCACTGATCGCGGCACTTTGCTGGCTGGCCATGCTGCTGCCGGTACATACACTGGCAAAACGCGCCATCGCGCCTACAGCCATGAGTATAGAGCGGCAGAAACAGTTTGTCACCGATGCGGGCCATGAATTGAAGACCCCCCTGGCCATCATTCAGGCCAATACAGAAGCCCTGGAGTTATTTAACGGCGAGTCAAAGTGGACCCGCAATATTAAGACACAGACAGTGCGTCTGAACGGACTCATGCAGAATCTTCTGACCCTTTCCAGAATGGACGAGCTTTCTCTTCAGCTGGAAAAGAAACCCTTTTCACTCAACACACTTGTCTGCGAGGTCTGGGAGAATTTTGCGGAGCCGGCAGCCGGAAGAAAGCTTACGGCACAGATTCTCGGGGACGACGGAAGAGAATACCGGGTCCTGGCAAATCGCGACACCATCGCGCAGCTTCTTTCGATTCTTTTCGACAATGCGGTCAAATATACTCCGCGGGGAGGGCGGATCGAGGTGAACATCCGCTCCGGGGCGGACGGTGTGAGACTGATCCAGTCCAATACAGTATCGGAGGAAGAGGAAAGCAGCGTTCTTACAGAAGATCCGGACAGACTTTTTGAGCGTTTTTACCGCACGGATTCCGACCGCAGCCGCAGGAAGGGAGGATATGGAATCGGTCTTTCCGCCGCGAGGGCAATCGTCGGGGCAAATAACGGCTCGATCAAAGCAGCTTTCGGGGATGGAAGGATTATTTTTACAGTTTTTCTGAAGGAGGACCGCACATGAGAGGAAAAAGGATTCTCTGTGCGGGCCGGCACGAAATCCGGGAATGCATGAACTGCAGGGAAAGGAACTTTCACAGACCTTGCTTTATTACTGTGCATAAGAATAATTATGCATAGTTATTTATAGAATTAATCTTTTTTACATGTAGCAAGTATGTTATAATACATATATTGGGCGGATTTTCGGCAAAAGCATCCAGAGAAAAACACCGGATCGACAGTTTTTTACCTGGTTCTGTTATACCGCCCGCCGTTTTCTGCACATGTCCGCAGCGGCAGGGACAAACTAAGCGGCGGGAAACTGCCCCCAGCATCCAGTGTTTTTTACAGATTTCGGCTGTTGCATAGATTAGCTCCAGCAATCTGAAACATATAGCATAATAATTCAGTCGCGAACAGGAGGTTTCAGAAATGGAAAGCGGAATGACCAAAGCGGAGGTTTTGAAGAGGGTTATACTGTCACAATATAAGAGCGTCCGGCAGTTTGCAGTGGAGATGGATATTCCGTACAGTACACTTGTGACAGCATTGGAGAGAGGCATTGAAGGAATGGCGTACAGCACGGTGATCCGTATCTGCGATGCCCTTTCTTTGAACCCTGTTGACTTCACGCCTCTGGATGAGGGGGAAGGTCTTTCATCGCAGATCACTACCAAGAGGGTGATGGAGCGCTACGATAAATTCAACAGAGCCGGGAGAAAGAAGATTCTTGAAATTCTGGATGATTACAGCCAGATTGAAATGTATACCAGGCCGGACTGAGAAGATGACCTGCGTTTCGGACAGGACGGGTTTTGAAACAGCCGGTCTGTCCGGATGTTCCCGTATGCTGTTCAGAGAGCATCAGGACAGGTTTCTCAAGGAAGGATGAAGGGAGTTTTTTATGCGAAATTATGAAATGGACCATAAGCTTGAACACATCTATTCTCTGAAAGCATATGCGCAGATTGAAAAAAAGCCTGTCAGTGTAAAAAACTGTGACAGGATCCTGAAGCTGCAGAACAAACGTGTTCATGAGCTGATGAAGGCCGCTTATGATATACCGTTTTACCGCGCCAGATTTGAAGAGTCCGGTACGACACCGGATGATTATCACTGCGCAGAGGACCTTTATAAGTTCCCTGTCCTGACCAAGGATCAGCTCAGGGACTGGATGGATGAAGAGGCGGAAAAGGATCCGGAGAAATACAAATACTGGCATGTCTCCCCGACATCGGGTTCCACCGGCAGACCCCTGCGTGTACTGATCTCCCCCAGGGAGTATGCGTGGGTTACCGCCAACTGGCTCCGTACAATGGGCTACGGCGGTTTCAATCCGTTCACCGGAAAGACCATGTCACGACCCAATTCCCTGCACGGACCGGTCAAGGAATATGATTCTTTTGTCCAGAAGCTGGGGATTCTCAGAAGGAAATATATGTCCGACACGATCAAGGAGCGCGTCGACACGCAGACCCTGGTCGACGAGATCAACGCCTATGAGCCGGATTATCTCTACAACCATAAAAATCTGCTCATGCGTATAGCCAAGTATGTCAAGGAAAACGACATCTACATGTGGAAGCCTTCTTTCTACACGCCTTTTGGCGAGATGCTCGACGATCCTTCCAGAAATCTGCTGCAGGAAGTGTTCGGACCCGGTCTCATCGATGCCTACGGAATGGGCGAGACAGGCTCCTGTGTTGTCCGTATTCCCGGAAAGAAGTACTATCAGGTCAACAGCGATCTGTTTGTTGTCAATGTCTATAATGCGGAGATGAACGGACCCGCTTTGAAGGGTATGGCGGTCATCACTCCTCTGTACAAGACAGAACTTCCCCTGATCAACTATACTTCCTATGACCAGCTTGACAGCTACATGCGCCGCGGGCTTCGGTTTGCAAGGGGTGTGCAGGGCCGTATGAATGATGTGATCCATCACAGAGACGGCTCGGTGACCGAGTGGGGGAATATCTCCGGCATTATCAACTATGTTCCCGAGATCATTTCCTACCGCATCGTGCAGGAGGACTATGAGAATCTGACACTGATGATGGTCCGCAATCCCGACACACCGGCGGAAAAGCAGGAGGAGATTGTAAAACAGCTCGATGACAAGCTCATGGCCATGTTCAAGGATCCCTCTTTCAAGATCCGCTACGAGTGGCTCGATGAGATTCCGGCGGATCCCAACGGCAAACTCCGCGTCATTGTCAGTAAGGTCAAACCCGGCGCGATCGGAGAGCCCGAGCATGCCGGCGAGGATGTCGGAAATGCTGAGATTACAGAATGATTCAGGGACCTGCCCGCAGGTCTTCGGGCTGCGGATCCACGATCAAATGCGTGCAGGCCGGCAGCGGCCATAAGTATACATTATGAAATTTAAGGATTACAGTATTTTTTATAAGCAGCTCACAGGCCGCATCCGCGAAAGCGGTGCGGCCTGTTTTTTGCTGCGTACGTCCGGGAAAGCCGCGACCGGCATTATGTATGCGGCATACCCGGCCCTTCTCATAAAGCTTGCGGCGGGCGGTGAAAGCAGGAAGCTTTTTATTTCTGTCATTATTCCTGCGGCAGGATTTGTTCTGCTGACAGCTGTGCGGGCCGGGATCAACCGCCCCAGGCCCTATGAGACCTGGAAGATCGAACCGCTGATCCATAAAGATACCAGGGGCTGCTCCATGCCCAGCCGCCATGTCTTCTCCTCTGCCGTGATCGCAATGTCGTGGATGCAGGTGTCGCTTCCTGCCGGTCTCTTTTTCTTAGCAGTATCGGCGGCTGCGGCTCTGATCCGGGTGCTGGGAGGAGTCCATTATCCTTCGGATGTCATTGCGGGTTATCTGGCCGGGATTGCCGCAGGAATCCCTCTTTTACTTCTGCACTGAGCATCTGCCGCAGTACAGACACCCCTGTAAAGCGCGGTCCCGTGCGCGGATTGATGAATAATAATCATGAGTTATGGTATTGTGATAAGAAAAACTAATGATAACGATGTGCGGAAGGATTTCTTTGGCAAATTACCAAAGAAATCCGGAAAATAATATATTTTTTTGTAAAATATGGGAGTTTTGCAATCGATTTCAATGTGGTACTATGCTCTTGTCAACTTGAGTTGACACCATTACCCCCTAAGCATTATTACATCCCAGGAAAAGCCCGGCTTCCGATTTCGGTTGTCGGGCTTTTTCGTTTACTGATTGCCCGGCCGTATGCTATGATACCAGTAAACAGCGGGTCAGACGGCCGCAGATGCCGGTCCTGCCCGGTTAATGCAGGAGCGCTCCCGGCGGGGAGCAATGCGCAGTATATCCGCAGTTTATTCATACATGTCTGCAGGCGTGAGACTGCGGCAGTACACATAGCCTTGATCATATATGTTTGCGGACGATTGGAGACAGACTTTCATGGACAGAAACAGACAAAAGAGCCCGGATCAGACAGCCTGGATGAACATATTGCTGATCATCATCAACATGCTGATCTTTGCGGCAGGGACTGCCGCTGCCGGAACAGGAAAAGATCCGGGCATATGGAACCGGGGAGGAGCCCTGTATGCCCCTCTTATTGTGACAGGGCGGGAATTATACCGCCTGATCACGTCTGTTTTTCTGCACGCGGATCTCTCTCACCTGTTCAATAACATGGTCGTCCTTTTTGCCGGCGGAGGGATCGTCGAACGCAATATGGGTCATATACGGTACGGGATCTTTTATCTTCTCTGCGGAATAGGAGGCAACATCGTCTCTGTAGTGTCCGACTGTATATCAGGACAGTACGGCTTTTCCATAGGCGCGAGCGGAGCAGTGTTCGGAGTCATCGGCGCGCTGGTATGTATGATCCTTCGGGAGTATCTCGGCCAAAGAAGAGATCCTGATGTTCCTTACAGAAGCCGGATCATCTATCAGAATCTCCTGGTCCGCGCGGCCGTCATGACGGTATTTCTGCTTTACAGCGGATGGAGAAACCCGGTCGTCAATCAGGCGGCCCATGCAGGCGGAATCATGGTCGGCTATCTGCTGGCGATCATATTCATGTCCGACAGACAGCCGGACCTGCATGAACTGATGAGCTGAAACAGAAGTTACGATACAGATCCACCTGTAATTCGAGGTGTTTTGCGCGGCTTTTTCGCGCAAAATCCGAGTGTAACGGTGCGCGGCGTGGAATCGCCGCACGCAACGTTACAGTAACAAACAGAAAGGTCTGAGAGAGCGTGTAAAGCAATACGGTTGCAAAAAGAACTATTGTCATTTAAAATAACTTTATCTGTTCGGATTTGCGCCGCAGTTCCAGGTGAAGCCGGAACAGATAAATCTTACTTGAATCATTTGCTGAATGATCCCTGCAGGCAACAGAGTGAAAAAACGTCCGATCGCTTTTTATTCCGGATGTTTGCGTCGAAGCGCCGCAGACATCCTGTGATCCCATCGGAGAATATCGCCGATTTCAAAGCCTTTACCTTATATGTAAGGCTTTCAAATGCGGATTTTTCCTCGGGGCCGCTCTGGCGGGCGGCATGTCGGAAAGTGTGAGAGGCACAATCTTGATGAACTCAATGACAGTGAATCCGGAGAATAAGGTGAATAAGAAGAGAATATTACACGTTGCAGAGGCACCTGGCGGCGTTGAAAGATTCCTGGTCACTTTGCTGACCAAGATGAAAAAATATGACGATGAGTTCGAGCATATTCTGGTATGCTCGGACGCTTATAACGATGATAAATTTGCAAATCTTGTCGCGAGCATCGAGCATGTGGAATCTATGCAGCATAAGATCACTGCCAAAAGTGATTTTGCCAGTATTCGTGCCGTCAGAAGACTGATCAAAAAATATCATCCGGATATCGTCTACTGTCATAGCTCAAAAGCCGGTGCCATCGGAAGGATTGCCGATTCGGGTCTTCGCAATGCAAAAGTATACAATGCGCATGGCTGGTCGTTTAATATGAAGGGCGCGACCAGAAGAGACATTAATACTTATATCCTTGTCGAGAAAGCACTCTCCAGGATGACAGATGTGATTGTCTGCATTTCTGATTTTGAAAAAAAGAGTGCATTGGAGCACAAAATCTGCGCGGAGGACAAACTGCATGTGATCCGCAACGGCATTGACTTTGAAGAGATTCACTGCGTCAGGCAGAAAATGAGATCTGAGATCGGGATCCCTGAAGATGCCTTTGTTGTCGGCCAGATCGGACGTCTCACTGCGCAGAAGAGTCCTGACATGTTCGTGAAGATGGCAAAGGAGATCAAGAGAAAGGTCGACAAAGCCTTTTTCCTGATGATCGGGGACGGTCTTCAGAGAAAAGAAACAGAGATGATGATCACAGAGGCAGGCCTGAAAGACTGCACATTCATCACAGGCTGGGTGGACAATCCTCTCGATTATGTCGGCTGTATCGACGTCAGCGTACTCCTGAGCAGATGGGAGGGCTTCGGACTGGCTCTCCCTGAATATATGATCATGGGAAAACCGATCGTCGCCTGCAAAGTCGACGCCATCCCCGAGATCATCGGAGATGCAGGTCTTTTGGTAAAACCCAATAATTATAAGAAAGCCGCGGAGTGTGTGATCCGGATCTATCAGGACGAAGCACTCAGAGAAAGACTGGTCAGTGCAGGAAAAGAGCGGGTGAAGTTTTTCAATGTGGAAAGGACCGCTGAAGAACATGCCGAGCTTTTCCGTTACCTGTGTCAGAAGAAAAAGCAGAAGGGTAAAAAGGAATGAAAAAAACAGCGATTGTATCCTGCTATTTTCAGCCTAATTACGGCAGTATGCTCCAGGCATTGGCTACGCAGATGGCACTGGACCGTTTGAATATAGAGAATGAGACGATCTGCATAGACGGACTCAACAGGGAAATCCGGCGGGCTAAGGCCCTGTATTTCGCGAAAGCCTCTCTGACATCCGATATCCTGCGTGCCAAGGCAGGCAGAGCCCTGGCTCAGGTCAGAGTAGGGATGGGAAAAGGCGACTACTCCAGGAATATGAAGGAACGTCTCGCCAGGTTCTCTGAATTCAAGGAAAAATGGTTTCGTGTATCCGAGCGGTATTCATCAATGGCAGAGCTGTCAAAAGCCTGTGCCGACAGATACAGTGCCGTACTCGTGGGAAGCGATCAGCTCTGGCTCCCCGCCAATATTGCCGCGGATTATTATACGCTGGGCTTTGTGCCGGATTCGGTCAACACAATCGCCTATGCGACGAGCTTCGGGCAGGAGACACTTCCCCGCGGCAGTGAAAGAGCCGCCATGCGCTTTCTGCCTCATATACGGCACATCAGCGTAAGGGAACGCTCCGGACAGAAGCTGGTCGCGAAATTTACCGGCCGCAGAGTACCTGTTGTCGCGGATCCCACGCTCTTGTTTGACGGCAGAGAGTGGATGGACGTTCAGCAGTCTGCTCCTCTGCTGGAGGGGAACTATATCTTCTGTTATTTTCTGGGAGATAATCCTCCTCACAGGCAGTTTGCTTCCAGACTGGCCGAGGCGACCGGCTGCAGGATCGCGGCGCTTCCCCATGTGGACGAATATGTCCGCAGCGATGAAGATTATGCCGATGAGGCTCTCTGGTCGGTAGGCCCTGACGGATTCCTGAATCTGATCCGCAACGCGCAGTGGGTCCTGACGGATTCTTACCACTGCAGCGCCTTCTCGATGCAGTATGAGAAAAAATTCTTCACCTTCCGCAGATTCAACCGCAAGACGACCCAGTCGACCAACAGCCGGCTGGACACCCTTTTTGAACAGTGCGGTCTGGCGGACCGGCTGCTGACAGGAGAAGAGGCAATATCCGACTGCATCAATCTGGAGATCGATTATGCGGATGTGCACAGGAGGATCGACAGGCTGCGGCAGTATTCCTGGGATTATCTGATCCGTGCGCTGGAAGATTCGTCGCAGACAGATCTTCTCTGAGACCGGATGTCTGCCGCACAAAGCTGCCAGGGACCGATCATGACAGACGGCCGCTGAGCTGAGTATAGAGTTACTGATACATGTGATTATGAATGAAATGATCAGTTGTTGAGAAACATTCATGGTGACTGCATTATATTACGCATCTGTTCATCCAGAGCAGCTGCGCTGAATTTCAACATGCGTACGGCAGCCTGTGTTATTTACAGGCCGCCGCTGCAGTAAGAGCCGGGGGGATGACCGGAATGAAAGGGCTAGGGCGAATGGGCGCTCCAATCGTAAAAATCCTTGTTGCTTCACATAAGAAATACAGAATGCCGACAGACGACATTTACCTTCCGCTGCATGTCGGCGCGGAGGGAAAAGTCGACTCCAAAGGCAATCCTCTTGACCTCGGATGGACAAAGGATAACACGGGTGAGAATATTTCAGAGCTCAATCCGGGTTATTGCGAGCTGACGGGCTTGTTCTGGGGCTGGAAGAATCTCGAGGCGGACTATATCGGACTGGTACATTACCGCAGGTATTTCTGCCTGAAGAGAAGAAGCCGTGATCCATATAAGAATATCCTGACAGGCGCACAGCTGAGACCGCTGCTGAAACAGTACTGGGTCTTTGTGCCGAGGAAAAGACGCTATTTTATAGAGACGCTTTACTCGCACTATGCGCACACCCATTATGCGGAACATCTGGATGCCACCAGAGAAGTCATAGCGGAAAAGTGTCCGGAATATCTTCCTTCCTTTGACAGGATTATGCGACACAGATATGGCCATATGTTCAATATGATGATCATGCGCAAAGACCTGGCGGACAAGTACTGCACCTGGCTCTTTGACATTCTGTTTGAATTATCGAAAAAAATGGGAGATACAGAACTTTCCTTCTATCAGGGACGCTATTTCGGAAGAGTCAGCGAGATCATCCTGAATGTCTGGCTGGACAGGCAGATCGCTGTTTCCGCAATTCCCCGTGAACGGATCTGCGAACTCCCCACGATATACACAGAGAAAATCATGTGGTACAAAAAAGCAGCTTCTTTCCTGCGGGCAAAATATCTGGGTGAAAAATACGAGGGAAGCTTTTGATGGAATATAACAATCTGGCAGAACAGAAAAACCGTGTATCAAATCCGGATGATATAGGGGAGGCTCCGGGCGGCTCTCTCTCAGCTCCGATGAATTCCGCGGGAAACAATGAAAGAAGGGCTGCCGCCTTTGAGCCGGACCACATTCCTTCACCCGGTATCGGAAAATCTTTTGAGCGATGGCTGGGAGAAGGTGTTTTTTCCGGAACGGCGCGCGGCGCTGTCAGCGGAATCACGGATATACTGTATTATCTGTCGTTTATCGTCTGCTACAGCTGGGGCTTTATCAACACAACCATGTTTAAGAAGGGCTTTTCTGACGCCTTTGAGCTGCGGATGGACGGTCTTCTGCACTTTGCTGTAGTCAATGCTCTGATCTGCGGGATCATAGCCCTGCTGCTGCAGGACAGCATCCGGCAGGCTTTGTTTGAGGTTGTTCTTCTGGCGGCGGGATTTCTGCACTGGAAGTTCGGAGCCGGAAAATATGAATATTTTGTCCTGTGCGTTCTGATCGTCGGTATGACGGGACGTTCCTTTAAGATGCTGCTGACAATCGCTTTTTCAATCGGAACTGCGATGATGGCGGCTGCTTTTGCTGCGTCCCAGCTGGGGGTGATTACAGACCTGGTATACGAGGGAGGCCGGCATTCTTTTGGAATCATCTACTGTACAGACTGTGCTGCCCACATCCTCTTCCTGATGATCATGTATGTATTTCTGCGGCTGGATACGATCCATCTGGTGGAGTACATAACACTGATTCTTGTCTATGCGATCATGATGATGACCAAGGCACAGTCGGACGTATTCTGCGGATTCCTGCTCCTGGCCGGTGTTCTCATCTACCGGCTGACACGCAGATGGCACAATACGATCCTTGTGCGTGTACTGTCTATGATCGGGAGTTTTTCCTTTTTCATCTGCGCGCTGGTATCCTTTGCTGTTACCCTGGGTTTTGACAGGGAAAGCAGGAAAATGCGCAGAAAACTGAGATATTCCATGATCAGGCGCCTTGAGATGAATCAGGATGCCCTGAAGGAACATCCCTTTTCCCTTTTCGGGGCAAAGGTTGAAGAGCACGGATTCGGCGGCCGGACCGAAAACCTGCCCAGCTGGGATGAATATTTCTTTATCGACTGTTCTTATATCCGCCTTTTTGTGATCGGGGGAGCGCTGCTCTTTATCCTGATCCTTCTGATCATGACTTATGCCCAGATCAGATGCTTTGTATTTAAAAGATATGGACTGGTATTCCTGCTGGCGCTCGTCGCGGTCTCCTGTATCATGGAACACCACATTCTGGAATATTATTACAATGTGTTCCCGCTGATGGCTTTTTCGGGGCAGAGACTCTTCAGAGAGGATCCGATCCCGGAACCCGAATGGCCGCAGCGGGCCGGGAGTTTGTAAAGCGCGGCAGTATGCGCAGCTTTTCATGTCTGTGAACGCGAGACAAGGGCCGCAGGTATGACAAATCTGTCGACGGGAGGTTCACGCATTTTATGATTAAAATCAATGAAAAAAAAGACTGCTGCGGATGCGGCGGCTGCAGTAACGCCTGTCCCGTGCACTGCATACAGATGAAAGCGGACGAGGAAGGATTTCTCTACCCGGAAGTAGATGAAGCGGCCTGTATCGGCTGCGGTCTGTGTGAACGGGTTTGTCCGGTGCTGCATGCGGGGGAGGATACTCCTTTTTCGCAGGCAGCATATCTTTTGCAGTATAAAAACGAAAAAGTGCGCCGTCAGAGCACATCCGGCGGGGCATTTACGGCGATTGCCCGCTATGTACTGGACCGCGGCGGCGTGGTCTACGGGGCGGCTTTCGATGAGGATCTGCGGGTGCACCACACTTCTGTGAAATCCCCTGCCGGATTGCAGATCTTCCGCAACAGTAAATACGTTCAGAGCAATACGGAAAAGACTTTCACAGAAGTCCGCGCGCATCTGCGCGCCGGCAGGATGGTCTGTTACAGCGGAACTCCCTGCCAGATCGAGGGACTTCTGTCATTTCTTGAGCCCGCGTCCGCCGGCAGGGCGGCCGCGCAGGAAGGGACTCTCTGTCCCGCCGGCGGGGAAGCTGCGGCGGAACACGTACAGGCTCAGGATACCCGGGAAGCCCGGGCGGGACAGACAGAAAAGCACAATCCCCTTCTCGATCATCTGATCACGGTGGATGTGGTCTGTCATGCGGTGCCTTCTCCCCTGGTGTGGGAGAGGTATCTCGAGATGCAGAAAGACAAACTCGGGACCGGCATTGCGGACGCAAAATTCCGGGACAAACATTACGGCTATAATTATTCGACCATGACACTCCTTGACCGGGACGGACAGGAGCGCTATGTGCAGGGAATCGATACGGATCAGATGCTGCGGGCATTTTTCTCCGACATCTGCGACCGCCCTTCCTGTTACGAGTGCGCTTTCAAAAAGCGCTACAGAAAGAGCGATTTCACGATCTGGGACTGCTATCCGGTCTATGCCTTCGACAAAAAACTGGACGACAACAAGGGTACTTCCCGTGTCCTGATCCACAGCGAAAAAGGAAGAAGCATATTCGAGGAGATGCGGGACAGATGCCGCGTTTTTGAAGTGGACCCGGACCGTCTCACAGCCGGTGTACACGAGATGTTCCACAGCGTGAACGGCAATCCGCGCCGGGAGGAGTTCTTTGAGGACGCCGCCTGTATGGAGGCGCAGAGCCTCTTTGACAAGTATTTTCCTGTGACGGCAAAGGTCAGACTCGAGCGCTCCGCGCGCCTGATCTGCTACAGGACCGGTGTGTATTCGGCGGCGAAGAGAGTCGCCAGGAAGATCCTGAAAAAGGACTGACACGGCGGAGGGTATAGACAAATGACTGATTCTGCATACAATCCGCAGGACAAGCCTGCGGTCAGTATCATAGTACCGGTCTATAAGGTGCCGGAGCAGTATCTGCGCAAGTGTGCGGAGAGCTGCATTGAACAGACAGTGCGCGACATCGAGATTCTTCTGGTGGATGACGGGTCACCCGACCAGTGCGGGAGTATCTGTGATGAATACGCGGAAAAAGACAGCAGAGTCCACGTGATCCACAAGGAGAACGGAGGACTTTGCAGTGCCCGCAACGCCGGCTTTGCCGCGGCGCGGGGCGAATGGATCATGTTTGTGGATGGAGATGACTGGATCGACCCGGATATGTGCTGCCGGATGCTGGATGCCGGCAGGCGCGAGGATGTCGATCTTGTCATGTGCGGCATCACCAGGCAGTATGAGCATTCCACACAGGACTACAAGTTTTACCTGCGCGACTATGAGAAGGGCGGAAAGGTCTATCGGGGCAGGGAGTGCAAATGGCTTCAGCAGCAGCTCCTGGTCTACAACTGCAATATAGCGGTCGCCTATTCGAAACTGATCCGCAGGAAACTTCTCGCGGACCACAATATCGTCCATGATGACCTGCTCCGTCAGGGGGCGGAGGGGCTGGAGTTCAATATCCGCCTTTTTGAGCAGATCAGGAGCGCGCTATTTATCAACCAGCCTTTTTATCATTATCTGTATAATGAAAATTCCATCTCTTCTCTGCACAGTGAGGAGAACCATCGCTGTGTGATCGGCTGCTTTGAAAAGATCCGCGGTCTGATCGAAGAGAGCAGCAACCGTGACAGGCTGCTGCCCTGGTTTGACAACCGCCTGCTGTACGTGATCATCACGACGGCCATCAGCGGCTATTTTCACCCTGACAACAAGGCACCTTTTTCGGAGAAGAAAAAGGGCTATGAAGCATATCTGCAGCAGCCGATCGTCGAGCATGCGCTGAAGACGGACAATCTACGGGGCCTGTCCCGGCAGAGACGTGTGGTCCTCTATCTGATCCGGCACAGACAGTTCCGGGCTCTGGATCTTATGGGACGGGCCAGGAAATGGCAGAAGGATCATCTGTAGATCCTGCGGATTATATAAGATGGGGATCCCTGCCGCCCTGCAGAAGGGTGCGGCAGGCCGGTCTGTACAGTTTGTTGAATATTGAATATAGAGGTACTATCAAGAGGTATACTACATGGGAAAGATTCTGCAAAAATATCAGAAGATGTCCGTGCAGGTGCGGGCTTCTTTCTGGTTTTTGATATGTTCTTTTTTGCAGAAAGGCATTTCCTCCATTACGACGCCGATTTTTACAAGACTGCTGACAACGGAGGAATACGGTCAGTACGGTGCTTTTAATTCCTGGCTCGGGATCATTACGATCTTTGTCACACTGAATCTGTTTTACGGTGTGTACACGCAGGGCCTGGTCAAATATGAGAAGGAAAAATATGTCTATTCGTCAAGTCTGCAGGGACTGACGCTGACATTGTGCCTGGGCTGGACGGCGGTCTATCTGCTGTTCCGCGGCTTCTGGAACCGCATCTTTTCTCTGACGACGGTGCAGATGCTGGCCATGCTGGTCATGATCTGGGCGACGGCCGTTTTTAATTTCTGGGCGGCGGAGCAGAGGGTGACCTACAGCTACAGGCGTCTTGTGCTGCTCACACTTCTGGTGTCTGCTGCAAAGCCTGCCGTGGGCATTTTTTTTGTGATTCACGCCCGGGACAAGGTGACAGCGAGGATTCTGGGACTTGCCCTTGTGGAACTTGTGGGTTACACGGGGCTGTTCTTCGTGCAGATGGCGCGCGGAAGGGTCTTTTATTCCGGAAAATTCTGGCGCTATGCCCTGCTTTTTAATCTGCCTCTCGTGCCGCACTACCTGTCCCAGACGGTGCTTTCGAGCGCGGACAGGATCATGATCCGCGATATGGTCGGAAAGAGCGAGGCGGGTATTTATAACCTGGCTTACCAGATCTCGCTCCTTATGACGCTCTTTAATACGGCTCTGTCCCAGACCCTGAGCCCCTGGATCTATCAGAAGATCAAGGCGGGCAGGGCAAAGGATGTATCGCAGACAGCATTTATGGCCATGGGACTGATTGCCGGCATGAATCTGCTTCTGATGCTTCTGGCCCCGGAGGCAGTGGCGATCTTTGCGCCGAAGGCTTATTACAACGCCATCTATGTCATCCCGCCGGTCTCCATGAGCGTGTTCTTCATGTTCAGCTACGACCTTTTCGCCAAATTTGAGTTCTATTTCGAGAAGACAGTCTTTATCATGGCGGCCAGTGTCACGGGAGCCCTGATCAATCTGGTCACAAACTATATCTTTATTCAGAAATACGGTTATTACGCGGCGGGCTACACGACGCTTTTCTGCTACCTGATCTATGCCGCGGGCCACTATATCATGATGAACCGTGTCTGCGACCGCTATCTGGACGGGCTCCGCCCCTTCAGTGCGGTAAAATACTGGGGCATGGCGGCTGTGTTTATGGCAGCCGGCTTTGTACTGCTCTTCACCTATCAGTCCAGGATCCTGCGCTACGGACTTCTTCTTACGGTACTGGTGCTGGCGGTGATTTTCCGCAATCGTCTGAAGGAAATCATGAAGAGACTGGTCAATATCCGGAAGACAGGAAAGAAGAAATAATACCCCGGGACGGGAAAGAAGAAATGTTATCCGCCGGGAGAAAACTCCCGCTTTATTCACATATTTTTGAACATGAGGTAATGGTACTGAAGTATGAAAAGCTCAGAAGATCTGATTTCTGTGATCATTCCAGTATATAATGTGAAACCATACCTGCGCATGTGCGCGGACAGTGTCTTTGCGCAGACTTTCCGGAACCTGGAGATCATCTTCGTGGATGACGGCTCGACGGATGGAAGCGGAGAAATCTGCGATGAACTGGCAGCGGAAGACAGCAGAGTCCGTGTTATTCATCAGGAAAACGGCGGTCTTTCCGCCGCCCGAAATACCGGGATTGATGCGAGCAGGGGAGCCTTCCTGTATTTTCTGGACAGTGACGACGCGATCTCTCCGGTCACGATCGCTCACCTCTGGACAGCCTGTATCCGCACGAGGGCGGATGTCGCTGTCGGTGATTTCATGCGCTTTACGGAGATCGAGGTCCCGCAGGAAAGAAAGAAATTTGCCAGCCAGGCTTTCGGCACCGAAGAAGCTCTGCGCAGAATGCTCATGAACGAGGGATTCGGTCATCAGGCATGGGGAAAGCTTTTCCGGCGCAGCCTGTGGGAGACACTCCGTTTCCCCAAAGGGCTCTTGTATGAAGATTATGCCGTGATCTATGACGTGATGCTCGGTGCCGAAAAAGTCACCGCGGTCACAGATGCCATGTATTTTTACAGAATGCAGGAGGGATCGATCATGCACAGCAGGATCGGCGAGAGAAATCTGACCCTTCTGGATACTTCCGAACGTGTGACCGGGATGCTCTCCGAACAGTATCCCTCCCTGCGCGGCCCTGCGGTCCGTCTGCAGGTGGTGACCTATATGCGTTTTCTCTCGGATATGCTCGAGACAGACTATCGGCTTTTCCCGGAGGTACAGCGCAGGATCATCGACACGGTCAAGAGCCTGAAAAAGGAATTCCTGCATGCTCCCGGTGTGCGCAGGGTGGACAAGATGAAGCTGAGGGCCCTCATGGCAGGAAAACGTGTATTTTATCTGATGTACAAGGCTTCTGACGCAAAGAAAAAACAGTGAGTCCCTGCGGATCAGGTGTCTGCGGTGATGACGCGGCACGGATCATTGCCTGCTGCGTACTGATGACCCGTGCGGTGACACCTCAAAATAAAGGCGTAACCAGATCACCGCGCTGACGCGCGGCATGGAGGTAAAGTGGTCCCGTATTTAGTTACTTTTGCAATATCCATACTGGTATGTGCTGCCGGGGAACTGACGCTCAGAAAGAGCAGGAGGGGCGGAGCCCTTCTGTGCGCTCTGTCTACCCTGTTTCCGACGGTCCTGGCCGGTGCCAGAGATTTTACGGTGGGGACGGACATTGCCACCTACGGAAACTTCGTTTTTCAGGCGGCACGCTACTCGACCAGAATCAGGTCTTTTCTGAGATCGCGCAAAGAAATTGAGACACTTTACAAGGCGCTGGCGTTTGCGGTTTCCAGATTTACCAATAATCCCCATTGGTTTTATTTTGTGACAGCACTGATCATCTGCGGATTTACCATGTGCGGTCTCTGGTATTACAGACGATGGTGCTCTGTTACACTCGGCTGGACATGTTTTCTTTTTCTGTTTTACGGGGATACCCTCAATACAATGCGCCAGTGCCTGGCACTCGCAATTGTTTTTGCGGCCTTCCCCTTATTCCTTGAAAAGAAATATGTGCTGTTCGGTGTTGTCAGCGTGATCGGGATCTTGTTTCATGTGACCGGGGTCCTGGCCCTGCTTGTGCCGGCGGCCTATCTGTTTATGAAGAAAGTCCCGCCCAGGTGGCTGCAGTTTTTCCTGATCGTGGCCTTCATGGCTGTGATCCTCTTCTACAGCCCCCTGCTGCGTGTCGTACTCAAATGGAATCTGCTGCCGCCCAAGTTTTCCAGGTACCTGGCAAAGGGAGTTGCCTTTGCCCTCAATCCCACTGTTCTCCGGCTTCCCTTCCTGCTTCCGATCATTATGTACTACGACCGTTTCTGCGGCTTTACGGAAGTGACGGAGCCCGGAGGAATGCAGTCCGGGGAGACAGACTACGGAGAGATGGGGTACGGAGGGAGGGAGTTCTCACCTTCTAATGGGCAGGAGACTACGGACAAACAGGCCCTGGGCATGATGGTTGTGGTGATGCTTCTGCTGGAGATCTGCACGGTGCAGCTTCGCAGTGTGCGTCCGGCTCTTTACAGGATCAGTTTTTATTTCGGCTATTATAAATTTATCGCGTATTCCCGCGTGATTTCTATCCTGCGCAAAGACAACCGGGCAATCATGACAATTGCCCTGATCATCTATCTGGTCGTCCTCTGGTACTATCAGAATGTCATACAGGGAAACAATGAGATCTATCCATATGTCTATGCGCAGGATTGGTTCCACCGTATAATCTACATGATGCCTGCCGAGTGACGTATTTTTACATGTGCTCTTATATAGAGAGAGCTCTTCTGAAAGGGTATCTGCCTTTCGCCCGGGCGAAAGGATCTGCCTGCAGCTGCCTGCTGCGGCTGATACATTTGCAGCTAATACATTAATGAAAGGATTTAGTTAACATATGAAAAGAGAAAGCGGAATACTGTACCCCGTATCATCCCTCCCTTCCCGTTTCGGAATCGGAAGTTTTTCCAGAGAAGCCTATGAATTTATTGACTTTCTGAAAGAAGCGGGCCAGTCCTACTGGCAGGTCCTGCCTCTTTGCCAGACAGGATTCGGGGATTCTCCCTACCAGTCGGTTTCTTCTTTTGCGGGCAATCCCTACTTTATAGATCTGGAAAAGCTCATCGAAGAGGGACTCCTTACCTGGGATGAAGTGAACCGCTTTGATTTCGGCAGTGACCCTGAAAAGGTGGATTACGGCGCGCTGTACAATAATCGCTACAGTGTGCTGAAGATCGCGTTTGAGCGTTTCCGCTCTCTTGAGAATTCTGAAAGCCACAGCACCTATCACGCGGAGTATCAGGAATACCTGGAGAGGGAGCATTACTGGCTCTTTGACTATGCTCTCTATATGGCTCTGAAGAAGAAATATGAAGGAAAGTCCTGGACGGACTGGGATGACGGCGAGCGCCTTCGCAGGAAAAGAGCTCTGGATGCCGCTGCGAAGGAACTGGCAGACGATATTGATTTTTATCGTTTCCTGCAGTTTCAATTTGACCGCCAGTGGAAAAAACTCCATGCCTATGCGGCAGAGCAGGGGATCAAGATCATCGGAGACATTCCTTTCTATGTGGCCATGGACAGCGCGGCGACCTGGGCGCATGCGGACATCTTCCGCTTCAACAAGGACCTGGTCCCGACTGTAGTGGCGGGCTGCCCTCCGGATGCTTTTTCTCCGACCGGCCAGCTCTGGGGAAATCCCGTCTACGACTGGAAAAAGCTCAAAAAGAACGGATACGACTGGTGGATCCAGCGCTTTGCCCGCAATTTCGAGTTCTATGATGTAGTCCGTCTCGACCATTTCAACGGATTTGCGGAGTATTACGAGGTTCCTTACGGTGACGAGACCGCAGAAAACGGCAAAGTCGTCAAGGGTCCCGATATCGATTTCTTCAATGCAGTGAAAAAGGAGCTCGGCGATGTCGCCATCATCGCGGAGGACCTGGGAAATATCACTCCCGCGACCGAAAAGCTTCTGGAAGGGACCGGCTATCCCGGCATGAAGGTGCTCCAGTTTGCCTTTGACCCCAGTGAGTCCAGCTATTACCTGTCCTATAATCATGTGAAAAACGCGGTTGTTTATACAGGTACCCACGATAACACTACAACCCGCGCATGGATCGAACAGTGCAGCGACCATGACCGCGATTTCGCGCGCCGCTTTATCCATTCCGAATACACTGACTACGGCGCGTTTACATGGGATTTCATCCGCGAAGCTTTCCGCAGTGTCTGTGACCTCTGCATCATCCCCATCCAGGACTTCCTGGTCAAGGGCGAGGAGGCGCGCCTGAACACTCCCGGAACAGCTCAGGGCAACTGGCAGTGGCGTGTAGTCCCCAACCTTCTCTCCCATGATCTCGCCCGCAGCATCTATGATCTGACTAAGACTTACGGCCGTCTGCCGAAGCCTGATCCGGACGAAAAGGAAGAGAAGAAGGGAAAATAATGCAGGACTTGTCTGCGAGTCCTGCGTGAAAAAAGAATAACTTTTAAAGGACGCGGCAGAACTGAAGATCTGCAAAAGAGGGAACCCCTTCCGCAGGAAGGGGTTCTCCGGGACGAAAAGGCGTTGAAATGAATAGTGACAGGCATAATAACAACTCTTTCCTGCACCGTCTCGTATATATTGCGGCGGGGTTGTTCATCTTCCTTGTATCTTTTATCGGGTTCTCGGCCCGATGGGGACTGACAACCTGGGGAGAACTGGATATTGATGAGATCATTTTCCAGCTCCAGGCCCCTCTCGCCGGCACCGGAAACGGGATGATCAGAGACTATATTGTAAAGGCGGTCCTGCCGACAGCAGCCGTGATGGTTTTCTACATCCTGGGACTGCGTCTGCTCAAAAATAAAAAAATCAGGATCGGTTTTTTGTGTGTATGCCTTCTGGCTGCCCTGACAGCGGGGGTTATGACAAGAAACTATGTATGGAAACGCCTGAAAGTGAGTGAATGGATCGTAAACCAGGAAAACGAGTCGACCTTCATCGAGGAGAACTATGTTGATCCCCAATCCGTCAGGCTGACTTTTCCCGAGAAGAAAAGAAATCTCGTCTATATCTTCCTGGAATCGATGGAGACAACCTTTGCGGACCGGGAATCGGGCGGAGCATTTGAATCCAATGTTATTCCGGAGCTGACAAGCCTTGCTGTCAGCGGGGAGGATTTTTCCGGGTCTGATCCGTCTTTGAACGGAGGGTATGTCTATACCGGCTCGACGAATACGATGTCCGCTATTTTCACCCACTCCACCGGCCTTCCGCTGAAAGTTGATATCGGAAACAATCAGATGGATACGCAGGATTCCTTTTTCCCCAAGGTGACGGCGATCGGAGATATTCTGGAGGAAGAGGGATACCGTCAGGTATTTCTGCTCGGCTCAAATGCCACCTTCGGCGGCAGGCGCCTGTACTTCAAGGAACACGGTAATTTTGAGATCAGGGATTATGCTGGACAGTGAAAAGTTCTCATCGTCAATTACATCTTAAAAATTGAATATTAGTTGCTAATACAAGCGAGTGTTCCGCTTGCATGATATACTTCTCTTA
>ONKG01000037.1 GCA_900318375.1 uncultured Lachnospiraceae bacterium
CTATATTAGCTGCTTTTTGTAAAAGCTTCCTTTCCTTTAAGGAGGCTTTGGTTGATGTACCCCAAATTCGGAAATCAACCAACTATTGCATTCATACTTTTAGAAGTTTTTCCCTGCCGGACCGGAGTCCTGCATCGCACCGATCCTGTCCGTATAAGAAGCTGCCCGGATCGTCTGTGCGCCGGATGAAGAGGTCTTGCCCAGTTCCTTCTTCAGGCGCTGACAAAGCAGGGTATTCCGCTCAGTGACCGTCACGTTGTGAACGGCATAAGACAGAGCTTTTTTCGTCCCTGCGATCACGAGAATCTTCCTGGCCCGCGTGATTCCTGTATAGATCAGATTCCGCTGCAGCATGATGTAATGGTTCATGAGGACCGGCATGACGACAATCGGGTACTCCGACCCCTGTGCCTTGTGGATGGTCGCGGCATAGGCGAGAACCAGTTCATCCAGTTCGGAAACATCATATTCCACCGCCCGTTCATCAAAACGTACGACCAGGGTCCTGTCTTCTGTATCGACCGACTCCACGACGCCGATATCGCCGTTGAAGACCTCCTTCTCGTAATTGTTGCGGATCTGCATGACCTTGTCGCGGACGCGGAAGACAAATCCGCCGCGGCGCAAGCCCTGGGCTCCCGGTACTCCCTGCATGGGAGGATTGAGAGCCTTCTGCAGCTCCTGATTGAGATTGGCTGCGCCGACCAGGCCTCGCTGCATAGGGGTGAGAACCTGGATCTCCGATGAGGGAATACGATAATATTCGGGCAGCCTGTTCCGGACCAGGTCTACAATGGTCTCCAGGGCAGCCTGCGCATTCTGGGCAGACTCCTCTTTTGCCGTCCGGGGATCCTGCTTCTCCGATTCATTTGGCAGGCCGTGCATTTTCCGGAAATACTGCACGCGTTTTTCCATATCCATAAAGAAAAAATCACTGTCCCTGCCGTTGGAGATATCGGGAAGTCTGCCGGCGTTGATACGGTGGGCATTGGTGATGATCCTGCTCCTGGACGCCTGCCGGAAAATACGGGTCAGGCGCACGACAGGAAAACAGTCTGCCTCGATGAGGTCTCTGAGTACATTACCCGCCCCCACACTCGGGAGCTGGTCGATGTCTCCCACAAAAACGATCGTCATCGTGTCCGGCACTGCTTTCAGAAGGTTGTAGAACAGCAGCAGGTCGATCATGGAGCACTCATCGACAATAAGGACATCGCCCTCCAGGGGATTCTCCTCATTTTTCTGATAGCCCTCCGGAGGCTTCACTTCCAGCAGGCGGTGGATGGTCTTCGCCTCCATCCCGGTCGTCTCCGACAGGCGCTTTGCCGCACGCCCCGTCGGGGCAGCCAGAAGGATCCTTGCGCCGACACTTCTGAAGGCGGTGATGATCCCCAGGGTCGTAGTCGTCTTGCCAGTTCCGGGGCCGCCCGTCAGGATCAGGATCTTGCTGCGGGCCGCCGTCAGGATCGCCTGATTCTGGACCTCATCATAGTGCATGCGCGTCCTCTGCGCCACCCTTGCAGTCAGTCCCTCCTGCGGCACGGTGACGCCGCCTTCACTGCGGAAAATTGCGGCAAGCCGCCGCACAGTACCGATTTCCGCAAAGAAAAAGGGCGGAAGATAAATCGCCGCTTCCGCCTCAGCATTCTCAGTAACCTTAAGACCCTCAGCATCCTCAGCATCTTTAGCATCTTTGGCATCTTTGGCATCTTTGGCATCATCCTTAAAGCCGGGCTCCAGGATCACGTCTTTCGCGCGAATCATCTCATCCAGTGTCAGAGACAGGATGTTGTCTTCCACACCCAGAAGTTCTGTGCCTTTGTTGATCAGAAGATCACGGGTGGCATAGCAATGCCCGTCGTCCGCCAGGCGATTCAGTGTGTACAAAAGGCCGCTCCGGAGCCGCGCGTACCTGTCGTGCCCGAAGCCCATCTTTTCCGCGATGATATCCGCTGTCCTGAAACCGATCCCCCAGATATCGTCCGCCAGACGATAAGGGTTCTCCTGTACGACAGAGATACTCTCGCCGCCGTAGGTCTTGAAGATCTTCGTCGCATGGCTCGTGCTCACGTCGTGGCCCTGCAGAAAGAGCATGATGTTCTTGATCTCCTTCTGCTCCACCCAGCTCTTTTTTATCTGCTCGACGCGGCTTTTGCCGATTCCGGGCACGCTGAACAGCCTGTCCGGATCGTTCTCGATCACTTCCAGAGTATCCTTTCCGAATGTCTGAACGATCCTGCGGGCATACTTGGGCCCGATCCCCCTGATCAGACCGCTGCCCAGGTATTTTTCAATTCCATAGACCGTGGCAGGAAGGGTCTCCTCAAAAGACTCAATGGAAAACTGCCGCCCGTATTTGGCATCGATGCGCCAGCTTCCGGTCAGCTGCAGGACACTTCCCACATGGACTTCCGGCATCATGCCGACAACTGTTACCAGTTCGGAGAATCCCTTTGCCCTGCACCGGATCACGGACCAGCCGTTCAATTCATTATGATAAGTAATGCGCTCAACCACGCAGCGCAGTTTTTCCATCTGCTCTCAAGTCCTCCCCTGGCCTGATTTACAGGGTTTCCGGGTTTTCCGCAGTGCTGCAGAGCACGCTCCCTCAAAGAAGAATACTGTAACTCCGCGCTTTCCTGCGATTCTGCAGTAAACGCTCACTCAAAGAAGTTTACTGTAGCTCCGCGCTTTCCTGCGATTCTGCAGTACACGCTCACTCGAAGAAGTTTACTGTAGCTCCGCGCTTTCCTGCGATTCTGCAGTACACTCTCACTCGAAGGAAATATACCGTAACTCCCAAGTCACTTGCGGAGCCTTCTCATCAGAGGGAACAGCACACCGCCGAAGGCGTTGCCCAGAGTGATCACGATGAGACAGAGCAGTGTGTGGGGGTTCCACATTCCGGCGATGGAAAAATAATACATATCCGCGACACAGTGTTCTGTCCCGCACAGGATAAATACGGTCACGCCGAAAAGGAGCGAAAGATATTTACCGAACTCGTGGGGGTTCTTGTTGTAGCCTTCGACACCGATATAGATCAGAATGTCACAGAAGATTCCCAGGATATAAAGGCTCAGAAAAGTGTCGTCTGATTTTACGGTGCACATGGCGGCCGCCTTTTCCTGAAGGGCGGGGCCGATTCTGGTCAGACTCTCCGCAAAAGCGGTCAGCCAGGCCCCGGCAAAATTTCCCAGCCACATGAAGATCAGGCCCAGGGCGTATTTGCCGTCCCTGTCAAACACATAACATACCTTTCCGGTAAAAAGGTCAAATCCGAAGGTACACACAGTAAACAGACCTACTGTGAAGAAGACGGCTCCCAGCACCTTATTGTCCAGGGATAAAAAGACCGTGCCTCCTATGGCGATGGAAATGCCCGCCAGAATCCCGAAAATAAATGTTTTCAAAAAACCCATGAAAATACTGTCTTCTTTATTGCTCATAGTTCCTCCCTTATTCAAGTCAACCGCATTCAGACTGAAGCACATCCATGCAAGGCGCATTTCAGGCCGGCAGCATTCATGCCGGAGCACATTCGTGCAAGGCGCATTTCATGCACGACGTATTCACGCCGGCAGCATTCATGCAAGGCGCTTTTTACGCCAGCCGTTTTCAGGCCGGCAGCCGGACACGGTTTTTAAAGACAATCACCGGACAAAGACCAAAGACATGTACTGATTGTATACCGTCATTGATCACTCTCCGGTGAAATACAGTGATTGTATGTGATTATTCCTGAAAAAACAAGAGCAAAAAACAATGTAGCTGCATTATTTTCTGCTCTATTCTCTGCTCATTCCTGAGTCACTATCTTATTTTGTAACTATTCAGCTTCACCGGAATTTGTCTCAAAACCGGGACGGGGAGCTTGCTTACCGGACAGGTTTGAGACAAATTCCGGTGAAGGCCTGGGGGCGGAGCCCCCCGGACAGGTCTGCGTCCCCGCAGTTCGTCATAGATCTCACAGTAGTTGCGGTAGCGGATCCTGCTGATCTCGCCGCGCTCCAGGGCGGCCTTGACCGCGCAGTCGGGCTCATTGATGTGGATGCAGCCCTTGAATCTGCAGTCCGGCTCCCATTTTTCAAATTCAGGATAATAATAATGCAGGCGGTCGGGCTCAATGTCCTGAACCCACAAGGAGGTGAAACCGGGGGTGTCCACCACCCAGGTGTCTCTGAACTTCTCGCCGCTCCCTGCCGCCAGAAGCTCCACGTGCCGGGTGGTATTCTTTCCGCGCCGGATCTTCCGTGACAGTTCCCCGGTCTGCATGTTGGCACCCGGGCAGAGGGTGTTGATGAGGGTGGATTTGCCCGCGCCGCTGGGACCTGTCAGTACAGTGGTCTTTCCGCGGAGAATCTCCCTGACTTCCCCCAGGCTCTCCGGAATAAAGCTGCTGATAAACAGGACTGTACATCCGCAGGCCTCATAGGTCTCGCGCAGTTCACGGATCTCCTCTTCTGTCGCGATGTCCTTCTTGTTGAAGCAGAGGATCGCATCCAGTTCCCTCTCCTGCATGGTGATCAGAAAGCGGTCCAGCATATTGTAACTGGGAGCGGGATGGGTAATGGCGAAGATCAGGAGGGCCTGGTCGACATTCGCGACATTGGGCCTCACCAGTTCGTTTTTTCTGGGCAGCAGTGCCCGCACATTCCCCTCTTTGGGATCGCTCACCGTGTCTGTGATATCAATTTCCACATCATCGCCGACCAGCGGCTTCTTGCCGAGGGCTCTGAAGATTCCTTTGGCCCGGCATCTATACAGATCGTCGCCGGTATCCACCTCGTAAAAGCCGGCAATACTTTTAATAATCTTTCCCTGCATGCATGATTACCCCCGGAGGCTCAGTCCTGGGTAAAGACCAGTTCCCTGGTCAGTTCCATAGGAACACCCCGCTCCGTCGTCTCTGAACCGTCTTCTCCGGTTATTCCGGTCTGAGTGTCCTCAACAATGATATTGGTATAGGACAGATAGAGGGTTGCGCCGGAATAGGGAAGTCCCGCGAACGAGACCTGATAAGGAAATTCCGACGTCGTAACATGCAGAAGTTCCTTGCCGTCATCCGCCTGGATAATAAGTGTCACCGCAGTGCCGTCTTTAAAATCAGGGTCTTCACTGTAGCGGGGTGCCTCAATCCTGGCAGAATAACTGTAGGTGGGGGCTCCGCTCAGTTCCATATCCACCTGTGTTCCTTCGTCGACATATTCATTCTTCTCAATGGATTGTCCGATCACGATGCCCGGTTCATAGCGTCCGCTCGTATCCGTGACAGTCGTTTCTCCGGGAACAAGTCCGACGTGAATGAGCGCTGCGGCAGCCTCCTGCTCGGTCAGTCCCAGAATGTTGGGGACCTGTACCATGCCTGTGCGGTCAGGACCCAGGCTGACACTGATCGTCACAGTCGTTCCCGCTGCAACTTTCTCGCCTGCCGCCGGATCCTGGCTTTCGACATAGCCTTCGTCCGTCTCATCGCTGTAGACTTCTGTGACAGATGTTTTCAGGCCGAGCCCCTGCAGCTCTTTTTCCGCTTCGGACTGCTTTTTGCCTGTAACATTTGTCACGGTGACCTTCTCGACCTTGACAACTGTCAGACTGACGGTCGTCCCCTCCTTGAGCCGGTCTCCTTCTTTCGCGCTTGCGTCCATGACAACACCGTCATCATAAACCGTTGAAGTCCCGTAGACAATTTCCCAGCCGAGATTGGCGCGCTTGAGCGCGTCCTGGGCGTCCTCGACCGTTTTGCCGACCACTTTGGGCATCACAGCCATCTTCCCGTTCTCTTGCTCTGCCTGCGATTCCCCGGACTGGTCAGGGTCTGTCTGCTGGGTAACGGACTCCCTCTGCTGTCCGGACTGGTCTGCTGTCTTTCCTGTCGAGACGGAACGGCGGTTCAGAACCACCAGGATAATGACAACACCGATGACCACGATCGCGACCACGGACAGAATCTGGATGATCTTGTCGAGGCGGCGCTCGTTTTCAGCAAGTTCTTCGTCTTCCCGTTCTTCATCAGGATCCGCATCCGGACCGGCATAGCCGTTCTGCGGAGCATCCGCCCCGCTTCCGTAGCCGTTTTCATGCGGACGGACAGAGGAAACCGCTGCGGATGTCCCCTGTGCCGCGCCTGCAGCCTTTCCTGCTCCGACAGGTTTAAATCCCTGGGTGGCCTGTGAGAGAACACCTCCGGCAGCGCCTGCCGCAGGAGCGTCTGCCGCCGCTGCACCAGCCGCTCCTGCAGCTCCCGCTGCTACTGCTGCCGACGCAGATGTTCTCCGGCGGATTTCCTCCCGGTCCTTTGCCGTCATGGAACGGGTCTCGGAAAGATTCTCCTCCCCCATCCTCCGGACAAAGTGTCCCTCGGGATCACTCAGAGAATGGCGCAGATCCGTTGCAAGTTCGTCCATCGTCTGATAGCGACGGTCAGGACTTTTTTCACAACATTTCAGCACGATCTGTTCCACACTGTAGGGAAGGTCCGGAACGGCTTCCCTGGGAGACGGGAAGGGATCCTGGATATGCTGGAGGGCGACCGCCACGGTCGTCTCTCCGTCATAAGGCACCTTTCCTGTCACCATTTCATACAGCGTGACACCCAGCGAATAGACATCGCTCTTTTCATCGCTGAACCCTCCCCTCGCCTGTTCGGGGGAAGTATAGTGGACCGAGCCCATAACATTGGAGGTGATCGTGTTGCTGGTGGAGGCCTTCGCGATTCCGAAGTCCGTCACCTTGACCTTGCCTTCCTTGGAAATAATAATGTTCTGAGGCTTGATATCTCTGTGGATGATATGTCCCCTGTGCGCAGCCGCCAGGCCCATGGCGACCTGGATCGCGACAGTTACAGCCTCACGGGGGGATAATCTTTTTTTCTTCTCAATATACCGCTTAAGGGTGATGCCGTTCACCAGCTCCATGATGATGTAGTAGGTGCCCTTCTCCTCGCCGACGTCATAGACATTGACGATATTGGGGTGCATCAGGCCGGCAGCTGCCTGGGCTTCAACACGGAACTTGGAGACAAAGGTCGCATTCTCCGAAAACTCCTGTTTGAGCACCTTGACGGCAACCATGCGGTTGAGTCTGTGGTCTTTTGCTTTATATACATCGGACATGCCTCCGGTGCCGACTTTTTCGAGCACCTCATAGCGGTCCGCAATCAACATCCCTATCTTGATCATTTTCTCCTCCGGATTCTGGGTCAGACCGGCCAGCGGCCTGTATCAAAAGGATTGATGAGTATTACTGAAATATTGTCCTTGCCTCCCGCCATATTCGCCTCATAAATCAGCCTGTCCGCTGCATCTTCAAGATTTCTGAAAGAAAAGACGATCCTGGCGATCTTTTCATCGGTCAGCATGTTGGTCAGTCCGTCCGAGCACAGAAGCAGAATATCACCGTCCGAAAGATCTTCCCGGAAAAAATCGACAAGAAGACCGTCCTCCGCGCCGACAGCGCGGGTGATGATATTTTTGTCCGGGAGTGTGCGCGCTGTCTCTCTGTCGATTCTCCCGGCCTGAACCATCTCTTCCACAAAAGAATGATCAACTGTGATCTGGCGGATCCTCCCCGGCGCGCGCAGAACGTAGAGCCTGCTGTCGCCTACGTTGGCTGCCAGAAGTCTCCCGTCCTTCACAGAGGCCGCCACAAAGGTCGTCCCCATTCCGTAATATTCACGGCTTTTCGAAGCGATCTGCCGAAGTCCTGTATTTGCGTCCCTCAGGGCGCTCTCAAGTAAACGGGCAGGATCCGGGGATCCCTCCCCGGCGCCCCCGATGGCTGCCGCCACTGCGTTCACGGTATATCTGGACGCGTAATCTCCCGCATTGTGACCGCCCATTCCGTCGGCAACAATATACAGGTTAGGCAGAGGACCGACCGGAATGTCGCTTGTAAAGACATAATCCTGGTTCATTTGTCTTTGTCTGCCAGTGTCCGTTATGGAAAAAGATGATGGCATAGTGTTTACCCCATGCGGCACATATGTGCTGCTGCGTCTGAAACAGCTCCCGCCCGGTGTCACGACCGGACATATCTGTTGCGGAGCTGGCCGCAGGCGCCCTCAATATCTTTGCCTAATGCTCTTCTAATACTAACATTTACACCATTATTTTCAAGTTCCATTTTGAATGCCTGCACATGCGCATTGTCCGGATGCTCATATCCGCGCTCCCTGACAGGGTTCACCGGGATCAGGTTTATATGGGCTTTGAGAGGCTTTGCCAGCCTGATCAGTCCCTGAGCATCCGCTTTGCTGTCGTTGACACCGCTGATCAGGCTGTATTCAAAAGTGATCTGCCTGCCGGTCTGCCTGTAATACTCGCCGCATGCTTTCATCAGTTCCCCTATGGAATAGCGGTTGGCGATGGGCATGATCTTCTTTCGCTGCCCGTCTGTCGCCGCGTGCAGGGAAAGAGCCAGGGTGATGTGCAGTCCTTCCTTGGCCAGGCGGTAGATATTGGGTACAATGCCGCAGGTCGATACGGTCAGGCTGCGCTGGCTCAGGTTGATTCCCTCCGGCCCCGTCAGAAGACGGATAAAGCGCAGGAGGTTGTTATAATTATCCAACGGCTCTCCCATTCCCATGACCACCACGTGCGAGACCGTCTCTTTTGTCTCTCTCATGATGGCATAGATCTGTTCCAGCATCTCCGATGCCGTAAGGGACCTGACCAGCCCGTGCAGGGTGGAGGCACAGAAGCTGCAGCCCATGCGGCATCCGACCTGCGAGGAAATGCAGACACTGTTTCCGAAATGGTAGCGCATGAAAACACTCTCCACCAGACATCCGTCGGGCATCTCGAACAGAAATTTCTGTGTCCCGTCCACAGCGGAGATCTGCCTGTCGACCAGTGCGGCGGTGACAAGAGGATACTCAGCTGACAGCTCCGTGCGCAGCTTTGCCGGAAGATTGGTCATCTCCTCGTAACCCGCCGCCTGTCTGGCATGGATCCATTCATAGATCTGTTTGGACCGGAAGGCCGGCAGTCCTTTGGCTTTCACCAGCTCACGCAGTTCCTCCGGATACATCGATTTTATATCAGGCGGCTTATCCTGCCGCACCGTTTTCTCTTCTGCTGCTTCTTTCATGCTTCCTCTTATTGTAATCGACTGCCTGTGATCGGCTTATCATCGACTGCTTGTGATCGACTGCCTGTGATCGGCTTGTCATCGACTGCCTGTGATCGACTGCCTTTGATCGGCTTGTCATCGACTGCCTGTGTTCGGCTGCCTGTGATCGACTTATCATCGACTGCCTGTGTTCGACTGTATTTTGTCCGCTTCCGCAGCCGGCTCAGGCTTTTCTGAACCGTGAGATAAAAAATCCATCCGTCCCGTGGACATGGGGCAGAAGCTGCAGCATATTTCCGCAGATTCCGGGAATCCCCTCGGGCAGGAAGCTGCTCAGATCCTCGGGCTGCAGGCCGAGTTCTTTCTCGATCCAGGCCGCGTTTTCCTCATTTTCCGCCCGATTGATCGTGCAGGTGCTGTAGATCAGGATCCCGCCGCTGCGCAGATAGCGCACCGAGTTTTCCAGGATCTGCCGCTGCAGCTGCTGCAGGGAAGTGAGGCCTTCCATACTGGCCCGGTATTTGATATCTCTCTTTTTACCCATGACGCCGAGTCCCGAGCAGGGAAGGTCACAGAAGATCACATCCGCTTTTGCGGTGTCTTCTTCGAAAAATTCCCTGGCGTCCCGCTCCCGGACCCGGATGTTGTCCAGCTGCAGGCGTTCTGCACCCGACCGGATCAGGTCGGTCTTCTGACGTGAAAGATCAAAGGAAAAGACCATGCCGGCCGCAGAATTGCCCCCCGTCTTTTCAGAGGATTCGCAAAAATGACTATTCCGTGCAATAAGCTGCTCCGCAGCCAGAAAACTTTTTCCGCCCGGCGCGGCGCAGACATCAAAGACGATCTCTGTCCCTTTGAGCCCTGCCGCCTCCACAGCCAGCATGGAACTCTCATCCTGGACTGTCCAGAGTCCGTCCCGGAAACCGGGAAGCCTGCGCAGATCCGATGTTTTTCTCAGATGGCGGCAGAAGGGAAGCCATCTGCCCTCTTCGATCACAACGCCCGCCTCCGAAAGCTGCGAGAGGAGTTTGTCCTGTTCCTGCGCGGAGAGACGGCTGCTGAGACGGACCGATACAGGCCGGATCTCCATCAGGGCATCCAGGAGCTTCTCCGTCTCCTCCATCCCCAGCTGATCCATCCACATCCGGACCAGCCACTCTGGCATAGAATATTTGAGACTCTGCCTTGCCGCAAAAATCTCCAGCTCATCCGCAGGTTCATTGCTGTCCGGGTTTCTGTCTGCCGCTGTGTCTGCCTTCCTGTCCGCGGTTCTTTCTGCTTTTCTGTCCGCGGCTCTTTCTTCCTTTCTGTCCCCGGCTCTGTCCGCCCTTCTATCCGCCTTTCTGCCTGCCTTCCTGTCCGCGGCTCTTTCTGCCGCCTTTGCAGTCAGGGCCCGGTCCCTGCCGTCTGCGGAAGCTGCCTCTCTGGCTGCGTTCCGGAGCACGCCGTTGACAAAGCCTGAGAGTCTTGCCGGCCCGTGGCGTTTTGCAAGCCGCACAGCCTCGTTGCACACGGCGCTGTCCGGCACGGAATCCATGTAGTAGATCTGATAAATACCCATTCTCAGGATCTGGTGCAGGGCGGGATGGAGTCTGGAGACAGACCTTCCCGTGAAATGCTCGATCCTGGCATCCAGCTCTGTCTTTCTCTCGATGACACCTTCCAGCAGCCTCTTGATAAAAGCCTTCTCCACTGTGCTCATATCGGCGCAGTCGTCGAGCGTCCTTCTGACAAGGACATTGCTGAATGTCTCATTCTTCTCATGCGAAAGAAGGGCAAGCAGAACAACTTCTCTCTCGTCCTTCACTGCCCTTCTTTTTTCTCTTGTATGTGCGGATCCTGCGGATCTGCTGCCCGTGCCCGGCTTTTTGGATGCAGATGCCTTTGCAGCTGCCGGGGGATTCTGGCTTCTCCGCCTGTCCTGCGCATTTGTCATGCGCTTTTTCTCTGTATCATTATTCCGGTTTATACCGTTGTCCTCCTGTCTCAATCGCGGCGCCTTCCTCCGTTGACGATCATCAGAAGACGCAGAAGCTGCAGAACAGAAGCTGCCGCCGAAGCGACATAAGTCATGGCTGCTGCCGAGAGCACTGACTTGCTGCCCTTAACCTCTGTCTCACCGAGGATTCCGTAATCCTGCAGCATCACAAGAGCGCGGTGAGATGCGTCGAACTCGACGGGCAGCGTCACCAGCTGAAAGAGCACGCCGAAGGAAAACAGATAGACACCGATCATGGCGAGTGTGCTGTTGAGACCCAGGATCACGCCCAGCATCACGATCCAGATACCGAAATTACTGCCGATATTGGCGACCGGCACCAGAGCGGTCCTGATCCTGAGGGGCATATAGTCTGTCTCATGCTGCATCACATGGCCGCACTCATGTGCCGCCACACCGATCGCTGCCACCGAAGTGGAGTTGTAGGTCGCGTCAGAGAGATTGACCACTCCCCGCCCGGGATCATAGTGATCCGTGAGTTCTCCCGCAACATGCTGGACAGTTACGCCTGTCACACCGTTTCTGCGCAGGATATATTCCGCGACCTGCGCGCCCGTCATGCCGCAGGCGCTCCTTACTTTCTCATATTTTTTATAAGCGGATTTGACACGCGCGCTGGCGATCAGGCAGATGATCGCGCCGATAATCACCAGAATATAAGATGTGCTGTAAAACCCGTTATACATTCCATAGCCGCCGTAATACATATCGTGGCCTCCTTTTCATGTATAATTTCATGTCTGTCATGAATTTCAATGTATTTAATGAACCGGACATCTGCTTTCGCATCGATATTTATCTTACATACACGATGTTACAGATCTGTTGACACAAAATAAAAATTCTATAAATCAAGCTATTACGAACGTAATTACGAACACAATCATAGATTCTGCCGTAAAATACGCAGGTTGTGCCTCTCTTTATATGCTGCTCTGTGTCAGAAGCCCAGGACGGTCCCGTCCGCAACCTTGGTGCCGCGCAGGAAGGCATCTGTGGGCATACGCTTTTTGCCCTCCGCCTGCACCTCCAGAAGCAGCAGGCCTCCTTCTCCGGCAGCCACACAGATCGACTTTTTGTCCGTATACAGAACTGTCCCGGGGGTAGTGCCGTAGGGAACCTCTGTCACGGGAAGAACCTTGGCACTCCAGATCTTGAGTGTGTGTCCTCCCAGCTTTGTATAGGCACCCGGCCAGGGCATCATACCGCGCATGCGCTGTTCGATCTGCGCCGCGGGCAATGACCAGTCGATCTCTCCCATTTCCTTGCGGAGCATAGGAGCATAACTGGATCTGCTGTCGTCCTGGATGACAGGGTGGATCTCTCCGGCCTCGATGGCGGGAAGATAACGGACGATCATCTCGCCGCCCAGCTGCGCAAGTTTCTCATAGAGGCTCTCTCCTGTCTCATTTTTTTCGATCGGGACACTCTCCTGGAAGAGAATATCGCCGGTATCGAGTCCGGCATTCATCTGCATCAGCGTGATCCCGCTCTCGGAATCGCCGTTGATGACCGACCACTGGATCGGCGCTGCGCCGCGGAGTTTCGGAAGAAGCGACGCGTGGATGTTGATGCATCCCAGGCGGGGTATATCGAGAAGCTCCTGCGGCAGGATCTGGCCGAATGCGGCGACCACGATGAGGTCGGGGGCAAGGCTGCGGATCTTTTCGATCGCCTCAGGCTCCCTGATGCGGTCAGGCTGGAAGACCGGGACATTCCATTTTTCCGCACAGACCTTTACAGGGGTCTGGATCACTTTCCGCCCGCGTCCTTTCTGTCTGTCAGGCTGCGTGACCGCAAGAATGACATTCTGTCCGTCCCTGCAGAGCGCATCCAGCGCCGCCACGGCAAAATCAGGTGTTCCCATAAAAATAATCTTCAAGTTCTTACCTCCATGCCCGCATCTTTCCCTGTTCCTCCGGCAGACGAAGACAGAATCAAAAAATGCGTTTATTCCGTACAACGGTTTTTTTGCTCGAAAAGGGTGCAAAATGCCTTTCCCGCATTTCAGGCAGCTCTGTACAGTCCTTTATTCCTGTGTCTGCTCTTTTTCCTCTGCGGCGTCTGATGCCTCTCCGGCTTCCTCTCCGGCTCCAGCTTCTGCTTCTTCGCCTGCTTCTTCGTCTTCGACAGCCTGCAGTTCGGAGGCATCCCTGAGTTCTCCGTTGACCTTCTCAACATAGAGATGGCCGTCCAGATGATCGAGTTCATGGCAGACTGCGCGCGCGAGGAATTCCTCTGCCTCCAGTTCCCACTCGTTCATATCCAGATCGTTGTAACGGACCACGACACGGTTGGGGCGGGTGACCTCGCCGACCTTGCCGGGGACAGACAGGCAGCCTTCATAGCCGGTCTGCTCGCCGTCCTGCTCGATGATCTCGGGATTGATCATGGTCAGGGGCTCATTCTGCTCCTCTGTCACATCGATGACAACAATTCTCTTCAGGATACCGACCTGGGGTGCCGCAAGACCGACGCCGCCGGTCTCATACATTGTCTCGAGCATATCCTCCGCGAGTGTGCGGATACGGGGAGTCACCTCCTTGATGACTTTTGCCTTTTTTTCGAGGACGGGATCGCCCATTTCTCTGATTGTGCGCAGTGCCATATTTTCCCTTTCTGTTATGTTCCTTTTTGTTCCGTTCAGGTTCAGAACGGATTGATCGGATCGAAGTCAAACTGGATCTCCACATGGCGGAAAAGAATAGAAGAAATCTTCCGCTCGTGTGCCTCCGTCTTCTCTATCAAATCTTTACAACTAATCAGTGTATCATATTTTTCAGATTTTATGTATAGGACAAAGCGGTAGAGGTCCCGCAGTTTCTTCATGGATCCTGTGGACGGGCCGATCAGCTGAATCTGATTCTGTCTGGATGCCGGCATTTCCATCAGGCGCATGCGAAGGGCGTTTGCCGCCCGAAGAGCCGCCTCTTCCTCCTCTGACTGGATCTGCACCGCCATCATATGTGCGGCCGGCGGGTAGCGCAGAAGCTTTCTGTAGGCCGTCTCCTCCGCGTAGAAGCTCTCATAGTCCTGGTTGGCAGCGTGCCGGATCGCGTAGTGCTCGGGCCGGTAGGTCTGGATCACGACATCCCCCGCCTCACTCCCGCGGCCTGCCCTGCCCGCTGCCTGCGTGAGCAGCTGAAAGGTGCGTTCCGCCGCGCGGTAATCGTCCCCGTACAGAGACAGATCCGCCATGAGGATCCCCACCAGGGTGACAGAAGGGAAATCATGTCCCTTGACAATCATCTGGGTTCCCAGAAGGATATCCGCCTCCTCGGAGGAAAAAGCGGAAAGGATTTTTTCGTAGCTGCCTTTTTTCCGGGTCGTATCCGCGTCCATACGCAGGATCCTGGCCTCCGGGAAGGTCTCCCGGAGGAAACCCTCTATTTTTTCGGTCCCCGCCCGCATGGGAAGTACATAGCGCGAGCCGCACTCGGGGCAGGTCTTGAAGGATGGCCTTTCATAGCCGCAATAGTGGCAGATCAGTCTCCCGTTTCCGTGGAGGGAAAGCGAGACATCGCAGTGGGGACATTTTGCCACATATCCGCAGCTCCTGCAGGAGACAAAACCCGCAAACCCCCGCCTGTTGATAAAGAGCATACTCTGCTGTCCCTTGCGGAGGCGGTCTTCTATCTTTTCGTGCAGGCTCCTGGAAAGCATGGACTTGCAGCCCGCCTTAAGCTCTGCCCGCATATCGACGATCTCCACCGCGGGAAGGCTTCCGCCGGTCAGTCTCTCGCTGAGCCTGAAAAGCCGGATCTCACCCTGTTCCGCCCTCCAGTAGGATTCGAGAGAGGGTGTCGCCGATCCCAATACAAGCACAGCACCGTGCATCCTGGCAATCTCCTCCGCCACATCCCTGGTCTGGTACTTGGGCATGGATTCATTTTTATAGCTGCGCTCGTGCTCCTCGTCGATCACGATCACGCCCGGATTTGCAAAAGGTGTAAAAAGAGCGCTGCGCGGGCCGATGATCACGTCGATTTCTCCCCTCCTGGCGCGCTCCCACTGGTCCGCCCGCTCCGCTTCGGAGAGGGAGGAATTGACCACACTCACACGGTCGCCGAAATGACTGTAAAAGCGCATGAGGGTCTGGAAGGTCAGGGAAATTTCCGGGATCAGCATGATGGCCTGTCTGCCCCGCGCGCAGATTTCACGGATGATGGAAATATAGACTTCCGTCTTGCCGCTGCCGGTGACTCCGTGAATAAGGCTGACAAAGGGAGCAGACTGCGTGGATTCGGCCGGCAGAACGCCGGCAGGGCTGTCTGTCCGGCTGGTCCGGATCCTGTCGAAGTCCGCGACCACGGTGTCCACGATCTGCTGCTGGGCTGCGCTCAGCTTCATTCCCGTCTGCTCACTCGCGGACACGTTCACAGGGTTGCGAAGCTCATGCACAGTGACGACTTCAATGACGCCGGCGCGCTTCATGGCATTGACCGCATCGGAGGCCACATGGAGTCTGGTCGTCACCAGAGTCCATGGCAGCTCGGGCACTTCCAGAAGCTCCCTGAGGAGCCTGGCGCGTGCTGTCTGGTGCTTTTTTTCATAGACCTGCAGCTGCTGATCGCCTTCTTCCTTTGTCAGAAGGAGTCTGATCATGCGGTATTCCCTGGCTTTCCCGGGCTTGCGGGAAGCAAGGACCGTCCTCATGGCCGTCGCCATGGTGGAGCCGTAACGGTTTTTCATCCAGGCCGCCAGACGCAGGTAAAAATCACTGTTGTCCTCCATGGAATATCCACGGGAGGGCTCCACCAGCTGCGCGATTTCCTTTATTTTGTCCGCCGCCACCTCTGTCCGGTCCGAAAAACCGACGACATAGCCTTTGCGGAGCGTATTTCCGGCGCCGAACGGGACCATGACAATAGTCCCCGGCCGCACACTCTGCTGCAGCGGGGCAGGGATCCTGTAGCTAAAGGGTCTGTCCAGCCCTCTGTTTGAAACATCAATGATCACCTGTGCGTATTTTTCCAAGCAAAAGCCCTCCGTCCCACGGCTCAAATATCCGGTTTTCCGCTGTCCGGATTATCCGGCGTCAGGTTTTCTGCTTTCCGGATTCCTCCAGGATCTCACGGATCAGGACACGCTCGTCCATGGGATATTTCTCTCCTTTGATCTCCTGATAATCTTCATGTCCCTTGCCCGCCAGAACAATGATGTCGTGGGGCTGTCCGTTTTCGATCGCGTAGCGTATGGCCTCCTTGCGGTCCGGGATCTTGATATATTTACCTCCGGTCGGCTCAATGCCTGTGACAATATCCGCAATGATATCCATGGGCTCCTCAAAGCGGGGATTATCAGATGTGATGATGGTAAAATCAGCCAGCCGTCCGCTGACCTCTCCCATCTCAAAACGACGGGAGCGGGCGCGGTTGCCGCCGCAGCCGAAGACACATACAAGCCTGCCCGGATCATATTCGCGCAATGTCTTGAGAAGGCTCTCCAGAGCCATAGCATTGTGGGCATAGTCGATCATCAGGGTAAATTCATCGCTCACCCTGACCATCTCGATCCTGCCGCGCACGTGGATCTTGCGCAGGGACCTGCAGATATTGTCCTCGGAGACATCGAAATGCCTGCAGACCGCGATGGCGCAGAGGGCATTGTAGACACTGAAGCTGCCGGGGGCGGGAACATGCGCGTGGAGAGACAGCACTCCCTTCGTATCAAAGGCGATCCCCAGCTCACCGGGTGTGTGGATCAGCTCGATATTTTCCGCGCGCAGATCGTTGCCCTGCCCAAGGCCGAAGGTCTCCACCGCACAGGTATGACCCTCCAGGATCCTTGCGCAGTAAGGGTCATCTCCATTGAAGATGCCGGTCCGGCACTGGCGGAAAAGAAGGCTCTTGCAGTGGAGGTAATCTTCAAAATCGGTGTGCTCATTGGGACCGATATGATCAGGGGAAAGATTTGTAAAAATCCCCAGGTCAAAAATGAATCCGGCGGTCCTGTGAAGCATCAGGGCCTGGGAGGAGACCTCCATGACGACTGCCTGAACACCGCCGTCCGCCATCTCGCGGAAGCGTCTCTGTAAAACGATGGATTCCGGCGTTGTGTTGGCGGAAGGAATCCGCACCTCGCCCTCCGGACCCTCATACAGGGTCTCAATCGTTCCCACAAGACCAGTCCGGATTCCCGCAGCCTCGAGGATGGACCTCACCATGTAGGTCGTCGTGGTCTTTCCCTTGGTCCCGGTGACACCGATGATCTTCATCTCCCGCGCGGGATTGCCGTAGAAAGCTGCGGAAAACACCGCCATGGCAAGACGGGAATCTTCGACCCTGATGACCGCAGGTTCCTCTGCTCCCTCCTGCTGCGCCGCCGAAAGATCGATCTCCTTCTGGACCACAAGCGCGGAAGCGCCTTTTTCAATGGCCATAGCCGCATAGTCATGTCCGTCGCTGTTTGCGCCTATAATGCAGAAAAACAGACTGCCCGGCATGACCTTTCTGGAGTCATTGGTGATCTCGCCGATCTCCCGGTCCAATAAAGCCTGCACTTCATTGTCCGCACAGATCTTTTTTCCTTCCAGCGTGTTGAAATGACAGGAAAGATCTCCGACCAATTCTCTGATCTTCATAAAACAGCTTCCTCCTCCATTAACGCGTTCTTGACTGAATTTTCATATCTTTAATTACAAACTGCAGGGACTGTCTGCCCCTCCACTCATTGATTTCGGGATAATAGATCATGCTGACAGCAAGGTCGGAGCGCCCCGCGTACAGAGCGTCCCAGGCTCTGCGTCCCGCCGCCTCGACGACCATCTCCTGAAAACGGGCAGCCTCGCAGAACCAGATCAGTGTGACCCGTGTTTCGCCGGCGGATGCTTCCATACGAAGGACATTCTGCCCCTTTCCCATGATCCTCAGACTCCGCAGGCGGATTCCTCTGGCAGCAAACATAGGCCGGGGATTGGCTGTCCCGCAAGGTTCCAGAAGCCGGAGTTCCTGTATCATCTCCGGTGTCCAGAGAGAGGGCGGAAGTTCCATATCGATATGGAGAACATCCGTCAGTTCCTCCTCCCGAAGGCTGCATCCCTCCTCAAGGCGCTCCTGAAGAAGTGAAATATCCTCTTCCTTCATGGAGAGACCGGCCGCCATTTTGTGGCCGCCGAACTTGATAAAGCATTCCTTGACTGCCGTCATGGAAGCAAACATGTCGTAAGCTTCAATGGATCTGCCCGATCCCTTGACCGTGCCCTGTTCCGTCCTTGTCAGGACAAAGACCGGGCGGCAGTAACGCTCGCGGATCCTCCCCGCGATGATTCCGGCCAGCGATTCGTGACAGTCCGGAAGGAAAATGACCAGCACACGATTGTCCAGAAGATGGTCCTCGCTGATCCTTACCAGTGCCTGTTCGACCCCCTGTTCCGTCAGACTCTTGCGGCTGTCATTGAGTTCCCGCAGCTTTTGCGCGCTGCGAAGCGCCTCGGAAGAATCCTCCTCCATAAAAAGTGCCAGCGCCCGTTCGGCGTTGTCCAGGCGTCCCGTCGCATTGAGACAGGGGCCGATCACAAAGCCGGCGTGATGAGTGCTCAGGTGCTTCCCCTCCAGTCCGTTGACAACCAGAAGACTTCTCAGGCCCATATTGTCTGTACGCGCGGCTCTCTCAAGTCCCTCCCTCACCAGAATCCGGTTCTCATCCAGAAGGGGCATGACGTCACAGACTGTCGCCAGCGCGCAGAAGGGCAGCAGGTACTTTAATGTCTCCTCTTTGCGGGAGGGCGCAAGCTCTTCCAGGACAAGTCCTGCCAGCTTCCAGGCGACCACAGCCCCGCAGATTTCCGGAAAAGGATAGTCCGTCTCGTCGGTCTGCGGATTGCGGACCTTGGGATCCACAACAGCATCCGCGGGAGGAAGAAGATACTTTCTGCTTCCGTCCTCAGCTTCCTCAAAGGGCACCTCGTGATGATCCGTTACGACAACACTTATACCGGCCTCCCTGGCTGCCCGAATGGCTTCCGAGGCGGCAATACCGTTGTCACAGGTCAGGATCAGACCGATCCCGTCCTCCCTGGCGTCCTCTGCCATCCCCGGATTCATTCCATATCCGTCCAGGATCCGGTCAGGAAGGACCACATCCGCCGCAGCTCCGCAGACAGAAAGGGTATGCATGAGGATATAGGAAGCACAGATACCGTCGACATCATAGTCTCCGATCACACGGACAGATACGCCGGAGCGGATTTTTTCACACAAAATACCGACTGCTTTGTCCATGTCCGGTAAGAGCCGGGGATCATGCAGATCCGACAGGGTCCCGCGAAGGAAATGACGAGTCGCCTCGATCCCGATCACATCCCGGTTGCGGATCAGACGTGCCAGCACCTGAGAGATCCCGCAAGCCTGTGCGATCGCGCGAAAATCCTCTTTTTTTTGATAAACCATCCACTTAGCCATGTCACCCTCATATTTTCCCTTCCGCAGGTACTGCCCTGACGGACAAAGACGATCTCCGATACTTCCCGATCTGCTTTCCGAGATCTAAGTCATTGAAGTCTTCGTCTTGGAAATCTTCGTCATAAAGTCAGGAACAGGGAGGATGCAGCAACATCCTCCCTGCCGTTGATCCGGGATCTCTCACCTGGTTTACAGCCTGGCATCAGACCGTGATCTTTGACTTGTTTTTTGCCTCCTCTTCCTTGCGGCGGCGCTCTCTGCGCTCCTTCTTGGAGAGGTTGGAATAATCATCCTTTTTCTTTGCGGACTGCGGTTTGTTGTTATTTCCGCCGCTGCCGGACTTTTTAGAATTAGAACCGCCGGATGTCGCCGTCTCATAGGACTTATTGCGCATGACATACCAGATGGAACCTGCCAGGCAGATAGACGAATAAGCACCGCAGACGATACCGATCATGATCGGAAGCGCAAACTCCTTGACACTGGACACACCGAAGATGAACAGAGCGAATACCATGAAGAAGGTCGTCAGAGAAGTGAAAATACTTCTGGACAGTGTGTCCGTAATACTCTCGTTGACCAGTTCCGCAAGGGTCTGCTGTCTGCTTCTGGTGCGCAGATTCTCACGCACGCGGTCAAAGATAACGATGGTCGCGTTGATGGAATAACCTACGATGGTCAGCATGCATGCGATGAAGGTACTGCCGACGCTGACCCGCGCAGCGGCATAGAATGCAAGCACGACCAGGACGTCGTGGGCAAGGCAGAGGACGGACGATGCGCCGAAGCGGATATCCTTGAAGCGGATCCAGATATAGATCAGCATCAGGACCAGAGCAATTCCGACCGCAAGCAGCGCAGCGGTCTTCATCTCGCTGCTGATGGTGGAACTGATTGTCTCGGAAGTGATGCTGTCCTTATCGACACCGAACTTCTCGACCAGCTGGTTGGAAAGCTCCGTACTCTTCTTCTCATCGAGAACAGCGGTCTTGAAAATAACCTCTTTGCTGCCGGAGACCTTCTGAATCTGAACATTGGTTTCACCGGTCACTTCCGTAAATACCGGAATGACATCCTTCTCGATCTGTTCCAGACTCATATCTTCGTTGAAGCTGACATTTGTAGCTGTGCCGCCGACGAAGTCAAGGCTGTAATTGAGCAGACTTCCCTGACGGAAATTGAAGATGCCCATAGCGACAAAACCTGCCAGAATCAGAGCGATGGAAAGTGCGAAGCAGGCTTTCCTTTTCTCCACAAAACGGATCGGGGTTCTCTTTTTGCCGACGCCATAGAGCTTCTTATCTGTGAGGCCGAGGCCGTAGAAGATGTACATCAGAAGCCTGGTCACACCCAGAGAGGTGGCCATGGACAGAATGATACCGATTGCCAGTGTGTAGGCGAAGCCCTTGACTGTACCGGAACCCAGGACAGCCAGAACCGCCGCGGCGATCAGAGTTGTCACGTTGCCGTCGATAATAGCGGAAAGGGCCTTGCTGTAACCATTCTTAATCGCGGTCTTGACACCGATTCCGCGCGCCAGCTCTTCACGGACACGCGCAAAGATAATGACGTTGGCATCGACTGCCATACCGATGGAAAGAAGGATACCCGCAATACCGGGAAGGGTCAGCGTGATATTAAATCCATTGAGGAAGAGTGCCATCATCATGATATAGATGATAAGCGCAATCGTTGCAATGAGACCGGGCAGAAGATAGACCACGATCATCAGGAGAGCAACCAGGCCGAAACCGATCATTCCGGCAAACTTACTGGTGCGGATCGCGTCCTGACCCAGCTGTGCGCCGACGATCTGGGAGCGCAGACGCTCCAGTTCGACCTTCAGTCCGCCGATACGGATCGTGGAAGCAAGATTTTCCGCGTCTTCCATCGTGCTCTGACCGGTAATAACGCAATGACCGTCTGTAATGGCAGCCTGTACGGTGGGAACGCAGATGAAATGTCCGTCATAATAAATACCGATGGACTCGCCTGCAGAAAAAGCCTTTGTTGTCGCAGCTGCGAATGCCTCACGTCCCTCGTCATTGAAAGTAAGAGAGACAACGATCTGCTTGTTGCCCATATCATCCGGCTGGTAAGTCGCCTTGGCGTCCGTTACCATCGTACCGGTGACCACAGCGTCTCCGTCGGCAATGACCTGGTCGAGTTCCTTTGTCAGGATATACTCGACGCCGCCGTCCTCGGTAACACCCAGTGTATAGTTTTCGTTTCCTGCATCATCTGTCTGACGGATGAAGTACAGGGATCCCGGGCGTCCGAGATCTTCCAGGATCTTGTTTGTCTCAGCGACACCGGAAATACCGGGAATCTCGATATTCAGACGATCCGTGCCTTCCGTATATACCTGGGCCTCTGTGCTGTACTGGTCAACACGGCGCTGCAGTTTATACTTGGTATCATTGAGATCTTCCTGTGAGGGCGGTTCCTCACCGACCGCCTGGTAGGTGATACTTGCACCGCCGGCCAGGTCCAGACCTTTTTTGATGTTGTGATAGGATCCTCTGTGTCCCTTGCCAAATCCGATCAGCACCGTGTATGCCATCAGTCCTGAGATGGCCAAAACGAGCAGAAGGGAAATGACCGCTTTCGATTTCTTCATTTGATCAACTCCTCCGACAAAAATACACTCTGTGCCCTGCCTTCATATCGTCTCCCGGACCGGAAACCACTCCCGGTCTTTGTCCGGTTTTACTTTATGCATCCTGTTACAGCTCCCTGTCCTGCCAAAGCACGGACATCCTATTCAGCGCTTTGCATTCCAAGAGCTCTCAGGGTATGAGAGCAGACACTGTGCAATTATAGCACCATGCCCGCCAACTTGTAAAATGATTTCTTAAACGAAATCGAGTTTATTCCAGTTCATTTGAGGAAACCAGCCATACTAAAGAGCGGAGAAAGCCATTAATTATCAGCTATCTCCGCTTTTCAGCTGTTAAAGATGAGACTTTAACATTTCTTTTACGCTTTATCTGCCTGGTTTTTAATTACAGCTTCAGTTTTTTCTTTTTTTCTGTAAAGCCAGATATTAAGTTTCAGGTATTTTTCTTTTTTCAGGTCAGAATGCACCTTCCCATTTTTGCCTGAACGTCTCAAAAATATCCCTTGCAAAAACTCTGCCGTTAAGATCGAGCGAATAGCTGGGGATTTCATAATAGCTTCCGTCATCCAGGCTGATGTAGATTACAAAGCCTTCCCCAAAGGGGAATTCTTCCCCTTCCGTATTTGCCGGGTCCATAGGAGCTGCCGTGTTGAACAGAATATGGGCTGCTTCTCTGGTCATATCCGGAAGGTTTTTATCCAGGGTAAACAGAAACTCCTCACCTTCGTAATAATAAGTCAGGCCCGCCTTGGAAAGCCTTGTCTTCACCTCATATCCTGAATCGTAGACCAGGACATAGCTTCCATAGGGCGTAAAACCCTCCGGAATATAATCATCGGCATATTTTTCTTTTGATTCCTGTTTCAGGTCCTTTTCTTTTTTCTTGGATTCCTCTTCCTTCCTGGTCTCTTCCTTTTTCTCAGATTCTTCCGCTTTCTTGCTGTCTTCCCTTTTTGGGGATTCTTTCTTTTCTGTGTCTTTCTCCTGTGCCTTTTTCTCTTCAGAAACTGCTGACTCTTCGGACGTCTTTTCCGCAGACTTGTCTTCTGTCTTTTTCTCCTCTGAAGCTGCTGACTCTTTAGACACCTTCTCCGCAGACTTTTCTTGGTCTGCTTCCGCAGCTTCTTCGGACTTTTCTTTGTCTGCTTCCGCAGCTTCTTTGGACTTTTCTTCAGCGCTCTCTTTCTTCTTTTCCTTTACGTCCGCCGTCTTCGAGTCCTCTGTTTCCTTCGCTTCGCTCTGAATCCTTTCCGACGCAGCAGAATCCGGCTTTCCGGCACTGCAGCCCGAGACTGACAATACTACACAGATCAGAATTGCAAATAAACCTTGTCTCATAAATACCCCGTATCCCAATGGACAGCCCTTCATTCAGCATTCAGCATTAAGCCTTCTGCTTTCTGCCTCCTGCTATATCGTTGATGTTTCTATCGCTATATCGTTGATGTTTCTGTCTGTAAAAAAGTTATAAAAGTTTTTCTTCATTTTAGAATAGCAGATGAATACTTTCCTGTCATCTTTGGCTTTAATTACCATTTTATGGAAAATACAGGGGAATCTGATACAATCATAAAAGCAGCTTTCTTTGCTCTTCTGTTTAAGGGAATAAAAATGATCACAATATTGATAACGAGAAATAACAACATGCCTTTGGCCGGCGGAGCATCGGACACCCGCTCCGAAATTGAACTCCCCCGTACTCTGTTATTGCGCGAAGGCCTGCGGTCTATGGGCATGGGTTCCTACGCAGATCTTTTTATGCCGGACATGCTGGAGTGCACAGAGGACGGCAAGCCCTTCCTTCCCGGACTTCCGGATATTCACTTTAATCTCTCCCATTCCGGAGACTATATCGCCTGCGCATTCTCCGATCAGGAAGTCGGTCTGGATCTTCAGGAACACAGCAGGCCGCACACCAGCATCGTGCGGATTGCAAAGCGGTTTTTTTCCGCGAAGGAATATGAGGCCATCCTGGCTCTTCGGGCAGCTGCACTACCGGCAGATAATTCTTCAGTCGGCTCCGGCCATCCGGCAAATGCCGATGATTCCGACAATTCAGCCTGCCGTCTCCCTCTGTTCTACAATCTCTGGACTATAAAGGAGGCCTATCTGAAATATCTGGGCTGCGGCCTCCGCGGGGGTATGAACGGGTATTATCCTGATCCCTTTCCGGATTTTGGAGCTGAACTGACACGGGGACAGATTCATGTCATCAGTAATGACCCTCTTCTGGCTCCCGCCGAATATGCCCTGGCCCAGGCTCCGGAAAACTATACAATAGCCGTCTGTGCCGCAAATCTTCCGGAGGAAATCACCGTAAAAACCATTTGATTTTTTTCTTATATTCATGCCCCTTATTGTATTTATGACTCTTATTTTCTTATATTCATAACTCTTATTATCCTGCATTCATGATTCATCATGAGTCTGACGCAATGAAGAAAAAACTGCCGCAGTCTCTGCCCCGGTCATCTGGTAACATATCACCGAAAATCCGGGCATTGCTGCGGCAGTTTCTATTATTGTCCTATAATTCGATTATTCTTCTTCGCTCTCCACTGCAATATGCAGATCGGTGAGCTGTACGGGATCGACAACATCGGGAGCACCGCTCATAAGGTCTGCTGCATCCTTGTTCTTGGGGAAGGCAATGACTTCGCGGATGCTGTCCGCGCCGGTCAGGAGCATAACAAAACGGTCAACGCCGTAAGCCAGTCCTGCGTGAGGCGGAACACCATATTTGAAGGCAGTGAGCAGGAAACCGAACTTCTCATTGGCTTCCTCCTTGGAAAGGCCGATGACCTCAAACATCTTCTCCTGAATGTCGCTCTGGTGGATACGGACACTGCCGCCGCCCAGCTCGACGCCGTTGAGGACGATGTCATAAGCCTTGGCACGGACACTGCCGGGATCAGTATCGATACGGCCCCAGTCCTCCTCCATAGGCATGGTGAAGGGATGGTGCATGGCCATGAAACGATTCTCTTCCTCGGACCACTCGAGAAGAGGGAAGTCCACGATCCAGAGGAAATTAAACTGGTTGTGGTCAATGAGGCCGAGATCTTCGCCCAGTTTCAGGCGCAGCGCGCCCAGGACATTCCAGACGATGCCGTTTTTGTCCGCAGCGAAGAAGAGCAGGTCTCCGGGCTCACCGCCCATGCGGCTGATCAGCGCCTGAATCTCCTCTTCGGAGACAAATTTCGCGAAGGAGCACTTGACAGAACCGTCTTCCTTCATCTGGATATAGGGAAGACCCTTTGCGCCGTTGCCCCGTGCCATCTCGACGATCTTGTCGATCTGCTTGCGGCCCATACCGCCCTGGCCCTTGGCATTGATGCCTCGGACGCTCCAGCCTTTTTTAGAAGCAGCGTCAGCGAATACACCGAAACCGCAGTCCTTGACAAGGTCGGTGACCTCCACCAGTTTCATACCGAAGCGGGTGTCAGGCTTATCCGAACCGTAATCATTCATGGCATCGATCCACTTCATGCGGGGGAAAGGACGCTGGACATGCAGACCGATGGCGCGCTCCACCACATATTCGATCAGGCGCTCGTTGACATCGATAACATCATCGATATCCACGAAGGACAGCTCCATATCCGCCTGAGTGAACTCGGGCTGACGGTCCGCACGAAGGTCCTCATCGCGGAAGCATCTTGCGATCTGGAAATATCTGTCATAGCCGGAGCACATGAGCAGCTGCTTGAAGATCTGGGGAGACTGAGGCAGGGCATAGAAGGTGCCGGGCTTCACACGGCTGGGCACCAGATAATCGCGGGCGCCTTCGGGAGTGGACTTGCAGAGAATGGGAGTCTCGATCTCGAGGAAGCCCTCTTTGTCCATAAAGGTGCGCATATCCTGCACGATGCGGCTGCGGAGCATGAGCTTGCGCTGCATGTCGGGCCTGCGCAGGTCAAGGCTTCTGTACTGAAGACGAAGCTCTTCCTTTGTATTGCTGTTCTCCACGATGTGGAAAGGCGGTGTCTCGGATTCGGAGAGGATCCTTGTGTCCGTAACACGAACCTCGATCGTACCTGTGGGGAGATTCTTGTTTACGGCACCGCTGCGCAGGGTAACTGTGCCGGTTGCAGCCACGACGAACTCCGCACGCATCTTCTCCGCCTTACGGAAGTTCTCCTCACCGCAGTCTGCCTCCTCATAGATCAGCTGGATCAGACCGCTCCTGTCGCGGAGATCCACAAAGACGATGCCGCCCTTGTTTCTCTGCTTGGCGACCCAGCCCATCACTGTCACTGTCTTTCCAACATACTCTTCTGTCAACTCGGCGCACCGGCATGTACGGTGCAGCCCTTTCATCGATTCTGCCATAGCTGTATTTATTGTTCCTTTCTATAAGTCACTATGAGTCACGAGGGACGGTTCTGTCTGACTCATTTTTGTTTTTGCGGTGAATCACCCGGGACAGTCCTGTTTGTCCCATTCGTCATTCCCAAATGAGAATAGCCGGGGATGAGTCTGAGGCTGAGTCGCCGGGGACGGTTCTGAAAAACTCATTTTCTATGGAAAATGAGTTTTTCAGAACCGTCCCTCGTGACTCATCGTCAAGACAGGACAGTCAGAACCGTCCCCTGCGCCCCATTATTTAAGCGGGTTGGTATAGAATTCTTCGAATTCCTCGTAGCCGCGGTCCTTGAGCTGCTGCTTCTGGAATTTCTTGTTCTTGGCCATTCTGGCGAGCAGGACCTGTCTGCCATTTGCGCGCTCCTGCTGTGCCTTCTGCATGGCCTCCTTCATGCGGTCCGCAGGAAGGTTCTTCTCGAGAAGGAAGGCCACCTTGGAAGGACTGCCGGGGATCTTGAAGCCCTGCTCCATAAGGATCAGGATGATGCGCTCGAAGCCGATGGAGAAACCACAGGCGGGGACGTCCTTGCCGGTAAATTTGCCGACCATGGCGTCGTAGCGGCCGCCGCCTCCGCAGCTGATGCCCAGCTCCGGCATGGCAATCTCAAAAATGGTACCGGTATAGTAGCCCATGCCGCGCACGATAGTCGGATCAAAGACAATGCGGAAATCCGCCTCTTTGACACCGTCCACGCTCTCGATGACAGTGCTCAGATCCGGGATCACCTGAGGAGCGATCACAGCTGCAAGCTTGTCTTCCAGGTAAGTCAGCTGATCTTCAGCTTCCTCCAGGCCCTTGAAGAGACCGATGTAGGCGTCGGTGCTCTCCTGTGTGAAGCCGCTCTCCACCAGCTCTTTCGCCGCGCCGTCCATGCCGATCTTGTCCATCTTGTCGAGAATGATGAAGACCTCGCCGAAACGATCCTCGGGGAAGCCGCATGCCGCCGCCATGGCCGCCAGGATCCGGCGGTCATTGATGCGGATCTGGAAGCCTTTGAAGCCCAGCCTGCCCAGTGTTGTAGTAGTGGCAAGGATCAGCTCGATCTCCGCCAGGTTGGTCGCCTCGCCGATGATGTCGATGTCACACTGCATGAACTGGCGATAACGGCCCTTCTGTGGACGATCCGCGCGCCAGACATTGCCCATCTGAAGCGCCTTGAAAGGCATGGGAAGCTCGTTGGCGTGATTGGAATAATAGCGTACCAGCGGAACAGTCAGGTCATAGCGCAGGCCGCCGTCCACAAGATCCTCCTCGGATTTTGCAGTGTCGATCCTGAGTTTCTCGCCGCGCTTGAGAATCTTGAAAATCAGCTTCTCGTTGTCGCCGCCCTGCTTGCTGGTCAGGTTGGCGATATTTTCCACGCAGGGAGTCTCAATAGAAGAAAAACCAAATTCCGCGTAAGTCTTTTTGATCACGGAAATCGCGTAATCGCGGATCTCCATTTCCTCGGGCATAATGTCCTTCATGCCTGTGACAGGCTTTTTGATCAGTGCCATAAGCTTCCTCTCTTTTTGTCTTTTTAAATTATCAGCAATTATCAGCGCATTTAATCATCAATGCAGTTATCAATGCAGTAAACGGCGGTATAACCAAATCGTGAACAGGCAAATGGCAGCCCGATCATCCGCCGACCGAACAACTGCAAATCATTCGTATGCAAACAGCATATTATTTTACTCTTTTTCAAAAGTTTTTTCAACATCCTCTGCACGGGTATTTGACACCCCAAAACTCTGAAAGGCGCATAGCGCCTGTTTTTTTGCGTCAAATTTAAATTTCCTACTATTCCTAAACCCCTAAATAGTGTATAATAGTATTATAAGATCACCATATATAGGAGCGATGGCTATGAGTTTACATGCTGTTCAGGTAAAAGGCAGATTCTATATCCTTAAAGACATCATGGAAACACTCTACTACTACCGTTGAAAAACTGGGGACTGCTGAAGAGATCATCGCAGCACATGGCTGCGATGATCCAAAACAATGGGCAAAAGAACGCGCCCTCGAACTGGATATGAAAGCCCGTGAAGAAAACGATCCGGAAGGCCGTCATTACGTCCTTGCCAGAGACAACGTCAGGATCCCCAAAGGCGAGGTCAATTCCTTTAATGTAGGATATCTTCCCCTCCAGAAGATCTACTATGATCTTCCGGATTTTGAATACCACCAGGTACTTCGTGCTCTCTCTGTGATCAATGAACACTTTGACGAGATCCAGCGGAGTTTATACAGGAACAGCCTGAAAGTCGTGGACAGGAAGGCTGGCATCGTTTATTACGACTGTACCAACTATTATTTCGAGATAGAAAGGGAGGATGAAGACCTGCCGCTGTCAGAAGATGATCCGTCAGATGACAGCTCCTTCGAAAAGATGGAGGAAAAAAAGGGTCTGCGGAAGTACGCACACTCCAAGCAGCACCAGCCTGCCCCTGTCGTCCAGGTGGGGCTCCTCATGGATCTCACAGGCCTCCCGGTCGCCATCATCGTCACCAGCGGAAGCCGCAACGAACAGATGACCATGGTCCCTATTGAAAAAAAGATCCTCCAGGGTTACGGCATCCATGACTTTATCATCTGTACCGATGCCGGCCTCTCCAGCGAAGAGAACCGCAGGTTCAACAGCTTTGCCGGAAGGGCTTTCATCACGACAGTCTCCATAAAAAAGATGTCTGCGGAAGACAAGGAATGGTGCCTCTCCCCGACCGGCTGGTACATGGATGGGGAAGACACGAAGCTCCGCCGCCAGTATGACATAACAAAACTGGAAGAGACTGATGAGAGCCGGGAAAAGTACTACGATAAGATCTTTTATAAAGAGAAATTCGTTGAATCATACGATGAAAAACGTGATATCTCTTTCAACCAGACGCTCCTGGTGACATTTTCCCTCAAATACAGGGACTACACCCTGAGTGTCCGCAATGCGCAGATCGAAAGGGCCAGAAAGGCTATCCTCCAGGGCGGTTCAAGGATAGAAAAAAGAGGACAGAATGATTTCCGCCGGTTCGTAAAGGCAAAGAGTACCACCAGGAACGGCGAAGAAGCAGCATGCACAAAGTATCAGATCAATGAGAAGGCTGTCGCTGAAGAAGCCAGGTTTGACGGTTTCTACGCAACAATGCACAACCTTGAGGAAGCAGATACTTCTGATGTCCTGAAGATCACCAAAGGCAGATGGGAGATCGAGGAATCCTTCCGCATAACAAAGACCGAAATGCGCGCAAGGCCGGTCTATCTCGGACGGAAAGACCGTATCTGCGCCCATTTCCTCATTGTTTTCATCTCCCTGCTGTTTTACCGTATCCTTGAACGCAATCTTGGATCCACTTATACAGAAAGGCAGATCATGGACTGCCTCAGGGAAATGGATATCGCAAAATACCCAAACGAAGACTCATACCACCCGGCGTATACACGTACAGACCTGACCGATGATATACACCGCTTCCTGGGATTTTATACTGATTATGAGAGGATAACAGACTGGAAGATGCGGGGGAACTGCCGCATCACCAAGGGAACATCAAAGCGGAAAAAGAGCTGATCACAATGATAAAAACAGGATGGCCTCCGGGACCATCCTGTTTTCTATACATCTATTCGACAAGAACCTCCTGATGGCTTCTTCCATCAGCTTCTTGTCAGCCTTCATGTCCCCCGGTTTAGGAAAGTTTAGGAAATCGGGGTAAAAAACTGAAATCCAATTTTTTCGCGTAGATATCGCGTTTTTCGGCCTTTTTAGCCTTTTGAACTGTCAAATACGGGAATAAACCAGAAATGGAGGAAAAGACAATACAGACCCGGCAGTTTATGACAGATTGCGTCCCGGGAACGGGGAACGGACGCCCAGGACCCGGGTATTTGACACCCCAAAACTCTGAAAGGCGCATGGCGCCTGTTTTTTTGCGTCAAATTGAAATTTCCTACTATTCCTAAACTCCTAAATAGCGTATAATAGTATTATAAGATCACCATATATAGGAGCGATGGCTATGAGTTTACATGCTGTTCAGGTAAAAGGCAGATTCTATATCCTTAAAGACATCAT
>ONKG01000058.1 GCA_900318375.1 uncultured Lachnospiraceae bacterium
CAGCGGCCAAGTACCGGCCGCTCGCCAAGGCCCTTCGGCTGTTTGTGCAACTTGACGAGACTCAGAGCCATTGGATACCTTTTGACCTTTACATCATAGAATAACCTATCTTTTAGAGGACTTTCAGGATGGATAACAGAACCCTTCTTTCCAAAAACGCTAAACTGATTTTTCCCGGGATGGAGTGTATCATCGAGGAAACAGCCGGGATGGGCTCCAACGTAATAGCCTATACCGGCCGCTACCGTGACCACCAGAATCCTGATCTGGCTCACCGTGTCCTGATCCGTGAGCTCTTCCCCTATGATCCGCAGGGCGGCATCACGAGAGAGTCCGACGGGAAGCTGAAAATCGATCAGCCCTCCCGGTCCCTGTACGATTTTAACAGGACAACTTTCCTGCGCGGAAACGAAGTCCATGTCCGGCTTTCCGAGAGTATGCCGGCAGACCTCGACATGAATATCAACACCTTCGAGTATAACAACACGCTCTACAGCATTTTGAGTTACATGGGCGGCAGGACATTGGAGGAAGAACTGAAGAAGCTGTCGGGAAAAGCGGGAAAGCACCGGCGCGGATCCGGAAACAACCCGGGCGGCGTACCGCAAGCTGCTTTTTCCCAGACAGAAAATCTTCTGCGCGTGATCCGCATCACCAGGGGAGCGCTCCTGGTCCTGCAGTCCTTTCATGAGGCCGGTTATCTCCATCTGGATATCAGTCCGGACAATATCATCCTGGCCGGGGAGGGAGAGAAGGAGCGGGTGACCCTGATCGATTACAACAGTGTCCATACGATGAGAGAAATTCGCGGACGCCAGGCCGTCTACTATAGTATGAAAGAAGGCTATACAGCTCCGGAAGTCCGCATGGGGAATGTCTCAAAGATCAGAGAGTGGACAGATTTGTATTCCATGACCGCGGTTCTATACCGATGCCTTACCGGCACAAAACTATCTCCTCTGCAGACGATAAGGAATGATCTGGTCACCGTCTCCGACGAGAATTCCCGACTTCTCACGGGCTGCCCCGAGAGCGCCCTCTCCATGCTCCGGCACATCCTGAGAAAGGGACTGGCCGTCACACCTGAAAAACGTTATCGGAGAACTTCCCGCATGCTGGAAGATCTGACCGAGCTGGAAGACCGTATCACAGGAAGAGGCATAACCCACTGGGCTCTGTGGGAGAGCGGAAGAAAGAACATCTCGAGAGCTTTGCAGGAAAATACCGCCCTGGACTATATCCGGAATCCTGATAAAATATATCCTCTTTTTGCAGAAACAGAGGATGGCAGGAAAGTTTCTCTGCTGCGGGATAACCTGTTCGGCAGCTCTCCCATCCTTCTTCTGGGCGGAGGCGGCATGGGCAAAACCACTGCCCTGTTCAGGCTCTCGTGCCGGCAGAAAAGCTGCTATTCTGCGGATTCCACGGCTGTTTACTATGTCTCCCTATATGGATACAGGGATAATGATCCTCACTACATTTGTGACCATCTTCTGGAAAGCCTGAAATTCAAACCCCATACAGACAGCATGGAAAGCGCCCGCCGGGAACTCATGCAGCTCCTGGATCGTCCGCTGATGGCTATGCCAAAAGCCGGGCACAGAGATCCTCTCAAAAAACACTGCGGCGACGAAACAGTTCCTGAAGAAAGCGATCCATTCAGGGAAAAAGCAGAATCCCCAAATCATCCTCCGGCCTTCCTGCTCCTGCTGGACGGGCTCAACGAGGCCTCCGGGGATACGACATCGCTTCTGGAAGAGATTCACACTCTTTCCGCACTCGCCGGGGTGCAGATCATCCTGACCGGCAGAAGCGACCCTGGAGACCCTTCTTTCCAAAGGCTGGTCCTATGCCGCCTGGATCATGCGGAGATCCGAAGAATTCTGGCAGAAGAAGGAATCCTTCCCCCTGAAAATATGGAGATTCTGGATCTGCTCAGCTTTCCCATGATGCTTTCCATGTATATCCGGACCGTTCAAAGCGGAGAAAAACAGCTCCGTCTCGGAAGCAGGGAGCAGCTGCTTAAAGATTACTTCGACGCAATCCTGGAAAAAGAAAGAAGAGGTCTGCCCGCGGAAGGAAATTACTTTATGGGAATTGAGGCTGCAGTCCGCTACCTCCTTCCGGATATTGCAGCGCTTGCAGCCGAAAAGCAGCGTGCCCTAACCTCTGAGGAGATGTTTTCCGCAGCCGAAAAATGCTATAAAGAATTATCCGGAAGAGTTCTCACCATTATCTATCCGGAATGGATCGGCCATACAGCACAGCTCCGCCTCGAAGCGGAAAGTGCCGATGAATGGTACGGAAAAGCGATACTGGAAATCCTCTGGAAGCGCCTGGGACTTCTGGTCCGGGACGAGCGGGGAGATTTCAGACTGCTCCACCAGATCCTCGAAGAGTATCTGGCCGGACGGAGCAAGATCTTTCACGAGAAATTTGACAGAGAAAAAAGAAGGCAGAAAACATGGTGGGGCTTTATTGTCATGACGGTCATACTGGCTGCCGTAACTGTCTTCGGTTTTTACTTTTATTCCACCAGCACAAAGCTGGAGCGGCAGCAGAAGGAGCTGCTCCTCAATGAGTCCCGGGCTTTGGCCTCCTCAAGCGAGGCAAAACTCAAATCCGGTGATCGGGGAGGCAAACCGTCTTCCTGATTCTGAATGAAAGGGAAAATGAGACGATGACCGGCTCTGTGGAGTCATCCTATAATTATGATTATTTCGGAACTGTCTACAGTGCTGAAGGGGAAATCCTGGACAGCTTTGCTTTTACGGCACCCGTCTTTATTACATCCCGGGATCTCTCCTTCACGCAGGACGGAAAGAAAATGCTGTGCGGAAGCAGCGTCTTTGACCTCCAGACACATGAACTCATGGATTATAAGCTGGGCATTGATGTACTCGATATTGAAGAAATGCGCTTCGTTCTGGACGACCAGTACCTCATGATCCACAGTGAACACAATGGCGCTCAGTATCGTTTTGTCCGCCTGCGCGACGGGGAAACAGTTTTCAGCTATAAAATCAAAGAAGGTGAGTATGCCTCCGGTTTTACCCATCTGACGGAGGATCCCGGCCAGAGCCGCCTTTATCTTTATAACAGCGATTCGCTTATGACCGGCGTCTGTATAGATTCAGAGAGCTGGGAACCCCTCTTTGAGATACCCTCGATGTGCTGTGCTCTCAGTAACGACACTTTGATTACTAACGAATGCATCCCGGGCGGACGGGAGTATCTCCAATATCCTCTGTACACCCTCGAGGACATGATACGCATGGGAAAAGAGCTCCTCGGCGAATAAAGATTTTCGAATTATCCGGCTCCCGGCTTTCTCAATAATCACAGCGGTCACTTCGCCTGGATTCCTTTCGACTGCAGTGAAAGCTTTACCCGTGTTCTCTGCAGTCACAAAAAATCCGCAAGAGCTGAATATGCTGTATGCAGATATCCGGATTTATTCCGAATATTTCCAATTGTGTACAGCCTCTCCTGACCTGTATAATTTCTTTACTCAAAGACAGCAATAACATCAGACTCAAACAGACAGGAGAATAACCATGATCTATCTCACAGGAGACACCCACGGAGACTTCCGTAGGTTCAGTACCAGGATCTTTCCCGAACAGAAACAGATGACAAAGAACGACTATGTCATCATCCTGGGTGACTTCGCCGGAATCTGGGCCGCCGATCCGGAGAACAGTATGGAGAATTACTGGCTGAACTGGCTGGACAAGGAAAAACCTTTTACAACACTCTTTATCGACGGCAACCATGAAAACTACGACCGCCTTTACGCATACCCTGTTCGTGAATGGAAGGGGGGAAAAGTGCATGAGATCCGGCCTTCGGTCCTCCACCTCATGCGGGGGCAGATCTTCGATCTCTGCGGAAAGACCTTCTTCACCTTCGGGGGAGCCCGCAGCCACGATATCCGGGACGGCATCTTCGAAGCGGACGACCCGGAGCTTAAACGCATCCGCAGACTGGCTGCCGAAGGTTATGCCAAATACCAGGAGCTGCTTTACAGGGTCAACCATGTCAGCTGGTGGGAACAGGAGCTGCCTTCCGAAGAGGAGTACAGGGAGGGTACCGCGAATCTGAAGGAGGCAGACTTTGAGGTGGATTATATCCTCACCCACTGTCTTCCTACCAGTCTCCAGCTGCTCGCCGGCGAAGGAAGGTATGAGCCGGATCCGCTGACAGAATATCTGGAGCAGATCCGGAAACTGACCACGTACAAGTGCTGGTTCTGCGGCCATTATCATTGGGACCACAATCTGACTGAATCGGAAAAAATCCTCTACAGCCAGATCGTCAGGATCGTGTAAGCGGTCAGAATCACTGCAATGGCACTCATTGAAACCTGCCTTAAGATATTGTTCTGCCCCCGAATACCCAAATACCCAAATACCCAAATACGACATTAAGAAAAACAGCTGAAAAGATCAGCAAAATGCCGATCTTTTCAGCTGTCTTTGTTTTTTCAACAGGGTACAATTGTTTTCATCTTTTTATCGAAAACACAACAGGGAAAAATCACATTGACACAGACACCGGCTCTGCATACAGGATGCCTTTTTCATCCCGCTTGATACGGATCGTAAAATCAAAGAGGTCGCAGGCAGTACACAGGAAAAAGTCTTCGCGGGGATAGACCTCCTGCCATTCCGGATCCGGCTTAAAGAATTCTACTCCGCCGTCAGTCAACAGCGCATCCGCAATAAGCTGGATCTTGTCTGATGTAAAAATCCTCGTGCGCAAAATACCGGGCAGTGCGTCAACGCCCATAATCGTCCCGCCGGTCAACAGGGATTCAATATATTTCGCACACAGTGTATCCTCTTTGGAATTCTCCAGCCCGCCCTTTCCCAAAGCGACCAGTGAAAGGGAACCCGGATTCCTTGTAAGGATATACTTTGCAGCGGCTTCCGCATTGACAAGGCTTGCGGCAATGATCTCGTCTGCTCCCGCCGCCTCTGCTGCCAGAATCCCGGATGAACCGGTACCGGTCAGGTGAATGATGCCTTTCCCCTCAAACAGGCCCGGCACCGGGGCACATCCGGGTGTGCCGTCGAAGCCCTTGTGTTTACGAGGATAGAAAGGACCTTCCGGACCGACTGCAAGTCCGTCGAGAATATTATCCTCTGTAAAAATATCCGGTTTTCCGTCATAGCATCTGCCGGCCACCCGGCCTGCTCCGGTCTGCCAGGGCGAGTCCCCGTACAGGCATCCCTCTGCCTTTGCCTCCCCCTCTTCGCCGATCAGAATACAGTCCGCATGCGCAGTATTTACAGTGCGGGCTTCCTCCAGATCTTTCACCGGATAAATCCGCCGCGCTCCCGACGCGAACAGATAGCATTCCAGAGAAAAGGCCCGAAACACGTCAATCAAGACGGTGAGCCCTTCCGCTTCCTTTGCTCCTTCAATTGTCTTCAAAATCCGAATTTTCATGTTTTACCTCTTATTATACGAATTATTCATTTCACCCGATTATGAAATACAAGTCTCTCTTGCGAGAATTGCACTATGACGAATAACCGGCATTTTCAAATTTTTAATTCGTCCTGTCCTGTGTCCATATCACCGCATAATGTCATTTTTAGCGGTAGACCGGACTGAAGGTCCTGTCGGTATCGATCACAATTTCCGGTCCGATTACATTTTCTTTTTCGTCCTTCCAGCCAATGATCTCATTTTTCTCAACCTGGCTCACGATCTGCGTCTCTCCGTACTCCGGAAGAGGCAGGTATCCCAGGCTCTCGCCGCGAAGAACATAATGAGAGAGCTCTCCCCATGAAAACTCAAACAATACGCGGCAGTAATTTTCCGAGTTTTCCTTTCCGTCTTCTACTCTCAAATAGTCATCCAGAAAAGCCAGGCGGCGCCGGAGCCATTCCCCGAGTTCCCCGGTCTTCTCTCGATAATCGTAGTCATTGGCGCGGCGGATGTTATTCATATAGGCGGAGGTTTCAATCGCAGAGGCGTCCGTCTCCAGCTCATTGTCCAGATAATTGTGCACCATGGGCGAAAAACGCTCCCTCCATCGCGCATGCAGTTCTTCGACAAAAGCGTCGTGCGACAGCAGCTTGTACAGCCAGCCGTGGCGGTTGTCGCGGAACAGCAGCATCGAGACCGCAGTCTCCGGGTATGTCCCGTAGATCATAGAGCCCGCGGAATGGTCAAAATCCCACATCGGTCCGCAGTAGAGCAGGGGATCACCGCGGTCTTTTATCACATAAAAGCTCCATTTCTCCGCATCCCATTCAGCAAAAAACTCCTCGAGCAGGAACATGTCCTCCCATGAGGGCATATCCAGGTAAGACTCATAGCTTTTCCCGCTCTCGGGGTCTATGCCGTCTTCGCTGTAAATAGCGCGCTCGGCAGAGAGCATATACTCAGAGAGATAATTGACCTCCCCGACCGTCGGATAAGACGGGGACATGATCCTGAAACGCCTGTGGTTTGTGGAAAACCAGCATCCGCTCCCATCATAGCGGGAATACTGCTGCAGCAGATAGCCTCCCGTATCAATATCAGGTTCATTCGGCCAGTTATAAGCCCACTTATTCAGACGGCTCCCTTCCTCATGAAGAGCGATCCTCTTTGGAAGTTTTACAGATGTTTTGTCCTTCCCGGCTGCACTTCCGCTTTTTGGCAGCTGGCCGTTCGCCATCAGTATATCGTCGTCCAGTTTTTTGATGTTCACACTGCCGCCCGGCCTCGGCCGCTGTGAAAGATAATAAAGACCGTTATATCTGCCGTTCAGATACAAATTGACGAATTCTCCCTGCGGCGTATCGCGCATACCCATTTCCGCTGCCATCCGGGAGGAGATCCTGTCGAGCAGATTCGACGGATCAAATGTGTTGGCAAGGAGGCAGAGCTTTTTACAGGCCTGCATCCCGAGCACACTCTGCTTCTCAGCCAGGTTCAGGTTATAAGGCCGCTTATTCATATTCCATGTGCTGTTTCCCCGCCCGCTGACACTGCAGTCCCCGGTGGAATCCAGCGCGCCGTCAGGCCTGAAGACAGCAAACAGTGCCGACTCGGATGTCTGCTTGGTCGAATCACTGTCCACAGTCTCCATACTGCCGCTCTCTGTATCAAGATACATAGAGGCCGTATCCCTGCAGGAAAAAACATAGAGATCCGTCTCCTGTACACTTCCGTCTTCAGACGTCATCCGCACCCGGAAAGCACTTCCGTTCGTGAGTCCGTCGACCCTGTCTCCTGCACAGTAATCACGGGCTTGCGCCGGCGGGGAAGTGTCCCCTCCGTTTTCCTGTCTGCTGCCGTCCTCCCCGCTTTTCCCTTCCTCCGTCCTGCCTTCACTGCTCCACAGCCGTCCTGTTCCGAGACGTTCCTCTTCCCCTAAGGGTACAAAAGTGACCGTTTGATATTTGGAAAATATAATTCCCGGCTGATTTTCTATTTCAGCCGGCAGGAAGACTGCCCAGCACCTCGTGTAGGCTTCTCCCCCAAGAATCGACGCGTCTATATCAACGGGAACAGAACGCTGGAGACCATTCCCGTCACCTGATGCCGGGATAAAAGAAATCTCCTGTACCGGATCATAGAGCGCTGGCGTTTGCCCGGTCGTTCCTGCAGAGGATTCCGCCGACGCAGTCTGGTCAGCAGCCAACTCAGCTTCTCCGTCATTTTCGGAGTCCGCCTCTTCTAAATCACTGTCATTTCCAACAGTATCCCGGCCGACATCATTTTCATCTGACGCCTCTGTCACAAGGGTCTCCCTGCCGCTTTTCGCCCCTTCCGAACCTGAACCTTTGCTCCCTGCTTTGTAATCTGAAATCGAGAATAAAACAGCAGCAAACAGTGCCGGGATCAGAATCATTCCCAGTATTAGCTTAAGCCGTCTATTTATCCGTTTTTTTATCCGCCTTTTTTCCCGTCTGCCCATACCTCTATACCATTACCGCCATAATTTAGTGACCCTTTACGACAAAGGACCAATTCATGGAATCAACAGCCTTTACTGACCTATGTCATAGTATATCATTTTTCGAACTGCTTTAGAAAACAAAGGGGACTTCTGCACTATTATTGTACAATCGTTCAGACAGTTGTCCGGGCTGAAGTTATACCAGCAGTATAATGACAAACAGAGGAAGAGATGATAAATTAAACAAGAGAAAAAAGGGCGGCAAGCCCGGAAAGGAAAGGCAGGGCAATGTTTCAGGCACAGACAAGCAGATCAAAAAATACATATCGCCTGTTTAATCTCCGGAGGACAATTTGCCTGCTGCCAATGATATAGAACAATATATTAGATTGCAGTAAAAATGCTGAGACTGCCGCTTGTCCGAAGAGACGAGCGGTTTTTGTTTTTGGGTCTGCTCTGTAAACGAAAAGCGGTATGTCTCCATTGCCTTTGCGCTTTCCTTAATCAGAAAGGAGGCGATATAAATGGAAAAAAGAATGGTCTCTGAAATCCTTGATTCTATCAAGGAGCTTACTGTCGAGGAGCTGATGGAACTTACCAAAGCATGCGAAAAAAAGTTCGGTGTCTCTGCAGCCGTAAAGACGGTTGTCCCAAAGGATCCGGTTCCTCCGGTAACCCGGAAGACAGAATTCGACGTTGAATTGACAGATTTCGGCATGCAGAAGGTCAAGGTCATCAAAGTTGTCCGTGAGATTACCGGACTGGGACTGAGAGAGGCGAAAGCCTTTGTCGAGGGTGCTCCTAAGATAATCAAAGAAGGCGTTTCCATCGAAGAGGCGGAGGCTCTGAAGGCAAAGCTTGAAGAGCAGGGTGCTGCGATTACTCTGAAATAAGATCCTCTGCCTGCCGACCGGTCAGTGTCTGCCGAAAGGCGAAAAGGCACATTACACATGTCGTATCAACAGGGTAGAGGCGGCTCTGCCGCCCTCTGCCCCGACCGGCCCGGATCCCTTACCCAGTAATACCCTCCTTCCGTGCAGACCCCCTGTCTGCCTGCAACCGGATGAACAGCTGCCAGTTTGTATTTGAAGGCAGGTTTTGTCTCACCGCATCCGTACAGAAGAATCAAAGCTATAATACTGAAAATAATTAAACTTTTTTTAAGCATCTCTCCTCTGCAAACCCTGACCTCTGCTGGATAATTTATAATTAGATTCTATCGTCCGGATCGCAGCATTTTCACCCGGGTACATAAAGAGATATAGCCGCCGACATTGGTTACATTACTATCGGCAGCTATATCTATTTTCTGTTTATGCCTATCATTCAGGATGTTGGGATCAAATTCGTATCAGCCTATTAAATGCGCCGGTTATGTTTTCAATCTTACTTGAGTCTCACTTGTTTTCCTGATAAATCTTCCTGGCGGCTTCAAGATCCTCTCTTCCGACTTTTGTGTTTTCTACACCCTTCTTAAACTCGTCAGTGCTGATGTCCTTGAAAGAATACGGATCCTTGCTCTGCTCTGCCAGCTTAAGGATAAGCTGAAGGAAGATCATGCCTGCAAGATACACCGTGACGAAAGCGGTGACTGCAGATGCGGCCAGCGATGTTCCGGGAAACATCATCCCGGCGAACATGGCAATAAACACACTGCCGAGGTTCGCCGCAATATTTGCAAGCGCTGCCCTTGCAAGCAGCTTCAGGATTTTTTCACTGAGAGTGATCCCCAGGGTCTCGCACAGCTTACCGTACATCACCCATACAGTGCCGAAACACGCTACAATCGTTGCCGGAATAGCAAGTCCCGGGATTATGCCCGCCACTGCGTCTGCTCCTGCAGCCACAAGGGCACAGTTAATAATGATCTTCTCTGTCTTATCGGCATTGCAATAATGATCCTTCAGTGCATAACAGAGAGCTTTAGTAGGAATATATGACATTTCGATACCTCCTTTATCAATTGTTGATACTCTTTTTTTCTTTGTTTTCATGAGTAAACAATATCATGGAGGATTTTCGGCTTTTGGAACTTGTTTCCGAAGAAAAAACATCTGTCTGATGTATGGCAGGCAATACTTTAACGCTGCCGGTATTCATCAAATCAGCTATATTATTAATGGATGATTCAGAGTTCATTTTTCATGTTACAATACTTGCATGTGCTGCATCAATCCATCATCGATGGCATCGTCGGTGGATTCCGGCGTCCCCGACAACAGGTTAAACATCCTGGCATCGTTTTTGCCCCACGCCCATCGCAGTCTTCGGTGAGTTCGGCGGGCTCCGCAGTCCTACGGATCATCAGGGGCTGAGTCAATGGAACCAGCCCCATTGACTTCCAGTGAAAAAAGAGGAAAGTGAATTGGGAAAATTCGAGAAAAAAAGAACTGAGATACAAAAAACCGTTAAAAAGCCCTTTGTCCTCCTGGTCATTCCGGCTATAGTGATATTGCTTATTATATTTGCAAAAGTTCGGGACAATCAGACGGGCAAAGGAAGCTCTGTCTCTGAAGCCGGTAAGCAAAATCGCACGGAAGTTAAGGAGGAGATTAAGAAAGAAGTTAAGGAGCAAGCCAAGGAGCAAGTCAAAGAGGAAGTTAAGGAAAGCAGCCCGACTCCCGAAGGAATTGTTGCCGGCGGCTCTGACACCAGGCCCGTAACATTTGACCTGGAGCATGCGGTCGCTGTCGGAGAGAGCATTCATTTGTCAAAAAACGGTGATCTGGAATGGCAGGGAGAAATTGTTCATAGTAAAGGCGGAACATTGGGAGCTTATGAAGAAGTTGTCAATATTTTCAACGGAACAGATTACCATATACATGAAGTCTACGATGTGCTGGTAAACGCACATCCCGAATTAAAAACAGATCATCTCGAACCGTATGAGTGCGAAGATATCAATGAATATTATGGATTTACGGTTTCACGTGCCCCTGCCGAAATAGATGAAATTGACAATGCCCTGCGGGAGGGCAGACTGGTTCAATTACAGGTTCATTCGAATAAGTGGCGTGATGCCGAAGGAAAAGAGGTTGACTGGCCGGGATTTCATTCTGGACTGATCTTTTATTTTGATGGAAGTTTATATCATATGAAAGCTGCCGGAAAGATCAATCAGATGGATGCTGTGTATACCAGAGAGCAGCTTATCGACTGGATCGGAGCTACCAAAAAGCAGCTGGTAATTTATACAAAACACCAGCCCGAATAAATGAAAACTGAAAAAAAGTCCATCTGCATTACGGAATTGTACCAAATCTATTTTCGCCCGGCTTCATTAAAAGAAAAAGAGGGGGGCAGTTCTGTAATTTGGGTTTTATCTGAGGTGTCGACGTCAGAAGCTGTGGCCGCCGCCTCCACCGCCTCCACCGCCGCCTCCACCGCCGCCACCGCCGGAGCTTCCGTCGCTGCCGCCGTCAGAGGAGCTGCTGTAGATCCTTTCGTACACTTCAATCGCGGATGCTGTAATGATCCCGGCGCCTGCCGCCGCGCCAATTGCAGCCAGGTCGGACGATTTTACAGGTTTATTCTGTTTTCTTGTACTCCGCACAATTTGGAAGTTTATGACCAGCCCGATCAAAAGGGATAGGAGAATGCCGCTGATCAATTTCATCGGCTCAGCTATTAAGCGTCCTTCAAGGACAGCTGTAATCTGCCTGAATGCTGCCGACGCGCATGAATAGTAGTTCCCTGCGGATGCATGGCGATATACGTTGTCCGTAATACTGCGGGCTTTGGAATTTGTCACTTTGCCCCAGACAGCACCTTGAGAGTAAATGTAGATTTCCCGTCTGCCCATATCAATCAGGAACAATGTCCCGTTACTGCCGATCAACCCATCGGCATGGTTCTCCGCATATGTCCGTGTGGAGGAACCATAGTTATAAACAGAGACAAATGCCGCATTCCCATGCTTCGTGACAGGTTTCATGTCCTCGACAAGCTTCTCTTCCTCTTCATAACTCAGCAGATTCGCGTCATCCACGATCCGGACCACATAGCCGGTCTCACTGTTTTGATATACCTTTGAGTCTGCCAATGCAACACTCGACAGCATGATCATCAACAACAAGTTTGTCAAAATACAGCCAATCAAAGCTCTGTACCCGGTCATCATTTATTCCCCCTCTCATGATAATTCGGAATAGGCCTGGTGCAGGAGAGATTGAATCTGCGGAATATTCCGAGATATCCAATCATAATGCCTGCAAAAACGGTCAACGACGCAATATAGTAAAGCAGATCTTCCACCGGATGCATCAGCAGCATGACGGAAGCGGCTGCCACAGTGACAGAGAGAAACAGAGTGTCCGGAAGAATTGTTCTAATCAGGTCATACTGCGCTGATTTTCGATAGAGCTTGTGAAGTATAAGAACAGACAGAATGATCGCCGTGCCCGGCACAGCATATTCAAGCAGTAATCGTAAGAAGTTCTCAAGCGTATCCGCATATACTTCCAGCAGAGCAGTTATAAAAATCATAACAAACGTAGATATAAAGAAGATCATTATAACGGCACAACTACCTGACTTACTCTTCTTTGATCTTTCTTCTCTTTTTCTTTTCTCTTCGGCTTCCTTGGCTTTTTTCCTCTCCAGATCCGCATTCCATTGCTTCCTCCCGGATTCTGTCGATAAAAGAAGCCCTTTATCCGTCAGATGAGCTTCCCTGCTGATATAAGTCTTTGCAATAGAGTTGTTTTGCAGAATGGCCCATATTCCCGCGACCAGATAGATTCCCAGAGTTGTCGCAGGATGAATCGAAGGCAGCAAATAGAACAATACTGAAAATGGAAGGGCAAATAAGACGGAAAAGAGGAGAAATTTCGGTAAGCTGACCGGAAGATCTGCCGCCGTCTTGGCAGTCTGGCCGTTAATGACCGCATAGGAGACCCTGTTCTTATCTCTCCACGTGAGGAACCATACAGGAAAAAGAGCTTCCTTCACATTTTCAACCATCGCGTTAAATTCCGAAACCGGGTCCTCCACTTTTTGGATGGTAACGCCCGGATATTCTTTCCGCACTGCAGCCATGGTCATATCACAGGAAGCATTGGCTGCCTCTTCCATATATGTCTTCTCTCTTACATCAGGGCTGTCAGCATAGAATCCGCTCAGATAAGCGCTGTTAAAGTCTTTGATGTCTTCCCTGCTATAATTATTGATCACATCTGACAGGTCATCACTGAACCCGGCAGCAGCATCGTAAGATATGTATTTGTAATTGTGGTCAATCTTAAAACTCAGATTACAATGTTCTACATAATTGCCGTCTCTCCGGCTGCCTTTTAAAGTCGGTTCTGCGTGCTGGCTCACATCATAGACCCAGTACGGCATATAAATGCCTGTAAATTTATCCAATTTCTCCGGATCTTTGTAGGCATCCGGCACACACCATGCCTTTTGGACGCATTGACTGAAAATCTCTTTGCACTCCTTTTTGGTTCGGCTGAAAGGGATAATATAGGCCGGTTTCTTCTCATTGACAAGCTTTCCTTCCAGCAAGACCGATGCGCCGCAGTACGAGCAGAAATCCGTTGCCGCGTTGTCCGTCGACCGGATCTGGCCGCCGCACTGCGGACAGCTGAACACCATCACTTCGTAATCATCCCTCCGGGCTTCTGCCTGCTGCAGGGGATGATCGTCGACCGGGCAGTCGGATCCGCAGTAATCGCATTTCAGCTTCTTTGATGATATGTCGTAGCGCATTCCCGCACCGCAATTGGAACATCTGTACATAGCTTCAGTCTCCCTCTGATCGTTATCTTCTTCGTCGTACAACAGCCGGAATTATACCGAACGTCATCTCCTATCTGTGCAGAATGACCTGTACAGGCGGTAATCTATAATATCAATTTCAAATGAAATATCCTATCACATTGAAACCAGGAAATGCTATGCCTGTCGTAAAGGAGGAAATCTCCTTCAAGACTCGTGTTACTGTCCACGCCCGGTTCCTCCAAGGCAGCATCAATCATTTCTACTGCCCGGTCATTCGCCCTTTTTTTACCTGAAGCCCATGACACGCTCGCCGCTTTCCTCAGTACGGAAATAGCGGCGTGCTTCCTCTGAGCGCAGAAAGGAAAGGATCCGTCCGGTTTCATCTGTTTCTATTTCCATCTTTTTCTTTCCTGACTGACTGTTTTCGGATGGGCTTCCTTCCGCTGTTTTATTTTCTGCCGCTTTGCCGTCTATATTATTACTGTCTTCGTTCACAGCCAGATACCACAGAAGCTTCTGGATCAGGACCGAAAGCTCCTTTTGTGAGCAGGAACATTCTTTCAGAAGGTCTTTCAGAGAACTCCTGACTGCATCCCTGTCCGCGTCGATCTTATACTGATCCATAACAGTCAGAAAATACTGGATCAGTTCCTCCTTTGTCATGGGAACATAGCTCACTTTTCTGCAGAAATAAGTGCCGGCGAAACTTTTTTCCACGACATCCCCATTATCTTTGTCAACAATCACCAGCGTCAGGCAGTGGGCCTTATAGGCGCTCATGCAGCGCCAGATTCGCCGCAGCCCGTCCATATTCAGTACCGTCGGATCCGTATCCCGGATATGAAGCGCGATCAGGGCATTGGAAACTCCGAGTTTTTCGGAAATATACTCCATCCACTGATCATACCCCGGCAGATAGGTCCCCTGCGGATTTTGAAAGCCACATTCGATGCCCGACTCAGTCTGGCGGAAAGCACTGTACAGCTCCAGTGCAGTAGAGGCTCCTTTCCTGAAAAAATTCCTCTCCACCAATCCCCTGACAAGGCTGTCCATCTCCTGGTAAAGGCTGTCCATGGAATCCTGCGTTTCAACCAGCCAGATTGGCGCCGCACGCAGAAGGTCCGCAGAAGAAAATCGATATTTTTCTGCAGCTTTGAGAAGTTCTTTTAGAATCTGTTTTTTCATAGTTTTCTCCCCTTGCTGTTATCTTTTTCATAAGAAGATCATCAGTTGTCTCCGCCTGAATATATACCATTCAGGAAATATACTCTCTAAGTCTTTCAAACGTTGGACCAAGCGGATCACCGTATTTTCCGGCAGTTGCATAATAAATGTATTCCCGGAACAGCGGGGGAGCAGCCTCCTTATACAGACGTCCCAATTCCCTTCGTCTCTCATGCATTGTGAGGGCAATCTGTTCTTTTGTTTTTCCCTCTGTTTCCATCTGTTCACGAAGAATGGAAAGGTCTCGAACTTTCTCCTCATACTCCAGACGGAGCGGGCTGTCTTTCAGGCCCATTTCATACAGCAGCCGGCACTCCTGCTCAAATTCATCTATCATAAAACTTACTTCACCCTCACGGAAAATGGCTTCAACATAGTCCTTACACAGGCTTTAATGGGATCCACATTCTGACAGAATTATAGTCTTCAGAGACGCAGTCCTGCAGGAAAAAGAAATCACAATAGCCGCGAGTCTACAAACATATCGAAAAACGGTTTTTCAGTCTCCAGGACCCATCCGAGCGATTGATTCCTTATCAGTGATCCCTTCATAATACCTTCGGATACATTCCAGTGTTAAATCCCACCTGTCGCAGATACAGGGATTCATTCCACCCTGTCCATATTCAGATGTAAAAATCATATCACATTTAATCGCTTTCGTCGTAAGGTTTTCAATCTTCGCTCCGCTGCGGTCATCGCTCAACGGACGTCCAGCGACCTTCGGAGCGACAGTCCGGCGTACTGACCTTTCGATGGTAGATAAGGGGGTTCCGTGTGTATGGATATACATTCTGATCTCCCTTTTTACTGCAATGCCATAAAGTACTTTTGCAAGCTTGCCATATTCTTCCTCCAAAAGAAAACAGAGCAGGTCCGAAATCAATCGAATCCTGCTCCGCGCAAAAGTACATGGAAAAAGTTAGATCACGCTAACTATAAGTAATATACAACTACCTTCGCGATTTATCAATACCAATGTGCTTCTTCCTGCTGATCTATACAAAGACTGCATTCCATATTAGTCGTCGGGAATGATTTGCCTCAACGAAGAATCTTTTCCATTGCCTTTCCTTTTTCCAGTTCATCGACTAGCTTGTCGAGCTGCCGGATCTTTTTCATAAGAGGATCATATTTCTTTTATCACTTTTGATTTGCACCCTGCATTGATGAAAACGTTGTTACCGACCGTAATGTTTTTTCCAAAATCAGTGTAGAACGGTGTCTCGATTCTCAAGCCATATCCGACCGGCTTTGCGGTAATTCTGGTAAACAATTCCGTAATCTCATTTGGGTCCTCATGCCATACGTTGTTCATCTCAAAAAGCATACGCCTGTTTTCCTGAATATATATCCGCATGGATGAAACGATCTCAGGGTCGCCGCCAAACGATCCGCCGTTATCAAAATAGGCAAGGCAATGGCTTTTGATGCTTTTCTTCCTTCAATGGATATTGACCGGGCGCAAAAGGATGTATATAAAAACCCTTATCTTGAATTTAAGGTAACCAGAAAGGATCACAGTGTTATGTATGAAGATACAAAGGCACTGATCATAGCTTTACTTGACTTTGCCAAAAGCAACCGCCTGGATCAGATTTGGTAATGACAGGGAGAATAAGCATGGATATTCAGAAGCTTATATTACAAAATCAGTTTTTGCCGGATCACTCCGACGGTTGAAAAACAGGACACGAAAAATAGCATGATTATAAGTCATGGTGCCATTGGCTGGAATTGCTGTATGTGTCCCACAGCCCGGTGGATTGGACTCGAACCAATAACCCCGCTCAGGCAAAGCAGTGCGTTAGCCAATTACGCGATACCTGCATATAAGAGCTTCCCAGTCGGAAATGTCAGCAAGCTGACATAGAACCAACAACCGGCTGATTACAAATCAGCTGCGCTGCCGTTAGGCCAGAGAAGCAAGATCGGAGCTGAGGGAATCGAACCCACATAGGCTGCGCATCAGACAGCTGCCCTGCCATTGGACGAAGCTCCATTGAAAACGGATATTTTTTTGAGCGGGAACAGCAGGTGGACCGACGGATGCCGGCCCGCCTTTCTGCAATATATTATCTTATTTCTTTTTGATCTTTTGCCAGCTGATTCCGCAGATCAGTCAGGTCATCCACACTTGCTGGCAGGTGTATCGACGACAATGATCTCGTCCATGGTTACACCCAAAACAGCAGCCAAAATGACCAGGTTGTCGATGGAAGGCATGGCTGTGCCGTGGATCCACTTGTAGATAGCCTGCGGAGTAGCGAAGCCGAACACTGCCTGCATATCCTTTACAGTAAAACCGGCCTCCATACGCATACGGTTGATGTTCTCACCGGTTGCAACAGTGTTGATGTAAGGAACTCTCATCATACTGCACCCCCTGTCCGGCAGCATAACCGGCACAGGGAAGGCTGGTTACGCCGCCTTATTCAATTACTTTACGGTTTATGTCCTGCGAGGCTTCCCTTGAGGGGAGCAGGCTCTCATAACCGTTATCTTTAAAAATCTTTTTCATAATGCGGCTCTCCTTTGTCCAGATATTCGCCATGCCGCCATCTCGCTTCCGCTCGATGTCGCGGCGTTCGCCGTATGCATCCAATCCAGCTGCCATCCGATTGTGAGCGAGCTCACATCGGCTGTCATCTGTCTTGTCTGTGCACAGTATCCATTTGTTCAGCAATTCGCCATGCC
>ONKG01000176.1 GCA_900318375.1 uncultured Lachnospiraceae bacterium
AGCCAGTCATCCGGTTTTGCACCGCGGCAGCACTGCTCCCAGTACTGCCGGAGAATGTTCCTGAGCCGTACAGGAAGCTCAACTTTTCCGGCGTAACGGCTCTTGCTCACTTCTTCAGAGATCGTGACCGTGCCGTCGGTAAACGAGATATCACGGAAACGAAGTGTAGTGACTTCGGTGAGTCTGAGCGCTGTGCCGTAGGCAACGGCAAGTTCAGCCTGATGTTTCAGGTTCTTTGTATCAAGGATCAGATGCATGACATCTTTCTTTGAAGGAACTTTCGGGAGTGGGTGGTCCACCTTGCACAAAGGGAGATCATTATCAGAAAGGGGCCTTCTGAGAACAAAGCGGAAATACTTTTTCAGGGCACAGTTATAGATGTTGACAGATCTCGGTGCGTAACCAAGACCTCCGTTTTCTTTACTGCGTTTGAGGTGCAGAAGAAATGACCGCAGATGTTCAATCTGCGCATCGTTAAGAGAAATGCCGTAAGTGGAATCAAGCCAGGAACAGCATTCAAAGATCGACTGGAGATAACTGTCGATAGTGCGGGGGCGGTAATTGATGAGTTCGAGAACATCGCTGATGTTCCGGAGCTCATTCCTGTAGAGTTGTGATTGAGTGTACTTCATGTCCTTTTCCTTTCAAAACAAGTCAGCTGTAACAGAACTGAAAGATTTTGAAAGGAGGAGCACGAGTACACTTGAAGTGAAAGGCAGAATCAAGTATACTCATCTTGCTTGTCAGGCCGTTTTACGACCTGTAGAGACCCCATAGATGAGTATGCTGGTCGCCAAACTAACGGTACTCATTTATGGGGATTTTTAGTTTCAACAGCAAGAGGGTAAACAAAAAAGACCACCTTGGCAAGAGGCAGTCTTTAATGTGGTCAATAACCCGACAGGTCGGCGATTTGGTTCAAAAATCTTTGGAGACCCTTTCTTTTCGTTTCTATATCCACGTATTCTTCTTTCATTCTGGCAGAACGGATCATGTCCATCAATTGTTCGCATCTAAATTCAATATATGCATCCTGATCCATTCGACCTCGGATCTCAATATCAATAATGCGTGTAAACTCGGTTACATTCAGCCGGTGGTCACGCAGAAAGATTTCCCATACAGTACGTCCGTCGTGACCTTTGCGGATGGAAACTTCGACATCGTTTCTGTCTGCATAGCTCATAACATCAAACATATAATCTTTTTTTCCTCATACTTTCAAGGTGAGCGGTTTGTCCCGCTTCGTTGTTTTGCTTACAATGCGGATTCTATCTGAACTGTCAGGAAATGAAAACTGTAAAAATTGACATGGTTTAAGGCTTATCCGTATAAATCAGAAATATTTAACGGTTAATCTCGGAATATTTCGCAAAAGTGTTTGAAATAAGACAATACACAATACCTTGTTCTTGCTAACCTGTCTGAGCATGCTCTCAGAGTATATCAGGGAAGGAAGGGCGATTGGAAAAGGATCAAGGGAGACTGGGAGTTTTCGTGCGGAGCTCCCGCAACAAGAACACCTTGTGGTCAGTTCGATCTCTGCTGGAGAGTTCAGAATGATTACGGCTGGAAGATGTTCGAAAAATGCAAGGCTGCATATGTCTACTGGACAACTGCCGGATTCATGCTTCATACTATCCTTTATGACAAGTATAGTGAAGGAGACCCGGAATATGCAGATATAGCGGACGACAGACTTGGAATGAATATTTCCATGAGCTGCATCAGACTTGCACTCGAAAACGCACGCTGGATTTACACAAACATACCACATGGTACCAAGCTGGTTGTTTATGAGTGAGTAATCACAAAGTTGAAAAGGCAGAAAAAGACTTCGGCGACGGCCGAAGTCTTTTTCATGTAAAAGTCAGGCCCGGGTATATCCCGGGCTGTTTGCTGGTCTAAAAAATAGCCATCTAGAACTAATGTTCGCATTTCCTCTTGATTCTTCATACTTCCGTATTATAATCATAATATCAAGGGCAAACATAGGTTCAGCAAGTATTTGGCCTGAGATCGTCGGCACGCTAATTAGTAACCCAGCCATTTCCAAAGGCCGAAGCGGCATTCCGGAGAATCGAGGATTGAGGGAAACATGTCTTTTTGCGAAGGTGATAAGGCTTATAACTCAAGCGCGGGAAAACTGCAAAACTGCATGAGCTCGCTCGTCGCAGATGAAAGCGCTACTTTTGAACATATGTTTTGAACATGCGTTCCTTTTTGCTGTGATTTTGGTAGATACATGGTATAATATCTATTATGAACAAGCTATCTGAACCCCAATTCCCCGAGATCGCGGAGTCCCTTGGCGGGAGCGTCCTTGAGATGGAGGTCATGCCGGACCATGTGCACCTCCTCCTTGACGTGGACCCGCGCATCGGGATCAACGACTTTGTCGGCTCCCTGAAGCGCCGTTCCAGCCACATCATCCGGACTGAATTCCCCGCGATGAAAAAACGCCTCCCTTCCCTCTGGACCAGGGGGAAGTTCATCGCCACCGTCGGAAGCGTTTCCGTCGAGACAGTAAACGCATACATCGAGAACCAGAAAGGCATCTGACACCATGGGCAAATGCAGGACCCCCAGCTTCATACTGGAGAAGAAGCTCCTTACTTCCAGGAAGGATGAGGAGGCCCTCGGCCTGCGCTTTTCCTATGCGGTGAAGATACAGTGCCAGCTCGTAAAGCATGCCCGGAAGCAGATACAGAAGCTGCGGGAAGACGGCGAATACCGCGCCCTCCTCGCTGCCAGGGCGTCCATCCCCAAAGGGGGAAAGAGACGCGTGGCGCTGGATCAGAAGCTCGGAGAAAAGCGGCTTTCCTTCGGCCTGTCACAGTACCAGTTCAAGCAGTGGGTGAAGCCGATGCAGCACCGGTACAGAAAACACATCGACTCCCGCAGCGCCCAGTCCATCGCCGACGACGTGTGGAAGGCGGCGGAGGAGGTCCTTTTCGGGGGCGGGAAGAAGCTCCATCTCCCGAAGTGGCACGAGGTGCGCTCCATAGAGAGCAATGACAACGCGACGGGGATAAAATACCACAGCGGGCGTATCAGGTGGAACGGTCTGGAGATGCAGGTCTCAAGGGACAGGGACAACGCCTATGAGAACGAGGCGCTGAAACGCCGCGTCAAGTACTGCCGGATCGTCCGGAGACCCATGGGGAAGCGGTGGCACTATTACATCCAGCTCGTCCTGGAAGGATACCCTCCGAAGAAGCATGTCCCGGGCGAGGGGCGCGTCGGGATCGATCCCGGGACGATGAGCGTTGCCGTCGCCTCAGAAAACGGATGCATCCTCACGTCCCTCACGGGAGGCGTCCGCAGCAGGGAGAAGGAGGTCCGACGTATCCAGAGGGCCATGGACCGTTCCCGCAGGGCAATGAACCCGGATCGTTTCAACGAGGACGGAACCATGAAGAAAAAGCGCGGGCGCTGGAAGGAGAGCCGGTCCTACAGGATCCTCGCCATGCGGAAACGCTCGCTGGAGCAGAGGCAGGCGGCCTGCAGGAAGGACCACCATGATACCCTGGCGGACCGGATCCTCGCCCTCGGGGACGAGGTCTATACTGAGACTATGTCCTACAAGTCCCTGCAGCGCAGGAAGAAGGAGACTACTGTCAACAGCCGCGGGCGTTATGACCGCAGGGGCCGCTTCGGAAAGTCCCTTGAAAACGGAGCGCCGGCGATGCTGCTCTCCATCATAGAGCGGAAGCTCAGGTACGAAGGGAAGGCGCTCCACAAGGTGAACACGAGGACCTTCCGGGCAAGCCAGTACAACCACGTAACGGATGAATACGTCAAAAAACGGCTTAGCAGGAGGCATAACACCATTAACGGCAGGTGGGTGCAGAGGGACCTGTACTCCGCCTTCCTGCTCATGAACAGTGATGCGTTCCTGGAACATGCGGACAGGGACGCCTGCATAAGAACGTATGATAAATTCCTTGAAGACCATGACCGCTGCATAAATGAGGTCATCAGCAGCGGCGCGCAGATACTATCGTCATTCGGCATAAGCCGCGCAGCATAAACAACTATAACTGGGTTCGACTGGATCCGTCCGCGTTAAGCGCCGCAGAGGCGCTTGCGGTAAAATTCCCGCATAAGGGCGCCAGCTATAACAGCCGGAGGAGCATGCGGAAGCATGGAGGTTTTTCGTACAGAAAGCTTTCGTGCGGCATGCAAGCCCAAAGTGATGCTGCCCACGCACTGGGAACCTGCTTGAGCTTGCTCATGCAGAGCAGTCAGATCATAGAAAACAACTCGCACGTGACGCCCGTGCGGATCATCAGGAAAGACGGCGAGTTCTACACCATCCAGTTTGCAGATCAAGGTAGGATCAGCCTGAGAGGAAGCCGATTGTATCATACGGAAGAGGAAGCACAGAAAAAGATCAGGCCGGCCCCCTCCTCAAACAGACAGGTTACTAGAAATGGTCATTATAAGACACCCTACCAGTACAATAACAGCAGAAGTCCATATGGCATCTGATATAAGCACAGGAGAAAGGAACACGACTATGAATCAGGAAAAGTATGATGATGCTCGAAGAATTACTGAAAGAAGAAAAATGAAGCAGAAATAAAAAGGATGCTGGTTTAACGGATGCATGGTCCTCGTGTGTTATTATAGAGAAAAGAGTTATTAAGTGAGGTACTGCCATATGACTTCGATCCGCAATAAACAGCGTCCGTTCCGTCTTCTTAAATATCTGTATGAAAACACGGATGAAGAGCATCCCATTTCCACAACGGAGCTTGTGAGGATCTTCGTTGCTGAGGATGCCCACGCAAAAAGAAAGACTGTTAAGGATGACATGGATGTACTTGTAGGAGAAGGGTTTGATGTTGTTACCGTGAGGGGCAGAAACAACTCCTTCTTTCTGGGAACTCGCAAATTTGAGCTTCCGGAGGTCAAGCTCCTG
>ONKG01000091.1 GCA_900318375.1 uncultured Lachnospiraceae bacterium
ATCAGCGGAACAGAGAACCGGAGATGATGAGCTTCTGGATCTCGTTGGTGCCTTCGTAGATCTGTGTGATCTTGGCATCACGCATCATGCGCTCAACATGGTACTCTTTCATGAAGCCGTTGCCGCCCATGAACTGGGTTGCCCATGTGGTCATTTCCATAGCAGCGTCTGTGCAGGCGAGCTTGGCCATTGCAGCTTCGATTGTGTAGCGGCCTGCGTCATGTGCTGCGACTGCATTGTAGAGAAGGAGCTCAGCGGACTTGATCTGGGTTGCCAGCTCAGCCATCTTGAATGCAAGGAACTGGTTCTTGCAGATGGGCTTGCCGAACTGCTCACGCTGTTTCATGTATGCAACAGCTGCCTCGAAAGCGCCCTTGGCGATACCAAGACCCTGCGCAGCAACGCCGATACGGCCGCCGTCAAGAGTCTTCATAGCCAGCTTGAAGCCTTCGCCGGGCTTTGCGATCATCTGCTCAGCGGGAACACGGACGTTCTCCAGATGCATCTCGGAGACCTGTGCCTGACGGATACCCATCTTGTTCTCGACACGGCCGACGGTGAATCCGGGGGTGCCTTTCTCAACTACGAATGCAGCCATGCCCTTGGTTCCCAGAGCGGGATCAGTCAGAGCATAGATAACTGTGAAATCAGCAACGGGGCCGTTGGTGTTGAAGCACTTGGAGCCGTTGATGACCCACTCGTCGCCGTCCTGAACAGCAACAGTCTTGCAGCCTGCAGCATCGGAACCTGCACCGGGCTCGGTCAGACCGAAGGAACCGATCTTCTCACCGTAGGTGATGGGCTCGAGGAATTTCTTCTTGATCTCGACGGGAGCAGAAGAATTCATGATGGAGCCGCCGTACAGGGAAGTGTCAACAGAGTAGATGATACCGAAAGCAGCATCAACCTTGGAGATCTCCATAACAGCCTGGACATAGCTCATGTAGCTGCCGCCGAGGCCGCCTACTTCCTTGGGATAAGGAAGGCCGTATGCGCCGGTCTTGCCGAATTTCTTGAACAGCTCGGTCGGGAACTCGCCCGCTGCGTCACGCTCAAGAATTGTGGGAGCCAGATCGTTCTGTGCGAAATCCGCTGCCATCTGTTTAATCTTTGCCTGCTCTTCAGTTAACTTGAAATCCATAATACTATCCTTTCCTAAACATTTTATAACATTGAATCCGGGACAGCCGTGTCCGTCATACCGCGGCTTCGTCCGATGAGCTTTTTCTGCTGCTTTCATACCCCTTAAACTGAAGCAGCCGAAATCAGCACAGAGCAGAGGAAGATTGTATACAAAGCACAGTCCTCCCGGACAGTTGCCGAAAAAAAACGCCATCACCAGCCGGCCTGAGTATATCCCTTTTCAGGCCGGCCGGTATTATTTTTTCGATCAAAAAACTTTTGCAATGTGCCCTGCTATCCGTGCATGGGCTCCTTGCTTACGCGCAATTACTTGAGGCCCATGGGCTCATCGCGGAAGATGCGCTCGTCCATAAGCTTGGGACCGCCCTCAGGGATGATGGGTGCGAAATCCATCATGTCAAGGATCTGAGTCTGCAGATCGATGCCGGGTGCGATCTCTACGAGATGGACGCCGTCCTTCTCAAGTTTGAAGACCGCGCGCTCTGTGATGTACATAACGGGCTGGCCGGTCTTGTTTGCGTACTCACCGGAGAAGGTGATCTGCTCGACAGTGTCGATGAGCTTCTTCTGGCGGCCTTCCTGATCGATGATCAGCTTGCCGTCTTCGCAGTGCTCCTTCAGGCCGCCGGCCGTGAAGGTGCCGATGAAGAAGACCTTCTTGGCGTTCTGTGTGATGTTGATGAAGCCGCCGCAGCCTGCAAGACGGGGACCGAACTTGGAAACATTGATGTTACCGTTCTTATCGCACTCAGCAAGGCCCAGGAATGCAAGATCAACACCGCCGCCATCGTAGAAGTCGAACTGATAAGGCTGATCCAGAATCGCCTCGACGTTAATGGAACCGCCGAACTTGTTGCCGCCCTGAGGAACGCCGCCGATGGGGCCTGCCTCAACGGTCAGGGTCATGTAATCGCCGATGCCTTCTTCGTTGGCAACTGCGGAGACGAATTCAGGAGCGCCGATACCCAGGTTGACGACCTTGTCTGCCTCGAGCTCCATAGCTGCACGGCGGCCCATGATCTTCTTGGCACTGAGCTTGGGAGCGGGGATCGCGCCCAGAGGGATGCGGATATCGCCGGTCATGCTGGGATCGAAGCCGGGTGTGCCCTGGCACTGGGACTGATCTTCCTCAGCCTCAGCAACACAGATCGCGTCGACATAGATGCCGGGGATCTTGACAAGACGGGGATCCAGATTGCCGGACTCGACAACCTTCTCGACCTGGACAACAACCTTGCCGCCGCTGTTGTGGACAGCTGCTGCCAGAGAGGTTGCCTCGCAGGTAGCACACTCGCGCTCCAGAGTAACGTTGCCGTGCTCGTCTGCGAAAGTACCGCGGATGAAACCGACCTGGATCGGGAATGCCTTGTAGAGCAGTCTCTCCTCGCCGCCGATGTTGACGAGCTCTACGATGTCTTCCTTGGTGATGTCGTTGAGCTTGCCGCCCTGGAGACGGGGATCACAGAATGTGTTCATGCCGACGTGAGTAATGGTTCCGACCTTGTGTGCTGCGATATCGCGGCAGAGCTGGGACAGAGTACCCTGAGGCAGGTTGTAGGCTTCCAGCTTGTTGGCGAAGATCAGCTTGCCGAGCTCGGGGACCATGTTGTAGTGACCGCCGATGACTCTCTTGAGCATGCCTTCATGTGCAAAGTGGTCAGCGCCGCTGCCGTCGCGGTTGCCCTGTGCTGCTGCGTAGAAAAGGGTCAGATCACGGGGATGGCCGGTCTCAAGGAAGCTCTTCTCCAGAGCTTTGCTGAGGGACTCGGGCATCTCGCATGCTACGAAACCGGATGTGGTAAAAGTCATGCCATCCTGAACAAATTTTGCGGCTTCCGCTGCACTGATAATAGGTTTAACTGACATGGATATATACTCCTTCAAATGATATTCATATGAATCTGTAAACTGAATCTGTAAACGCGGTTCATAGCAGCAGACATGAATCAAACCGGCAATTATTGAAATATAGAAAAATCACCTGTATATATGATTCACTTGTTCAATAATTCGTGTGCAGCCGCACAGATTATGAAAATGCCGCCGCAGGCGCTGGCAGGACAGCCTGCGGCGGCATGAAACACAGTCCATATGGATGGAAAATGTTTACTTAAGTTTCTTCAAAAGAAGCACTCTTCAGGAATTATTTGCCAAGGAAGTTTTTCTCTTTCCTCTTCTCCAGGAATGCGGTCATGCCTTCCTTCTTGTCATGTGTTGCGAAGGACAGACCAAACATATTAGCCTCAAGCTTCAGGCCTGCATCGAGGTCAACATCAAGGCCGACATTGATTGCCTGCTTAGCAAGAGCAATGCTGTAAGGGGAGCTCTTCATAAAGTGGCCGGCAAGCTTCTTAGCCTCTGCCATGAGCTGATCCTGAGGATAGACATGGTTTACAAGGCCGATGCGCATAGCTTCCTCTGCACCGATCATGATGTCAGCGCCGAAGATGAGCTCTTTCGCGATCTTCTTGTTGGTCAGACGAGGAAGTCTCTGTGTGCCGCCGAAGCCGGGGATGATGCCCAGGCCAGCCTCGGGCTGACCGAACTTAGCATTGTCGGAAGCCAGAGTTACGTCGCAAGCCATGGAGATCTCGCAGCCGCCGCCCAACGCGAAGCCGTTGACTGCAGCGATGGTGGGCTTTTCCATATCCTCAAGGCGCTTGAAAGCAACGCGTGCAAGGAGACCGAAGGTGCGGCCTTCGGGAGCAGTGCCGTTGACCATCTCAGAGATGTCAGCGCCGGCAACGAAGGACTTCTGGCCGGAACCGGTCAGAATCAGAACCTTAACATCGGGATTTGCTTCGATATCTGCAAAGCAGGCATCGAGCTCGGACAGGGTCTCGGTGTTGAGTGCGTTCAGAGCCTTGGGACGATTGATCGTTACGACCGCAATACCATCTTCGATTTCAACCAGTAAGTTCTTGAATTCCATTTTGTTCCTCCTTTGAGTTTTGTGGATTCCTTAAATGAATTGATATAGGGTTACTATATTTTCTGCCATCTCGACCATGATGATTATCTCAGACGACACAGCAAATATACATATTAATGATACACCGTTTTTCCATTCCGGTAAATGAAAAGTATGCTTTTTCTTGCAAACCGTCTTCATAATTTGCTTACGGCTGTGAATCATTTGCTGACGGTTGTAAATCCTGAATATCCTGCAGAGCGAAGTCACAGCGCTCAGAAGCCGAGGCTCAAATCCTGCAGAGCGAAGTCACAGCGCTCAGAAGCGAACCCTGTATTAACCTCCCCTCTTCTGCCGCTCATCACAATGAGCTGTTCTGATAAATCAAACAGTATCTCTTTGATAAATATTTAGCATGCTAATTATTTGTGCAAAAAAATATACACGCGCACACGCTAATAAATATAGTATCACGAACCCCTGAAAATAACAAGGGATACGAATAATATTAGACCCGATTTTTGATCGCCGTTTTTCGGGTCATTATTGCGCCGTATTTTCAATCGCCGTTTTTCGGGTCATTTTTTGCGCCGATTTTTCGATCGCTGTTTTATGGACCCGCTGTTTCATGGCCCCACCCCGATTACCCTTTGTGGCGGCGGATTTCGGCAATCAGAGCCGGAAGCACTTTGTGCAGATCCCCCACGATCCCATAGTCAGAAACGTTGAAGATCAGCGCTTTGGGATCCTTGTTGATTGAAACTACGCACTTGGAATCGCGCATGCCGACTATGTGCTGAACGGAACCGGAGATTCCGCAGTTGATATAAAGATCCGGTGTCACGGTGATTCCGCTCTGTCCGATCAGGTGGGAATGGGAAATCCAACCCTTGTCCACGGCTACACGGGACGCGCCGACAGCGCCGTGCAGAAGCTCTGCCAGCTCCTCAATGAGCTTAAAACCCTCCGGTCCGGCACCGTTGCCTCCTGCCACAATAACATTGGCGCCGGCAGGGTCCATACCTTGATCTGCTGCCGCCTCGAGGACCTCCAGAAGCTCCGGCCGGACAATCTTCTTCCCTGCCGCCTGACTCGCCTGACTGCCGCTGTCAGCCGGGCTGTATGCTACATGGGTGATCGCATCGGCTTTTCCCGGTGCATCTTTTGCCGCATCTTTTGCTGTATCTTTTGCTGTATCTTTTGCTGCATCTTTCGCTGCATCTTTTGCCGCATCTTTTGCTGCATCCTGTACCTGGCCTGCAGGTTCCGCTTCCTTCCCTCTTCCGAATATGCCGCTCCCGGGAGCGGCAGCGCGAGGAGAAAGCCCGAAACGGGTTTCTCCGATGCGATCACAGGATGTTTGCAGCCGCCCCGCGGCAAAAACATCCGGAGTGAAAAATCTTGTATCGACAAGATTATTCACTCTTCTTCCTGCTCCGCCAAAGCTGCCCGGCCTGATGGAAATGATGTGCGGGCTCTCTTCCTCCCGGAAAGAGACTGCAGCTGCTGCGGTTCCCCCGAAAGCATGACGGATCCAAAGCAGCTTCCCATCCTTTTTCACCAGATCGACACAATCGGAAATCATCCCCGCCTTCAGGCGCGCGGCAAGACGGGGGGCCAGGTCCATCCCGTCCGTTGTACGCTCAAAGAGGATCATCTCCGGCTTTTCTGTCTCCGCCAGTCTTCCGATCGCATCCGAATAGAACTCGGCACTGTAGACCGAAAGCTCAGCTCCCTCGATGAGAAGAGCCTTGCCTGCGCCGGCTCCGAGCGCCTTCTCTGCTGCACTTTCAAGGGCATCATGATCCCCCCCTGCCAACAGCGCACAAACTGTATAATTCTTTTCTTCCTCTGCGGCTGCAGCGATGATCCCTGCCTTGGCAAGAAGTTCCTTTGATGTGGAGAGCAGTTCTCCCCGCCCGTCAGTTTCCAGATATGTCCAGATTTCCTTTTTCATCTTTCACCTCCTGCCTGCTCAAAGAATGCCTTCTGAAAACAGTCTCTGCGCCAGCGCAGTGACTGCTTTTACAGGGTCGGGATCCTCTATGATCTGGCTCTGCTTATCCAGTTTCCGGAGCTGTACCTCATGGACCTGCATAGCGGCGCCGTCATGTCCTGCCGCGACAGGATCTCCATTAGACAGATCATCCCCGGGAAGCACTTCCGCGAGGATATCCTCTGCCGTGAGGACAGGCAGCTCCATGCTCTCTGCCTCCAGAATACGGGCGATCATTGGGTAGCGCACCTGGAAGGACGCCTTGGTAAAAGTCACCAGACAAGGGGCAGGAATACTGTAGATCCGGTTGCCCCTGTCGTCTTCCTTCTCCACGCGAAGGAAAATCCCCTGTGAGTCTGTTTTGCCACACATTTCCTCAGGATTCTTTTTCTCATCCATTCTCCCCGGGATCTTTTTCTCATCCATTCTCTCCGGGGCCTTTTTCTCATCCATTCTCTCCAGGGCCTTTTTCTCATTCTTTATCCCCGGATTCTCTCCCTCATTCTTTTTCCCTGAATTCTCTTCGCTCTGCACTTCCTGCGCCTTCTCCGGACTGCAATGAAGGGCATAGGTCACCTGGGGAACTCCCAGAAACTGGGCAAGTTCCGGCCCCAGCATGCTCGTGCCTCCGTCTACGGTCTTCGCCCCGCAGAAAACAGCGTCGGCGTGTATCCCTTCACGCTTTTCAATGACGCGGACTGCACGCGCGAGGACCTGCGCAGTCCCGCGGACATCAGATCCCTCGAATGCAGGATCACAGACAAGATAGCCTGTCTCTGCTCCGAGACCTATACAGTCCCGCAGAACGCTGGCCGCGGACTCAGGTCCCATACTGAGCGCAATGATCCTTGTGTCCGATGCCTGCTCCTGCACCCTGAGCGCAGCCTCCATGGCATAAAGATCAAACGGATTGATCACAAGTTTGCAGCCGGTGCGGAGAACGGTACCTGTTCCCGGGTCCATTTCTCCCTTTCCCGCCTCCGGTGTCTGCTTCACACATACAATAATATTCATGATTTGCAACATTCCCTTTCTGTTTCCCTCACCTGATTCGACACGCATACAGGGCCGGGTAATTATACATCAATATAATAATATCATATAAAAGATAGCCTGTTTAAATATTCATGTAATTCATTATCAATGTACAACTATAAAGGTACAAAACAGCTCATGTTTCAGGAGGATCTGTAAATTCAAGCGACGGAAGCGTTTCAAATGAATAAGATCACCACTGCGGCCGGAGCCGCGCAGCGACCGGCCGCCCTGGCGGGCAAAAGGTCACGCATGCTGCGGAAAAGCGAAGCGACATAGCCGCCTCAAATGCAATAGATCACCACCGCGGCCGGCGGTGCGCAGCGACCGGCCGCCCCGGCGGGCAAAAGGTCACGCATGCTGCGGAAAAGCGTAGCGACATAGCCGCCTCAAATGCAATAGATCACCACTGCGGCCGGAGCCGCGCAGCGACCGGCCGCCCCGGCGGGCAAAAGGTCACGCATGCTGCGGAAAAGCGAAGCGACATAGCCGCCTCAAATGCAATAGATCACCACTGCGGCCGGCGGCGCGCAGCGACCGCCCGCCCTGGCGGGCAAAAGGTCACGCATGTTTCGAAAAAGCGAAGCGACATAGCCGCCTCAAGGGCAAAAGATCACCACTGCGGCCGGCCGCCCCGGCGGGCAAAAGGTCACGCATGCTGCGAAGAATCCAAGCGACATTTCCGATTTTTGAGACCAGGGTCACCCTTTTTGAAGTCTAACTTTTTCTAACTTTTTCTAACTTTTCAATACTTTTCTCACTTTTTCTGACTATTTCTCACTTTTTCTCAAAAGAAAAACCCGGCCAAAGCCGGGTTATTTCTACCTTGTTCGCAGAACACTTTTTTCGCAGAACACTTTTTTGTCAGCAGAACGCTTTTTCAAAACACACTCTCACTTCTTAAAGATCCAGCGCAATGATCTTCCTGAGCATATTTTTAAGTGTTGTGATCTCTTCTTCACTGAACTGCTCGAGAACATCCTTGTCAACTTCCGTGACCACCTGCCTGACAGGCATCTCGATTTTTTTGGAGATATCAGTCAGTTCAATGTGGATGAAACGCCTGTCCGAGCTGTCGATCATACGGCGGATCAGACCTTTGTTCTCCATACGCTCCAGAATACCCGAGATCGTTGAATTTTCCACGCCCAGATGTGCTGCAATATCCTTGGGATTATGCATATCAAATTCCCAGATGCAGCCCAGGACACCGTACTGGATCGGTGTGATATCAAACTGAGCAAGATTTTTTTTCATGTACTGAAAAACTGAATGCTGCGCCCCTGTAAGCAGATAATTAATGCAGTTGTCCAGACTGTTCATGAATTGTTCCTCCTATCCTTAAAGATAATTTGAGCATCTCATTTATCAACCTATGCCGGTCTTCTTTAGTCCCGCTAAATAAAGCCTCCCTGCAGGACCCCCCCTGTCTGAACAACCTACGCATGCAGATAACAGATACTTTAAGCTATCATATCACACTTTATTTTTATATGCTATCGGTCGTATGTAAAAAAATCACCGGCAAGTCGTTTGGTCCTGATATAAATACAATTCACGGGCCGATAATTTTCGATATAATCCGGAAATCGGGCAGCAATTTGTAATTAACTAAACACTTTGGTCATACTTCAGTTCATGCCGGGCGGAGCCCGGCCCTCCTTGCAGTCGGCCGTGCAGTTCCGGCACAAACGATGATGAATGCCTTTATATAACCGACTGT
>ONKG01000029.1 GCA_900318375.1 uncultured Lachnospiraceae bacterium
TCCCGGGCAAATGGGATGCGGGCTATGCACTGCATGCTTTGATGGAGGTTATCCTACACAAGTTCCGCGCGATGCAGGAAAAAACCGTTTCGAGCAGCCTTTATCTCAGTGGGGGAAGCCCCCCGCTTCTATAAGCGGTGGGATTAACAATTGTAACTTACCCGTCTCAGTGGCGGGTCACAATCCCCCACTGAGATAAACGCTCCTACACACCGAAGGTATGTTGGATGCAGAACGGGTGCGGGTTGACTTGGCTTTGCATTACAAAGACAAATCAACCCGCACCCGGCGCGCAAGACTCGCGAGCGAGTCTTGAATTTAGCTCGTCAAATGTCCGCAAATGCTCGAGCGAACCCGGCATTTGCGGCCGCTTTCTTCTCTGCTTTAATCAAAGGTCACAAAAAAACTGCTTAGAACAGTGTATAATTGTATACAATAACGTTTGACTTTCTATATAAACCGTGTATAATAACAGACATAAAAGCAAAGGCGCTGAGGAATCAATTTCCTGCAGCGCTTTTTCTTTTTTATCGCAGGGCTGCCGTAAGGTATCTTTCGCCTGAGGCGAACGGCAGCCCGCGGAAGGGCAGAGGGCGCATATGAACTGCATAGCAGTTCATATTGCCGTTTTTACCCTCTTAATATACGGCCCGCGAAAGGAATTTTCCGCCTGACGGCGGACGCGGGCCGGTCGGGGCAGAGGGCGCATATAAACTGCATCACAGTTCATTGCCGCCTCCACCCTTTTAAGACAAGAATCGGTCCGCAGCAGAAAGCCGGCTTGCCCGGATCGGGATTCTTCGGACAAGGGAGTCCGGACTCGAGATGAGTCCGGGCTGTTTTGTTTTCAGGGGGGGATTTTCGAAGGTTGTGTACGCATCATCAATTGGGTGTATACACAGACGATATTTTATTTCATTGGCGGCCGCTCTGGCGGGCGGCATGGTCGGAAAGTGAGAGAAAAATGGAATTCAATGTATCTACCGTCACATGGGTGCTGATCGCTACAGCACTGATCTACTTCATGCAGGCCGGTTTTGCCCTCTGCGAAGCCGGGCTGACGAGAGCAAAAAACACAGGCAACATCCTGATGAAGAACATGATGGATTTCTGTATCGGGACTCCCTGTTTCTGGCTGGTTGGTTTCGGCCTGATGTTCGGCAGCACAGCTCCGCTCATCGGAAGACTGGATCCCATGATCCGAGGCCTCTACGGTGCGGAAAATACAGTCGTGCCGCAGGCCATGCCCCTCTGGTGTTTTGTAATCTTCCAGACGGTATTCTGCGCGACAGCAGCAACGATCGTGTCCGGCTCTATGGCAGAGCGAACCAATTTTAAGGCATACTGCCTGTACTCCGCGGCGATCTCGCTTCTGGTCTACCCGATCGGCGGACACTGGGCATGGGGCGGTGGCTGGCTGTCCGGTCTGGGCTTTCACGATTTTGCAGGCAGCGCAGTCGTTCACAACGTTGGCGGCGCAATCGCATGCCTGGGTGCCTGGATGCTTGGTCCCCGTATCGGCAAATATGACCGTGAGGGAAAAGCGCGTGCCATTCCCGGCCACAACATGTTGGCAGTTGCTCTGGGTGTCTTCATCCTGTGGTTCTGCTGGTTCGGATTCAACGGCGGATCAACAGCATCTATGGCGGACGGCGCGGACGCCTTTCACGCATCCCTGGCCTTTATGAATACCAACCTTGCAGCGGCGGTCGCCACCGTCGTGGCCATGTTCTTCACCTGGCTGCGCTACGGAAAACCGGATGTCTCCATGACGCTCAATGCGGCGCTGGCCGGTCTGGTCGCCATCACAGCCGGCTGTGACTGCGTGACCCCCTTCGGAGCTTTTGTCATCGGCCTCGTTGCAGGAGTTCTTGTTGTTTTGTCTGTTGAGTTTTTTGACAATATCGCAAAGATCGATGATCCGGTCGGCGCGGTCTCCGTCCATATGGTGAACGGAATCTGGGGCACACTGGCTGTCGGCATCTTCTCCACCGGAGAAGATGATGTGATGAAGGGTCTGTTCTACGGCGGCGGTGGCAGGCTTCTGGGCGTTCAGGCGGTTGGAGTAGCTGCCATCGATGCATATGTCCTTGTCGTCATGTTTATCATATTTAAGCTGATCGATCGCTTTATCGGCCTGCGCGTACCTGCTGCAGTTGAAATCGACGGCCTGGACCAGCATGAGCACGGTCTTACCAGCGCTTATTCCGGATTTGCAATCAGCGATGTCACCAACATGCTGATGGATGTCAATGAAAATACGGATCTGGGTGAGGGCGACTATGAAAAGGCGACTCCTGAACAGATCCGGGCGGCAGTCAAAGTCCAGGGAGACACATCAAATAGCACGGCACCCGGTGTGGCAGCCGGCATGCTCCCGGACACAGGCATGTATCGTCTCTCCATCATCTGCAGGCTCAACAAGTTTGATGAGCTCAAGCGGGGCCTCAATGAGATCGGTGTGACCGGCATGACCATGACCCAGGTCATGGGCTGCGGCATTCAGAGAGGCTCCACGGAACGATACAGGGGCGCCGTGGTCGACTCCACCCTTCTCCCCAAGGTAAAAGTGGAAGTCGTTGTCGCGAAGATTTCTGTAGAGAAGGTTATCGAAGCGGCACGCCGCGTCCTGTATACCGGCCATATCGGCGACGGCAAGATCTTCGTCTACAACGTGCTTCACGTCGTCAAGGTCCGCACCGGAGAAGAGGATTTCGCGGCTCTCCAGGATGTGGAGTGAGCAGCAAAGTATCCGATTCTGTCAGCGAGGCGTTTAAATACGGGTTTGTCGCGTCCTTAGGAAGTCGCCTTCAAGTTATACCTCCTGTGTCGGTCAGCTTTTTTCGCAGAGTTGTACTAAGGCTCGCTTATGCTCAGGGCAGGCCGGGCCAAACTCGCCTCCCGTGTTGAAGACACGGTAGACTCAGACAGGTGGCCCTAAAACGCCCGGCCGTGAGGGCCGTGCGTTTTACCTGTCCTTCCCTATAAGCTTCGCCAAGTACAACTGAGTGCTCAAAAAAATTCCCTCCCCAGGAGGTATAACTCGAAGGCTCCAATTTCCTGCCGGGCTGTGGGATGGAGATATTCCACGGGTGCCATCATACAGGCAGAAGTTTATATGCTTAACAAAAAGTCCAAACTGTCGGAAAATCTTGTATCTTTTACAAAAGAGGCGAGTTTGGAAAATCTAAGCTACTCTCTCTACATTGATCGACGGAGCGACAATCAGGGTCGAGGACTGCACCTCTCTGGCGAGTGAATAGTTCGGAGTCATAGATGTACTTGCCGGAAAAAGGGCAGAGGGAAGGTAAAACGCCCAGCCCTCATGGCTGGGCGTTTTAGCGCATCGCATGTCTGAGCAGACCGGGCTTTCAGCACGGGATGCGAGTTAAAGCGGCCCTCACGATGCCCTTTTTCCGGCTTAGTACATCTTGATGACGAACTCCTAAACGAGCAGAGAGGTGCAGCCGCAGACCCGTCCTTCACCTCTACAAACCCATATTTTGATCAAGAAAGGAGGCACTACATGGCAGCATTCGAGCGAATCCAATCCGGCATTCCGGCGATGGATGCCGCGTTGGACAATATCCGTCTGGGGGACAATGTCGTCTGGCAGGTGTCTTCTTTGGACGAATTCCGTCTTTTTGCAAAACCTTTTGCAGAACAGGCGATTCGAGACGGGCGAAATCTCCTCTATATACGATTTGCGGAGCACGATCCCATCCTACCGGAGATGGAGGGGCTGCGGATAGTGCATGTCCCTCTTTCTCACCGCTTTGAGACCTTCACGGTGGAGATTCACAATATCATCGAAAAAGAGGGATATGACGCATTTTATGTCTTTGACTGTCTCTCCGAACTGGAGGCTGCCTGGGCGACAGACCTTCTTATGGGAGATTTTTTCCATCTGACCTGTCCTTTTCTGTTCATACTGGATACTGTAGCCTATTTTCCGGTGCTTCGCGGCCGGCATTCCAATGACGCTGTCAGCAAAATCCGGAACACGACACAGCTCTTTCTGGATGTCTTCACGGAGGAAAAAGAAGAAAACCAGATCCGGAGCATGTATGTGCGCCCGCTGAAGGTATGGGAGAGGTCTTCGGAGACCATGTTCCGTCCGCATCTCTACGACCTGCGCGCAGGTACCTTTCTGCCTGAGACGGAAAGTGTGCATCGCAGTCATTTATATCGGCAGATGAACCTGACAGGGGCGAGCATCAATCAGAGCATGGACAGCTGGGAACGGTTTTTTCAGAGTGCCAGAATCAAGTATGAGAGCGGACTGGACATTACGCAGGAATGCAGCCGGATGTGCAATATCATGCTGACGCGGGATGAGCGCCTGCGCGTCCTGATCAAGGAGCATTTCAAACCGGAAGACTATTTTGAAGTGCATGACCGCATGGTCGGCACCGGGATGATCGGCGGCAAGGCGACCGGCATGCTGCTGGCCAGGAAGCTGACGGAAAACCTTCGCGCGGACATCTATGAGCGGATCGAGCCGCATGATTCTTTCTACATCGGCTCAGATGTTTTCTACACCTATATTGTTGACAACGGACTCTGGGACCTGCGTGTGCGCCAGCGCACGGAGGAGGGCTATTTTACACTTGCTGAGGAAGTGGAGGGACGTCTGCTGCAGGGAGTGTTTTCAAACGCGATGGAAGAGGAATTCCGGCGTCTTCTGGAATACTATGGTGATGATCCGGTCATCGTGCGCTCCAGTTCCATTCTGGAGGATGGTTTCGGAAATGCTTTTGCGGGAAAATATGAATCCGTGTTCTGCGCCGGGATCGGGTCGCCGGAGGAAAGGCTGGAGACATTTGAACAGGCAATCCGGACAGTCTATGCAAGTACCATGGGTCTGTCGGCTCTCGACTACCGCAAGCGCAGGGGTCTGGACAAGAGGGATGAGCAGATGGCGATCCTGGTCCAGCGAGTCTCCGGCTCCCGATATAAGGATTTCTACATGCCCTGTGCGGCCGGCGTGGGCTATTCTGTCAGTCCCTACCGCTTCAGCCCGGAGCATCCGAGCGAGGGTATGCTGCGCCTGGTCATGGGCCTGGGGACAGCTGCGGTGGACAGGCGTACCGGCTCTTATCCGCGGATGGTGATGATGGAGGATCCCACCAAAGTGACATTGACATCATCCTCGGACAAGCATCAGTTTTCCCAGCGCCTGGTTGATGCTGTGAGTTTCGCGTCCGGAGAGGTGGAAGGGCTGGATCCGGACTTTGTCCGCAGGGAGATACCGGCCTATATGACACGCCTTCTTTTGTCCCACGACTGGGACGCGGAGCGGATTTTTACGGATCGCGGCGAGGACCGGCAGATTTTCTATGTCTCCTGCGAAGGTCTGGTTAAAAACAGACAGCTCATGGACGACATGCGGGGAATACTGAAGCTCCTGAAGGAAGCCTATGTTTATCCTGTGGATATTGAGTACACGATCAACGTCGCTCCCTCGGGGGATTATGTGATCGACCTGCTCCAGTGCCGGCCCCTTCAGCAGTCGAAAGAGGGAGATGCGGTCATCGTGCCTCAGGTGTCTCCGGAGCGGATCCTTTTGGAGACAAAGGGCGTTTCCATGGGATTTTCCCGGACCTTCCCCGTAGATCTGGTCATCTACATCGACCCGATCCTTTATTACGAGATGCCTTACAGGGACAAATTCCGGGTGAGGGATCTTTTGTCCGCCATCAACTGGAAACTCCGGGGGCAGGGCAAGCGGATGCTGCTCCTTACGCCTGGCCGGATCTGCACATCTTCGGCAGAGCTGGGAGTGCCTTCCGCCTTCGCTGATATCAGTGAATTTGACATGATCGCGGAGATTTCTGAGACCAGGGCGGGATATGTCCCTGAGCTGAGCTATGGCAGCCATATTTTCCAGGATCTGGTGGAGGCAGAAATACTGTACACAGCAGTTTTTGAGACGCAGACCACTCTGCATTTCACACCTTCCCTGCTGGAACCCTATATTGCTCTTCTGTCCGACTATGCCGGGAAGGCGGATGGACTGGAGGGAATCCTGCAGGTGTACGACACGGGACAAAGCGGCCTGACACTGTACTACGACATGTCTCAGGAGCACTTGCAGATATCTTTCATATCTGAAAAAGGGGTGATGGAGGAAGTATTTGTGCAGGATTGAACAGGGGTGTGCTGGATTGCCCAGGATAATCAAGATTTTCAAGAAGAATTAGCGTTTCGAAAAAACTAAGCGATAGAGACGATTTGGAAGCGAAAGGTCACCACTGCAGGCGGGAGAAGACAGCGACCGAAGGGCACACGGAATTAAATTTGTATAATTGTATACAAAAGTGTTGACAGACCTATTTTCACGTGTATAATAAGAGTTCATAAAGCAAAGGCGCTTGAAGAAACGGTATGAGCCCGTCTCTTCAGGCGCCTTTTCTTTTACCCGGAAACAGCATACGGATTTGTTCAGGTGTAAGTCACTTCAAGACAAATACATACAGATCCAGGTATGATCAGGAGGAAAATGAAATGATGGAAAGCAATGCAAAAGTTCCCGAAATCTATGCCGGCATGGTCTTTAACGACAAGGTCATGCGGGAGCGTCTGCCCAAGGACGTCTATAAGGCAGTCCGCAAGACCAGCAAGAACGGTACCCACCTGGAACTGGATGTGGCAAATACAGTTGCCGCAGCAATGAAGGAATGGGCAATTGAGAAGGGCGCTACCCACTTCACACACTGGTTCCAGCCTATGACAGGACTGACGGCAGAGAAGCATGATGGTTTCATTTCTCCGACCTCCGACGGAAGTGTCATTATGGAGTTCTCCGGCAAGGAACTGGTCAAGGGCGAACCGGATGCCTCAAGTTTCCCTTCGGGCGGCCTGCGCGCCACCTTCGAGGCACGAGGTTACACAGCCTGGGATCCCAGCTCCCCCGCCTTCATCAAGGACGGATCCCTCTACATTCCGACAGCCTTCTGCTCCTACGGCGGTGAGGCTCTGGATAAAAAGACTCCCCTCCTGCGTTCTATGGAAGCCCTGTCCGCGGCTGCCGTCAAGGTCCTGCGCCTTCTGGGCAACACGGATGTGACTCATGTAGATACCACAGTTGGTTCCGAGCAGGAATATTTCCTGATCGACAAGGAACTCTACAAAAAGAGAAAGGACCTGCTGCTGACCGGCCGCACCCTCATGGGAGCGCCTGCTCCCAAGGGACAGGAAATGGAAGATCACTATTTCGGCGTCCTTAAACCCAAGGTGTCCGAGTATATGCATGCTCTGGACCGCGAGCTGTGGGAACTGGGTGTTCCGACCAAGACAAAACACAATGAAGTTGCTCCTTCCCAGCATGAACTGGCTCCGGTCTTTGAGACCGCCAATATCGCCGTCGATCACAACCAGCTGACTATGGAGGTCATGAAGAAAGTCGCCGACCGCTTCGGCTACGCCTGCCTCCTGCACGAGAAGCCTTTTGAGGGAATCAACGGATCCGGCAAGCACAACAACTGGTCCATCAGCACGGATAGCGGAGAGAACCTCCTCAATCCCGGAAAAACACCTGCGGAGAACCAGCAGTTCCTCGTATTCCTCCTGGCTGTGATCGCGGCTGTGGACGAGTATCAGGAGGTCCTGCGTGTCTCCGTCGCCACCGCAGGCAATGACCATCGTCTGGGCGGAAACGAAGCCCCGCCTGCCATCATTTCTATTTTCGTCGGTGACGAGCTGGCACAGGTCCTGGAGTCGATTGAGAATGACACCGTTTTCGCCGGCGGCGGCAAGACCCAGATGGGCATGGGCGCCCACGTTCTTCCGCATATTATGAGGGATACGACGGACCGCAACAGGACCTCTCCCTTTGCTTTCACCGGCAACAAGTTCGAGTTCCGTATGCCGGGCAGCTCCCTTTCCGTGGCAAACCCCAACATCGTCCTCAACACGGCTGTTGCCGAGACCCTGACACAGATTTACGATGAGCTCAAAGATGTCTCTACTGGTCAGATGGACGATGCCGTCCACGCCCTTCTCAAGAAGCTGCTGGCAGAGCACAAACGCATCCTGTTTAACGGCAACGGATATACGGACGAGTGGGTCGAAGAGGCACACAGAAGAGGACTTGCGGACCTCAAATCTCTGCCCGATGCAATGCCTTCCTTTATTGCTGACAAGAGCATCGAGCTCTTTACAAAGCATGGTATTTTCACCAGGGAAGAACTTGAATCCCGCTACGAGATTCTGCTGGAAAACTACGCCAAGACCATTCACATCGAGTCTCTGACCCTGCAGGAAATGGTGCGCAAAGACTTCACTGCCGGCCTTGTCCAGTATATGAAAGATGTCACTAACGAAGCTCTGAAAAAAAGAGACCTTCTGCCTGACAGCCGCTGCAGCTACGAAGGCCGCATTCTGCAGAAACTGGATGAGACCAGTGAGCAGATTCTGGATGCCCTCGATGCTCTCGAGGCGGACACAAAGAAGGCGGAGGCCATCGACGACATTCTGGCCCAGGCTGCCTTCTACCAGGAGACCATCCTGGCTGAGATGGAGACACTGCGGAGCTGGACTGATCAGGCAGAAGCAATCATCCCCGATCAGTATCTGCCTTATCCCACCTACGAGCAGATGCTGTTCTCCCTGAGATAAATACATGTTTGCCGCGCCCTCAGGAAGTCGCCTTCAAGGTATACCTCCTGCGTCGATCAGATTTTTTCGCAGAGTTGTACTAAATCTCGCTTATGCTCAAAACGGATCGGACCAAACTCGTCTCCCGTGTTGAAGACACGGGAGACTCAGACAGGTGGTCCTAAAATGCCCGGCCATGAGGGCTGTGCATTTTATCCGTTCTTCCCTATAAGCTTCGATAAGTACAACTGACTGCTCAAAAAATTCACTCCGCCAGGAGGTATAACTTGAAGGCTCATCCCTCACCCTGTCCCTCCTCGACAAACTCGTATTTGACTGCGCAAGAGCGAATTAACTCCTGCGCAGCCTTTTTTTGCGCCCTGCAGTGAGCAGACGTTGTTCGTGAACCTCCGTGAACCTTGCCTTCGTGATCCCTTGGACTTATAGAACTTCCGTGAACCTTGCTTCCGCCAATCTGTCGGGCTTTGTCTTTCTGTTATATCCATATTCTGATAAAGACGACCATACTCTCGCGTCTGGTTCCGCTGGTCGTATTCTGTTCTGTCGCCGTGATGATAAAGGACATGGGCAGAGCGTCGCTGGTTTCTATCATCGGATATGCCGGGGTTTATCTGATCGCAATTGTCTGCATGATGCTCATATATGGTCTCATGGTTTTGCTTTTGGGCCGTTTAAACCCGATCACCTTCTTTAAAAAGAACCGTCCCCTGTCTCCCGTGTATAATTGTATACATTTTATATTGACAATGCCTGTCACACGTGTATAATAGCATTTATTAATAGAACTTTTTTCGAGCAGTGAAAGAGAACATTCTTTCAATCAGAATATTCTGTCAATAATGAAATAGAACAGTGTAAAAGCAAAGGCGCTTAATGGATGAAGGAAACTTCATCTATTGGGCGCCTTTTTTTTATTCATTACGGATCCCGAAAATTCAGCGGCAGTTCCCGGGCAGCCGTGAGGCTGCGTCAGTCAGACCGGCGGAGCTGTACCGGCATAGGAGAAAAGAAGATGTACCCTTTGATGGAACATGATGCCTGCGGCATCGGTACGATCGTGAATATTGACGGGCGGCAGGACCGCCGGGTGGTGGATGACGCCCTGCATATCGTGGAGAAGCTGGAGCACCGGGCCGGCAAGGATGCCACCGGAGAAGTGGGCGACGGCGTGGGAATTCTCACGCAGATTCCGCACGGTTTTTTCAGCAAGGCAGCGAAGGCGGCTGGAATTGAACTTCAAGTTTCAGGAGAAGCGGGACGGTATTCTCAGGAAAACATGGCCCGGGGCTGTGCAGGTTGTCAGGCAGGCGACTATGGAATCGGCATGTTCTTCCTGCCCCAGGATAACTTAAAGAGAACCTTCGCCATCCGCATGTTTGAGGTGATCGCGCAGAAGGAGGGCCTGGCGATTCTGGGCTGGCGCGATGTGCCGGTGCGGGAACAGGTTTTGGGAAAGGCAGCAGTCGACTGCATGCCCTGCATCCGCCAGTGCTTCCTGGCGCGGCCAGCGGATGTGGAGAGGGGCATAGCTTTTGACAGGAAACTCTATGTGATCCGCAGGGAGTTTGAACAGTCGTCCGAGGATACTTACATATGCTCCCTCTCGTCGCGGACGATTGTGTACAAAGGAATGTTCCTGGTCGGTCAGCTGCGGCGCTTCTACGATGACCTGCAGTCTCCGGACTATGTGTCCGCAATCGCCATTGTGCACTCACGTTTTTCCACAAACACGACCCCCTCCTGGCACAGAGCCCATCCCTACCGCATGATCGCCCACAACGGTGAGATCAATACCATCCGCGGCAACATCGACAGGATGCTGGCCCGCGAGGAGACCATGACCAGTCCCGTCATGCAGGAGGACATCGACAAGATCTTCCCTGTCGTAGACCGCAGCGGCTCTGACTCTGCCATGCTGGACAACACGCTGGAATTCCTCTACATGAACGGTGTGCCCCTGGCCCTGGCTATGATGGTCATCATCCCCGAGCCCTGGAAGCACAATACTTTTATGAGCGAGGATAAGCGCGATTTTTATCACTACTACGCCACCATGATGGAACCCTGGGACGGCCCGGCGGCAATCCTCTTTACAGACGGCGAGGTCCTGGGCGCGACCCTGGACCGGAACGGCCTCAGGCCTTCACGCTATTACATCACGGATGACAACCGGCTCATCCTGGCATCCGAAGTCGGCGTCCTGGACATTCCGGCATCCCATATAGTGAAAAAAGCCCGCCTGGAGCCCGGGCGGATCCTTCTGGTCGACACAAAACAGCAGAGGATCATTTCTGACGAGGAGTGCAAGTCCCATTACGCACTTCGAAAACCCTATGGAGAGTGGCTGGACAGGAATCTGCTGCATCTGGACCAGCTTCCCATCCCCAATCACAAGATTCCGGTCCACACGCAGGAGATCCGCGACCGCCTTTACAAAGTCTTCGGCTACACCTACGAGGATGTCAAGGACCAGATTCTCCCCATGGCGGAAAACGCTGTTGAGCCCACTCTTTCCATGGGACATGACGCCCCTCTGGCGGTGCTCTCCGAGGCACACCAGCTTCTGTTTAACTATTTCAAGCAGCTGTTTGCCCAGGTGACCAATCCGCCCATCGACTCCCTGCGGGAAAAAATCGTGACCGACACGACCGTCTATATAGGTTCGGACGGTGATCTTTTACAGGAAAAAAGCGGCAACTGCACCGTCCTGGAGGTCAACCATCCCATCCTGACCGGCGTGGATCTTCTGAAGATCCGCCATCTGGATCAGCCCGGCTTCAAGGCAAGGGAGATTTCCCTGCTCTACTATAAAAATACATCACTGGCAAAAGCGCTGGACCAGCTCAACATTACTGTGGACCGCGCAGCGGGAGAGGGCTGTAATATCATCATCCTGACCGACCGCGGCGTGGATGAAAACCATATGCCCATTCCTTCCCTGCTGGCAGTCTCCAGTGTCGAGCAGCATCTGGTGCAGACAAAACGGCGCACTGCCGTCTCCCTGATCCTGGAGAGCGGCGAGCCCCGGGACGTGCACCAGATGGCCACCCTTCTGGGCTTCGGCGCCCGGGCAATCTGCCCCTATCTGGCACATGAGTGCATAGGAGAACTGATTGATCTGGGAATCCTGGACAAGGATTACTACACAGCGGTCGAGGACTACAATGCAGCCCTGCTGGGAGGTGTCGTCAAGATCGCGGCCAAGATGGGAATCTCCACCATTCAGTCCTACCAGTCCGCCCGTATTTTCGAGGCGATCGGCCTGGGAGAAGATGTGATCAGTAAATACTTCACCGGTACGGTCAGCCGTGTCGGCGGAATCGGAATTGCGGAGATTGAGGAGGGTGTGACCTTCCGCCACGACCACGCCTTTGATCCTTTGGGGTTAGGTGTCGATACGACACTGGACTCTGTCGGCCTCCATTCCCTTCGCCGAGGAGAGGGCAGTGAGGATCACCTCTACAGTCCCGAGACCATCATCGCACTCCAGCAGGCTGTGCGAACCGGTTCCTATGAGCGCTTTGAGGAATATACACAGCTGGTGGATGACTCCAGACATCCCCATACACTGCGGGGGCTTCTGGAATTTGTTCCGGCAGGTCCCCCGGTTCCCCTGGAAGAGGTGGAATCTGTGGAGAGCATAGTACGCCGCTTCAAGACGGGTGCCATGAGTTTCGGTTCTCTTTCCAGAGAAGCCCACGAGACCCTGGCGCGGGCTATGAATTCGATCGGCGCAAAGTCCAATACCGGCGAGGGCGGCGAAGCACCGGAGCGCTTCGGCACAGATGCCAACAGCCGCATCAAGCAGGTGGCTTCGGGACGCTTCGGCGTGACCAGTGCCTATCTGTGCAGCGCCGACGAGATCCAGATCAAAATGGCCCAGGGAGCCAAGCCCGGCGAGGGCGGTCATCTGCCGGGCAAAAAAGTCTATCCATGGGTGGCAAAGACCCGGTTCTCCACGCCCGGTGTTTCCCTGATCTCCCCGCCGCCCCATCACGATATTTATTCCATTGAGGACCTGGCCCAGCTGATCTATGACCTGAAAAACGCAAACCGCGACGCCAGGATCAATGTCAAGCTGGTCTCTGAGGCAGGGGTCGGGACCATCGCCTCCGGCGTCGCCAAGGCCGGCGCCCAGGTCATCCTGATCTCCGGCTATGACGGGGGAACCGGGGCGGCACCCGGAAGCTCCATTCACAACGCGGGTCTCCCCTGGGAACTGGGGCTTTCCGAAGCCCACCGCTGCCTTGTCGAAAACGGACTTCGCAGCCGTGTCGTCCTGGAGACGGACGGCAAACTTATGAGCGGGCGAGATGTCGCCATAGCGGCACTTCTGGGGGCAGAGGAGTACGGTTTCGCGACAGCCCCCCTGGTGACCATGGGCTGCATGATGATGCGTGTCTGTTCCAAGGATACCTGTCCGGTCGGCATCGCGACCCAGAATGAAAAGCTGCGCTGCCGCTTCAAGGGAAAACCGGAACATGTTGTCTGCTTTATGACCTTTATCGCCAGACAGCTGCGGCAGATCATGGCAGACCTCGGCTTTACCAGGCTGGCGGATATGATCGGACGGACCGACTGCCTGCGCGTGCGCGAGAATCTGATCACGGACCGCGCCTTCAAGGTAGACCTGAAGCAGATTCTGGGCGATACCCCCTTCCCTGTATCTCCGGACAAGGACTTGTACGACTTCCGTCTTGAGACCACCCCGGACCTGTCTGTTCTGATTCCGGCATTTGCCGAGGGACTGGCAAAGGGCGCCATGTCCGGCAGGCTTCCGGAAGCAATTTTGGAAAAACGGGATAAATCAGGTGCTGAAAAGAACAGTGGAAGAGATGCTTTTGCTTCCTACCTGAAAGAAAAAAGGACCGCTCTGGGCAGGCTTGCCTGTGAAAAAGAAGGTACCCGGGTCATCGGCCGCTGCGAAACCTCCCTGCAGGTTTCCTCCACCGACCGCGCCTTCGGGGCCATTCTGGGTTCCGAGGTCACCAAAAACTTCGGAAATACATTGGCGGACGATACCTTTGTTGTCAATGCCTTCGGCGGAGGCGGTCAGTCCTTCGGCGCATTTCTGCCCAAGGGTGTCACGATCCGTCTGACCGGAGACGCCAACGACGGTTTCGGAAAGGGACTTTCCGGCGGCAAACTCGTTGTTGTTCCGGACAAGGACAGCCCCTTTGAAGCAGACAAAAATATCATTGTCGGCAACGTCGCCCTTTTCGGCGCGACTTCCGGCAAGGCTTATTTCAACGGCATTGCGGGAGAGCGCTTCGGCGTGCGCAACTCCGGTGCCACCCTGGTCGCGGAGGGATGCGGAGATCACGGTCTGGAATATATGACAGGAGGCCGCGCTGTCATCCTCGGCGGTACAGGCAAAAACTTTGCGGCCGGCATGAGCGGCGGCATCGCCTATGTCCTGGATACGGACCACAGCCTCTACCGCAGGATGAACAAGGACATGACCATGCTGCAGGAACTTACAGAGGACTATGATATTGCGGAGCTGCGGGGGATCCTGGAAGATTATGTGCATGAGACATCGTCGTCACTGGGACAAAAGATTCTTTCCGAATACACTGCTTATCTGCCCTATTTTAAGAAAATTGTCCCCAGGGATTATCAGCGGATGCTGACTGCCATCAGCAGACACGAAGAGCAGGGCATGCCGCATGACAAGGCCGTACTGGAGGCATTCCGGGAGATTTCCGCGGGATAAAGATTTACGGATTTACGAAAGAAGGATTCTAAGGTCACATGTCCGCAGCAGGAACTGAATGCAGATTATGCCGAATGATATTTTTTAAATACATATTCAACAACAGTTCCCGGGAAAATAAAGGAATCGATCATGGGAAAAGCAACAGGATTTCTGGAATACAAGAGACAGGAAAATATTGACCGCGCGCCGTTGGAGAGGCTCTCGGACTATGGAGAGTTTCATTATCCCCTGCGGGCGCAGGAGCGAAGGCAGCAGGGGGCGCGCTGCATGAACTGCGGTGTGCCCATGTGCCAGAGCGCCATCCGGCTCAAGGGAATGGTGACAGGCTGTCCCCTGCACAATCTGATCCCGGAATGGAATGACCAGATCTATGCAGGCCACGAGAGGCACGCCCTCTCCAGGCTCCTCAAGACCAGCAATTTCCCGGAGTTTACGGGCCGCGTATGTCCGGCACTGTGTGAAAAGGCCTGCATCAACGGCATGGACGGAGAACCGGTGACCGTGCATGACAACGAACTGTATATCATAGAGACGGCCTTTGCCAACGGATGGATGGAGCCGCGGCTGCCCTCTCTGCGCAGCGGCAAAAAGGTCGCCGTCGTGGGGAGCGGACCCTCCGGCCTCGCGGCGGCTGACCAGCTCAATCACAGGGGACATTCTGTCACAGTCTTTGAGCGCGAGGACCGGATCGGCGGCCTGCTCATGTACGGCATTCCAAATATGAAGCTGGACAAGAGCGTTATCGAGCGCCGCAGAAAGCTCATGGAGGCAGAGGGCGTCGTCTTCCGCACCGGCATGAATATCGGAAAGAAAGAAGCAGAGACTCTGAAGGAGGAATTTGATGCTGTCATCCTGGCCTGCGGGGCCAAACAGCCCAGGGGCCTGATGGCTCTGATTACAGAGACAGGGCAGCCGGAAAAGACAGAGCTGCAAATACAGCAAAAACCGGAAAGACAGGAAGAACCGGAAGGACAGAAAAAACAGGAGAGACAGGAAGAACCGGAAGGACAGGAAAAGCAGGAAAGACTGGGAGAACAGGAAAGACGGGAAGAACAGGACAGACAGGAAAAGCAGGAAAGACGGGAAGAACAGGACAGACAGGAAGTAAGGCAAAAACAGGAAAACACTGAAAAGACTGAAAAAAGAGCTCCGGAAAAGACTTCCATCGATCATGTATCCGGTGTCAGTTATGCTGTCGATTTTCTGACCGGCTGCACCAAAGCTCTCCTGTCCGGGACGCCGGACCTGCGTGCAAAAGACAAACATGTCGTCATCGTGGGCGGCGGCGACACCGGCAATGACTGTATCGGGACCGTGCTCCGTCAGGGCTGCAAAAGTGTCACTGCCATTGAGATGATGCCTGCTCCCCCTGCAGTGCGGGCAGAGTCCAATCCCTGGCCGGAATGGCCCAAAGTCCTCAAGACCGACTACGGGCACACGGAGGCCATCGCCCGCTTCGGAGCCGACCCGCGCATTTTCAGCACAACGGTGAAAGAGCTGATCCTCAAAGACGGTATTCTCCGGCAGATCCGTATCGTGCAGGTAGCCTTCAAGGATGGGAAACTCCAGGAAGCGGAAGGAACAGAGAAGATTCTTCCCTGTGATCTGCTGCTGATCGCGGCAGGCTTTACAGGCTGCCAGAAGTACACAGCGGAAGCCTTCGGAGTGGAACTGTCCCCCCGCGGAACAGTTGTAAGCGAGGAAGGGCCGGATCACTACCGGACCAATGTTCCCGGTATTTTTACAGCCGGGGATATGCACCGCGGCCAGTCCCTGGTCGTCTGGAACATCGTCGAGGGACGGGGGTGTGCCCGGGAAGTCGACGAATACCTGATGGGATATACAATGCTGTAGTTGTGACGGGACAGCAATTGCTTCTGGCGGATACTTGCGGCGGAGGATGCTGCCCTTATGGGCAACCTGCATCCGGTGCACAAGACTCGTAAGCGAGTCTTGAATTCTACCGTCAACAGTTTTGAGAATCCGGCAAACGGGGAGCTGCCCCATCAATGAATATTTTCTCCGGCAAACGGGGAGTTGCCCCATCCATGTATATTTTCTCCGGAAAGCAGGAAACTATGACCAGATATATATTTGTCACCGGAGGTGTAGTCTCCGGTCTTGGAAAAGGAATTACAGCAGCTTCCCTTGGACGCCTGCTCAAAGCGCGCGGCTATCACGTGACTATGCAGAAGCTGGATCCTTATCTGAATGTGGACCCGGGAACCATGAATCCGATCCAGCACGGAGAGGTCTTTGTGACCGATGACGGGACGGAGACAGACCTGGATCTGGGCCATTATGAACGGTTTATCGATGAGAACCTGAACTGTAATTCCAATGTGACGAGTGGAAAAATTTACTGGTCAGTTCTCAACAAGGAAAGACACGGGGATTACGGGGGAGGCACGGTCCAGGTGATCCCCCATGTGACCAATGAAATCAAGAGCCGTTTTTACACAGATCAGCCGTGTGCCGCAGAAGACTTCCAAAAGACTCTGCCGGCAGAAAAAATATCCCGTGAGGATACTGCTCCGATTTCGGACACAAACCTGCCCGAAATCGCCATTATTGAAGTGGGCGGAACAGTCGGAGATATTGAATCCCAGCCCTTTTATGAAGCCATCCGCCAGTTCATGCAGGAAAAACCGCAGGGGACCTGCTGCATGATTCATGTGACGCTGATGCCTTACCTGTACGGCTCGGAGGAACTCAAGACAAAGCCTACCCAGGCCAGTGTCCGTGAACTGCAAAGGATGGGAATCCGGGCGGATATCATTGTCTGCCGTTCCGGACGCGAGATCCCGCTTTCCCTGCGGGAAAAGGTGGCCCTTTTCTGCAATGTTCCGGTTTCACATGTGATCCAGAACCTGAATGCAGATTCCATCTATGAAGTCCCTCTGATGATGGAAGAGGAGCACCTTGCGCAGGCAGCCTGCCAGTGCCTGCAGATTCCCTGTCCGGAACCCGCACTGCAGGACTGGGTTGAAATGGTAGACAAACTCCGGCATCCAAAGAAAAAAGTGACCATTGCGCTGGTGGGAAAATATACCTCCCTGCATGACGCCTATCTCAGCGTGGTGGAGGCGCTCCACCACGGAGGAATTGCCAATAACGCGGAAGTGGAAATCCGCTGGGTGGACTCGGAGGAATTGGAAAAAAGCACTGCGGAGGAATCTGAAAAAACGGAAAAAATACTGCTGGACCGGCTGGGCGGCATTGACGGTATGATCATTCCCGGCGGCTTCGGCACCCGCGGCACGGAAGGCATGGTCCTTGCGGCTCAGTATGCCAGAGAAAACAGGATTCCTTTTCTGGGAATCTGCCTGGGTATGCAGATGGCTCTTGTGGAATTTGCCAGAAATGCAGTGGGATGGAGAGACGCCAACAGCGCGGAACTGGATCCGGCAACCCTGCATCCTGTCATCGATCTCATGCCTGAGCAGAAGAACGTGACGGATCTGGGCGGCACAATGCGGCTGGGAGCCTGCCCCTGTGTCCTGCGCCCGGGAACACTGGCACACAGTCTCTATGGGAAGGAAACAATCTCAGAGCGCCACCGCCACCGCTATGAAGTCAATAATGAACTGAGGAATGCCATAGAACAGGCAGGACTCACCCTGTCCGGCACTTCCCCGGACGGCAGGATCGTGGAAATGATTGAATACGGCGGCCATCCGTTTTATATTGGTATACAGGGGCATCCCGAATTCAAATCCCGCCCCAACCGTCCCCATCCCCTGTTTGCCGGGCTGGTAGGTGCCGCCTGTACCGGAAGAGACAGGTAAAACGTTCAGAAAGGAAATAGCAATGCAGGAATACGAAGAACTGATGCAGTTTGTCGAGGAAGAAAATGTGGAGTTTATCCGGCTGGCCTATTTTGATGTCTTCGGACATCAGAAAAATATTGCCATCATGTCCGGTGAACTGGAGCGCGCAGTGCGGTGGGGAGTTTCCATCGACGGCTCTGCAGTGGATGGCTTTGAGGCAGACGTGCGCAGCGACCTTTTTCTGAAACCGGATCTTTCGACGATCTCCATTGTGCCCTGGCGTCCTTCCGACAGCAGGGTGTGCCGGATTTTCTGCGATGTAGTCTATCCTGACGGAACGCCGTTTGAGTCGGACACCAGATATATTCTGCGACAGGCTGTACGCGCCGCGGCCGCGCGCGGGATTGAAGTCAAATTCGGATCAGAAATGGAATTCTATGTTTTCCGGAGAGATGCCCAGGGACAGCCGACCACGACGCCGATCGACCGGGCGGGCTATATGGATGTAGAGCCTCTGGACGCCGGCGAGAACCTTCGGCGCGATATCTGCTTTGCCCTTCAGGAGATGGGCGTCACACCGGAATCCTCTCACCATGAGCGCGGTCCCGGCCAGATGGAGATCGATTTCCGCTACAGTGACCCGATCACGGCAGCTGACAATACCTCGACTGTCCGCTGGGCGGTCCGCAATATCTGCGCGGCGGACGGCTGTTTCGCGGACTTTTCCCCCAAGCCCCTTGCCGGGGAGCCGGGCAGCGGCATGCATCTCAATATTTCTGTCCACAGTGACGGGGAGAAGGATTACACAGACGAATTTCTGGCGGGAATCATGAAATATGTCCGTGACATCACGCTGTTTTTAAACCCCAGCCAGCAGTCCTACATGAGGCTGGGCAGGATGGAAGCGCCCCGCTATGTCAGCTGGGCGGTCCAGAACCGCAGCCAGCTCATCCGTATCCCTGCCGATCCCTCCGGACGCAGGCGGATCGAACTCAGGTCTCCCGATCCTGAGGCAAATCCCTATCTGGCCTTTGCCCTTCTGATTCGGGCAGGCCTCTACGGAATCGAGCATCATCTCACCCTGCCTCTTCCTCTGGACGTCAACCTCTACAAGGCGGATCCCGTCCTGATGCGGGGCCTGGAACAGCTGCCGACCAGCCTTCAGGAGGCCGTACAGATCGCCCGCGCCAGCAGCATGGTGAAGGAATTCGTTCCCGCAGGCTGTCTTGAGGCCTATGCCCGAAACGCGGAATAGAATGGGCTTTTATGAGTTTTGAAAAACAGCCGGCTCATTCTTGTGACGTCAGTCATGATTCAGCCGGCTTTTATTCTTCATTGCGCAAGACTCGCGCGCGAGTCTTGAAACAGGAAACTGTGAATGGAGGTCAAAGTCAACGATATGAAACAGACAGTCCCCCCTTGCAGCATCCTCGCCGCAGCAGGCAAACAGGAGACAATGGACGTTATACTGTCGATTCTGCAGGAATTGCAGTTGTCCGTGCAGCAGACCGGCCTTCTCCTTCGCGTAACACAAGCTCGGACAATCACCGAGATCAAGCAGAAAGCCGTCCCTTCAGGGGCTGTCCCCCGGCCGGAGATACTTTTGTACAGCATGTCCCGGAACGACACGGCCTGTCTGGATGACCTGCTGCTGATCGCGGGCAAAAACCCCCTGCTGCAGATCGTGCTGCTCGTTCGCAGCGAAGTACAGGCGCAGATCGCCTACCGCTGCAGAAAATATCAGATCTACGTCTTATCCATGCCCTTGCGCAGACAGGTCCTCACCGAGATGCTGCGCATGCTCCTTTACATGCGCGGACGCCTGATGGAACAAGAAGAAGAACTCCAGCGCATGCGCAGGAAGATCAATGAAATGAGCGTTGTCACCAGAGCCAAATGCCTGCTCATCCAGATGCGGCAGATGACGGAAGAGGAAGCCCACTATTACCTGGAGAAGAAAGCCATGGACGAAGGAAGTACCAAGCGGGAAATCGCCCAGGGAATCATCAATATGTATACCTGAAATAAAGGAGACAGGGGACGGTTCTCTGTCTCTTTTCTGTCTCTACAGGAAGCAGTATAATATTGCCTGATGGATGAGTAATTATTAATGGACAACCTGGGTAAGACCTGCATGTATGGTGCAGCTTGCCGCCGTTAATGCTGACGCGTTTTCAGGCGAATGGTTATCTTGTTAACTGATTGATTCTGAAATGTGATTTTTACAGGAGAAAAGAGATGAAACTCACAACTGATATCTTTTCACAGTTTGATCAAACGTGGGGTCTTGTGACTGCAGGCACCCCTGACAACTTCAACACCATGACCATAAGCTGGGGCGGCCTGGGCACCATCTGGGGCAGGCCGGTTGCTACAGTATACATCAGAACATCCCGATATACCCACGAATTCGTTGACGCCAATGAATATTTTACCATCAGCTTCTATCCTGAGGAGTACAAAAAAGTGCTGGGCATTCTGGGCTCCAAATCCGGCAGGGATATTGATAAGATGCACAGCTCCGGGCTGACTCCCAGGTTTCTTGACAAAGGCATCACTTTCGAGGAGGCAAGGCTCACGATCATCTGCAGGAAACTTTTCAAGCAGCAGCTTGCAGTTGAGAATATTCCGGAGGATATAGCCGCCGACTATTATGAGAAAGATGCACCGCATGATATGTATATTGCGGAAGTGGTTGAGATTCGCACTTAAAAATCTTTTACTGCCCCATTCTTAAAAAAGAGAGAGCTTCGGCTCTCTTTTTTTGGCAGCGCGTGCCTTAAGCGCAGTCAATCATCTTTTAAAGAAACTGAAAATGATGTAGGATAAAACTAAAAGGACAAGAAGTCCGTAAGGGGGTGACCTTTGAAATTTAAAAGGATTATTTTGATCTGCCTGCTCCTGGTTCTTGCGGGAGCCGGAATCTGGTATGTGCAGTCGGAGAAGAGGAATACGGCATTCAAACCTTTGGAAAAAGAGGAAATACCTACGGAAACAGGCGCCTCTGTGAAATCAGGATCAGGATTAAATGAAATCGGGAAGTCAGAGTTTTTGAAAGTTCCGGAGAATGCCTTTGGGGAAGCCGGGGCAGCTGTATCACTACTGCCGGTAGATTTGGTTTTAGAATCTTCCCTGGAAAAATCAGGTGAACCAAACCTCGGAACAGCCCAGTTCATTGGAGGAAAAACGGTTCTTATCTCCATATTTGTCAATAACACGGAGTACAATTGGGACTTTGAGGATTCCGATGATGTCGATGCCTACAGCAGACTGTACTATAGACTGCAGTCAGCGGCTGAATGGATCGAAGAACTGGCAGACAACCGGGATGTCAGCTGCGATATTGTATGGGACTGGTATAATAATGATGATTTGTTTTATGTAACTGAGGAAGACTGTGACATGACTGGTCCCATAGATTCCCTGTATCCTTCGGTTTCTTCATGGATTCAGGCTCATGTCGATGTGGAACAAATAGTTTCGGAATATGAAGCGGACAATGTAATATTCATGTTTTATAACAATTCAGATCCGGATAATGACCAGCCTTCCTGTGCTTATGCATTTGATTTCTACAATCTGACAGATCAACAGATAGGCTATGAGGCAGTATGGTTCAATATCGGCTACGTAGGCTTTACGAACGGAGCTCCTGCCCTGGCTCATGAGATACTGCACTGCTTCGGCGCAGTTGACCTGTATTACAGCAACGATCAGATCACTGATGAATATGTGGATTATCTTGCAAGTATCGACTCTGAGGATATTATGTACATGCTCTATGATGAGCCGGACGAAATCAATGAACAGTTTTCGGAATTGGATGCCTATTATGTTGGTCTGACACCCTATTCCTCTGACGCAGAGCAATTCGGACTCGGGCAGAGCTCCCATTTCGCCGATCAATAGGTTTGTGAACAGGAGGTCATGGCACTGAAGTATGGAATTTATTAATAATATAATAACTGCGCTGATGAATAATGTACCATTCCCTATAAATTACGGGATATTATCTATAATTACAGGCACTGTCTCATTCATGTTATTTCCTTTTTTCGGATATATTATAAATGAATTTGAGGAGATGGAAATAAGAGTACTTGCCAGAATATTTGGAATGAACTTTGCACTATTTATTGCAGATAGACTTACTTTTATAGGAACAATAACTCATGAATGCGCACATGCATTTTTTGCCTGGCTTTTTGGAGCTAAAGTCGGAGAGGTAAAATTATTGACTTTCCATCATAGAAATGAATTGGGACACGTGCGGTATTTTCCGAGAGGAAATATTATTATGCAGCATTTACAAATGTTTTTCACTTCCTGCGCGCCGGTAATAGTAAATACATTTTTAACAGCATTAATAATATATAATTGGAAAAACATACATCATTGGTATTTATATATATTAGCAATCTATTTAATAATATCATTTATGAATCATGCATCTATGAGTGATACTGATTTGGATCATTATTTTCATTCAGGTAAAATAGTAATTCCCTTAACCATAGGAGTCCTGTTTATATGTTTGCTTATATTCAGACCAGTATAGAGTCTGGATATAAAGAAACTGCGCATTGCTCCGCGCCGCTTGCGCTTTCGCAAGGCTCCGGCCATTCGGAATCCGCAAGTCAAGGCCACACTCATGAGTATTCGCGCAGGCACAACGCTCCCTCGGCTTTTCCTCACTGTTTATTCATATTAAAGAATAAAAAGCACCCGTTAAATAATAAAAAAGCACCCGGCTGCCAGTGTTGGCGGTCAGGTGCTTCTTTGTATTAATCGGGTATTATTCGGAAAAAACGTCCGGCTCTTTTTTTACATTGTCAGGTAAAAAACTGTCAGATAAGAAGATTATTCTTCCGGACATGCCGGGCTGCGTCGGTACACAGGACCGTTCCGAACTATCATTTGGTGTCAAACCTGGTGACGATCATGTGGATAATGTAAGGAATCAGGATGACCGGAATTGCCAGATAAGCGATCGTGCTGTAGGCCTTTGCAATCAGGTTGAGCAGACCGAACTGGGCGATTCCGAAGTCGACCAGGCAGCAGCAGAGCGCAATCAGGACAGTCTTCAGAATCGGCCTGCCCTGGTCTGTCAAGGCTTTTTCCTCGGGAGTCTCGATGGCGTTTCCTATACGTCTGACCATAGCTGCCACCATGTTGACAGCTGTCGTGACCGCGCCGAGAATGATCAGGATGGAAATGACGGGTGTCAGGAAAGCCGCACCGACGCCCTGCTGTACCATGAACAGGGTCGGGACAGAGGCCGATGACATGTCGGGATTGGCATAGACGGTCAAAAGTCCCAGGACGACGACCAGCATGAGAGCGGAGTTGATGATCCAGCCGATCAGCATGCTCTTTCCGGAATCATCCGCTTTTTCGAATACTCTGCCGTGCTGTACGAAGACGGCGACATTGCAGAGCTGGAAGGTGCCGTACAAAAAGGCCGAATACAGGGCTTTTCCGAAGGGTACCGGAGCGGCCTTCATGGCGGCGATTGATTCTCCGATGCCTGCCGAGTTGGCCAGGATGTTGGGAATATACACAGCCACCAGACCGACGATGATCACGATGGACAAAACGGAGGAGACCCGGCGCACCAGGTCGGTTCCGAAGATGGCCACGATGAAAATAAAGATGCCGATGAGCAGGGTGCAGAGCAGGTAAGGAAGTCCCGTGACCGAGTTCAGTGTGGCTCCGCCTGTCGCGAAGGCTACGGCCGGAGCGACGCACATGACGACAATATACAGGAACTCAAAAAGGTTGGAAAAAACAGGGGCGTATTTTCCGTAGAAACTGTTGTTGTAGGAGCGGTAGTCATATACCTCATGTTTTCTGGCATAACGCAGGCAGTAGTAGAAAAAGAAGGCATTGTAGGCCATGGCCAGGACCGGCATGATCAGGCACCAGATTCCGTAACGGAGATAATAGGAGTAGAGCTGGGCGCCCGAGGCAAAACCGCCGCCGAAGTGCGTTGTGAACCAGACAAATGCTACTCCCATGATGATCGGAGCCGGTGTATTTTTTTTATTTGACATGATTTACCTCCATTCTTTAAATAGAGCTTCCCCGGGTTGACAGGGGTGTTGGGGAACGGACTTTTTATTTATGTACCCATGTTTTGTGCAGGGGGACAGAAACAAAAAGGACCGTCCCTTGTTCTCCATTAACTGCAGGCTCTGAGTTCCGCAAATGCCTTGACCAGCATGGGTCGGGTGATAGGATAAGGGTTGTGATCGATATCGGGCATGGCCAGTGCCTTGTCGATGACAGTGTCCGTGTCGGCTTCTGTCAGCCCCAGGTCCTCCAGGCGGACAGGGAGCTTTACGGCGCGGCTGAAAGCCAGCATTTTCCGGAATATTTCCTTATAGGAAGGATCGATCTGGGCCTCGATCAGCAGAAGGTTCAGTACACCGAAAGAGACGATTTCTCCGTGCAGGTGATTGTGTTCCACCTCGGGATAAGAGGTCAGGCCGTAGTTGATCGCATGGGCGAGACCTGTGTTGTAATCGATGATCTTGTCCTTGGTGACCAGGATGGAGGTCAGGGCGGTCGTCACATTGATAGCCAGAACAACGTTTTCCAGCGCCTCGGAAGCAATGCCGGCCTCGTTGTCTTTGAGGGCCTGTTCTCCGTATTTCAGGATGGGATCCAGGCACATGCGGCTGATCGTCACGCCCAGACCGACATAGTGGCTGAGCTCTTCACCGCGGGAGGACATATCCGCCTCGAAATATTTGGCGTAGGTGTCTCCCATGCCGGCCCACATGTAGCGGGAAGGGGCTGCGGCGATGATGTCCAGATCCAGGAAAGTATGGAGCGGGGGACGAGTGATGAAAAATGGCTTGAGGAAGCTCCCGTCCGGATGATACATGATACTGACGCTGGTGCAGCCCGCGCAGTTCGAAGTAATTGTCGGGAAGGAGAACACTGCCTTGTTGATCACCTCGCCCAGGGCTTTGACGGTGTCGGTGACCTTTCCGCCACCGACCGCGAACAGGAGTGTTGCCTGCTGTACCGCCGGATCCGCCTTCAGCATTTCAATATTTTCATAGGAACATTCTCCCCCGTACCAGAGGACGCCGGTGATCGTGATCTCGCTGTCCCGGCAGGCCTTCTCCACCTTTTCCTGCGCGGCTGCAAGTGCCTTGTGACCGCCGATGATCACTGCACTGGTTCCGTAGTCCCTGCAGACCTTACCTATTTTTTCATAGACACCATGTCCGATGGTGTAACAGGGAAAATACATGCTGTAGCCTTCCATATCTTCTCCTTTCCTGTAAATGACCGGAAGCGGTTTTTTACGAATTTATAAATGTTGTGTAACAGTATTGTGATTATGTCACAGGGCAGAGACGGTCCCGCAGCCCTCTGTTCCCCGGCTGTCCCCTGTCCGCAGCAGGGCGGAGGGGGAGGAACATACATTACGCGGGCCGTGGAAAATTTACTGCGCGGGCTGTGGAAATTTCACTGCGCGGGCAGTAAATTTTACTGCGGGGCTGTGGAAATTTCACTGCGCGGGCCGTGTCATAAAAAAAAACCTGTCCCTGCAAATGAATGCTGGGACAGGTTGATCTTCCTGCGGTGCCACCCGGCTTGGTACAAAAATATACCCACTCAGTGCGTACTGACATACGCCGGCTTTTGTTTACGGAGCGCCATCTCCGTCTCACATACTGGGATTCTGTTCTGCTATATACGGCATCGGATCTCAGATTCAAATCTCAGATTATGAGGGGATCCTGCCAGGATTCTGTTATAAGGAATCCTGGCACCGGAAATCTCTTTATAAGGAAATCTTTTTATAAATAGTATAAAGAGTCCATAAAGAGTCCTGTGCCATGAAACATATAAGCAAATAGATAATCTTTTCTGCTCGCCCTCGGAAGTCCATTCAACTGTACATTTGCCCGCTGTGCTCTCACCATCCACAGCTCTCTGTGCGGAAACCATACAGTCTACTCACTCTTCTTCAACGGTTTACAGTAGTCTATCATCTGAGTTTCGCAATTGCAATCAGTTTTTTGCCTGTAGTCTGAAAAAACGGGCGAAAACAAGTGAAAAAACGTCTGGAATCCGCTTACCGGCAGAGCCCGCGCCGGGATAGAAGCACAGAAGTATAGAATATAGATAGTATAGATAAGTCGCATGCAATGTTTTTTTCTTGACATTGTTTTTTGCCTATGGCAATATAACTCCGTGGCTTTTTTTGATGCTTAAGAGAGTCCTGCGCTGTGTGGTCTGCCTTGATCAGTCTTTTTGCGGCTGATCCGGCCCGGTTTTCAAAGGAGAAAACACGGCAGGTCTCTTGTTATGCTGTATAAAAGCTGTTGTGACCGCGAAAGCGGCGCGGAATTGCGATTTTCATAGCAGCGTTCCGACAGAAGAGATAGGAAGGAAGCGAGACAGGATGTACAAAAAGGTAAACCCGGACCTGAATTTTGTGGACCGCGAGCACGCGACCGTAGAGTTCTGGAAGGACAACAATATTTTCGAAAAGAGTATCGAGGAGCGCGAAGGCCGTCCCTTGTATATGTTTTATGACGGGCCGCCGACTGCAAACGGCAAGCCTCATATCGGACATGTTCTGACACGTGTCATCAAAGATATGGTTCCCCGTTACCGCACCATGAAGGGATTCCAGGTTCCCCGTAAGGCCGGCTGGGACACCCACGGACTGCCCGTTGAACTGGAAGTCGAGAAGGCCATCGGCATCGAAGGCAAGGACGAGATCGAAGCCTACGGCATCGAGCCCTTTATCAAAAAGTGCAAAGAGAGTGTCTGGCAGTACAAGGGTATGTGGGAGGATTTCTCCGGCATCGTCGGTTTCTGGGCGGACATGGACAACCCCTATGTCACCTACTATGACGACTATATCGAGTCCGAGTGGTGGGCTCTGCAGGAGATCTGGAAGAAAGGCCTTCTCTACAAGGGCTTCAAGGTCGTTCCCTACTGCCCTCACTGCGGTACACCCCTTTCTTCCCACGAAGTTGCTCAGGGCTACAAGTCCCTGAAGGAGCGCTCCGCCATCGTCCGCTTCAAGGTCAAGGACGAGGACGCCTACTTCCTGGCATGGACGACAACACCCTGGACACTGGCTTCCAACATCGGTCTGTGCGTGAACCCCGAGGAGACTTATGTCAAGGTAAAGGCCGCCGACGGCAATACCTATTATATGGCCAAGGCTCTTCTGGACGCCGTCTTTGCTCCCGCAGCTCCCGCCGAGGACAACAACGAGGGCAAGAAGGGCAAGAAGAAAAAGAATAAGAAGCAGGACGCTGAGGCAGCAGCATCCGCGGAAGCTGCGGAAGCTGCAAAGGCAGAAGAAGCAAAGAACGTTCCCCCTTACGAGATCCTCGAGGAGATGACCGGTAAGGACCTGGAGTACAGAGAGTATGAGCCCCTCTACCAGTGCGCCGCGGATGCCGCAAGAAAGCAGCACAAGAAGGCTTTCTTCGTATACTGCGACGACTATGTAACTATGACAGACGGTACAGGTATCGTCCATATCGCTCCTGCATTCGGTGAAGACGACGCCCGGATCGGACGCAGATATGACGCTCCCTTCGTGCAGATGGTCGATGACAAGGGCGTGATGAAGCCCGAGACTCCCTTCGCCGGCATGCGCTGCAAACCCACTCAGGCCGAGATGGATGAGGGCGCGGTCAGTGCCGATCCCGAGGTCCTCAAGGAACTCGAGGCCAGAGGCATGCTCTTTGCAGCACCTAAGTTCGAGCACGACTACCCGCACTGCTGGCGCTGCAACACACCCCTCCTCTACTATGCACGCGAGTCCTGGTTCATCGAGATGACCAAGGTCCGCGATGACCTGGTGCGCAACAACAAGGAGATCAACTGGATCCCCGCCAACATCGGCGAAGGCCGTTTCGGCAACTGGCTGGAGAACATCCAGGACTGGGGTATCTCCAGAAACCGTTACTGGGGCACACCTCTCAACATCTGGGAGTGCCCGGACTGCGGACTGCGGAAAGCAGATCAGTGTCGGCAGCCGCAAGGAGCTTGCCGAGCTGACAGGCGACCCTTCCGCTGAGCAGACCGAGCTCCACAGACCTTACGTGGACAACTATTTCATCAAGTGCGCCGAGTGCGGCGGACAGATGAAGCGTGTCCCCGAGGTCATCGACTGCTGGTTTGACTCCGGCGCCATGCCTTTTGCCCAGTATCACTATCCTTTTGAAAATAAAGAGCTCTTTGAAAAGAACTTCCCTGCTTCCTTCATCAGCGAGGCAGTGGACCAGACCCGCGGCTGGTTCTATTCCCTGCACGCGATCTCCACGCTTCTTTTCAATAAGCCCGCCTATAAGAACGTCATCGTACTGGGTCTTGTCCTCGACAAGGACGGAGAGAAGATGTCCAAGTCCAAGGGCAACGCCGTCGATCCCTTCGATGCTCTGCAGAAGCACGGCGCCGACGCGATCCGCTGGTATTTCTACTCCAACAGCGCGCCCTGGCTGCCCAATAAGTTCCACGACAAGGCCGTGCAGGAGGGCCAGAGAAAGTTCCTCGGCACACTTTGGAACACCTATGCCTTCTATACCCTGTACGCGGAGATCGATCAGTTCGATCCCACCAAATACACTCTGGATTATGCAGGGCTCCCTGTCATGGACAAATGGCTCCTGTCCAGAATGAATTCCATGATCAGGAAGACGGACGACAACCTGGACCGCTACAGGATCCCCGAGGCGGCCACAGCCCTGTCCGATTTCGTCGACGAGATGTCCAACTGGTATGTCCGCCGCTGCCGCGACCGCTTCTGGGCCAAGGGCATGGAGCAGGACAAAATCAATGCCTACATGACCCTCTACACCGCCCTGGTAGGCGTGTGCAAGGCGGCCGCTCCCATGATTCCCTTCATGACCGAGGAGATCTACCAGAATATCGTCCGCAGCGTCGACAAGACTGCGCCCGAGAGCATCCACCTCTGCGATTTCCCCGCAGCGGATGAGACCATGATCGATACCGCCCTCGAGAAATCCATGGCGGAAGTCCTCAAGGTCGTCGTTATGGGCCGTGCCTGCCGCAACCTTTCTGGCATCAAGAACCGCCAGCCCATCGCGAAGATGTTCGTCAAGGCTCCCGGTCAGGATGGCGGAAAGCTGGAGGACTACTTCGTCGAGATCATTGAGAATGAGCTCAATGTCAAAAATGTGGATTTCACGGACGATGTCCGCGAATTCACCAGCTATACCTTCAAGCCCCAGCTCCGCACTGTCGGTCCCAAGTACGGCAAGCAGCTGGGCGGCATCCGCAAATATCTGGCAGAGCTGGACGGCAACGCCGCCATGGATGAGCTGAATGAGAAGGGAAGCATTTCCTTTGATGTGGGCGGAACTACCGTCGAGCTGACCAGAGAAGATCTCCTGATCGAGATGACCCAGAAAGAGGGCTATATCTCCCAGGAGGACGGCGGATACACAGTCGTTCTGGACACCAACCTGACACCCGAACTGATCGAAGAGGGCTTTGTCTACGAGCTCATCAGCAAGATCCAGACCATGCGCAAGGATTCCGGATTCGAAGTCACAGACCGCATCCGTGTCGCTCTTTCCGACAATGAGAAGCTGACGAAAGTCCTGCGCGCAAACGAGAAGGCCATTGCCGACAAGGTCCTGGCCGTAGAAGTTCTCGACAACCAGACCCTTGCCAACGCGAAGGAATGGGATATCAACGGCGAAAAGGCCGTGATCTCCGTCGAAAAAGTGTGAGAATAAGTCTTACAGGTCACACACTTATCAGGTGTGACCTGTAATGAACAGACATAATCTGGTCTGATAATGACGGTTTTATAGAGCACCGGATGATATAATTCCTATGTTTATGGACATCTGTCCGCAATTTCCGGTGAACTGGCAGCCCATGCTGCGAGGGGAATTGGCACTCGTAAAAGTAATGTTTTGACCAGGTCTGTAAAAACAGGCCTGCAGAGGCAAAACAGTGACATGGCATCTGCGCGGAGCATCACGGATGCCATGTAGACAGGTGAAAACAAGCGGGCAGAACAGATAAGAGCCTGCAGCCTGTCAGGATTTTATGCTCCGGAATGAGGATATTATTTATGATAAAAAGACCTGCGATTGAATTTGACAAAGACCTTTTTAAGAGAAGCGTGGAGTACAATGTACGCACAATGTACCGCCGCACCATGAGGGAAGCAACGGAACAGCAGGTGTTCCAGGCTTCCGCACTGGCTCTCAAGGACCAGATCATTGACTGCTGGATGCGCACCCAGAAGGCATTTGACGATCAGGATCCCAAGAGACTGGTCTATCTCTCCATGGAATTCCTGATGGGACGTGCTTTCGGCAATGACGCGATCAACCTGATGGCCTATGAGCCTATCAAAGAAGCTCTCAAAGAGCTGGGCTTTAAGATGAATGCCATCGAGGACCAGGAGCCCGACGCGGCTCTGGGCAACGGCGGTCTCGGCCGTCTCGCGGCATGTTTCCTTGATTCCCTGGCAACCCTCAACTACGCCGCTTACGGCTGCGGCATCCGTTATCACTACGGCATGTTCAAGCAGAAGATCGAAGACGGCTATCAGAAGGAAGTTCCGGACAACTGGCTTGAGAACGGCAATCCTCTCGAGCTGCGCAGACCCGAGTACACCCAGGAGGTCCACTTCGGCGGCTATGTCAAATCCTATTACAGCGAGAGACTCGGCAGGACCATGTACAAGCAGGAAGGCTACAGCGCTGTCAAGGCTGTTCCCTATGACCTTCCCGTCATCGGCTACGGCAACGGCTTTGTAGACACTCTCAGAATCTGGGATGCACAGCCCGTTGAGACCTTCAAGCTGGATTCCTTTGATAAGGGTGATTATCAGAAGGCTGTTGAGCAGGAATACCTGGCAAAGACCATCTGTGACGTCCTTTATCCCAATGATGAGAATTATCAGGGTAAAGAGCTCCGCCTGAAACAGCAGTATTTCTTTGTTTCCGCTTCCCTGCAGGCAGCGATCCAGAAGTATCTGCAGACTCATGATGATGTCAGAAAACTCCATGAGAAGCTTGTCTTCCAGATGAATGACACACATCCGACACTGACTGTGCCGGAACTGATGCGTCTGCTTATGGACGAGTATGAGCTGACCTGGGACGAGGCGTGGGATGTGACCACCAAGTGCACAGCTTACACAAACCACACCATCATGTCGGAAGCACTGGAGAAATGGCCCATCGACCTCTTCTCTCAGCTCCTTCCCCGTATTTACAGCATTGTCGAAGAGATCAACCGCCGCTTTGAGGCCCAGATCCATCAGACCTATGACAATACAGGCGTCAATGTCCACGACAAGATCCGCAGCATGGGCATCATCTATGACGGCAAGGTCCGCATGGCAAACATGGCGATCGTGGCAGGATACTCTGTCAACGGTGTTGCCCGCCTGCACACCGAGATCCTCAAGAACCGCGAGCTGAAGGACTTCTACGAGATGTTCCCCGAGAAGTTCAACAACAAGACCAACGGCATCACTCAGCGACGCTTCCTGCTGCACGGCAACCCCCTGCTGGCAGACTGGGTCACAGACCATATCGGCGACGAGTGGATCACTGACCTCTCCCGCATGAAAGAGCTCAGAGTCTACGCGGATGACAAGAGATCCAGGAAGGAATTCCTGAACATCAAGTACAAGAACAAGGTCCGTCTTGCGGATTATATCCTTGAGCACAACGGCATTGAAGTGGATCCCCGCTCCATCTTTGACGTACAGGTCAAGCGTCTGCACGAGTACAAACGTCAGCTGCTGAACATCCTGCACGTCATGTATCTGTACAACCAGATCAAGAAGGATCCCACTCTGGATATCCCCAAGCACACCTTCATCTTCGGCGCCAAGGCAGCTGCCGGCTATAAGACCGCCAAGCTGACCATCAAGCTGATCAACTCCGTGGCGGACGTTATCAACAACGACGAGTCCATCGACGACAAGATCAAGGTTGTCTTCATCGAGGACTACAAGGTATCCAACGCCGAGATCATCATCGCGGCTGCAGATATTTCCGAGCAGATCTCCACAGCCAGTAAGGAAGCCTCCGGTACCGGCAACATGAAGTTCATGCTCAATGGTGCCATCACTCTGGGCACCATGGACGGAGCCAACGTCGAGATCGTCGAGGAAGTCGGCAGAGAGAATGCCTTCATCTTCGGTCTTTCCTCCGACGAAGTCATGAACTACGAGAAGAACGGCGGCTACGATCCCATGCAGATCTTCAATGAGGACGAAGAGATCCGCCAGGTACTGGTACAGCTTGTCAACGGAACCTACTCCCCCGACGACCCGGAGCGTTTCCGCCCCCTGTACAACAGCCTGCTGCAGAGAAACGGCATGGATCCTGCGGACCGCTATTTCATCCTCAAGGACTTCCGTTCCTACATCCAGGCGCAGCATGATATCTGCGAGGCCTACAAGGATCAGAAGCGCTGGGCTCAGATGGCCATCCTCAACGTCGCGCATGTCGGCAAGTTCTCTTCCGACAGAACCATCCAGGAATACGTCGATGACATCTGGCACCTTGACAAGGTCAAACTTCCTGCAAGACGCCGCCGCAAAAAGACCACAGCAGCTTCTTCGGAAGATTAAGCCGGAACAGGCTGGAATAAGCTGCAGTATACACCCCCTGAGAGGGAGTGCATAAAATGATAAGTTAGAGGGCCGCAGGTCCGGCTGGACACAGCCGGTCCCTGCGGCTTCTTTGCGCGAAATTGTGCAAGCCATGCTTGCACCGCCATGCCCGCTGTTTTATCATTGAGATACCGGCTCGGCAACAGTATTTTTCTCAGGGGTCCGGCACCTAGAGCGCGGACTCCCACCGGAGGAAATCTTTTGAAACATAATAATACTTTGAAAGCCTTAAAAATCGTTGTTCTGTGCGGAGGACTCAGCACAGAGCGGAATATTTCATTTCTGACTGGTTCACGTGTCTGCGGCGCGCTCCGCGCAAGGGGACATAAGGCGGTCCTCGCAGACCTGTATATGGGCTTTGATGATGCGGACGAAACAAGAGAATTCGATCCGCAGGCACTTTTTGATGACCTTCCCGAAATTCCGCACTATTCCTTTGAGGGGCAGGCGCCGGATCTGGAGGCTGTGAAAAAATCCAGAAAGTGGCAGAGCCCCGCGCTGTTTGGAAAACACGTCCTGGAGATCTGCGCGGCAGCGGATATTGTCTTTATCGCCCTGCACGGCAAAAACGGCGAGGACGGCCGGGTCCAGGCAGCCTTTGACATGCTTGGAATCCCATATACGGGTTCCGGCCACCTGGGCGCCGCCATGGCCATGGACAAGATGATCACCAAGATGATCGTCGGTCCCCGCGGTGTGCGTACGCCTGCCTTCCGCCGCTGGGAATTTATAGGCAGAAATGACGGGAAGAAGACCGGAAAAACAGATGAGAAAGAGAAGTTTATCCGCTCTGTCTGCCGTCAGACAGATGTGCCCTGTGTGGTCAAGACCCCGGACGGAGGCTCCTCTGTAGGCGTCTATATTGTCCGCCGCAGAGAGGATCTGGAGGATGCGGTCCGCAAATGTCTCTCTTTCGGAAATGCTTTCATGACGGAGCAGTTCATTGACGGAAGGGAATTTACCTGCGGCGTCCTGTGCGGTCAGGCGCTTCCTTCCGTAGAGATCGTTCCCAAGATTAATTTCTATGATTATTCGAATAAGTATATAGCAGGTGCCACCGAGGAAATCTGCCCCGGCCGCGTCAAGCCGGAAATTGAGAAAGAGATGGGACAGATGGCACTTCAAGTGCACGAAATCATGGGACTTTCGACATATTCGCGCAGCGATTTTATGATCGATGACGAGGACAAGGTCTGGTTTATCGAGGTGAACACACTGCCGGGTATGACGAATACAAGCCTTGTTCCTCAGGAAGCGGCCGCCGTGGGTATCGACTACGAGGAACTGTGTGAGAAAATCGTCGAGGACGGTTTGAAGCTGCGCGGCGTAAACATTCTGTAACCGCATTGCTTATGCCGCTCCGGCGGGCAGTATGTCCGGCAGAATATGGATCAGCTGCGGGCAGGTGATCAGGAATCTGCCAAAAGCAGTCTGCCGCAGGGTGGTTCCGCGCAGACAGACGGAGGATGGAAATGGAAAAAATATATCTTGAAGAACTGCTGCAGGCGACAGGCGGAAAGCTCCTCATGGCGCCGCAGGGGAAAGAAGAGACACTTTCTGTCCCCGCAGCAGAGATTCTGTCCGTTGTCACGGACAGCCGGAAGATCACGAAGAACTGCGTCTTTTTCGCGCTCAGCGGGGAACGCTTTGACGGACACGCCTACGTGGACGCTTCCCTGAAGCAGGGCGCCGCCGGCTGCGTGGTGAGCAAAGAGCCGGACAGCCTTCTTCCGGGGAAATTCTATGTTCTCGTGGAAGATACAAGGCATGCTCTGGGCGATCTGGCTCATTTTTACCGGATGAAATATGATGTAAAGGTGGTCGGAATTACAGGCAGCGTCGGCAAGACGACCTGCCGCGAGATGGTCGCCTCCGTTCTGAGCAAACGTTTCCGGGTCCATGCGACCTCCGGAAATTTCAATAATGATATCGGACTTCCCATGACGATCTTCGGTCTTTCGGCCGCAGATGAGGTCATGGTACTCGAGATGGGCATGAACCACCTGGGGGAAATCCGCCGTCTGTCGCAGATCGCGGCACCGGACATAGCCGTGATCACCAATATCGGTACAGCCCACATCGGGATCCTGGGCAGCCGCGAGAATATTTTCCGGGCCAAAAAGGAGATTTTCGAGGGCATGTCATCGGGATCACAGGCAATTCTGTGCGGCGACGATGATTTTCTGCCGAAGATCGCCGTGGAGCCTGCCATGCTTGCAAGGCACAGGATTTTCTATGCCGGAAAAGGAGATATCTGCAGCTATCGTGTCGTGGATGCCCATGTTGAGATCGGAAATGTGGATTCCAGTGCCTTTGAAGCGGAAATGTCTACTGTCTGTACGATCAGAATGCCCGACGGAAGGGACTCTCTGCATGTCCGCATTCCTGCAGCCGGCATGCATCTGATCTATCCCGCCTCCATCGCGGCGGGCGTCGGGGACCTGCTTGGCATGACGTCCGAAGAGATCAGGGCAGGAATCGAAGATTTCACGGGGCAGCGTATGGCCTGTGAAAAATACGGCGACATCCTTCTTTTCGACGACACCTACAATGCCAGCCCCGATTCCATGAAATCCTCCCTGCAGGTACTTGCCTGCCTGCCCACGCAGAAAAAAGCGGCAGTACTGGGTGATATGCTCGAACAGGGAGACTTTGCCCAGCAGCTTCACCGCGAGGCCGGCGCCGCTGCCGCAGATGCCGGACTCGACACCCTGATCACAGTGGGAGAACTTTCGGTGGATATGGCGGATGAGGCTAAGCAAAGAGGACTTTTGGATGTGCGGTCCTATCCGGACCGGGAATCCGCCGCAAAAGCGGTAGAGGAGATCACGGTGCCGGGTACAGCACTGCTCTTTAAGGCATCCCACAGCATGGCCCTGGACAAGCTTGCTGCAATCAGCCGGAAAAAAGCCGTATCGCAGCTGTGATTCAGGAACAGGTGCGCGGCCATAGGAACAAGAATAAGTACAGGGAGGTATATGGTATGGAGCATAAACTCCACAGGACAGACCGTCAGCTGGCGAGCGCAGGCGCGGTGCTGGAATTTTACAGAGATACCATGGTACTGCCCGACGGGCAGGTACAGACCTGGGACTATGTCCATCATAAAAAAGGCGGCGGCGCCTGTACAGTGCCGGTACTGCCGGACGGACGCATTCTGCTGATCCGCCAGTTCCGACCCGCGATCGACCGTGAAGCGCTGGAACTTCCGGCAGGTGCCAGAGACTCCTCGGGGGAGGATCCGGCTGTGACCGCGGCCCGCGAGCTGGAAGAGGAGACAGGATACCGCCCCGGCAGGATGACAAAGCTTGCCCACATCCTGACTGCGATCGCCTGGTGCAATGAATCGACAGATATCTATCTGGCCAGAGACCTTGAACCTGTCAGCTCCCAGCACCTGGACGAGGCTGAGGAGATCGAGCTCTGCATCATGCCCCTCGACGAGTTATGCCGCAAAATCTTTGAGGGAGAGATCCAGGACGCAAAGACCGTGGCCGGTATCATGGCCTATCGGAGCTTCCTTGCCATGGAGGAGCAGAAAAAGGCTGAAGAGCAGAAAAAGGCTGCAGGGCAGAAAAAGGCTGAGGAGCGAAAAAAGGCTGCGGGGCAGAAAAAAACTTCGGGACAGAAAAAGGCTGAGGAGCAGAAAAAAGGTTTCCGGCGCCCGGAGATCCTGCTTGATAAGATGAAGCGCCTCATCAAAAATGCCCGCACGGGTTGAGCTCCTGTGTGTGTGACCATGGTGCGGAGCAAAGTGAGTCTGGAAATATTCATGAATGCGGCAGCGGGACCATTGCCCTGACTGCGTATGTTACTGATATGAGGAGATACTATCCATGCAGCAGAAAAGTGCGGCGGATCGATTCGCACCGCTTTTTATACTGACCGCCGGGGCCATGTGGGGAAGCATGGGCCTCTTTGTGCGGGTTCTGGGGAAGATCGGATGTTCTTCCTTCGAAATCGTCTTTCTGAGGTCCATAGTGACTGCCATCTGTCTCTTTCTGGTTCTGGCAGTCAGGGACAGGAGTCTTTTTCGTGTGCGCCTGCGTGACCTCTGGTGCTTTTTCGGAACAGGCGTCCTCAGCATCGTATTTTTTAATCTCTGTTATTTTACAACCATCCGCCTGTCTTCTCTGGCGGTGGCGGCGGTTCTTCTTTACACCGCACCGGCCATTGTCATTGTCCTCTCCGCCATACTCTTTCAGGAAAAGATCACTTCCAGGAAACTGGTCGCTCTGATCCTGACTCTGGTGGGATGCATCTGCGTCAGCGGAATGCTTTCCGGAGACAGCGCCATGACCCTGCAGGGCTTTATCACCGGACTGGGTGCAGGCCTGGGCTACGCCCTATACTCGATCTTCGGTCGTTTTGCCCTTGAGCGGGGCTACAGGAGCTTTACGATCTCCTTCTATACCTTTTTGTTTGCTTCAATTGGAACCATCCCCTTTATTTCCATGAATAATATCCGGCGGGCAGTGACCACATCCCCCTCCCAGACCGGGCTGGTCGTCCTCTACGGCGTGTTTACAACGGTCCTTCCCTACATTCTGTATACACGGGGACTGCAGGGTGTCGAGAACGGACAGGCGGCGATCATCGCCTCGGTGGAGCCCGTCGTCGCCACCATCCTGGGGACAGTGATCTATCACGAGATGCTGAGCCTGTATGAGGTGATCGGGATCGTCCTGGTCCTGGGTGCGATCGTGATCAGCAACGGAAAAAGCCCGGCGGAAGAAACCGGACGCATCAGAAAAACAGTAAAAAAAACGGCATAAATGATAAGTGGTGAGGAGACAAAGAACCGTCCCCTGTCTCCACCTGTCTCCAAAAAACGAAAAAACAGGCTTGACAAATCTCCCGATTATTTTTTAAAATACCTTCACAACGTGTGGCGTAACTGCGTAAATCCGGTTGTCTGCCACACGTTTTTTATTGTAAAAAACGTCCGGGACTGAACCGGAAAGAACAAAAGAGCGTGTGGCCCGCAGGAAAGAAATGCCTGCGGCCGCGCGCTCTTTTTCATTATTGATCAGAAAGCTTCCTGTAAGATCTAAATAGAGGAACTCAAAAGAAAGTGGGTGAAAGAAAAGATACCTCAATGTAATATAAAGTTTGCTGACCCTAGGAAGT
>ONKG01000146.1 GCA_900318375.1 uncultured Lachnospiraceae bacterium
CAGCTGCATAACCCTGTGCAGCACAAAATCTTACAAGGAGGTGAAATAGAATGCCAACATTTAACCAGCTCGTTAGAAAGGGTCGTGAGACATCTGTCAAGAAGTCCACAGCGCCGGCACTGCAGAGAGGCTTCAACTCCCTGCGCAAGCGTTCCATCGCTGTCAGTGCTCCGCAGAAGCGCGGTGTCTGCACAGCAGTCAAGACGGCTACACCGAAGAAGCCTAATTCGGCACTTCGTAAAATCGCCAGAGTACGTCTTTCCAATGGAATCGAAGTTACATCCTACATCCCCGGCGAAGGGCACAATCTGCAGGAGCACAGTGTTGTTCTGATCAGAGGCGGAAGAGTTAAGGATCTGCCCGGTACCAGATATCACATCATCCGCGGCACACTGGATACAGCAGGCGTTGCAAACCGCAAGCAGGCTCGTTCCAAGTACGGCGCAAAGAGGCCCAAAGCTGCTAAGAAGTGAGGTACTTCTCCGCTGACTGCGTAAGCGCAGCGGACAACAGCTAATCACGAACCGTAAGTGTTGGAGTTCTATAACCATATAGATGTACCGCGGCCGGCAGGCTGCGGCAGCAGGAAGTCCGTTCCGGATGCACCTGCGTATGTTTTCCCGGCGTTTGCTTATTTTTTGAATGATAAAAAAAGACGCAGAGCAGAATCATATTGAGATCGTATAGTAATAGAAGATACAGCACGAACACGAATATCCGTATTAGTGAGTACCTGTGATTTATCAACATTGATAAGGAGGGAAGTAACGTGCCGCGTAAAGGACATGTTCAGAAAAGAGATGTACTGGCTGATCCCTTGTACAACAATAAGGTGGTCACCAAGCTGATCAACAGCATTATGCTTGACGGCAAAAAAGGTGTCGCACAGAAGATCGTGTACGGGGCATTTGCCAAAATGGAAGAAAAGACCGGTAAGCCCGCTGTCGAAGTCTTTGAGACTGCTATGAACAACATCATGCCTGTTCTCGAAGTCAAGGCAAGGCGTATCGGCGGCGCCACCTACCAGGTGCCGATCGAAGTTCGTCCTGACAGACGTCAGGCGCTTGCACTGCGCTGGATCACCATGTTCTCCCGCAAGAGAGGCGAGAAGAAGATGGAAGACAAGCTTGCCGGCGAACTTCTGGATGCGTACAACAACACCGGCGCATCTGTTAAGAGAAAAGAAGATATGCACAAGATGGCAGATGCCAACAGAGCATTCTCCCATTACAGATTCTGATTTGCAGTCTGAAGACACTAAGACTGCAGCATAGTCAAAATCTGGAAAGAAAGGAGCCTGTTAAAAGCGGCTGCGCAGGCGCGCAGTTATAGAAGAAAGATGGATTTCGCTTTTGGAAGAGGCCGGGAAAAGTAGATTAGTTTGGAAAAAAGCGGGATCTGTTGTTAACAGCTCCGCAGGAGGAAAATCAGTGTCAGTTAGAGAATACCCCCTGGAAAGAACCAGGAATATCGGTATCATGGCCCACATCGACGCGGGCAAGACTACGCTTACAGAGCGTATTCTGTATTATACCGGTGTAAACTATAAGATTGGTGAAACACACGAAGGTACCGCCACCATGGACTGGATGGACCAGGAACAGGAGCGCGGTATTACCATTACTTCGGCTGCAACGACCTGCCACTGGACGCTGCACGACCACATGAAGATCAAGCCCGGAGAAAAGGAGTGCAGGATCAACATCATCGACACTCCCGGACACGTCGACTTTACTGTCGAGGTTGAGCGTTCTCTCCGTGTTCTGGACGGTGCGGTCGGCGTCTTCAGCGCCAAGGGCGGTGTCGAGCCGCAGTCTGAAAATGTGTGGCGTCAGGCGGATACCTACAATGTTCCGCGTATGGCCTTCATCAACAAGATGGACGTGATCGGCGCCGATTATTTCGGCAGCGTTGAGCAGATCCGCAACAGGCTGGGCAAAAACGCCATCATGATCCAGATTCCGATCGGGGCAGAGGACACCTTCAAGGGACTCATCGACCTGTTCGAGATGGAAGCATATATTTACAACGACGACAAGGGTGATGACATTTCGATTGTCGAAATCCCCGAGGACATGAAGGACGACGCAGAGATCTACAGGGCAGAGCTGATCGAGAAGATCTGCGAGCTTGATGATGACCTGACTGAGATTTTCCTTGAAGGCGAAGAGCCTACAACGGAACAGCTCAAGAAGGCCCTTCGCAAGGCAACCTGCGAATGTACAGCCGTTCCGGTCTGCTGCGGCAGCGCTTACAGGAACAAGGGCGTACAGAAGCTGATCGATGCAGTCGTCGAATACATGCCTGCTCCTACAGATATCCCTTCTATCAAGGGCGTGGATCTGCAGGGCAACGAGGTGGAGCGTCATTCTTCTGATGAAGAGCCTTTCTCAGCACTGGCCTTCAAGATCATGACCGATCCCTTCGTCGGCAAACTCGCATTCTTCCGTGTGTATTCAGGCGTGGCCAAAGCCGGTTCTTACTGCCTGAACGCAACGAAGGACAAGAAGGAACGTCTGGGACGTATCCTCCAGATGCACGCAAACAAACGTACTGAGCTGGAAGAGGTCTTCTCCGGAGATATCGCTGCAGCAGTCGGCCTGAAGTTCACAACAACAGGCGATACCATCTGCGACGAAAAACATCCGGTCATCCTCGAGTCCATGGAATTCCCGGAACCCGTTATTGAGCTGGCAATCGAGCCCAGGACCAAAGCCGGTCAGGGCAAGATGGCCGAAGCACTGGCCAAGCTCGCCGAGGAGGATCCCACCTTCAGGCAGCACACCAACAAGGAAACCGGTCAGACCATTATCGCGGGCATGGGCGAGCTTCATCTGGAGATCATTGTCGACAGACTTCTGCGAGAGTTCAAGGTGGAAGCAAATGTAGGCGCCCCTCAGGTTGCTTACAAAGAGACCTTCACCAAGGGAGTCGATCAGGACTACAAGTACGCGAAGCAGTCCGGCGGACGCGGTCAGTACGGGCACTGCAAGGTCCGCTTCGAGCCCATGGACGCCAACGGAGAAGAACTTTATAAGTTCGATTCCGAGGTCGTCGGCGGAAATATTCCCAAGGAATATATCCCCCCGATCGGCGCAGGTATCGAAGAGGCTATGCGCGCCGGTTCTCTCGGCGGTTTCCCGGTTGTCGGCATTCACGCGACCGTCTATGACGGTTCCTACCATGAAGTCGACTCCTCTGAAATGGCATTCCATATCGCAGGTTCCCTGTGCTTCAAGGAAGCCATGAAGAAGGCGGAACCCGTTCTGCTTGAGCCGATCATGCGTGTCGAAGTCACCATGCCTGAAGAGTACATGGGCGACGTCATCGGCGACATCAACGCCAGACGCGGACGCGTCAGCGGAATGGACGATATCGGCGGCGGCCGCAAGGTCACCGGTTTTGTCCCCCTCTCCGAGATGTTCGGATATGCGACAGACCTTCGTTCCAAGACACAGGGACGCGGCAACTATTCCATGTTCTTTGACAGATATGAGCCCGTTCCCAGGAACGTCGCGGACAAAGTCCTGAATATCAAATAAAACCTGAAAATGGTTCTGTAATAAATACTGAAAAAGATTATTGAAATCTAAGAAGTAGTTTATTATAATGTTGTGCAGTGACTGTTAAAACCACCCTTAAATAGAGAACAGTCATCTGCAGCTGAAATCGTATTAAAAGGTTGTAATCCATTTATTTAAGGAGGAAATTACACAATGGCAAAAGCGCATTTTGACAGAACAAAACCGCACTGCAACATCGGCACCATCGGCCACGTTGACCACGGCAAAACCACTCTGACCGCTGC
>ONKG01000048.1 GCA_900318375.1 uncultured Lachnospiraceae bacterium
GGATCCGCTAATACGTTATCCTCATCTTTTCTTTAGAAAGGCGTGCAAAGTACACTGTTTTTGAAAAGATGAGGATAATAATTCTATGAGGATAAGCCGACGGCACAGTACACTTTCCGGACGTTGCGGTAAGCCTCAGACAGCATGGCACACTCCTTTCAGGATCCTGTCGAGCAGTCTGTCTGAGATGTTGTTCTGAAGACCGATCACAAGATCGCCCTTCCTGATGATCGCGTCGGGATGAAAATCCGGAATCGGATCAGGAGCGGCACAGGAGGATGCCTGTGTCTTTGGGGAAAATGATATCTCGGCAAAAGAAACCGGGGCTTCTTCCCGAGGGGACGATGGCAGCAGGGCAGTCGAGGCTTCCTGAACTGCTTTCCTGCGCACTCTGCGTTGCCAGTAGTAATACTGCTTTACGCTGATGCCGTTTTCTTCGCACCAGGAAGCAATAGTCTGTCCCTTTGGGCGGGACTGGCACTGTTCAATAACTGCCTTCCAATTCGACAGGCGTACTTCGTGGGTGATTCTATCCATTTGTGACCTCCTCAAAAACTACTAGTTTTTCTAGTTTTTTAGAGTATGTCACATATAAAGGATCAGAGGAAGGCGAGTGGTTTTACGTTTACATTCAATACCCTCCTCGTATGATATGTTTGTAGCCCCCGCCAGGGAGCATCGGACATATCTTTTTTTATGCTACTGACACGGATTCTGGGTTCCTGTCTATCCTTCCGATATAACCCTCGTGCCAGCACGACAACTGTTACCTTTTCTGTTACTTTACGTGGTCAGTCCATTATGTAAGGGGACTTCCGAAATTATTTTTTATTCAAAATGGCGCAATCAGGGTGGGGTGCGGGGGTGCGCAAAGCGCAGGGCCGCATACAGCATCTGCATGATTTTTACCCTTACCTGATGGACTGACCACGTAAGCATTTCTGGTTTCTCCGGGTTATCCCAAACGCTATAATGGTTTCAACGGAATCATTGCTGTGGTCGCTGCTATTCCTCCTTGCAAGACTTTTGTCATTGCTTTGAAAGCCTGCAGCCCGGACAGCATATCGAGAGTGCATACACAAATGCTGCACCACTGCCACCAGCCACCAGCAGGGTATTTCTGGCAGGGCAATGCTGATAACGCGAGGTTGCGCGTGATATGCTGGTTTGGGATAAGCCCGGCATCTTCCTCATCCTTACTAAGAAAGGAGGTGATGAGACTATGAAGAAGACAGATTACCTGTCAACGCTCTTTGTTGGAATTGATATAGGCTCCAAGACCAACGTCGTTTCCGCGCTTAATTTTTCACAGGATTATCTTGTCAGGATGGTCCCTGTGAAAAACGCAAAGGGCGGCGTAGAGCTGATCGAACAGCTTCTCTGCGAAGCTCTTGAAAAAGATCCGGAGATCAAGCGGGTGGTTATTGCCCTGGAATCCACCGGATATTATGGCTTCCATACGGCCAACTATCTTTCTTCTTCTCAGAAGCTGCTTCCCTTTAATGTCAAGGTCTACTGCCTGAACCCGAAAGTGGTAAAGAATTACAAGGAATCCTTTATCGATCTTCCCAAAAATGATGGCATAGATTCCTTTGTGATCGCTGATTATGCTCGCTGCGACCGGATCAAGATCAAACCATGGAAAGGTTCCCAGTACCTTGCCCTGCAGAGGCTTACCCGCCACAGGCTCCATATAACGGAGTGTATTGCACGTGAGAAGGTATATATGCTGAACAATATTTTTCTTAAATTCAGTGAATTCGCCTTTCTCCAGAAAGAAGAGCACCCCTTCTCAAATAAATACAGCGCTACAGCTGAGGCGATCCTGACAGAATTCACTACCACGGAACAGATCGTCAATACACCGATCGAAGAACTCGTTGAACTGATCACAGCCAGAAGCCATGGACGGATCATCAATCCCATGAATACAGCAGAACTGTTGCAGAAGGCTGCAAGAGACTCCTACAGGCTTGACAAATGCCTCTATGAGCCGCTCACAACTTCCATCGCCTGCTCCTTCAATTGCATACGCGCTTTTGAAAAGGAATTGAAGGCACTGGATATAGCCATATCCGAAGCTGTAAAAGGACTTAATCCAACAGAATATCAGATACTTACTTCTGTTCCCGGAATAGGGAAAGTTTACGGCGCCGGGATCCTGGCAGAGATTGGAAGCATCAATTACTTCAAAAACCATAATTCACTTGCAAAGTACAGCGGTATTTTCTGGAACCAGAACCAGTCAGGAGATTTCGATGGTGAAGATACACCAATGAGCAAAGCCGGAAACCGCTACCTCCGGTACTACCTCATAGAAGCAACTGATAGTGTCGTCAGACACTGCCCTGAATATGCCGCTTTCTATGAAAAAAAATATGCTGAGGTTCCTAAGCATCAGCATAAAAGAGCACTCGCGTTGACCTCCCGTAAATTGATCCGTATGCTTTTTGGACTGCTGGACAAAAGCCAACTCTACTCTCCGGGAAAAGAGTAGGGGTAATCTATAGATGACTCCCCAATCTGGAGGTCTCCTGACCTCACAGGTCTGTTAAAGTTACCCTTTTCCAGGAATTCTCTTCAAATCTCCCTCAAATCCTTTCTTGACATATCACCAAATTGCTTTTTTAAAAAGTAAAGCACCGAGGCGATCTACCGTCGGTGCTCTACTGAGTACATGCGTATATCATATTGGAGATATCTGATTAAACTTCATCTTTCAGCCTAATCAAATGATTCCTTAATTGCCGAATAAAGATATAAGTATTGCTTAACGAATCAAATTTCCTCCTTAATTAGTACTTTAAAATAAAACTCATACTTCGCAACCTAAAAACTGCGAATAACCATTACAAATACCGCCTTACTTTACAAAAACTGGCCCCCATCAGGGTTCTTTCCTCTAAGTAAGTAGAACTCATATTAGAGCACTGTACGTTTGTTCATTCAGGAGTTCTCCGCAAAGATATGCTTGCCTAAAGTCAGCTTTATTCTTTACTGTTTTACGAGATTATACCAGTAAAGATAACGCCATAGTAATGTCCTCAGTTTTACAGTATTCTCTTCGTAATGGCAACAATCTTCACTTCACTAAAAAGTGATCCGCTTAACTTCTAATAAAACCAATCCCTTTGCCGATTTCGGACATAAGCACTCAGCGAGTCAATCACTTTCATAAGAATCGCGATACAGTTTCGTTTCTTCTATATTTTCATCACTGAAGAAGTTTTTATAATTAATCTTGTCTAAAGATTTTTCAACAATCTTTATGTTCTTTGTATGTAAAAAAGCAACAATAAAAAGAATTGCATTGCAAATGATAAAAACTAAAGCAATTTTTGCGCTAATTGTACCCGTCAAAAAAACTGAACATCCATATAAATGATAAAGAATTACTACCGTAACTACACCCATTATAGAAACAACCAAGTCTAGGATGCCTGAAAAAGTCAATATTAAAGGCAAATAGTTCATTACTGAATCCTTAATAATGTCTAATTCGTTCGACCAACCATTAAAATGTGAAATAGTTATCTCATGTATCGAAAAATTGTATTTACGATCTAGCAATCTCGACAACTCTTCATAGTAGTGATTGATGTTTTTTGAAAGAGCACTGATTATTTCGTTGATGTTTTTATCCAAAACTCGACCACATAGTATTTTGACAATAATATTTATAAGTACAAAGCAAATATATATAACAGGTACTATGCTATTATGAACAGGCTCATTCCCCGATTGGGACTTAATAATATCTAAATCTGCTGACAAAGTAGTATATGAACCGATTAAGAAGATTATTTCTATAAGTCCAGAAACAAAAAACAGGATATTTGTTACCTTGGGCTTAGTTAGCTCGTTTATTATTTCCTTTTTTCCTATCTCGAAGATTTTCTTAACTTCCCGCTCTTGCTCCGAAATAGAGCTTCTAATTCTTTCTTGTTCCCTCTTATTCTCTTGTAAATCTTTACGTATGCTCAGGAGATTATTATTCCATAAATAGGTTCTAATAACATAGTTATTCAGTACGGCCGACGTTAGTTCTGTATTTAAAACTTCTTTTGAAGCAGTACGAAGAGGAACCTCATTTGTATAACGCTCAATCATCTGATATGTAACGTCGTCTATATAACCGTTGTCCGACCATGATTTTAAAATCATTTCAGAGATATAAGCAACACTACTATCATTGGGCTGTGGAAGCATAGTTTCAGTTTCAGCTTGCTTACAATGCTTCTTCACAATATATTCAATTGTATCATATAGTTCTGCCTCTGCGTCTCTCATTTCTGATTTTTTCTTTTTCAATTCTAACCACAGTTTTCCAGTCCCGGCATCAATTCCCCTCTCTGTGTAAGCAGTAAGTAGATTTTTACCGAGTTCAATCCCAGCTGGTGCAACATTATTGAGTATAAATTCTGGAACCATTTTCAAACCTCTTCATTCTTTAAATGATATACATTAATGATAACCTTTATTTTCGTTTTTTTACTGTTGAGTATTGCATAATCCTCGAGAGGAGAGCATTATTCTCTCCATACTTTGTATCACCAACAATTATAATACTGTCTTTTGCCCTGGACAATGCTACATTGAGCCTTCTAGTATCCGCAAGAAATCTATACGAGCCTGTGGTACGGGTGACTGAAAAGATAATCACGTCACGTTCTTTTCCCTGGAAACCATCTACCGTGTCAATTTTGATTTTATCAGACTGTTGGATCATTTCCCTTAATAATGTTGTTTGGGCTCTATATGGTGTAATTATTCCAATAGTTATCTCTGGTCTCGAATTCCGAATTTCTGTTACTAGATCCACGATGATAATACATTCATCCTTATTGAATATTCGTGGCTTCTCGCTGTTTTCTTCTTGAGTAGTTGGCCACTGTTGCGTAGGGGTATATGTAATCCATGAAAGGGGATCTATTGAATCTTCATCTCTTCCATTTTTTAAATACCCATCATAAAATAATGTAGATATCATCTCTCCAATCTGGTTTGACATACGGTATTGTTTGTCAAGCATCAAAACCTTATCTGAGTTTTCAAAAAGGCTATCAATATACATATATCGATTAAGGTGACATTTTTCAAGCTGACGTATAATTTGCCGTTCCTCAGAACAGAAAACAGGAGGTAATTGTTTCGGATCACCAAGCAGAACAGCTTTTCTTGCAATAATCATGGGTGCTAATATCTCTGGCAGGGTTGCTTTGCACACTTCATCGATAATAGCTACATCAAACATTTCGGTTGAATCCCGATAATTATACGCAGCGGCTCTGTTGCATGTCATTCCTACAACATTTGCAGAAAGGGCCAGCGCTTTTTCAAGGCTCCAACTTGAAGGATTATCCAATTCTTCAGTAATAATACTCAGTGCATCCTTGTTTTGAATGCATGCTGTTGCCCAAGTGAAATAGTTTTTGAGCAGTATTTCTGGGGAGAACTCATCTATTAATAACTATTATTCTTTCTGACCTTTCCGATAGTTATATCTCCAGTCATCATATTCTTCCCTTGTGATCCTTCCGCGCAACAGGTCCACCCGCTTTTCATACCATTCCGCAAGGCAGGACAACAGATTGTTTCCCGCTGATGTACCGGTATAGCCAGGATTGAGGAAAAGCAGGCCGTCCCTACATTCAATCGTCAGCCCGTAGATATCTTCAATAGCGAAGAGTAAGTGCATAAGGGAAGTCGTTGTGGCAAGGGAATGGATCGTCAGCGCCTGGGGAGATATGTTCAAAGCATCACTCATGGCTGCTCTCAGTTTTTCTCTGGGTTCTCGAAGGCCCGATTCGTACTGTGCGATGCGGACATCAGCGCAGCTTTCTCTGAAGCCTAGCATCATGCCGAGTTCTTTCTGTATGAGGTTCCTGCGTTTTCTGAAATATCTGAGTCTGTTACATGTTTTCATATTGACTCCTGTGACTCGTGATCAAAGGTATTATGCTGACGGATGCAACCGGGTATGTTGAGTCGAATAAGTAATCTGGTCAGTGGTGTTGCTCATCAGTTAAACGGTGGAAAGTCCAGACGGTATACAGTCTTGCTGTCTTTCCACTCGAGGAGAATATCTGCTGTGTAGAATTTGTCTTTTTTGGGGGAGTAGAGATTCCTGACTGTGGTACGTCCGTTTTTGAGCAGGTCTCTGACCATACCGGCGGTCAGATGGGCACGCATTCTGCTGAGGTATCGGCTCTCCTTCCATAGGACAAACCTGCAGTCTCTGTCTGAGCAGTAGAAATTCTTTTCACCTTCGTATACGGGAGCGCCACAGGCAGGGCACTTGCCAAGGCTTTCGCGGCCGGGACGGCCCCCGCCGCGGGCATTTGCACTGTCTGTGCTTCCTCCGAAACGTGTCCGCTCTTTTTCGTCGATCTGTCTGCATTCCTCCAGCATCTTAAGAAGCATCTCTTTGATGCCGGCCATAAAGGCTGCTGCGTCATACTGTCCGCGCTCGATCATTAAAAGGCGGTTTTCCCAATCGGCAGTCATCTGTGCGGATTTCAGGTATTCGGGAAGAACGGCGACCAACTGCTTACCTGCCTCAGTTGGGATGAGCTGGCGCTTGTCCCTGCGCACATAGTTGGAGAAAACCAATTTGTCAATGACGCTGGCTCTGGTGGCAGGCGTACCAAGTCCTTTCCGTTCAACATCCTCCTCCATCTCTGCAGTGCCGGCTTTCTCCATCGCATGGAGCAGGGTATCCTCTGTATACTGCTTCGGAGGTTTGGTCCAGTGATCGGTGACGCCGGTGCTTACCGGAGCGAACTGGGCACCCTGATAGAGTGAGGAAAGATCCTGTGTCCCGGATCCGTTTTCTTTTGATCCGCTTTGTTCATTCGTGTCATCGTCGGCAGATGCGTGCAGGCAGGCACGCATAGAGGCATCAATTGCTTTCCATCCCTCCTCTTTCACAGAGCGCCCATATGCGGTAAAGGGATATCCACAGCAGAGAAATGTAGCCTTCACTGTTTCATATACATGTTTGGGAGCAGTCGCGCAGGCAAGCCTGGCCGCGATCATGACCAGGATCCTTTTCTGATCGGCAGTGAGTCCGGACAGGTCTGCTTTTGCGATCATTTTCGTTGGAATGATGGCATAGTGGTCTGTTACCTTCCTGCTGTTCAGGAGTTTCCGGATCGCTGCATCCGGTCTGCCAATGCCGGAACTGACGGCCCCGGAACCGGCAGTTCCGGAAGTGTCTGCTCCTGCGGATCCGTGCTCGAGAAATGGAAAGGCCTCGATACAGGTATTCAGGACCTCCAAGGCGGTCTGTCCCATATCATCGGTCAGATAATTACTGTCTGTCCTGGGATAGGTGATCAGCTTATTCTCATAGAGGGTCTGGGCACACTGAAGGGTGGTTCCCGCCGTCATCCCAAACAACCGGTTGGCGTCACGCTGGAGGGTCGTAAGGTCATAGAGCTTGGGCGGGGCAATAGTGTTTGTCTGCCGCTCAATGGATGGAATCGTTGCCATCCGTCCCTTGCAGATTCCGGCCAGTCGGTTTGCCTCCTCCTGTTCAGTGAAATGCTCAGAAACTGCATCGATCGTTTTTCCCAGGTTGTCTACCAGAAGATGGGTGACATAATACTGAGTCTTTTCAAAATGATCGATCTGGCTGCAACGGTCAACCAGCATGGCCAGCGTCGGGGTCTGGACTCGTCCGACAGAGAGGCGATAGTTATAGACTTTGGTGTAGGCACGGGAGGCATTCATCCCGACGAGCCAGTCCGCCTGTGCCCTGCAGACGGCTGCATCCCCAAGGTTTTTAAACTCCGATGCGTCCCGGAGATCCAGGAAACCGTTCATGATCGCGTCATCCTCCATGGAAGAGACCCAAAGACGCTTGACAGGCAGTGTACTACCGGATAATTCATAAACGCGGTTGAAAATGGCTTCTCCCTCCCGACCGGGGTCCGCACAGTTCACGACATAGTCAAAGGGATGCCCTTTATTTTCATTTCTGTTGTTTAACAGATTGCAGAGCACCCTGAACTGCTTTGCCTTGTCCCCCGGGACCACGAGCTTCCATCTGTCAGGGATGATCGGCAGGTCATCCAGAGACCATTTTGCGTATTTTTCATCGTATGTTTCGGGAAGGGCATATTCTGCAAGATGGCCGAAGCACCAGCTGACCACGCAGTCGGGGCCCTCCAGATATCCGTCCTTTTTTTTTGTACAGCCAAGTGTCGCAGCAATCGTCATAGCAACGCTTGGCTTTTCTGCTATTACTAAAAGCCTCTCCTCAAAAGGATTATCGTGCATTGTCTCCTCCTGTAAAAATGGCAGGTACCCGGAGCAAGTCCAGGTTCCTGCCATTATGTTAATCTGTCTGTAGGTAATGATTTTAACTGTAGGGCTGCGGACGCAAAAGTGTCATATGCAGCTTGACGCCATATGATCAAATGTATGATCAAATGTTAGTGATCAGAAGCTGCTGCGCTTCATGTATTCTTGTCAGCCGGCTGATTCTTCTTATTCTGCCTTACGAGAAAAGACAGGATCGTCTGATAGTGCTTCAGGCGTTCGATCATTGTATTGTTCTGATTCATATGTATTTGTTCCTCCCTGAAACTGATTGGTCGGTGATATTTTTACAGATATAGGAATTTTATGGGTATAGGAATAGCGGGCTTGATCAGAGTTCAGCATTCTTCGTCCGTGCGGGCACATTCCTCTGCGGCTGGGACATGACCTGCTGCTTCTTTTCATTGAGCCTCGACAGAATGGACTTGCGTTCCCGTCCGTGCTTTTCTTCGCGTCCGCCGCGGTCGTGCCCGGCTTTCTCATGGCCTTCCCGGGAAGTCTTCTGATCCGGTTCCCTGCCGTTATCCTTTTCAGAGACTGCTTCCTTCGGGCTTTCTGCTTCCCTGTCCGCAGGATCCTCCCGGAGATCCGCGCTCTGACTGATTTCTTCTTTGGAAGAAGTCTCCGCAGCCCTTTCTTCGGCAGACTCAAGGGCAGGATTCTCCGCCTGAAGTTCCTTCATTTCCATACGAAAGGCGTAGGTGTCAGCCTTTTCCAGGATATGGTCCTTTGCGTCATAATGATAGGCGTGGTCGGAGAGCTTTTCCTCCGGTGCGACTGCCGTCATATTGACCTCCTGGATCATGGATTCGATCGCATGTCTGTCGATCGTTCCGTCATCCGGAAGGATGAGGACTTCATGGATTGAGGAGGGGATTACAAAATAATCTGACCCGATCTGTGAAGCGATCGTATCCAGCTGGCCGGGGTAAAAGAGAGCGCCTGCGCCATAGAGAGCCTGGTCATTCGTGAGCACCATGAGCTGGGGAACATCCATAGGAGGCATCATCTCTTCATCGACTCCCATCATCCGGCTCATCATTGCTCCAAGGCTGATAAACTGGGAGGGGTAGGCATTCTGCACGCTTTCCATGGCATCTGTCCGGAGCTGCTGCTCGTTGATCCCGTACATATCCAGCATGCTGTTTGTGACAGGCGTGGAGGCCTGGATTCCATGCTCTCCTTCAATTGCGATGTGGTATGTTACGGCGAGGCCGTCGAACTCCTGGTGCGGCGCCTTCGCCAGCATGGCGGCATTTTCTTTGGCATCGCTGACACGGATGAAGAGCTTGTCTTTGACATTGCTGTAATCCATCAGCCAGGCCGTTTCCAAGGCGGGCTCGCTCTGAATCTGCTGTGCCATGGTATTGAGAATGGAATCAAGATCCCGGAGGGTGCCTCCCTGCGTGATGAATTCCTCGTAGAACTTCTCCAGGTTGATATTGGGGACGACGGGATTGTCGTCAAGCCTGACCTGCATGGACAGGTAGGAGCTGTTCAGCTTATGAAAGTCCTGCGTGCTGATGTGGGCATCCTGATACTTCTCCGGAAGATAGTCCTGTATATTGTTTTTGACCGTATCTGTAAATTCTTCAAAAGTCATTTTCATGCTGATGTGCATTCCTCCTTCTTTTTAAGGCCTGTACAGGAAAACTTATTGTTTACCCTTCGTTTTCTGTGGGAAGGCCGTCTCCCATACCTTCCAGGCCTTCACTCGTGTCCTCTTCTTCCTCTTCATGTCCAGGCTTGTAGATCATGAAATAGTAAGCGGCTCCGCCGATCCCGGCCACAAGCAGGATGATCAGGATCATATTGCTTTGTCCGGGCGTTCCTGATGCTTCCCGTTCCTGCTTTTTCTCTGCCTCTGTGGTTTCCACCTGCGGCTTTGTCTCAGGGATGATCACAGGCGCAGAGGTTTTTGATTCGTCAGTCTGTTTCTCTTCAAGAAACTCTGCCAGATCATTTTCATCGATCAGGGAAAGCATATATACGTTTTCTGTGGAATTGGCGTGGTCGATGACCAGGTAAAAGGTATTGTTATTCTTTGTGTGGACCGTATAGAAATCTTTGCCGCCAGAGCTCCTGATCTGGTCGCCGAGATTCCCGTTCCCCGGCGTTGTAAAGCCCTGCTCTGCACTGGTCCTGTCATCACTTTTGTCTGTATTATCGTTACTGTTGTCATCGGTAACGGTTCCGGTGTTTTCATTTCCTCCGGATCCGTCAGGATTTTCCGAAGGAGAAGTGTTGTCCTGAGTCTGGGCCTGAGTCTGCTCCTGTGTGTAGGTCCCTTCCGCGCCCCATCCCGGATCCACCTTCGCATACGCAGGAGCAGCGCAGCTCAGGGTCATGATGCAGATAATGATCAGAGATGCTGCCATCATGATGATCCTTCTTCCTTCTGAAATCGCATTCTGTGCCATATTTTCCTCTCTTTCCTGCAATTGGGTTGCAGCATATCAGTTTTCAGGGACACTCTGACCGGCAGAGTATTCAGAGCCCCATATCATCTGTTTCATCAGAGCGAATTTCGGAGCTGGCCTCTCCCCCGCCGTCTGCATGAAAGCCCTCAGCTGCAGGCGTGTCTTCCGGTTCTCCGAGCCTCTCTCCGTCCTTCCCGCCGCTGTTTTCTTCATCAGTATCTTCCATATTTTCCAGGAGGAGATTTCGCGCTTCCATACTGACAGTGCCGTCCTGGATACCGGAAAGCAGGTCGAAAAGGTCTCTTGCCCCCAGCTTGAGCCCGCGGATGCTCTTTAAGATCTCGGCATCCTCTTCCCGCTTCCGCGCTTCGCGGATCTCCTTGAGGAAGGCCTGGAGCTCCGTGATCTTCTCCACGGTTCTTTCCTCCTCGAGGATCAGTTTCTTAAGTTTCTTGCTCGTCGTTATCACCTTCCTTTCCCAGACTTCCCCGACAGACGGCGCTGGACGTCCGAGGCCTTTCGTTCAGCCCAAACCGTTGCGGAACGAAGGCCTCCGCAGAATCTGCGTATTGAAACAGCAAAATGAAAAGGGCATGTCACTGCGTTCCCTCAGATTAGGCAGGCTACCGGTCAAGGAAGCCTGCCGAATTCCATAAAATGATCCTGCCAGTATCCGTTGAGGGAGGTGTACTGGCAAGGCTCGCCGCAGTGTATCATCATATTGTTGCCGACATAGATACCGACATGACTTGCACCCGGCGTATCATAGGTCCTTTCAAAGAAAATGATGTCTCCGGGTCTGGCATCCTCCGGCGATACGTAATAGCATTGCTGCCGGATCCCTTCGGCAGTTGTCCGCCCGATGTTCCATCCATTGCCGCAATGGTTGATGACCCAGCAGACAAAGCCGGAGCAGTCAAAGCCCCCGGGTGCATAGCCTCCCCATACATAAGGCGTTCCCAGATGTCTTTCTGCTTCCGCAATCATCCTGGCAAAGCGTTCATCCGTGAGTGCTTCCGGAGGAATGGTGTAGTCCCTGCTGCCGCTCCCGTAGGCGGGGAGATTATTGAGATCGAAGAGGTAATCACGATTTCCGTAGGTCAGGTTATAAAGGTCATAGCGCACCTTCTCATCCTGACTCATCCGCTCCTGCAGAACTGCGTCGAGGTCATGATTGGTCAGTACGACGCTCATTCGATTGATGGTTCTTGTAGTCGTGACCTCCAGCTCGTCGATCCCTCCGCCGGCCGCAAGCGTTGCCTCCCATGTCCTGTGGCCATGGACCAGTGCCTCTTCATGGGTGTCATAATAGACATCGAACTGCACGCCGTACCGGTCGAAAGCGCCGGTGTCCTCCACAACATATTCGACCCCGTTCATAATGACGTGTGTCCCCATCGGAACAAAGGGATTGAAGGCATCGACGGCAATCGTATGCATGGATGTCGGATAGACGCCGCTTGCCGTCGTACCGCCCGCATAGGGGCCGCAGCAGATCTCGCAGCTGCAATATCCACTGGTCACGACTTCCCCCAGAGATTCTCCGGCATGGACCGTGCGGGTCTCCGTAACTGTCAGATTCTCCTCTCCTGTTGTCACCAGGCTGTACTGTGCCCGAAAGATCTCCTCAAGCTCATCCTTTACCTGGTCAAACGTAAACTGGCCGTATTTTGCCGTGAAATAAGAGATCAGATGGTAAGGATTATGGGAAATCTCATCGATCTGGTAGCGGAATTCGTCATAGGCCGGGTAGGTGGTCCGCATCCGGTTGACCTCGTCATTCAGACCTGCCTCCAGTTCCCGGTAACGGTTTTCCACTGCGTAGATGTCCTCATCTGTGGAAGGATAGGTCGTAGAGATCATGCTGTGACCGGCTCCGTTCACAAGGGCTGCACAGCTGGCGAGGCTTGTGGAGACCATGAGGAATATGACACCGGCGATCCCCAGGATCAGGAAAACATTTGAATTCCTGACAATGGCTTCTCTGACTGCTGCCGCCGCTTTTGAAACAAAATCCTGCTGTGTGCGGAAGACCGTCTCCACGGTCTTTTCTTCTCTTTTTGCCGCGGCGTACATCCTGCGCTGTCTCTGCTTCTGCAGAAACTTTTTGACGGCGGCTTTCCGGTCTTCCTCCGCTTTGGGAGATTTTTTTGCATGGGCAGTCTCTGCTCCGTCCAGGATCCCGCTTTCCTGCGCATCAAAATGAAGGCGTATGCCTTCCTCCGGTTCCGACATTCGGCGTGAAGCTCTGCCCCGCAAGGCCTCTGTCCTTGTATGACGAGAGGAGATTGCTCTGACGGATGTCTCGGCCGCCCTTTCGGCATCATGTGCAGCCTGCAGGCCTGCGTTGTTTTCCTCCTGTTCCGCGCTGGACACTTTTGTATGTGCGGCCTGCAGCGCGGAGCCCGCGGCCACCTTTATGCCCGCAGCAGGGATTCCGGCAGCAGAAGCTCCTGCGGGCACCTGCCCGGACCTCCTTGAAAAGCCTGCGCCGCTCCCTTTGACCATGCCTCCTTCATCGTCAAATAATAGACGGGATGCATCACGGGCTTTTCTCTGTTCATGGTTCAGGCGTTCTTTTTTCTGTTTGGCCCGGATCTCATCTTTTAGGTCATCCAAGCCGTCGAAGTCAGAGGAGTCTTCCCGGAGCCGGCCCTTCCCTGTCCCTGAGGTATCTGCATGAACGTTGTTCCTTTTTCTGCCGCTTTCAAAAAGCAGGTCTCCGGCATACTGAGGAGCATTGATGGCTTTTCCCTGTGAAGCAGGGTGCCCTCGTGCCTGCTGCGCCCGCAGGGACTGCGCGCGGGCACTGTCTTCGCTGCTTTCCGACTCCTGCTCTTCCTGCTTGTCCGAATAGGATGATCCTGCAGGAGTACCGGTATCTGAGGAGAAGCTCCCGCCCTGCTGACCGTTTTCTGCCCGGTAAAGAGCACCGCTTTTCTGTCTGGCCTTCTGCCTTCTGGAATCTTCGGAAATATCGATTTCCTCAAAGGGGCTCTCCCGGATGGACAGGCCCTGGCGGGAGCTTTCCAGGCGGATCGAGCTTTCACTGTCCGACTTGAGACGATCAGACCAGGTATTGGAATTGTCCGACAGAAGAGTACTGCTGTCTTCCTTTTCCGCATATGGATCATGACCAGAAGGCAAAGGAGCCTCCATAGCAGAAGGCTCCCGGTTTTTGCGCATTTTTCTTTTTCTTGTGCCGGAATCTTTCCGGCTGGCATCCGGTTCCCGGAAATGGGTAAGGCCATTGCGGGTACTGCCTGCCCGGGCATCACCTGAAAGCCCGGGGCGGGACACCTTCTCACCTCTTTCCAATGAAAGATCCCGGGACTCAGCATCTTCCGGCAGGTCCAGAAGGTTCTCCATCGGCCTGTCGCCGATCCGGACTCCTTCCGGGTCTGTCTGAAGCCGCCGGCTCTCGCCAGTACGGAGGTTTTCCTCCACCAGACCGTCCCGGCTCATTTTCTGGACGGTTCTGCCCTTTGCCTTGAATTCCTTTCCGGGCATTCACTGCCTCCTTTCCCGTCCTGACGGATCATTCACCGGGGGCCAGATATCCGTCCCACTTCTTTACGATCTCCGACGCACCTTCACAGTACTGTTTCAGGATGGCATCCATCTGCTTCTGTGTGACACCTCCGTTTGCCTCTAAAGCCCTGATCTGCCGTGCGGCAAAGACCATGCCCTTCAGGGAATGAAGGTCCAGGATCATATCCGAAAACAGGTGGCCGACACATTCACTGCATACAGTACAGACACTGCAGTTCCTGACGCAGGAAATCTTTTCCCGGCTTTCAGACGTGGGGCAGGTCTCTGCAGGAGCTTTCAGATCCTCATGTTCCGGCTCCGCAGTTTCTTTGCCAGGGGCTTCCTCTGCGTTGTCGGAGGGATTCTCCGAAGGGGTGTCACCGGATGTGTCCGGGACCTTTTCCGCATAAATATCGATCACGCCGAAAACAGGGAGGCCTTTTGATGTGACGCCCTCCCCGAAAATGGCTGAGAAGATCCCGTCAAGAGCTTCTGCAAGCTCCTGTGCCATTTCCGGAGGAAGGGCCGTTTCCAACTTGTTGACGCTGCCTTCGTTCTTATTCATCGTCTTCATTTCCTTATCCTCGGCAAAATTCCGCTTATAATGCAAGTGCAGATAATGAATAGTAGTCCTAATATCTCACGACATATGCGTGAGATCTCAGGACACAATGTTGACAAAATATTCCATTCAGGCACATAATACAATGTATGCTTTATCGGAGGAATAAATAGATGAGAAAAATCACCTATAATCCGCTTTTTAAAAAGCTTGTAGATGTGAGAATGAATAGGACAGAGCTTGCAAAGAAGGCGGGAATATCAAAGGGAACCATGACTAAAATTGGGAAAAATGAATATGTTGCCATGGAGATTATTGAAAAACTCTGCAATGTTTTAGATTGTGACATTGCAGATGTAGTAAGTTGTATACAGTTTTCCTCAGAAGAGGACTTATAGTCGGGTAAGCAATTGTCAAGATGTTGTAAGAAGTACTTACTATGTGCAGTTGGTGACTTCAGACGATATTGCCGTACTTTATGCGTGGGAGAACCTCGATAAAATGATTATTGAGGTTATAAATGATAAAGGTATCCCTTTGAAACATCAAATAGAATAGTACTAAGTGAGGCGGAAATATGAGTGAAAAAATAATGGCAGATGTTAATCCCACAAAAGGATTTTTTATCAATATGCTTACCAGAGATATTGAGCTAAATGATGCTATTTTGGATCTTCTTGATAACTGCCTCGATGGGGTGGTTCGTATACGCGCTAAGCAAGAAAAAAATCGCGATTCAAAGGATTTCTATAGTGGCTTTTTTGCAAAAATAACTATTGCAAAAGAGTTGTTTGTTATTGAAGATAATTGTGGCGGTATTCCATTAGATATTGCAAAAGATAAAGCTTTTCGAATGGGAAGGGACGAAACAGCACCCAGAGAGGAATCAGCCACAGTTGGTATTTATGGCATTGGAATGAAAAGAGCCATTTTCAAAATTGGTCGGTCAGCAATTGTAAAATCTGTTACTTCCGATAATTCCTTTACTGTTACAATACCAAAAGATTGGGAAGACCAAGCTGAATGGAAATTCCCAATTGAGATGGTCAATAGAGATGTGACGGATATTAATGGAACGCGAATAGAAATAAAGGATATTAACGAGGCCATTGGAAAGCGTTGGTCGGAGGAGGGACATCTAGAGTCATATATTTCTGAACTAATAGCACACATTAAAAAAAGTTATAGCTTGATAATTGAGCGTGGCTTTAAGGTTGAAGTAAACGGGCAAACAATTGAAGGAGAACCCGTTTCGTTTGTGTGGTCCGATGATGACAAAGGTATAAAACCATATGTCTATCGTTACGAAAAAGATGGTGTATTTGTTCGAGTTGCTGTCGGATTCTATGCTCCGCCGCCTACAGTTGATGAATCGGATAGTATGGCTGAAAAATCTCCTCGCAGAGCTTCTGCCGATGCAGGCTGGACTGTCATATGTAATGACCGTGTCGTGCTATATAACAACAAGGATCATTTGACCGGCTGGGGGGAAAATGGTGTCCCCAGGTATCATACACAGTTTATTGGCATAAGAGGGATTGTCGAATTCATCAGTAAAGAGCCTGAAAAATTACCTATGACGACAACAAAACGGGGAGTGGATCTTGCCTCCCCCCTGTATGCGCTTATAAAGAAAAAGATGTGTGAAGGTCTGAAAATATTTACGAATTTCACTAACGACTGGAAAGGCACCGCTAACGCTGATACTGAATACTTTAAGAAATCACAGAACAAAACTATCGATGAAATAATGGGAGAAGGTACAAATACTGATATCCAGTATCATCGCACTGGTGAGGGAGGAGAGCAGGCAAAGCCATCTTTACCTAAACCACCTAAAAAAGGGGCAGATACAGTTTGGATAAGATATGCAGTAAAGGAATCAGAATGTAAAGAAGTTTCTAATTATTTGTTCGAAGAAGAAAAACTACCTAGCGAAGTAGGACTTGAGTGCTTTAAACGCGTTTTAGCTGATGCACTGGAATAAGGAATGAATAATATGGGTAATCCTGCATACCATCTCAGACCCAATAAGGCTGTTGATCGCAATCTGTTTGTTGAAAGTTTGGTTTATCTTGGAAAATTAGTAGATATACCTAAATACAGATATATTGGTTTCGGCTCTTATGAGTTTGACGAGTTTAAATTGATTTATAGAACTCTTGGAATCGAGGATTTGCATTCCATTGAAATGGATTCAGAAATATATAAACGTCAGGTATTTAATAAGCCGTATGCATGTATTCAGCTGTTTAATAAAACTTGTGGAGAATACTTTGACGAAGACTACGATGGAACGAAACACTCCATTGTTTGGGTGGATTTCTCGGAAGCGAATAATAAACACTCACAGTGCCAAGATGTAGCAAATATCTGTGGAAAAATGCAGAAAGGAGATATTCTGCGAATTACACTTAATGCGAATCCAACAGGTATATCTACAAGAGGAAAGCAAGCAGGAGATGTTCCTGCAAATGAGAGAAAAAAGTTGAGATTTGATTCCCTAAAAGAAGAATTAGGTGAGTATTTCCCTGAGGGGGCTTGTGAAGGCGATTTAACACATAAAAAATATCCGCTGTTATTGTTAAAAACTTTAAAAAAAGCAGTTTACCAAGATTTGGATGTTGATTTGTCACCATGCCCTATTTGTAGTTATGTTTACTCCGACAACACCCAAATGATGACTGTTACATTATTTATGTGTTCATCAGAGGAACGGGAGAATATCATAGAGAAAATAACAAATGTTTTTAAAGGATGGGAATCCTATATCAATATAGATAAATGGGATGATCCCATCCGTATTGATCTTCCATCTTTGACAGTTCATGAGCAGTTAGAAATCGGGCAATACGAGAGAACTGAGTTAGGTGCAAAGAGAATCGAGGAGGAAATGGGAATTAATAGTGATGAGCTCAGGCGGTATTTGCGCTTTGCACGTTATTATCCGAATTATCAACCGGTGCTTATCTGATTCCCTATCATGTACCAGAGGTGCGTAACAGTATTACTTTAATGATGGATGGAATGGACTATGCCAAATGTTATAGATTTATATGCAGGTGCCGGTGGGCTTAGTCTTGGAGCATCTAGAGCAGGATTCGATGTTGTTGCAGCTATAGAAATCGATAAACATGCTGTTGAAACACATAAAAAGAATTTCCCACAAACGGTTCATATTTCAAAAGATATTCGAAATGTTACTATTGATGATATTGAATATTCTACCGGGTTAAGTGTCTCTAATATTACTGGAGTTATAGGCGGGCCTCCATGCCAAGGATTTAGTTACATTGGACAAGGGGATGTGGAAGATGACAGAAATCTTCTGTTTAGACGTTTTTTTGAAATTGTTAGAGACATTCATCCCGTATTCTTTGTTGCAGAAAATGTTCCGGGGATAATGCGTGAAAAATATCATAAGATCCGAGAAGAAGCATTTAACCTGGTTAAAAGAGAATATATCATTTTAGATCCAGTTTTAGTTAATGCAGCAGAATATGGCGCAGCAACAAATAGAACAAGGTATTTTTTCGTAGGTATAAGAAATGACTTAGATATATCTTTATCTATAGATGATTTTACTCAGGCCAAAATTCCAGAAGAAAAAAGAACCCTAGTATCACAAGCTCTAGAAGGTCTGCCGTTAAATCTTAGTTATTCCAAAGACCAAACAGGTATTTGTGCTATAGATAAATCATATTATGACAAAAGAAGAAGGCATTTGCAGAATAGCTTTTTTTATTCACGAGTAACAGATATGATTCCTAAAGGTGTAGGGAATCCAACTTTTATACAAGGATACAAAAAAAAGCATGAAACAAATGGTTTTTTAATGACAGATCACAGTAAAAGAGTGGCGGATAGATATAAGGAATTAAAATACGGTGAACAGGATAAAATATCAAAATCATATAAATTAAATCCTGATTTGTTTTGTCCAACATTACGTGCCGGAACTGGACCTGATAAAGGAAGTTTTCAAGCTGTAAGACCAATTCATTATACGGAGGCTCGAGTAATAAATCCACGTGAAGCAGCAAGACTACAGGGGTTTCCTGACTGGTTCGAACTTCCGGGCACAATTTGGCATTCTTTTCGACAAATAGGGAACAGCGTTTCTCCCATCGCAGCAGAAGCAGTTATGAGAGTTATATATGATCACCTTAAATAACTAATACTTCACAGCCTAAACTGAGAAGTATTAGTTATTCCTCTCTCATATACCGTAAGCGTCAAATTTCATGTAACTATTTTTTCGAGATCAATTCCCTTATGATGGAGGGTAACCGGATACCCATACACACCTAAGGGAGGTTCTCATGGA
>ONKG01000150.1 GCA_900318375.1 uncultured Lachnospiraceae bacterium
TAGTTGAGATGACCGGCATAAGCAAAGCGACACTTGCGCGGGAAAAACTGAGAAGAACAGCAGAAGATGCGGGAGGCGTGGCATGACCGACGCACAACAAAGAGAGGCTGCACGGCAGTTTTATTATAGGTGGAACGGCAAAGGTAAAGAAGATGAGCACGCCCGGTCTTACTGGATCGAGCTTCTTCACGATGTCCTTGGCGTTGAGGACGTTACCCAGCGGGTAGAGTTCGAAAAGAAACTGATTGGAAGCAAGGGCAGCACTGAGCGGATTGATGTATATATCCCGGAAACGCGCGTCATCATCGAGCAAAAGACACTAGGAATTCCTTTGGATAAGCCTCAGCCTGGGCATGACAACAAGACACCTTATGAACAGGCGAAAGGATATGACAACTATCTGCCCTTCTCAGAGCGCGCCAGGTGGATTGTCCTGTCAAACTTTGCAGAGATTTGGATCTACGATTTGGATGCGAAGAAGCCGGAACCGGTAAAAATGACGCTGGACGAGCTGCCGGTGAAGTGTCATTCCTATGTCAGTATTCGAAGAAATAGTACCCCAAAGGTTACAATAAACAGTAATGGAAATACAGAATACCAACCGGGCTGCCGAACTGGAGCAGTACCTGAAAAGCAGGATCAACAGCATAACGTATCGCGACCTGATCAAAGACATCAGGGTCGATGAAGGCGATTCCGAAAACAGCCTGAAGATAACACTTGTCCCTGTAGATGATGTCGTCGCATTCGGAAGGATCAGCGTGCGCCTTGCGGGAGCAGATACCGAACCAAAGTGGAGAAGGAAAAAGAAGGATGTTTACGGGCATGTCAAGGGAACCCGCCCTGGCGTAAGCCGGCTTTTTAAAGAAAAGATACAGAAAGAAGCCTGCGGCAGGCTGGAGATCTGGAGATTGGAACATCCTTTTTCCGGGGAGATGACAGATTTTCTTTCGTCAGCTGCCGCGTCCGTTTATTTTTCGCACAGCAGGATAGCCACGCTCCGCTTTCTTGCCGGCAGCGGATCTCTTGCCTACTCCGGGGCTGAGATCGGAGCACAGTATATCACAGCTACTTTTAAGGAAGTTGCCTTCAAGGCTTTATATGACCTTCTTTCAGGCAGGATACGTGTTTCCTTTTCAGAAGAAAACGCTCTCTACAAAAGGCTTGTAAAAGCTGTGGAGAACTACAAGGTCCAGTACGGGATAGAAGAGTATCTACAGGTAAAGGGGATACCTGCATCCATAGTGTATGCCGGGCGGCCGGGTGAGTTCAGGATCTCCTTCCCTTTTGATACCGGCCCGGAAACAGAAACCGTGACTGTCGAAAAGACCTATAAGAGGATCGTGTCCGCTGCTTACCGTACGGCGAAGGACAGGGCGGCAAAAAAGAAAAAGGAACAGGAAGAGTACCTGAAGACGTGCCCGGTCTATGGCACATTTGCCGCGCAGGCTGTCCTGGATACGATCGAAGACAACGGGAACCGCCTGACAGCTGTGCAGATCGTCAGCATCCTGCGTGGAACGGACCTTACGGAAGACCTCGTGTTCGGAAGATTTACAGGAAAATATAGGCTGCTGCAGAAATCAGAGATCAGCGAGGTGATCGATTCCCTTGAGCGATTCGACGTCATCCGTAAGCGCAGTGTGCACGGCCAGTATCAGAATTATTACGTTTACAGTGTCTCCCAGAAGGGGAGGCTGTTTTCAGAGCTGCAGAGCACACCTGTTCCGCGCAGGAGTCCGGTTACGGAGCAGGAATACTACCTTGCCCTGAGAGCTGTAAGGGATGACTTCGGAAGGATCACTGACAGGAAGAAGCTGGAACTCCTGAGAGCCATCGCTGAGAAGCCGGGGATCTTCCTGACTGACCCAGGGCTCATCCTGGACTGTGTGGAACTCATGGGGAAGACCGCGGAAGGATACCTGAAAGGATGCTATGCAGAAGAAGACCGTCGGACCAGAAGAGACATCCTGAGGCTCCTTGTAAACGCGGCATCCGGAAAAGGAAAAGTCCTTCCCAAGAACGGCCTCACTGAGTTCAGGAAAAGGGAAGAAAAAAAGAGAAAAGAAAAAGAAGAATCCGAACGCAGGGACCGTGAGCTGTTCCAGCTTGTCCTCACAGAGATCCCTGATAATTACGTTGACCTGTATCCGGCTGCCCGCAGCATGAGCAGGCATTTTGTGCTCCACATCGGGCCCACTAATTCAGGGAAGACCCACGATGCGATCGAGGATCTCATACAGGCAGATAACGGCATCTACCTCGCTCCCCTGCGGCTTCTTGCCTACGAACAGTATGAAAGGATGAACCGCGCCGAATGCCCCTGCTCGCTGGTCACCGGGGAGGAACAGTTTATCATAGAAGGAGCAGATCATCAGTCCTCCACCATCGAGATGCTCAGCCTGCAGAAGCACTACAACGTGGCTGTGATCGACGAGGCGCAGATGATAGCAGACGATGCACGGGGAGGTGCATGGACAGCAGCTATCATGGGCGTCTGTGCTTCCAGGATCCACGTATGCGCTGCACCGGAGGCTGAAAAGCGGATCATCGAGATCATAAAGGACTGCGGAGACGATTACGAGATCATCCGGCACAGAAGGATGACGCCGCTTGTGTATGAAGAAAAGACCTTCCGCTTCCCTGAAGATGTCAGGGCAGGGGACGCGCTGATCGTCTTTTCCAGGAGCAACGTGCATGCGGTCGCCGCACAGCTCAAGAATCGGCGTATTGCGTGCAGTATCATCTATGGTGCCCTTCCGTATGATGTACGGCACAGACAGGCTGAGCTCTTTGCTGACGGCACCAATGATGTAGTGGTCGCCACGGATGCGATCGGCATGGGGATGAACCTTCCGATCCACCGGGTAGTCCTGATGGAGACAGTGAAATTCGACGGCTTTACGAGACGGCCGCTCCGTTATGAGGAGATCCGGCAGATCGTCGGAAGGGCGGGACGCTACGGGATCTATGACACAGGGTATGCAGCTTCTGCAAACGGTGACGGGAGGGTCAAAACTGCGATCAAGGGGAGCCCACGTCCAGTAAGCAGAGCAGTCATCGATTTCCCAGAAACTCTCTTGACCGTGGACGCTCCGATACTCGATCTCATAAGGAAATGGGAAGAGGTCATTCCTGCAGAAGGGTGGCAGAAAGAATCCATATCTCAGATGCGCCGCCTTGCGGAACTGACTAAAGACCTGGAAGCCCCTAAAAGGCTTGCATATGATTTCCTGACGATTCCATTTGAGGAGGATAACGGTGCACTCCTTGACATATGGTACGAGACTTTTGTAAATGAAGTCCGTGGAGTGGAATACAGCATATACGACCTTGTCGATTCAATGGTACTGAAAAAACCTTCCACCACAGATGCCATCGACGCACTGGAACAGCAACATCGGATCCTGGACCTGTATTTCAACCTGGCGAGGAAGTTCCAGCCACTGGAGAGTACCCTGGACCTGATCATGGAAAAGAAAAGGATCTGCTCGAAAAGGATCATGAAGGTCCTTGAGACACGCGGGTTCAAGGAACGGCGTTGCAGGTCATGCAGGAAGCTTCTCCCCTGGAACCATCCTTATGG
>ONKG01000120.1 GCA_900318375.1 uncultured Lachnospiraceae bacterium
CCCCTAAACAGGGGCAAAATCACAGTCAGCAGTTATGTCAAATAGAAATACTATTTTAATGATGTATTAATGGATTAAAAACACTGTGAATAGTAACAGCGGCATGTCGGAAAGAGTGAAAAGGGAAGTTTGATTTGATAATAATTCCTGGACAGGGTATAATCTCCCTGTAAGATTTTTGTTAGTGGCATAACTGAATATTACAACAAAAACCGGGCTCTTCGGAGTCCGGTTTTTGCCTTATAGCGTTTTAAAAAGAGGCTGCCGTATTTTCACTAAATGCGACAGCCCCTTGTCTTGCGGCGATATTTTGATATCAAAAAGAGGCTGCCGCATTTTTTACTTAATGCGACAGCCCCATTTTATTCTTAGGAAATGTTGAGAAGGAGGAGGACAGGGACCGCATCCCTGTTAAGATCTCCTGCACGGATCAGTTGGCATCCTCTTCTCTGGAAGCAACGTAGACGGTGCGCTTTCTCGCGTCGGCGTTGTTCTCGAGGTAGTCGTCGTAAGTGGAGACCTTATCGATGATGCTGCCGTCGGGCAGGATCTCGATGATGCGGTTTGCTGTGGTCTGCACGACCTGGTGGTCACGGCAGGCGAAAAGCTCGACGCCGGGGAAACGCATCATGCCTTCGTTGAGGGCGGAGATGGATTCCATATCCAGGTGGTTGGTGGGCTCATCGAAGATCAGGCAGTTGGCACCGCTGATCATCATCTTGGAGAGCTGGCAGCGGACCTTCTCACCGCCCGAGAGGATGTTGACATGCTTGACACCGTCTTCACCGGCAAAGAGCATACGGCCGAGGAATCCGCGGACATAGGTGACGTCCTTGATGGGGGAGAAGCCGGTCAGCCACTCGGTGATGGTCAGACTGGAATCGAACTCTTTTGTATTGTCCTTGCAGAAATATGCCTGGCTGGTGGTGATGCCCCACTTGTAGGTACCCTCGTCGGGCTCCATGTTGCCCATGAGGATCTCAAACAGTGTGGTCTTGGCAAGTTCCTGGCTGCCGACAAATGCGATCTTGTCGTCATGTCCCATGACGAAGGAGACATTGTCGAGGACCTTGACACCGTTGATCGTCTTGGAAATACCGCTGACAGTGAGCACTTCGTTTCCGATCTCGCGGTCGGGGCGGAAATCAATGTAAGGATATTTTCTGCTGGAGGGCTTGATCTCCTCGAGCTGGATCTTCTCCAGCGCGCGCTTGCGGCTGGTCGCCTGCTTGGACTTGGAGGCGTTGGCCGAGAAGCGGGAAATGAACTCCTTGAGTTCCTTGATCTTTTCTTCCTTTTTCTTGTTCGCTTCCTTCATCTGACGGATCAGAAGGCGGGAGGACTCGTACCAGAAATCGTAGTTGCCCGCGTACAGTGTGATCTTTCCGTAGTCTATGTCCGCGATATAGGTGCAGACCTTGTTCAGGAAATAGCGGTCGTGGGAGACGACGATAACGGTGTTGGGGAAGTTGATCAGGAATTCCTCGAGCCAGTTGATGGCGTCCAGATCCAGATGGTTGGTGGGCTCGTCGAGGAGCAGGACATCGGGATTTCCGAACAGGGCGCGGGCAAGGAGGACCTTGACCTTCTGGGCACCTGTGATCTCGCGCATCAGATAGCCGTGGAGTTCTGTCTCGATGCCCAGGCCGTTGAGCAGTGCCTCGGCATTGGACTCTGCCTCCCAGCCGTCCATTTCAGCGAACTCGGTCTCAAGCTCGCTGGCGCGGATGCCGTCTTCATCGGAGAAGTCTTCTTTGGCATAGAGGGCATCCTTCTCTGCGCGGATTTCGAACAGACGGGGATTGCCCTGGATGACTGTGTCGAGAACAATCTGATTATCATATTTGTTGTGGTCCTGTTCCAGGAAGGAGAGACGCTGCCCCTCGGAAATGGAAACATTACCGCTCGTGGTTTCGAGCTGACCGGACAGGATTCTCAGGAAGGTGGATTTTCCGGCACCGTTTGCGCCGATGATACCGTAGCAGTTTCCCTCCGTGAATTTGATGGAAACATCTTCAAACAGGGCCTTTTTTCCCAGGCGGAGTGTGACTCCGTTTGCTTGAATCATATCGAATATACCTTTCTTTTCTGATGACATCGGAAAACCCGATATCTGAGACAGGTGGGATTACTGGTGCAGTTTTTTCTTTCATTTGCGCCCTTGCTCCTGCCGGGCACAGATGTAAAGAATATTAAATAAAGAAAAGATATTTTATCTCATCCTGCAAAGAATACATTATTGAGAAGGAAAAAGCAAGATGTTGATGGATACATCATGACATTTGGCCAATGAGCGCCAATGAGAGCGATCGATGTGAGGATCATCGAGAGTTTGAATAAAATATACATTTATTGTGGCAGGTAATGATAAAGGATGCTATAATAACACGATAAGTCTCCGGGACAAGTGCCCGGTACGGATTCTGTATTTTCTGTAGATTTTGCAGATTCGTTTCGTATGTATACTGCATTTTTTTACGATTATGGAGAGGAAAAGAAATTTTGCCGGAAAGCTGGCGCTGTGTACAGCGGTGTTTTCCGGTGCTTATATTTATTCGATCATGCCCCGCATGTACCGGAAAGCGGATCAGTCAGCTTTCCAGACGCGCTTTTTTGCGCATCGGGGTCTTCACAGAAACGGAAGCGCTCATCCCGAAAATTCTCTGCCCGCGATCCGCAGGGCAGTGGAAGAGGGATACGGTATTGAATTTGATATTCAGGTGACCAGGGACGGCGTGCCGGTGGTCTTTCACGACTTTACCCTTCATCGCATGTGCGGGGTAAAGGGGAGAGTCTGTGACTATACGCTGACCGAGCTGAGAAAGTTCAGGCTTCTGGACTGCGGTGAACCCATACCGACATTCAAGGAGGTCCTGAAAGCGGTCGACGGAAAGGTGCCTCTCATCATCGAGATGAAGGTGGAATACTTTGACCTGCGTGTCTGCCGGGCGGCCGATCAGCTTCTGAGGGATTACAAGGGTGTGTACTGCATTGAATCCTTCAATCCCCTGGTGCTCTTGTGGTACAGAAAAAATCGTCCCGACGTCATGCGCGGACAGCTTTCGGACGGATTTATTTTTCAGAAAGAGTTCCGCACACCGGTCAAGATCGCACCCGGCTTTTTTATTCAGTTTTTGGTTACGAACTGCGTGACAAGACCGGACTTTATAGCTTATAATTTTAAATATCAGGGCAACCTTTCCAGGGCCTTGTGCCGCCGCCTCTTCAGAGGAAAGTCTGCCGCCTGGACAGTGCGCAGCGAGGATGAACTGAAGCGGGCAAAACCGCATTTTGATGTATTTATTTTCGACAGTTTTATTCCGGCTTCCGCGCACCGCCGTACAACCTGATCCGCATGCCGCGACGGGAATGAACGTGGTTTTTTGTTGTTTGTCGATTTATCCGCGGCTGCTTTCCGGAACTGTTTTTCCGGAGCTGTCAATATTTCCGGGGACGGAAAACCGGATTGCGGCAGATGATCTGCCCGCTGCTGCACACGTCAGGGAATACTGTTTTGTTGGTTACTGCAGCCAATCGAAAACTGCAGAACACATACACAAGGAGGTTATGAATGAGCAAGAGAGTTTACAAATTCAGTGAAGGTAATGCGGATATGCGCAATCTTCTGGGCGGCAAGGGCGCAAACCTTGCCGAGATGACCAACATCGGTCTCCCCATCCCGAACGGCTTCACAATTTCCACTGAGGCGTGCACGGATTATTATAATGATGGCAGGACCATCAATGAAGATACGCAGAAGCAGATCTTTGAGGCACTGGCATGGCTGGAGGGCGTCCAGGGCAAGAAGTTCGGCGACACCGAGAATCCCCTTCTGGTTTCCGTTCGTTCCGGCGCGCGCGCTTCCATGCCCGGCATGATGGATACCATCCTGAACCTTGGTCTCAACGATGTTTCTGTCAAGGGCTTCGCCCAGAAGACAGGCAATCCCCGTTTTGCATACGATTCCTATCGCCGTTTCATCCAGATGTTCTCGGATGTCGTTATGGAAATGAGCAAGACTTTCTTTGACAGCATTCTTGAAGGCGTCAAAAAAGAGCACGGATATACTTTTGATACTGAGCTGACCGCAGAGGATCTGCAGGACGTCATCGCCCAGTACAAGGCAATCTACAAAGAGAAGATGGGTGAGGAGTTCCCTCAGGATCCCAAGGTTCAGCTGATGGAAGCCATCAAGGCTGTCTTCCGTTCCTGGGATAATCCCCGCGCCAACTACTATCGTATGATGAACGATATCCCTTATTCCTGGGGTACCGCTGTCAACGTACAGTCCATGGTCTTCGGCAACATGGGCAACACTTCCGGTACCGGCGTTGCGTTCACACGTGACCCCGCTACAGGCGCCAAGGGTATCTTCGGCGAGTACCTGATCAATGCACAGGGTGAGGACGTCGTTGCGGGTATCCGCACACCTTCCAAGATCACACAGCTGGAGAAGGATCTTCCCGAGTGCTACAAGCAGTTCGTCTCCATCGCTGACAAGCTCGAGAAGCATTATCGCGATATGCAGGATATGGAGTTCACCATTGAGGAAGGCAAACTCTTCTTCCTGCAGACCAGAAACGGCAAGCGCACCGCGCACGCTGCTATCCAGATCGCCTGCGATCTCGTTGATGAAGGCATGATCACCCCCGAGGAAGCAGTCTGCAGAATCGAAGCCAAGTCCCTCGATCAGCTGCTGCACCCCGTATTCGACGCTGCCGCTCTCAAGAACGGCGAGCAGATCGGCGAAGCTCTTCCGGCATCCCCCGGCGCAGCTGCAGGCCGTGTCTATTTCAACGCTGACGACGCTGTTGCCGCACATGCTGCAGGCAGCCGTGTCATCCTGGTCCGTCAGGAGACTTCCCCCGAGGATATCGAGGGTATGCACGCCGCAGAAGGCGTTCTGACCATGCGCGGCGGCATGACCAGCCACGCTGCAGTCGTTGCACGCGGCATGGGTACCTGCTGTGTCTCCGGATGCGGCGAACTCAAGGTCTTCGAAGAAGACAAGTACATCGAGCTGGGCGGCCACAAGATCAAAGAGGGTGACTACATCTCTCTCGACGGCTCCACCGGTAAGATCTACCTCGGCGACATCCAGACTGTGGAAGCTTCCATCAGCGGCAACTTCCAGCGCATCATGGCATGGGCAGACGCAGCCCGCAGGCTGAAGGTCCGCACCAATGCCGACACTCCCGAGGACGCTGCCAACGCAGTCCGCATGGGCGCTGAAGGTATCGGTCTGACCAGAACCGAGCACATGTTCTTCAATCCCGACAGAATTCCCAAGATCCGCAGGATGATCCTCTCCGATACCACCGAAGAGCGTGAGGCTGCCCTCAACGAGCTGATCCCCTTCCAGAAGGGCGACTTCAAGGGCATCTACAAGGCAATGGAAGGCCGTCCGGTCACCATCCGTTTCCTGGATCCGCCTCTCCACGAGTTCGTTCCCACCACTGAGCCCGAGATCGAAGATCTGGCCAAGCTCATGAACATCTCCGTCAAGGAAGTCAAGGAACGCTGCGACGCTCTGCACGAGTTCAACCCCATGATGGGTCACCGCGGCTGCCGTCTGGCTGTCACCTTCCCTGAGATCGCACGCATGCAGACCAGGGCTGTCATGGAAGCTGCCATCGAAGTCAACGCAGAGGAAGGCTATCATATCGTTCCCGAGATCATGATCCCTCTGGTAGGCGACAAGAAAGAGCTTGCATTCGTCAAGAAGACTGTCGTCGAGACCGCTGAGAAGGTCAAGGCTGAGATGAATTCCGATATCGAGTACAAGGTCGGTACCATGATCGAGATCCCCCGTGCTGCTCTGATGGCAGACGAGATCGC
>ONKG01000081.1 GCA_900318375.1 uncultured Lachnospiraceae bacterium
TGCTGGCATCCCGCACCCCAAAAGCGTGATCTGGGGGTTATTGCAAAGTTACCCTTTCAACCCCTCGATAGTCTATATTTATACACCGTGAATAGTAACCCCCGTCTCCCTGTTCCGCCAGAAAAAATGAGTCAGCGGGAACCGTCCCTGCTGACTCATCCGGTTTATATTTTATTTTTCGTATCCAACCAGGAAGGCCTTGGTGTTGATCTCGACCGTTTTGGGAGGAACCTTGGCTTCAATGACCTTGAGCCAGTCTTCGCGGGCGAATTCCATGTATTTTGCGGCCATGCCGAGGACGATATTGTTGAAGACGCGGGAGTTGCCCAGGCGAAGGGCCTCTTCCATTGCATTGATCTTGTAGACCGTGTGTGTCTTCTCAAGGTTCTCGATGATGTTTTCGGGATATTGGGCAGTTCCCATGACGACGCTGATAGGGTCGATGCGCCAGTCATTGACAATGAGAACGCCGTCCTTTTTGAGGAAGTTGGCATAGCGAAGAGCCTCGAGGCGCTCGAAGGCGATGAGAACATCCGCCTGGCCCTCTTCTACGATGGGTTCTGCCACATCCTTGCCGTAGCGCACGAAAGTGACGACGCTGCCGCCTCGCTGTGCCATACCGTGGACTTCCGAAACCTTTACTTCATATCCGGCGTTTTCCATGACGCCGCCCAGAATACGGCTGGTGAGCAGGGTTCCCTGCCCGCCGACGCCGACGATCATAATATTCTTTGTCATAATATTCTCCATTCCCACCAGGTGCGTTTTCTGCAAGTTACTATCATCTGTCCGATGGTACTGTGATAGTACTGTTTCTGTGATAGTACTGTTTTCAGCTCGACGATTTACGCGTTGACCTGCTCAAGCGCGCCGAAGCGGCACATCTTCATGCACAGGCCGCAGCCGTTGCACATAGTGGCATCAATGCGGATACTGCCGTCCTCATTCTTTGTCAGAGCGGGGCAGCCGGGCTGCAGGCAGGCGCCGCAGTGGACACATTTCTCCGGAAGAGGCTGTACCGACCTTTGTGAGTTCCTCTGTATCGAAGGGATTGACCACCTTGACGTTCTGGATGCCGATGCCCTTGATCAGAGTCGGGAAGTGGACCGCAGGGACAGTCTCACCGGACAGGGTCTTGCCTGTTCCGGGATGATCCTGGTGGCCGGTCATGCCTGTGGTGCGGTTGTCAAGGATAATGACTGTGCCGTGGGACTGGTTGTAATACATGTTGACCAGCGAATTGATGCCGGTGTGCATGAAGGTGGAATCACCGATCACAGCGACCCAGTTTTTGATATAATCGTGGCCCTTTGCCTTCTCCATGCCGTGCAGGGAAGAAATGCTGGATCCCATGCAGACGGTGGTGTCGACGACCGCCAGGGGCGCAAGGGCACCAAGTGTGTAGCATCCGATATCGCCTGCCGCGTGGAGTTTGAGCTTTTTGAGCACGGAATAGGTCGCCCTGTGAGGGCATCCGGGACAGAGAATGGGCGGGCGGGGCGGAATCTGGGGAGTCGGCTCAATGCCAAGATCCATACCCAGAACGCGCTCGCGGATCATGTTTGCGCTGTACTCACCCTGGATGGTGAAGAGTTCCTTGCCGATGCAGTCGATGCCCCATGCGCGGACCTGCTCCTCGATGACAGGCTCAAGCTCCTCGAAAATGTAGAGGACGTCGACCTGCTTTGCGAAGTCTTCAATCATTTTCCTGGGAAGCGGATTGCACATACCGAGCTTGAGGATGGAGGCGTTGGGACAGACTTCCTTGACGTACTGGTAAGGGATGCCGTCAGTGATGAAGCCGATCTTCTTGCCGTCGATGGTCATATCGCCCATTTCTACCTTATTGAAGGGCTGGCTGCAGGCCCATTCTTCCATGTCTTTCATGCGCTGTTCCACGACCAGGTGGCGCTTCTTGGCCATACCGGGCATCATGACGCGCTTGAAGGGATCTCTTGTGTATTCCTTGTCTTCAGGCTCGACACGGTCACAGAGCTCGACCTCGCACTGAGAGTGGGCAAGGCGGGTGGTCGTGCGGATGATGACAGGAGTGTCGAATTTCTCACTGATCTCATAGGCGTATTTCATGAAATCCTTGGCTTCCTGGGAATCCGCGGGCTCAAGGCAGGGGACAACAGCGGCGCGGCAGACACGGCGGGTATCCTGCTCGTTCTGAGAGCTGTAGAGGCCGGGGTCATCCGCCACGACGAAAACAAGACCGCCGTCCGCGCCGATATAAGAGACAGAGTAGACGGGATCCGCCGCGACGTTCAGGCCGACCATCTTCATGCAGGCCAGAGAGCGGACGCCTGCGAAGGAAGCGCCGATGGCCACTTCCGCGGCAACCTTTTCGTTGGGAGCCCACTCGGCGTACACGCCGGGGTATTTGACAAGTTCCTCACTGATCTCTGTGCTGGGGGTTCCGGGATATGCGGAGGAGACCTTCACACCGGCTTCCCATGCGCCGCGCGCGAGGGCGGCATTGCCCAGCATCATCTTTTTTTCACTCATAAATTACTCCTGGTTATTATTAGTTTATATTAAACAGCGGGGACACACGTTCTACGAGTGCCCCCTGCTTCATTTACCGATTATCCGGACTATTCGGACGTCTTTGTATTTCTTCGTCTTCCTGTCAGCAGATCTCGACGATCCAGCCTTCGGGCGGCTCGATGCGACCTGCCTGGATGCCTGTCAGAGTGTCATACAGCTTCTGGATGACAGGGCCGACCTTTTCCATGCCGTTGGAGAAGAAAATCTCTTTTCCGTGGTCGTTGATGCAGCCAAGGGGAGAAATAACTGCAGCAGTGCCGCACAGGCCGGCTTCCTTGAAGTTTCCGTCTTCCACTTCCTTGAGGGTGACTACACGCTCAGTGACCTTGAGTCCGAGGTAATGCTCCGCGACATAGTGGATGCTGCGGCGTGTGATGGAAGGCAGGATGCTGTCGGAAGTCGGGATGACCAGATTTCCGTCTTCGTCAACAAAGATGATGTTGGCGCCGCCGGTCTCCTCGATCTTGGTGCGGGTTGCGGGATCGAGATAGAGGTTCTCGGCAAAGCCTTCTCTGTGCGCCTCCATAACGGGCAGCAGGCTCATGGCATAGTTGAGGCCGGCTTTGATGTGGCCGGTTCCCCGCGGTGCCGCGCGGTCATAGTCACTGACCTTGATCTGGATCGGGGTTGCGCCGCCCTTGAAATAAGGGCCTACAGGTGTCACGAAGACACGATACATATATTCCTCCGCGGGCTTGACGCCGATAACGGGGCTGATACCAAACATAAGAGGACGTACATACAGAGTCGCGCCTGTTCCGTAGGGGGGAACCCATGCGGCATTTGCTTTGACAGTCTGTACGACAGAATCGATGAAACGATCCCTCGGGAAAGGAGGCATTTCCATGCGCAGCGCGGAATTGTACATACGGTCTGCGTTCAGGTCGGGGCGGAAGCACACGATACGGCCATCCTCAGTCGTATAGGCCTTGAGTCCCTCAAAAATAGACTGTGAATAATGCAGAACACCTGCATCCTCGCTCATAACGATCTTGTCATCGCTGATCAGGGCTCCGTCGTCCCAAGCGCCGTTTTTAAACATGGATACATAACGCTTGTCCGTGACCATATATCCAAATCCCAGGTTACTCCAATCGATGTTTTTCTTTTCCATAATGAATCTTCCTCCAGCTTCCTGTTCGATGGCGTCTTGCACACGCCGATATTACTCTCTTGCCGGCACTTTTCTGCGGTGTCGTGCCAAACAGATACTCTATTATAAAGCGGGTATTCATATTTTTCCAGTCCAAAGAGAGAAAAAATCGAATAAAAAAATACATGTATACAAAAATCACCCGAAAGCAGTCCCTCTCAGTGCCGTTTTCTGTCATTTAGATGATTATTGTCAAAATAATAAAAAGAATTCTCGCAGACAGGGAGACATAAAGATGCAGGCAGAGGGTCATCTCCTGCCTGCTCTCTCGATCATGTCTGTCTTGAATGTTCTTTTCTCTTCTTTCCTCTCTTCTTTCCGGCTTTTTGCGTCCTTTTTCAGGGAATTGTATCAGGGATCCAGAAGGGCTGCCACACCGACAAGGCCCGGTCCCGTATTGAGGGCCAGTGTCGCCGCGATCTGCTTGCGGTACAGGACTTCTCCTGAGTCCCCCAGCTCGTCTGTCACCATTTTTTCCATCTGCTCCAGTTCCAGCGGAGCGGCGCCGTGCCCCAGTCCCAGCCAGACCTTGTGGCCGCGGCAGAATTTCACCATTTCGTGCAGCAGTTTTTTCTTGCCCTGCTTGCTGCCGCGGATCAGAGAGACCGTGTAGTAGATTCCTTCCTTGTTGCAGGAAATGATCGGCTTGATCTTCAGCGCCTGTCCTATGATCGAGGAGACCGTTCCGATGCGGCCGCCGCGTTTGAGATATTCGAGAGTGTCCATATAGAACATGACCTTGGAGTCATAGATCTTGTCCTGCAGTCCCTGACAGACATCCTCGTAGGACATCCCCTCAGACAGTTTGCGGGCTGCCCAGATTCCAAGAAGACCGCAGGCGACGGAAATATTTTTGGTATCAAAAACAAAGACTTTCACCCTGTCCTGATGAAGTGCCGCAAGCCGGATCGCGTTCCAGGTCCCGCTCAGACCGCTGGAAATACATACGGCGATGACCTTCTCGATCCCCGCGTCAGCCATCTCTTCAAGCTTGTCGATGACCTCCTGCAGGGAGGGCGTAGACGTCTTCGGGTAATCCCTGGGATAGCGGTCATATACCATCTGCGGATCGATGTCCACTCCGTCCATATATGCCTTCTCCGGATAATCTATATGAAGAGGAAGAAGCCAGATTCCGTATTTGTCGATACATTCCTGCGCAATATCACAGCCGGAGTCCACAAGCACGGCTGCTTTCTCTGCGTTCATATGTTCTTTCCAGTTCATTTTCACTACCTCTTTGGGGTGGTCGTCATTTTTTGACATCAGTGCTTTTTATTCAGGCTTTTATGTGGATTCAGAGATGCCGCCATGTAGTTTTCATAAACATATCATACCATACACTAAAAGACAACTCGGGCTTTATTGCGTCATCGTCAGCGAGATCGCCGGGGCTGACGCTTTATAGTGAGCGCTTGCAAAAAGCCGGAAACCTGAATATGATAATGAAACATAATGTAAAAAAGACAGGAGGACTTACCTGATGACAGACTACAGGCAGAATTTGAATGAAAATCTTGCGGTTGATGCCGTCGCGCGGATCAAAAAAGGGGGCGCCAGGGCTTTCAAGGCCGGCGGACTCTGGATTTATGACAATGAGATTGAGCGTGTGGACGGCTCCTTTGAGGACGGGGACATTCTCGCGGTCGAGGATTTTGACGGATATTTTCTCGGCTGGGGATTTATCAACCGCGCATCAAAGATCTGTATCCGTATGCTGAGCAGAAAAAAAGAGCAGAAGATCACTCCCGCCTTTCTGGAGGCCAGGGTGCGTGCGTCATGGGAATATCGCAAAAAGGTGATCGATACCTCCTCCTGCCGGGTCATCTTCGGCGAGGCGGATTTTCTCCCCGGTATCACGGTCGACAAGTACGAGGATGTTCTGGTCGTGGAATCCCTGGCGCTGGGAATCGACCGTCTCAAACCGATCATTCTTTCCGCTCTGACACAGGTCCTGTCTGAAGACGGGATCCGGGTGCGCGGCATCTATGAGCGCAGCGACGCAAAGGTCCGTGACAAGGAAGGCCTGCCCCGCACCAAAGGCTTTATCGGAGATCCTTTCGATCCGCTTGTTCCCATCACGGAAAACGGCGTCCGCTATATCGTGGATGTCGAAAACGGCCAGAAGACCGGCTTTTTCCTCGATCAGAAGGAAAACCGTCACGCGATCGCAAAGCTCTGCGCCGGTGCCCGGGTTCTGGACTGCTTTACCCACACCGGCTCTTTCGGGCTCAATGCCGCCCTCGCCGGGGCCGCGGAAGTCACCAGTGTCGATGCCTCGGATCTTGCCATCGAACAGGCGGGGCAGAATGCAGCTCTGAACGGTTTTGTACCGGCGGGGCAGAACGCAGCCCTGAACGGTTTTGTACCGGCGGGGCAGAACGCAGCTCTGAACGGTTTTGTACCGGCGGGGCAGGGCTGTCCTGGTATTCCCGCGCAGAATGCAGCTTCCGCCGCACAGAAGGAAATCAATGTTTCCCCGGATACGGAATGGCTCGTCAACGAAGCCGGCACCCGCCTGAAGTATTTGTGCGCCGACATCTTTGATCTTCTCCCTTCTCTCCAGAAGCAGGGCGAGCTCTATGATGTCGTGATCCTGGACCCTCCAGCCTTCACCAAGTCGAGGAACTCCGTCAAGGCTGCCGTGCGCGGCTATCGGGAAATCAACCAGCGGGGGCTCCGCCTGGTCCGGGACGGAGGTTTTCTGGCAACCTGCTCCTGCTCGCATTTCATGGACCCCGACCTTTTCCGGGATACAATCGCCCAGGCCGCAAAAGACGCCCGCAAGCGTCTCCGCCAGGTGGAATTCCGCACCCAGGCACCCGATCACCCTATACTCTGGGCATCCGAGGAATCATACTACCTCAAATTCTACATCTTCCAGGTTCTGGAGGAGAAATAAGTACTGTTAATGCACTCGATAGCACATGAACAGTAATCGGCGCAGTCACAAAAATGTCTGCGCCGCTTTATTTTTCCGCAGGGGCAATACAGAACATGGTGACCGTCACACGGGTGAGTTCCCTGCCCTCTTCGCTTCGGATCCTGACTTCGATCAGGACAGATGTCCTCCCCCGCCGGATCATGGCTGCTTCTGCAAAGAGGATGCCGCCCTTTACATTGCGCATATAGTGGATATTGGCATCCAGCGTGGAATAATTGCGGCCGTCCGCGCGGGCCAGTGCCGATGCAGCGACATCGGCCATCGTGAATAGAAGACCGCCGTGAGCCAGTCCGTTCGGATTGGTCTGCTCATGACGGAGTTCGACATGGCAGAGGCAGTGATCCTCGTCCAGTTCATCTATTTCAATGCGGTTCCACTGCATAAAGGGGTTGTTGGTCACCAGTCTCATGGAAAAGGCAATGCCGGGTTTTGAAATATCAATCTTTTTCTGTATTTCCATACTGAACTCCTCTCCTTGCTCACAGCCTGCTATGAACCGTGAATAATACCAAAAGTAAGCAGACACATTGAAATGCTTCAAATGCTTCGGAAAGCTTCACCAAAAAGCTCCGAAAGCTCCGAAAAGCCTCGAAAAATTCCGATGCATGATAAGGTAACTTGAATGAACCCGCCTGCGGCTGTATAATAATTATGTTTCCATACATAAATAATGTGAACGGAGGTCAAAACCGCAAACATGAATATTCTTAATCAATCCGATCTAAGCAACAGGCCTGTCATCAAGTATATCATCATTGCACTTATTGCGGCAAACGCAGTCATCCTGGCTCTGCTTTTATTCGGTCCCGAGCGCCTTATTCCGGCAGCATCTCCCTTTGGATCGGGAGAAGAGCTGGCAGCTGCAGGAAGTACCGTGGAAACAGCAGAGGACAGCCGTTCCCCGGAGAAGGACGACAACAGGAACGACGAAGACGACAAAAATGACAGGAGCGACAAGAACGACAAGAACGGCAAAAACAACGAAGAAGACGGAAAAGACGAGAATATCCAGAACGACGAAGACGACCAGAACGGCGAGAACGACGAGAGCAGCGAGAACGACGGTAACAGCGAGAGCGACAACGATAACTCCGGCGAAGCGGATACAGTCGAAGCCGCGGAGGAGGGGAACACCGCACCCGCTCCTGTTCTGGAGCTTGTCGATGATCACATCACACTCAAATACGGCAGCTATTTCAATTTCTATGAGTATATCAAAACGATGCAGGATATCGACGGGTCAGACCTCAGCCACTATATTCATCTTAGGGGAGAGGTCAACACCTATATGCCCGGCGATTATACGGTCACCTACCAGATCACCAGTCAGATCAATGGTGAAACCACCTCGAAGGATCTTCTTGTGACAGTCGAGTATTGATCTGCATCTCCCGTCCCTTCCCCAATAACAAAGTAACGGTACAAGGCAGAATATTCCTATCTGCTGTTTTCGATGAAAAAAACGTCTGCAGAAGCATTTACACTTCCGCAGACGTTCTTTTTATTGCTGCCGTTCACGCGCGGTCAGGCGCGTGAACATATCATTTATCAGATTATCTTATAAGGACATCCTTTTCCTTCAGGCAGCGTCCACGTTCTTGGTCGCCACGACGTCCACGCCGGTGCCGCAGACATTTTCGATCACGACATCTCCGATGCGGACCGGTGCTGCCACCTTGACATGGTCGATCGCTTCCATACAGGCAAAGATTTTTTCCTTGGGAATATTGCCTTTGGTCTTGACACTGCAGCGATCCTTGTCTCCGCCGGTGACGGTGACCGTAGAGGTGACAGTGCGCTCGGGATGAGTGACTTCCTGGCGGGCGTATTTGTCTCCGATCGCGCAGGTGTTTCCCGTTACGCTGAAGACTTCTTCACCTTCAACTTCCACTGTAATCTGGCAGCCCATAGGACAGCCGATACAAGTCAGATTCTTTTTTTCCATACCTACAGTTATGACCTCCTGTTCAAAAATAACGTATGATCAAAACGACTCTTTTCTGCTATGCGTACGCGGCACTCTCATAAAAACCGGCAGATGCCGGAAGCCCCGTCGTATCCATATTTCCATGAAAAGGGCAGACATCTGAGGATCCGTCCTGTTCACGCGCAGAGATCTGTCATTTATTCAGCCTCGATCTTGACAGTGATGGTCTTCAGATCGGGGTATTCCGCCAGTTTCTTCTTCTGGAGGATGATCTGTTCCATCTCACCGGGAGCCATGATCCTCTTTTTCCTGTGCTGGACGCGCTCATCGTCAAAATAGACGCTGACATAGCTGTCCTTGAACACGGCACCGACACGGAAACGGACAGTGAGGTTTTCGTCCATGCGGGAGACATTGACGGTGCAGGGAACGGTATAGCGGGCGCCCTCTGTGGCGACCAGCCGGATATCTGTTCCTTCCTTCTCGTCCTTGCAGCCGTTCTGGACGTATTTTGCAGCATTCTCGCCGGCGCGGGTGGCCTCTTCGGAAACATAGTCCACCAGGTCATGTACGTGAAGGACGTTGCCGCAGGCGAAGACGCCGGGGATACTGGTCTCGAGAATCTCGTTGACAACAGGGCCGCTGGTGACGTTGTTCATCTCAACACCTGCGCCGCGGGACAGCTCGTTCTCGGGGATCAGGCCGGTGGAAAGAAGAAGTGTGTCGCAGGTATAGCGCTCTTCTGTTCCGGGGATAGGCTTCATGTCAGGGCCGACTTCCGCAATGGTGACGGCTTTGACACGCTCTTTACCCTCGATGTCCACGACAGTGTGGGAGAGTTTGAGCGGGATTCCATAGTCATCCAGACACTGGACAATATTTCTCTTGAGGCCGCCGGAGAAGGGCATCAGCTCCGCGACTACCTTGACGGTCGCGCCCTCGAAGGTCATGCGGCGGGCCATGATCAGGCCGATATCGCCGGAACCCAGGATGACGACTTCACGTCCGGGCATGTAGCCTTCCATGTTGACCAGGCGCTGTGCCGTACCTGCGCTGTAGATACCTGCGGGACGGTAGCCGGGGATGTTCAGGGCGCCTCTGGGACGCTCGCGGCAGCCCATGGCCAGGATAACGGCTCCGGCCTGGATCTGGAACATGCCTTCTGTGCGGTTCATGGCGGTCACGACTTTGTCGTGAGAGATATCCATGACCATGGTATCCAGCTTGTATTCGATTCCCAGGTCATAGACCTGCTCGATGAAGCGATAAGCGTACTCGGGACCGGTCAGCTCCTCTTTGAAGGTGTGGAGTCCGAAACCGTTGTGGATGCACTGGTTGAGGATGCCGCCCAGCTCCTTGTCGCGCTCGATGATGAGGATGCTGTCCGTGCCGGCTTTTTTAGCGGAAACGGCAGCTGCAAGGCCGGCGGGGCCGCCGCCGACGATCACGATATCATACGAAGTCATTATCAGGCACCTCCCTTTGTTCTCTCAAGGACAATTTTGGATTCACCGCCGAGTTTGGTGATCTTCTCCATCGGAATGCCCAGTTCTCTGTTGATGATCTCCATGGTGCGGGGCGAGCAGAATCCTGCCTGGCATCTGCCCATTCCCGCCCTGGTCCTGCGCTTGACGCCGTCGAGGGAACGTGCGCCCAGGGGTCTGTGGATGGCGTCGATGATCTCGCCCTCTGTGACCATTTCGCAGCGGCAGATGATCCTGCCGTAGGCGGGTTCTTTTTTGATCAGTTCATTTCTCTCTTCGATAGAGAGATCTGCGGGATTGAGAATGCCCTTGCGGGTTCCGATCCAGTCCTCTTTTTCCTCGAGACCCATCTTCTCTTTCAGCATCTGCCCGACGTACTCGCCGATGGCAGGACTGGAGGAAAGACCGGGGGATTCGATGCCGGCACAGTCGATGAAGTGAGGCGCATCCTCTACTTCGCCGATGATGAACTCGTGGTGGTCTTCATGTGCGCGCAGACCCGCGAAGGAAGTGATGACCTGGCGGATAGGAAGATTGCGGACATGCTCGCCTGCCTTTCCGATCAGATCATTGATGCCCGCTGCGGTGGTATTGATACCCTCACGGTTTTCGATATCAATGGCCGTCGGGCCGACGATCAGGTTGCCGTGGATGGTCGGGGAAACCAGAACGCCCTTGCCGAACTTGGTGGGCTGAGGGAAAATGGTGTGGCTGACATGACCGCCTGCAGTCTTGTCGAGCAGGCAGTAATCGCCGCGCCTGGGAGTGATATGGATCTTCTTTTCAGAGACCATGTTGTGGAAGACGTCTGCATAGACACCCGCCGCGTTGATGACATATTTTGCCTTGTACTCGCCGTTGTTGGTGCGGATCTTCCAGATGGGCTGACCGCATTTTTCACAGGTCGCAGGGGTCAGTTTCTCTACCTCTGTGTTGAAGAAGAAGTCAACGCCGTTCACATTGGCATTCTCAGCCATAGCGATATTGAGCATGAAGGGGCAGATGATTCCGCTGGTGGGCGCGTAGAGAGCGGCAACCACGTTCTCGGAGAGATTGGGCTCTTTTTCAAGAGCCTGTTCGCGGTCCAGGATCTCCAGGCCCTTGACACCGTTGGCGATTCCGCGGTCATAGAGGTCTTTCAGGCCTTCCTTCTCGGATTCATGGATACAGACGACCATGGCGCCGTTGCGTTTGAAGGGAATGTCGAGGTCTCTGGCAAAGTCATCCATCATCTCATTGCCGCGCACGTTGAAGCGGGCCATCAGGGACCCTGCAGGTGCGTCGAAACCGGCGTGGACGATGGCGCTGTTGGCCTTGGATGTGCCGCTGCAGACATCCTCCTCCTTATCCAGCACGCAGACGTTGACTTTGTAGCGGGAGAGCTCGCGTGCGACCGCGCATCCCGTGACGCCTGCGCCGATGATTATAACATCATACATAAGTTGATTCCTCCTGGTGGTTTCCAAATG
>ONKG01000027.1 GCA_900318375.1 uncultured Lachnospiraceae bacterium
TTACGCACCTGCCTGGAATACTGAGCAGGAAGCACCCGTAGAAGATGCCGCGCCTGCATGGAATGCGGCAGTGGAAGCACCCGTAGAAGATGCCGCGCCTGCATGGAATGCGGCTGTGGAAACACCTGCAGAAGATACTGCGCCCGCGTGGAATACAGAACAGGAAGCAGCGGCAGAGAATTTCGCGCCTGCCTGGAATACTGAGCAGGAAGCTCCTGTGCAAGAGACTGCTTCGACCTGGGGAGCAGAGAATGAAGAAAAGACTGCGGAAGCCGGAGCACAGTCTCTGCATGCGGCATGGAGCACTCCTGATGATTCCAGTATGCAGAATCTTGATCTGTTGATGGAAGAAGATGCAACGGTCCGTCTGGATAACACGGGAAATAGTCTGGAAGGATTTGATGAATCTTCCACAATGGTGAATGAGCCCGGTGGATTCTATCCGGCTGAAATGTCTTCTGCACCTTACGCAGGCGGAACAGCTGAGGGAGCCTATACATCAGAAGAACCCGCAGCACCGCATACAGCGGAAATGCCTGCAGAACAATATGAAGCCGAGATACCCGCAGCCTCGTATGCGGCAGAGATGCCAGCAGAGCAATATTCACCTGAGCCGGTACCTGGTGAGGCAGCTGACGAAAATGCAGAGAGCGTAGAAGAAGCTCCTTCGGAGAAAATAGAAGAGATTATCTGCCCGCACTGCGGGGCCAAAGTACCTTCCGTCTATTCCTTCTGTATTTTCTGCGGATCGCAGCTGGCCGGCGCTGTTTCCGATCACAGTGAGGAAGATGATGATAGAACTGCTGGTTCTCATGTCGGCAGGGAGAGTATGGAAGCTTCAAATTATGATGCGGGAGAGCCCGAGGAAGATCAGCTCGAAGAGGACATGAGGGACAACGGCATGGAAAACTACAAAGATGCCGGAAGCGGATTCTTCTTTGGCGGCAGTCTGTAAGCTTCGGGGACAAGTCTTGAATACCGCGGTACTGTCCTTCAGGTGCTTTTTGAAAGCGCAGTAATATTTGCAGATTGAAATCTTCAGAACATAACCTGCAGAATATGACCTGCAGGCATGTCTTGCAGAATAAAAGTCGGAATATACGGAACATATTAATTATCAGGAGCGGTTTCCAGAGAGTGAACAGCTTCCGGTCAATATATCTTGGATGAGGGTGATGCAGTATGATTGATGTCAGAGATGGTGTAATTTCTTTTGTGTTTGCCAACGAGGATACCTATCTGCTGCCGAATCTGGTGGAAATGGACCTCTATCGGTATTTGTGCTATTCGCTGTATGAAAAGGGAATCAAATATATCTATATTCTGCAGGCCGGCGCAGATGGCTATTATTTATCAATCCAGAGCGAAGAAGCGGAGACCATGCTCAATGAGACAAAACTCCCCGGTATCCGTTTTCTGGGAAAATACGGAAGACTCTACAGCCGCGACCGCAGGGAGAAGATCGACTGGGACTGTGAGGACCTGGATCAGCTGATCGACAGCAAGATTCCCTTACTGATGTCGCAGAAAAGCCGGGTCGCTGTCATCTTTGATCTGGAGACTTTCAATACTGTGCTGCGCGATGACTCTTCCGAGACGCTGAACACTTATATCGGAATGATGGATCGCGCAAGAGAGCAGGGCAATGCGATCATTCTGGTCGGACCGATTCAGGATTCTCGTATCCACAATGTACTCGCCGGACCGGAAAGTGTTTTCAGGTTCTGCGACGAGAGAGGCCATTCTCTTTGCAGGGAAATGCGTGAGATCCTTGTCGATCCTTCCAATCCGCCGCTCTACAAGGAAATGAAGAGAAGGCTGGGAAGCCGCTGTGTCTGGCTCAACATGTTTTCCAGAGATAATGTCAGGACTATTCTGCGGCGCAACTCACTGGATAATACCAGCCTGCTGTCTGATGAACTGGAGACTGGAAATCTGGCTCTGCTGGTCAGTCAATGGTATGCATCTCCCGCTTTTCAGGCAAAATGCGGGATGATATTAGGAGAAAACAGATTCCGCAGATTTTCCGATCTGCGCAATGACCTGAAGAAGGCGGATGTTATGTTTGGTCTGAGAAAAAAAGCAAAAGAGGTTTTGCCTGCTGAGGCGACTGTATCCCAGGATAATAAAGAGTGGGAAAAATCATATGTCGGAGCGACAGCAGAAAATGCAGTTACAGACGCATTGCGATCAGTACGTCTTTCCAGGACTATGAACGCAGGAGAGGAACTGGCGGAGGTAAGGACACGTCTGGACCATATTCTGGAACTGTACAGTTCCCCTCGTGTCAATGATGCGCCCGGCGCGATCCAGACAGATATAGAAAAGACAGTACTTTCAATCACAAAAGCAGCCGACCGGGGAGACCTGAGGACGGTCAATGCCGCTCTGGATGTTCTGGAATATGCCCAGCTCAAGAATTTCAACTTTGATAAAGATACGATCAAAATCTGGAAGTGCAAGACGGCGATCGTCACCGTGACGGAGAATATTGCAAGACTGAATCGTCTTAAGACGGAAGATAAATTCAATATTACGGAATGCAGAGCAAAGAAGCAGAAAATCTATGATCAGCAGGAGGAACTGCAGTTCAAAACGCCGGGGCTGGACGAGTATCTCGACAGAATGGAGGCGGGCCTTCCGGTCGACTACTATTCGGTCATCGGCCAGCAGGCGCTGGAGTACTGCAGGCTTGCCGATAAGGGAAACAAGGTTCAGGATCAGCTGAAAGCCTGGATTGCCAAATACACCTATCATATGAAAGCTTATGATCAGGAGGAAGACAAACTGGACCAGCTCACCAATGCGTCCCGCAGTGCGATCACAGTCCGCGCAGTGAGTGTGTCGGATATTCTCGGAGAAGTCGGCAGCATGGAGACTGAGCAGATCAAGGAAGCTGATAAATCCAGAGAACAGGAGATGTACGATATCAAGCAGTCGATCGATCAGCTTTCCGATGCTGCAATGAGCACCGGTGTGAATTATGTGGAAACACTGCGCAGGTTCCAGCAGATGAAGAAAGAAGAGACAGGAGGAAATCAATGCTGAGTTTAGGTGTGGATTTCGGAAGTACATATTCGTCTGTGTCAGCGTATCGCAGGGATACAAATAATGTCGAACCAATGCTGGCGGGCATGGCAGCACCGCACATTCCTTCTGTAGTCTCTGTCAAAAACGGTGCAATGGATTTCGGCAAGGCGGCCAAGAACCGGACCGGCAAGATCGGCGTAAAGACCTTTAAAGGCTTCAAGATGCTTCTTCCGGAAGACCTGGAGACAGCCCGCCGCCGGGGTTATACAGATAAATATACACCGGAATATATCACAGAACGCTACCTGGAAAATATCCTGACAAGTGCGATCCAGTATTATCATCGCGGAACTCAGGTGGAACGTCTTGTGATCTGTGTGCCTGAGATCTGGTTCCAGAGCGTCAAAAGCGTTAACGCAAGGGCAAAGCTGCGTGAGATCTGCCGCAAATATCTCTTTGTCCACCAGGTACAGATTGTCAGTGAACCCTCTGCGGCATGTGCTTTTTTTGCCTACAATTATTACCGCAACACCAATCGCAAAGAATTGTATGACGGTCAGATTCTTCTCATCGACTACGGCGGAGGCACTCTGGATATCACCCTGACAGAGATCAATCCCTGCAGAGAAAAAGATCAGCCCGGCCTGATGGAGATCCGGGTCCTGGAGCAGACCGGTGCCGGTGAAAATGCCGACGGCGAGATCGGAGAGGCGGGCATCGCCTATATGGAAAATGTGATGGAGCGCTCCCTCCGCAGATTCGGAGTAGAGCCTCCCGCTGACGGATTCCGCACGGATCCCAGATTTCTGCGCGCGGTAGACCGTCTGGAAGAGGATCTGCAGTCGATGACAGGCTCCATACGGAATACCTACAATGCATTCGGGACAGATAATCCGTCGGATATCATGGAAGAAGTAGATGAGTTTACTACGATTGAGTATGGCGATAAAGATATTCCGATACGTTTTTCTGTCATGCTTGAAGTATATAAAGAGAGAATCTATCCTGTGCTTGATGCCAAGCTCGAGGAAATGATTGCATACATGAATGAAAAGAAGATTCCATTCATGGAGAGAAACAGCGAGAATTTCAAGATTGCTCTGGTCGGCGGTTTCGGTAATTTTTATCTGGTGTCCAAACAGATTGAGGAAAAATTCGCTTTCAGTTCCTCTGACCGCAGGCGCCAGGGAATCATATTTAATCGCGGAGACAGAGAAAACGCGATCTCCATGGGGGCGGCGCTTCTGGCGGAAGGCATCATCGGAATCCGCAATACAGCGCCCTACTCGATCGGAATCAAGTCTTTTGGATGTCTGGGAGACGGCGGGTCCGGAGAATGGGGGCCTGCATTTACAGATTTTGCGATCCAGTACAGAGAACCGATCCAGTTTGAGCAGCCCTTTTTTGCCCAGGACGCAGACGGAAGACCGATTTTGTATTATCTCTCCGATAACGGCCCTCTCCAGATAGCCTGGAGTCAGAGCAGGGATCTGTCCAACACACAGACAGACCGGATCCGCCCTGAATATGAACAACGTGTCAGAAGAGCTCTATCGGGATCGTACGGAATGCTTGCTGCCATAGGTTTCTCACTGGATGCCGCCGGTGTCGTCAGTCTCCATGTCAAAGAATATGACTGGATCGGCAGGCCGGTGGATGGCCGCAGCAGGATCGTGGAGTTGACAAGACTGGATGATCTGCTTGTGTAATTACCGTAAACACTTCGTGCTGCCGCACTCTTTATGAGGCAAGGGGGTAGGAATGAATTTTGGACGAGTACGCGACGGACTTGAACAGATGAGCGGAAAAAACAGAGTTGCTGTTGAAGATGTGCTGGATCTGTTTTATGACTTTTGTGAAGATGTCAGAGAAGAGACGGGCAGACCTGTTGATCAGCTGGAACTGCACGATGAGAACGCGCTGATGAGGCGTCTTCCGTGGGCGGGCAATACATTTGTAAAGATTTTTAAATCCAATAAAGATAATTTCAATACACAATCAGGGATGAAAATCCTGCAGGTTGTGGAAAATGAGGTGAACTCTGTTATTCATGAGACAGAGGCAGCAGCAGATATAAAGGAACAGGTCCGCAAAAGACAGGAAGAGCTGCAGAATAAGAAGAATAGTCTGCAGCAGACTCTCCGGGAAACCGAGGAATCCCGCAGAGTCTGCGCAAATATCCAGTCGGAGATCGACAAACTGGAGCGGGAGATCGATCCCGTGCTCAAAGACCGGATCCGTGAACTGAAAGAATACAAACACGACCGGGAGAAAGATGCCCTGGTCCTGCGCGAACAGATCGCAAAAGAAAAGGCTGCTCTGGAGCAGGCCGCCTCTGAAAGCGGGCGTCTCCAGCATGAAAGAGATACACTCCGCGAAAAAGCGGAGGAGCAGAACGAAAAATGCGAGAACCTGCGCGATCAGGAGAGGAAGCTGGAGGAGAGGATTTCCTCCATGGATGCTCAGTCCCGTATGCTGGAGGAAAGGATCAGGGAGCTTCAGAGAAATCTGGACAGCAGAGATTATGAGAAACTCCGCCAGTATAAAACGGAAAGGATCGAAGCCCTCGAGGCCCAGCAGGAAAACTGCACGGAGCTTGAGAGTGAGATCGCCAGGACACAAGCTGCTCTGGAGATGGAACAGGAAAAGTTCCGCAGCATGACAGCAGCCGCTGCCGAGGCACAGAAGGAGCTTGAAGAAAAGCTGGCAGAGACCGGGCAGAAACGAAGCGAGTTTGAAGCCCGGCAGGCCCAGTTACAAAAACAGATAGATGCCGAAAATGAAGCCCTCAAGAGGGACGAAGAGGACTTTGCCGAACTTTGCCGCCGACAGAGAGAGGAAGCGCAGAAGAAAGAAGAAGCTTTCGAGGAAAGCTGCAGGGCGGAAAGAGAGAAGCTGGCCAGGGAAGCGGAAGCTTTTGAGCAGCAGTGCCGGGAAAAGAGGCAGGGCCAGCAGAACGAGAGAGAGCAGTTCAAGGCACAGTGCGAGGAGCAGATGGCCGGTATCGGCCGCGCCGAGGAAGCCTTCCAGGCTGAGTGTGCTAAGCAGCGTGAAAATATCGGCAGGCTGGAAGCAGCCTTTAAGCAGCGATGTGCCGAGGAACTTGAGAAAATCAAGCAGGAGGAAGAAGCCTACAAGGCTCGCTGCAATACCCAGAAAGAACTGGTCATTCAGAAAGCGAATGAGGCGAAAGCCCGCTCTGAACAGGAAAAAGAGGCTGTTCTTAAGCTTGCGGAGCAACAGCGTCAGGAAGCGGAAAAACGCAGGCTGGACATTCTGCACAGCAGAGAGCAGATGCAGCAGGAACAGGAAGAACTTCTCCTCCAGGAAAAGCAGATGCAGGAAGAACTGGCCAAAATGAGAAGTGAGCGGATCGAGGAGAGAATGAATAAGGCAAGGGCAAGGATCACGGTCATGCAGGAAATCCGGGACTCCCTCGAGAGCAGCTATGAAGTTCTTCTCCGCGCCTGCGGCAAGACTCGTCAGGATGTACCCGAGACAGGTCAGTTTGATGCCCGGCTGGATATTATCGATAAGGAACTTACGGCATGTACCGCCCTTTACAGGAAGCTGGTGCGCAGTCTGGAAGGAGGGACAACATGAAGTGCGTAGTATGCGAGGAAAAACTGGATAATACCGTGCAGCACTCCTTTTGCCCCACCTGCGGTTTTCCTGTATTCAGGGCATTAGACAACAGCCCTATGACAGCAAAACATATTTCGGAGGCTGCAGCCCGGTGCAGAGATGCATGGATCGGCGGCACCAAACTCCGGATCGTTATTCAGAAATACAAAAAGACGCCGGCGGGGCTCACGGGTCCTGTCGAGGAGAAGATTCCGGCAGGAGTCTACAGGGAGCTTTCCGACCATCAGATCCACTGGCTGCATCAGCCCTTTGCTTCTATCAAGACCAAAAAGGAGATCAGTATTGATCTGATCGCTGTCAACGGAAACAAAAAGTGTATGGTCAGTGTTCCGATGATGCCGCCTTCGGCGACCGGTGTCTGGCATGTCGGAATCTCGCAGGCAGAGCCGGGATATCTGAGACTGCATCTTGATGATGGAACGAAAATTGTCGAATCCGGAAGAATCGGCATTCAAATGGCAGGTCTAAAACCTTCCGTTACAGAGAAACCTGCAGGATGATCCGGTCAATGGGATGAAACGTAGGATAAGGATTTTTTGATATGAGAGGAAACGATTTTTTTAACCGACACTATTCGCAGGGAATTCCTGATCAGCGCCCCGGATTTCTTACCGGAATCCTGATAGCTGTCTTCTTTCTGGGCAGCGTTTTTTCCTGGGTGTATGCAGTACAGAAGGATTCTCCGGATACAAACAGGGTGATCCAAATCGTTTTTGCTGCAGCGGTTTTCTCGCTGGTTCTGAATCTGTTTTTGATATTCCGGGTGGGATACAACGGGTTCGGGATAAATTTCTTTGTCAACTATATAATAGCCCTGGTACTGACGATTGCGGGTATGTATATATTTAACATTCATTACCCGACGGCCAATCCCAACGACGGACGGGAGCTCTGGAGATTCCTCTTTTACCTGCTCTCGTCGCTTCTGATCAACGGCCTGCCTACTTTCGTCATCAGCGGTATTATGTGGATCTTGATGGCCATGTTCGGGGATATATAAGCACTCGCTGCTGTCCAAAGTCCCTTTGAAGCTGTGTATGATAATAAAATGATTCAAAATAATTCAAAATAATTCTGTAACAGGTAATACTAATATATAGAAAATACAGAAATACATCAGATAAAAAACAGGAAAGGAGCAGAGTATGGGAGTCTTGGATATAGCCGGAAGCATTTTCGGAGGACAGAAGAAACCGACCCAGAAACAGGTTAACGATGAGCAGAAGAAGAGGGCGAATCGGGTTCAGGAAATGAACAATCAGATCCGTGCAGGTCTGGTCACTCTGAAAATGGAGGATTTGACACATACCATTCCGCCTGAGACGCTTGAGAGATATGACAATATCCGCAAAGGACTTGCCAAGGAATTTGACGGAAGCCCTGTAAAACGTCTCGATATCGTCCGCATGGAAGAACTTACTCTGCAGATGGTCGAAAAACTGCAGACAGCCATCAATAAAGGCGATACGCAGACGATCACCTGGATCTTCAAGGGCCTCTTCTATTGCACCAACGAAGCCCGCAAGGATATCACCGAGTCGGAAGCGGAGAAGGCGGAAGACATCCAGGAGAAGCGCGAGGCCAGACTGGAGAAATTCCTGACAGCTGTTACCATCAGCGCCCAGCAGCGTGACAAGATTGAGGAAATCCGCACGATCAACAACAAGATCAGCAGAAATACGGACGAGAGGAACAAGAAAAAGTCCGAGATGGACAAGATGCTCAATGACAAGCCTCATCTGACAATGCAGCTTCAGGAGGCTGGCAGCCCCGAGACCATCAAGACACCTGAACTGATGGAAGCGGCTACCCTCGTCACAGAGGTCTATGATCTGAATGACACGATCAAGGATTTGGCAGTGATGGAGAAAAATCTCAGCCGCAGCGTGATGCAGGACCGTGAATCTATCCGCATGATCGATGTATCTCTCAGTGAGATCGGTTTCCAGATGGATGAGGAGAACATGGACGTTCTCCGCAGCCTGCAAGACGAAATCGCCCGCTCTCTGGCGGAATCTGCGACCCAGTCCAAGGAACTGCAGGAGATCGTGGACCGCCATCACCTGATCTTTGAGAACTGGCTGAAGAATCAGGCTACTTATCTGACCAGCGCCGCAAGAAAGTTCCAGAAGATGAAATTCATCGAGAAGAAAGAAGAACAGGAGCGTATCCGCGCAGCCAAGATCAAAGAGGAGATGCAGGATGTTCATCTGGAACTGGATGTGGAAAACGGCAACACCCAGGAGGAGAAGATTCTGATCGACAACGAGTGATCAGAGGACATAAGTCAGATACAGTGCTGATGACTGATCAGGAAATGAAATCAGACAAAGTGCTGATGGCAGATCAGCAGATAAAGTCAGACACAGCTCTGATAAATGATCAGCCGGCTCGCATAATTGAATTGTACTTCAATCCCGTGTCAGCGAAAGTGCCGGGATACTGAATATGGAGGAATTAAAAATGAGATTTGGACCGATTAAACTGGGCGGCGGCAAAGATAAGGGCAAGAAGGAAGTCAGGGAGAAAAAGGGATTTCTGGAAGAGTCACCCGGCAGAAAAAAAGAACCCAGAGAGATGGTGGAACTGAAGCTTCAGGCCGAACTGGATATGATTGCCGAGCGCTATCAGAATACAATCATCAGTGAGACTGCAAAAATCCGTGTAAAACGCAAAAACGGACAGGACGATGAGAGAAATGTCGTGAGAGTATGCGATGCTTTCTATGGTCTTCTGGTCATCAAAGAAGCGAAGGAAAATCTGGAGGAGATCCGCTCCACAACAGATCTCTGCAATTCCATGAACCGCATGGGAACTGCCCTCAAGGTGCTCAACCGTCTTGACGCCACCCAGGAGACTCCCCACAAGTTCACGCTCCGCCGCCAGATCGGCAAGATGAGAAGAAGTGCGGATAAGGGCGACCAGAGAATGGACAAGGTCTACAAAGACATGGATGAGTATGTTCCTTCCGATCTGATCGACAGACTCGTCCGCGGCGAGAGTGTCTATGAGTGCCTGCAGGGAGAATCTCTTCCTCAGAACAGCGACATTTCCCAGATGTTTGAGAGCATGCTCGACGGGCTGAGCGATGAACCTGTCAATGACAATGTTGTGGAAGGCAATATCGCCAGCATCAGCGACCTGATCAGTGAACTCAGCGACGACTGACAGGAATAGGCGACAATACTTTCCGGCAGATTGCTGCATATAAGTCGCCGATCAATGATATTTGCAAGTCACACCTGCACCAGTTTCCGGATGTCTTCGCGCTGTATTTGCGCGAAAACCCGGGTGACGAATGATAACCGGGCAGCAGCTGCTGCCTGATACAGGGGAACATTATGGCATATAATAATGAATACAGCGGGGATTATATCTCCCGCATCAGATCAATGGAGAGCCAGTGTGCGATCTACGAACAGCAGGCCGAGGATGAATACCGCTCCAAGGGAAAACACACCAAGCAGGAGTGCATTTATCTGCAGCAGGCTGCTGACCTCAGACAGGAAATGGCCACGATCAGCACCGGCGGTGTCCAGGAATATCAGCAGCGAAAGAAAAGGGAACTGGATCTGCGCATCCGCGAAATCGTAGGGATTCTGAATCCGGAACTTCTCCGCCGTTTTGATGAAGGAAAAGTCAAAAAGGGCGGCAGCGGAGCATCCGGAGCTTCCGGAAATAAAGGTTCAGCAGCTCCCGGCGGCGGGGCGGCTTCCGGCGGCAGCGGAGCAAAGAACAAGGATTCCGACATAGATGTCTCCAAGTGGTTTAAGGAGATCCCCCTTCACACCTTTGAAGATGTAGCCGGCATGGATGACCTCAAGCAAAAACTGCGTCAGTGTGTTGTCGACACCAGAGTCGGAAAACTTAAGGAATATCTTGGCATTCCCAAACTGCACTCCTTCTTCTTCATCGGCCCTCCCGGCTGCGGCAAGACCTATATTGTCGAAGCCTTTGCCCATGAACTGATGGAGCAGAACTACAAGTATATTTCCCTTACCGGATCGGACATCCTCAGCCGCTATGTCGGTGACGCGGAAAAGATCGTCAGCCGCATGTTCCAGGAAGCCGAGGAGAACGCTCCCTGCATCCTCTTCGTAGATGAGATTGACGGCGTCTGTAAAAACCGCTCTCTGCCCAACCTTCCCGAGCATGCCGCGACACTGACGACGGCTTTCCTGGAAGGCTTCAACCGTATCAACGAGCGCAAGGATCCCAAGACCATCATTTTCATCGGCGCGACCAACTATCCGGGTAAGGTGGACAACGCCATGATGGACCGTGTCGAGCTGATCCGTGTTCCTTTCCCTGACAGGGGAGCCCGCGAGCATGCTATCCGCAGACAGTTCAAGGATGTCCTGCGGTTTGCTCCCGACTGCAATTATGAAGTGATGGCGGAAGCCACAGAAATGTATAACTACCGCGATATCGTTCGTCTCTGCAATCAGCTCAAAAATGAGATCGTGCGCGATATCATGACCCAGTACCAGGATGAGGACTCCGCGATCGAGGCTCTCAAAAACGGCGTCTATATGGTGGAAAAGAGGCAGTTTGACAGTGCCAAAGAGAATTGCCTGCCGGCTCCCAAGGATTCAATCATCCGCTCTCTGGACGAATGGGAAGAACAGTACAGACGCGGCATAGAAGGCGACGACTGATAAAATGATCAGTGATTATGATAAATGGAGCAGATTATGGGAGACTACATGGACGACCTGCCTGTGGAAGAGGAAATCACGGCACCGCCGTTGACGGCGGACCGATGGGCGAAACAGTTCCGCATGCGGGAGTTTGGTGAAGACATTCCGGACGTAATGAATGGCTGGTGGTATAAGACCCTCAACGGTTATCTTCCGCATCAGATCGATGAATCCTTGGGAATTGGAAGTACCCGTGCCTTCCTTTTTACAGGTCCGGAGGGTTCCGGAAGATATTCGACGGCGCTGGCACTGGCTGGAAAACTGCATAATAACAGCTATCGCTGTTACAGTGTGACGGGCGATGCCTTCGATGCCTGGAAGGGCAGCAGTATGGAGACAGCTTTGCAGGCACTTGCTGTCGGACAGGCGGAATCGGGTCAGGGAGACAGCATGGAGGGACGCACTGTCATCATTCGTTATCCGGAGGAGTGCAGGCGTGCGGGCAGGCTGATGAAGGCTCTCCTGTCAGTATTAATGTACTGTAAGGAAATGGATCTTCCGCTGTTTCTGATCGTGATCTCCAATACTCCTTCAAAGATGAGCATTCTGCTGCGCAGGGAAATGACGCCCTGTGTCTTCAGGCTTCCTGACAGTGAAGCGCGGCTGAGATTTTTTAAAACGTATTATGAGGGAAAGAATTTCCGCTTTGATCTGAACGGCAATGCGGCTATAGAAAAAGAACGCAGAGAGAAAATAGCCAGCCTCACAGAGGGATTCAACTACACTCAACTCCACAGGATTACGGAATTAGTATTCATTGCGATCAAGGATAAGACGCTGGAGAAAAATGTTTATGTTCTGGAAGATACCCTTCAGGCTTTTGAGGCAATGGAGTATATTTTTCTGGAGCCTGCGGAGTTGGAGGAGATTGTCGAGCGGATCAGGGATGAAAAAACGATGGAGGCAGCAGCACCTGCAGTCATCGCTGCCGCCCCTGTAATGTACAACGGTGCTATGCCGGCGGTTGGAGCTGTATCTGCGGGAAATCCTTCCGCCATGACTGATCCGGACGGCAGCGCACAGGATTATTTACAATCGAGAAATAAGAAGAAACAGGTGTCACTGGCGGAAATGTACAAGACCATTACGTCAGAGTTGGGATAAAAGCGTGAAAAATCTTATCGATACAAGATTTTTCACTCCGGATGTTTTTGCCGCGGGGCGGCTGCAAACATCCTGTGATCGCATTGCGTTGCCGCACTAAGGAGCGGTATGATCGGAAAGGATGGTAGGTCTCATGGAATACTGCAGTGCATGTAAGAGCATTCTAAAACCTGAATATACGTTTTGCCCTTTCTGCGGTGCCAAGATACCAGGGAAGCCGGAAGCTGAAGATACAGGAGAGATCCTGCTTCTGGCCAAGCCGGAACCCGGAGATGTGGTCGTCTACAAATCCTGGGAGACCATTGAAGATGATCTGGGAGCCGGGAAATCCGGATCTGACAGCAAAAGCGGTGAAAACCCTGCCGGAAAGGACGGCGGTTCCGATTCTGAAACCGGGAAGTCAGATACAGAATACAAGCCGGACAAAGAAAAGAAGGGCACAGGAAAAGGCGGATGGATTACCGATGATGATCTGAGCGATAATGTTCCGGGCAAAAAGGACGGTTCAGGAAAATCCGGTGACGAGAAGAAAAAGGATTCCGGTGACACCGGCGAAACAAAAAAGGATTCCAAACCTGAGAAGAAGCCGGAGACCGGGGATAAAAAAGAAGAGAATACGCCCTTCGATGAGATTAAAAAGGCTGTCAGCGGCGATACGGTTTATCTGAACGGAACACCATGGCATGTCCTCTGGATCAGGGCGGACTGTATGCTTATGGTAGCAGGAGAATCCGTGACCAGGATGAACCTTACGGATAGCAGCAGCCAGGTTTCCTGGAGAACGAGCAGACTGCGCAAGTGGCTCAACCAGACCTTCATCACAGAGTTTTTTACTCCGGAACAGAGAGAACACCTCTGCACGGAAAAGTATTCTACCAAAGTATCCAGAACGGATGGATATGATTTTATTGAGAGCACTGAGGAAAAGGTGACTATTCTTTCAAGAGAACAGTATCAGTTCTATGTCCCCAGGAGCAGGGGAGACCGCAGCTGGCAGCTCTTCTCCAAACCCGGTATCATACGTGATCTTTCAAGTAATACTTCCGGCGGCGGAAAAGTGACGACACTGCAGGTTGAAAAGGACAAAGAAAACTGGTCAGAAGAGCCTGCTTACCGTCGCATTGAGGTATATCCTGCAATCTGGTGGCGCACAAAATGATGACCGGTTTCGATCTCCGGCTTCGTTTTCATCAGAAGCGGGTAGAAATCAATACACTTTGTCATCGATGTGATCCGCTGCTTATCTGAATGGATCTGTGATTAAGAGAATATGGGCAAATACGAAAGAAAAATTGAACTCTGGGAGAAAAAACTGTTTGATCTGACACTGCGCAATGCGCTGCTCAGCGCCCGCATGACAACCAGTGTGATCCCTTTTGAGATAAGAGCGGGGGAACTCCCCGCATTCATGGAGGTACTCCGTGCGGGTACCTCTTTTACTGTATACCCTTTTGAGGGAGCGGCGGAGCCGGCTGAGTCCGCGGCGCTCATGGAATCCGTAGAGCCCTTGGAGTCCGTAGAGCCCATGAGATCCATGGCGCCCATGGAATCCGTAGAGTTCATGGAGTCCGTGCAGCCCATAGAGCCCCTGCAGCCAATGGAATCTGCTGAACCCGATCAGCCATCAGAGTCTCCGGAACACATAGAATCTGGAGAATCCATGATATCCGCAGGATCGCCTGTTTCCGAAACCGAAAGAGGAGATTTTACCGGGGAAGATACAGGGGATGTTTCCGAAACCGAAAGAGGAGATTTTACCGGGGAAGATACAGGGGATATTTCCGAAAACGGAACAGGTGGTTTTACCGGGGAAGATACAGAGGATATTTCCGAAGACGGCCGCGAGGATTCCGCTGCGGAAGATACAGAGAAAATGTCCGAAGACGATAAAAATGTGTTTTCTCTTCCCGAATCTGTCTCCGACGGTCTGCTCGGAACAGAGGGAACTCCCCGCAGTATATCTTTGCGGCTGAAAAAGATGTCGCGTGTCGCAAGATCCTCCGTGGAAGAGACCGGCAGTGCCAACCTTTATTGGGGAATCGGACTTCTGCGCTGGTTCGACAAAAAGACTCCCGGTCAGGAGAGGTTTGCGCCTCTTCTGCTGATGCCTGCGGAAATCGTCAGGGGACAGGGAGAGATCCCCTATAAGCTGCGTGCGGCGGATGAGGAGCCCCTGGTCAACCAGACTCTGCTTGAAAAGCTCCGTCTGGACTATGCTCTGGAGGATTCCGACCGCAGCAATATGCTGCAGGACGGAGACGATTTTGACCTCAAGGCAGTACTTGACAGATTCCGCGCTCTCATTGCCCCTATGCAGGACTGGGAGATTGTGGAAAAGCCCTGTCTGGGTATTTTTTCTTACGCAAAATATATGATGTGGGAAGACCTGCATGAACACAGGGAGGAGATTCTGGACAGCCCGATCGTCCGTTCCCTTGCGGGCGGGACCATCGAGTGGAAAGAGGATATGGGTACCTGGCAGGAGGAGTGCCGGGAGCATGAGATCCTGGCTCCGGTCAGCCTGGATTCCTCCCAGAGACTTGCAGTCCGGGCGGCGGCTGCCGGCAAAAGCTTTGTCCTGCACGGACCTCCCGGAACAGGAAAATCTCAGACGATCACAGCGATCATTGCCAATGCGCTGGCGCAGGGGCAGACCGTTCTGTTTGTGGCGGAAAAAATGGCCGCCCTCTCTGTGGTACAGAACCGGCTTGAGGAACTGGGACTGGATGATTTCTGCCTGGAGATCCATTCCCGCAAGAGCCGCAAAAAAGACGTGATCGAAAAGCTGCGCCTTGCGGCGGAAGCACATCTGAAACCGGAAGCTTCTTCCTATGAGGAGATCAAAAACGGGCTGGAGACAAAAATCGCGGATGCCCAGAAATATCTTCTGCATCTCCATCGTAAAGGCAGCGCCGATCTTTCAGTCTGGGAACTGATGGACCTCTATGAGCGGTTTCCGGGGAATGTGCCGGAAGTGTCAGCCGGTACGCAGTACGGCGCAGAGGCGGCATTGCTCACCAGACAGGACTTGTCGCAGCGGCGGGAAGCTCTTGAGAAGCTTGTCGCTGCAGGCCGTGCTGTCGGGCATCCCTGCGGACATCCTCTCGCACCGGTCGGAAAGACAGTCTATACCCAGGAGTTCCGGGTAAAGATGGATGAGCAGATCAGCACTTATCTTGAAGCGGTGGATCTGCTTGACAAGGCCCTGGATGCTTATGCAAAAAAGACAGGTGAAGCCAAACCTGCCGGTATAGCAGATCTTCAGAAGGCAATCGATATCAACAACGAACTTGACCGGTGGAACCGCCTGCCCATGCTCTGGGCCCAGGCTCCTGCGCCGGAACTCATGGTAAAGCTGCAGAAGGCGGACACTGCCGCAAAGCACTATCAGAGTCTGATGATGTGCCGGGATCGACTGCTCAAGGTGTTTACTCCTGACATTCTGCAGCTTGCTGAAGAAGAGGCAAACCGTCTGCGCGGCAGTTATGACAAGGCCAGAAAATCCTGGACGATCCCGCAGTATTTCGGAAAGCGGAGGCTGGAGGCCGAACTGAGCGAATTTTCTGCAGACGGCCAGAAGGTCGGCCGACGCAGACTCGGCCAATATACACAGGATATACAGAATTATCAAAGAGAGTACCGTCTGTATCAGGAAGCAATGCAGGCCTGCGGCGCTGATCTGGACGCCTTCCGTGATGCGGAAGGAAATCTGGTGATCCCTGTCATGTATCAGGCAATCCAGGCAGCTGTCCAGAGTACCAAAAGACTTCAAGCCCTAACCGGAAGCGACAAGGTTCGTCTGGAAAGAGCCGGAAGGCCCTATCTCCGGGACGAGATCATACGCCTGAAAGCTGCATCCGAGCAGCTGCGGAAACAGGAGAGTGACCTGAAGGCCTTTCTGGAATGCCGTGATACAGAGGAAATGCGCACCCGCGAGCAGAAGGACTGGTTCGATGCACAGAGACAGTTCTGCGCTTTTCTGCGGGAGAACCGCTCACAGCTCAGGGAGTGGATGCTCTTTAATCTGGCCCGCAAAGAGGCGGCGGACCTGGGACTCGAAAAACAGATCGAGGCCTACTGCGCAGGGATGTCCCACGAGGATGTGATCCCTTCATGGCAGAAAACCTGGACACGTGCCGTTCTGCGTGAAATGATCGAAAAAGACCCTGTGCTCAATGAGTTTTCCGGTATTATTCTCGAAGAACAGATTTCGGCGATCCGCAATCTGGACAGCGAGCTGACCAGGCTTGCCCGGGAAGAAATCCGTATGCGCCTTGGCGCGAACGTGCCGGAGTTTGTCGAGGAGGCATCTGAAAATCCCCTTCTGTCGACTTTCCGCAAGATCATTCTGGGCGGCGGAAAAGGAATGAGCATCCGCGATATCCTTACGATCACTGCGCCTGTCCTGCCCCGTCTGTGCCCCTGCATGCTGATGAGTCCTGTCAGCGCGGCACAGTATCTGGCTCCGGAGAGACCTCCCTTTGACCTTGTGGTGTTTGACGAGGCCTCTCAGATCACGACAGCCAATGCAGCAGGTGTGCTCGCCAGAGGCAAAAATGCCGTTATCGTGGGCGACCCCAACCAGATGCCGCCCACCAACTTCTTTGAGCGTGAGCTGGATCTTACTGAGGATCCCCTGGAAGACGACCTGGCCAGCATTCTGGAGGACTGCATCGCTATCAACCTGCCTCAGCTTTACCTGTCCTGGCACTACAGGAGCCGTCACGAGAGCCTGATTTCCTTCAGCAACGAGCGCTTTTACGACGGACGTCTTCTGACATTCCCTTCCGCGGACGACGGCGTGAGGAAAGTAACACTCACCTATGTGGGCGGTCAGTTTGAGAGCGGCAGCCGCCGGATCAACAGGGCGGAGGCGGAAGCTGTCATCGCGGAACTGAAGAGAAGGAGCCGTACACCCGAAATCAGCGGACAGAGTGTAGGTATTGTCACTTTTAATATCCAGCAGCAGTCCCTGATCGAAGACCTCTATGAAGAGGCAAAGCGTCAGGATGAGATTCTGGCGCAGTGGGACGAGCAGGCTGAGGAAGCTCTGTTTATCAAAAATCTGGAGAATGTACAGGGCGACGAAAGGGATGTCATCCTCTTTTCAACGACTTTCGGTCATTCTCCCGAGGGACGTATGAGTATGAACTTCGGTCCTCTCAACCGGGAGGGCGGCTGGAAGCGGCTCAATGTCGCTATCACAAGAGCACGCGCAGGCATGAACGTATTTACGTCCATTCAGCCTGAGAAGGACGGTCTGTCCGCTTCTCTCTCCACCGGTGTGCGCATGCTTGACGCCTTTCTGCGCTATGCCGCAGGCCAGGCGGAAGATGTCAGCGGAGACAAGACAGCGGCAGAAAACAAGTCTGTCCCTGCATATGAGGAAAGCGTGTGCGATTATTCTATGGAGGAAAAAATGCCTGCAGAAAGGCAGGAAGAAGATGCCTCAGCCCGGGCGACGGAGGAAGATGACTCCGTTCACGGACAGGAAAATGACTCCGTTCGGGGACAGGAAGACAACTCTGCTCAGGGACTGGAAGGCGGCTCTGCTCAGGCACAGGCAGAAGACATAAGCGCGGATACTGCCGGCGGAGACAGACTAGCGGAAGCCTCTGTTGACAGTCTTCGCCTGTCTATGGCAGGAGCTTGGCTGCGGAGACAAGATGACTGCGTGAGCGGGATCGCCATGCAGATCAGCCGCGCGCTGGCTGCACGCGGATGTGATTCGGTCTGCGGGATCGGAAGATCCTCCTTCCGCGTGGATGTCGGAATTACAGATCCCGGCAAGCCTGAACAATATATTCTGGGCATCCTTCTGGACGGAGATCACCTGGAATCAGACAAAACATTTTCGGATCTGGAAATCGGAAGGAAAAAGGTGCTGGAAGGATTGGGCTGGAACCTCATGTCCGTCCGGGCAATCGACTGGTACGACAGCCCGGAAAAGGTGCTGGACCAGGTGTTCAGGCGTATTCAGGAAATAGTATAGCTTCGTGAAAATGACCGGCAGCTGCTAAGCAGCTGCCGGTCATTTGTCATTAGCATTACAATCTTAAGGCGCAAAAGCGTCGGAATTACATGTCACCGAAGTGCTCCTGCAGCATTTTTTCCACGACACTGTATCTGTTCTCAAAGAAACTGCGGATCTCCGTGTCGGTAATCTCTTCGAAATCAAGCCCGGATTCTTCACCGAAAAAGCGGCGGTAATAAATCGCCATTGCGGTGTCCAGCTCGTCGTGATACTGGTCGAGCTTTGCATTGACCGATTCAGGGGAGAATATGGTCCGTCCGTATTCAAGGATCCGGTCGCTGAACTTCTCCCTGAACTCCTCGTTTTTGGAGAGACTGACAAAGAGCGGAGAGGGATCCTTGTTGAGTATATAGTTGAGAGTATCGTTTTCCTTGAGTTCGGAGGAGATGGCAGCCGAGTTTACATCGAAGAGGACCCAGCGCCAGCGGCCGTCCGTATAGGGGGAATCCGAAGTGGTCTTCCCTGTGATATCCAGGTCTTTGGGATTGGGGTCGACGGCATCAGCCGCGGAATCTTCAGGAGAACCGGCATTTTCTCCGGAACCATCCCCGGTCCCGTCTTCGGCTGAATCGGAGGTTTCCGCGTTTTTCTCACCGGAAGCATTGTCCTGCGTATCCCCGGTGTCTGTATCCTGATCGGATGAATCCGTGCGCTCCTCATTCTCCGCCATCAGCGTAAAGAGCTCCTCGGGAGCCTCTCTTGTGTGCCAGACCGCATAGTTGCCGTTGGGCCAGTCGCCGCAGCGGGCACAGTAGACAAGCACTGCGTAATAATTGATGAAGCTGTCCATGTCGATCAGTTCACAGGCCTGTGCGTAATTATCGGGATCGGACATGTCGTTTTCTGTGATAAACTTTTTGGTTTTTTCAAAGGGTTTGGTGTCGCTCTCAAGTCCCACCTCAATTCCCTTACTCTTGATCTCCACGACGTTTTCTTCGGGGACGTTGTAATAATAGCTGAAGTACTTCTCGTCATATTTTTCGGTGAGATGACAGACACCCCAGAATTCCCCGTCCAGAAAGACAAGACAGGGCTCATAATGCATGGTCGCAAACCCCTGGTCTGCCGCTAGTTCGCAGACTAGACGGTCTTTCTGCTTGGTGTAAAAATCATCGCCGCCTGTTGTCAGTGTGATGCGCTTTGGATTGAAACCAGTATCGAAAAAGTCATAGTGGAAGGAGGAGTTGCCGTCGTAATCCTTGCGCGCGTAAAGGTTCAGGCTCTTGGGGAGAAAACCGCGGCTTCCTCCGCCCTGGATCCGTATGCCTGCCTCCTGCTGAAGCAGAAGACTTCCCCCTTCATCAAAGAACTGCACGTTGACCTGACGCTCCCAGTCGCGGCCTCTCCTATTATAATTGGCGTCCCACCACCACCAGACATGGCGGTACCACAGGTCTTTGTTGTGGAAAGAATCCGCGGCGGCAAAATCATCGAAGGTTTTGCCCATGACATAGATGCCTTTTTCAAAGTCAAATAGATTGGCGGGATCCGTGACAATGGAGACCGTCTTGATCTTTCCATAACCCTCCCGTCCGTCGTATCCGACAAAATAGGAGGCTGTCTCAACGCCGCTCCTTTGTCCGTCTTCGTCGTAAAAAACAGCGCGTAGAATAGTGCACTTGTCTACGGGATAGTCCGGAACAGTATAATTTTTGGATTCATAATCGGCGGCGTATTCAGCCAGAAGGTCAGCATCAAAGCTGGGCGTGACATCTGTGCGCATGGAATGAACGTTTTCCTGCGAGGTGGCATCGGAGATCTCAATCCCTCCCTCATAGCGGAAGGTGTTTTCCTGATCCCGAACCGGCTCGGTCCCGTCCAGGGTATAATAGATCTCCCTGGTCGGCGCCTTGATCTTCAGCGTAAACGCATCCTTATAAAAGCCTGACGGTTTGGAAAAAATCAGCATGCTTTTTTTGATGTCATTGTTTTCATACTCCTGGCGGGGAGCCCTGAAGGACAGTTCCTGCGGCAGCAGAAATACCGCGAGGATAATTATGCCCAGAAACAGCGCAGGCACAAGCCTGCGCCGTGTAAAACCAATAGATTTAAAAATAGTATTCATGTAATCTTTATGAAATGAATCCGGTAAAAACTAATTTATTGCGATTCTGAAAACGATGCTGCCTGTGTTTTTTGCAAGATAATGCGACGGGACTCAGTCGCGTACAAAATAGTGGCGGCCAAGCCATCTGGAGAGACCGTCAAGGCCGGGATAGACGATACGTTCTGTGATATTCATATGATCGAGCATGTCTCGGATCCGCCACCGAAGTTCTTTTTTGATGATATAGCGGGTGGTCAGGTCAGTATGCTCATTGAGAAACTTTTCAATATCCACCATGTCGTCCGGGATGACGGAGAAGAAGGAGTACTGGTTCACAATACGGGGATCGAGGGAGGGCGGTTCTATGACGACCATGGAATGATCCTTCATGTCGTCATCGTACTGACTGAGACTGCTGCATACCTCTGTGAGCATATCGACCGAAAATACAGTTGTGTTGTATTTCTTGATGATAGCGCGGTATTTTTCGGGCAGACTGTCGTGGAGTTCATGGATATCGATGCACCAGACGACAGAATCGTGCTTGTCCATGTCCTCCAGGTCGTTTTCTGTCACGGCAAAATGCACTGCCATCAGAGGAGAGAAGGACCAGTCCAGCAGCCTTGTCGGAAGTCCGTGGTGCTGGCCCAGGATCATCTGGTTCCAGATCGAGGCCTCGATAGATGGTTCCTCCAGGATTGCGTATTTGGTGAAGTTGAGCAGCATGGGAGGCTCCAGAAGTGCGCTTTTTTCCTTACAGTTACGCCGCAGACTTGTCGAGAGCACAAAGGAAGCATCCGGCTCGCCCCGGTAGACGAACAGATTTCTGTGACGTCCCAGATCCTCACGGTATTCCTGGTCGGAAACCATGCGGAAGAGATCATCCATGGTAGTGATTTCAACGTTGTGGATCATGCGTCCTCCTTTACAGCTTTTTGTCTGCAGCCCCTTGCTTTGGCGGGTTCATGGAAACGGGCTCATGAAAAAGTACAGAATGATAAAGAAAACAGAGTCCGGCAGTGCTCCGGCACCGGCTTCTGCAGTAATCGCTGCTGATTATTATAGCATATATTCGGGGAAGGAATCATAGTTTTGGGATATTGGGGAACCGGGACACCGGGGACGGTTCTGGTCGTCCCTCTTTCCCAAAAGCGGGACGACCAGAACCGCACAACCGTCCATGGTGTCCCTGCCCCATTTCCCGTTTCACAATTTCCGCAATTTCCGCGTTAACAATTTCCCAAAAGAAACTGCTTGCACTGCCCTTATGCCCGTGCTATAATCGGAATGTTGTTTGACACAACAGCGTCGTTAATGTGCCCGGAAATCGGACACGCAAATACTTTTGAATCATACAGGGCGCTTAAACCAGTATCCGGTTTCACCGGCATCAGGCGTCCAGGTAAGGAGGAAAAAATGAGAGAGGGAATCCATCCCAAGTATTATCAGGCAACTGTTACCTGCAACTGCGGCAACACATTCGTAACCGGTTCCACTTCCAAGGAAATCCACGTCGAAGTTTGCTCCAAATGCCATTCTTTCTACACCGGCACGCAGAAGACGGCGGCTGCCAAGGGACGTATCGATAAGTTCAACAGGAAATATGGCCTGGGCAACAACTGATATTGATACTTTAATGCATGCGGCAAGGCAGCAGAGGATTGATCCCCTGTGTCTTGCCGTTGTTATTGTGATGAAAAGAGCGTGTTTACTCTGTTATCGATTTTTATCAATGTATGTGAACAAGGGGTCATAACCACAACTATGAAAGAATGCAGACAGCATAACTCCGGTATCGGCGGTCAGGCGGTTCTTGAAGGTGTCATGATGCGCAACAAGGACAAATATGCCATCGCGGTAAGGAAAAGTGACGGCAGTATTGTCATTAAGAATGAGATTTATAAGGGAATCTTTGCGGATTCTCCCCTCAAGAAGATTCCGTTTGTCCGCGGCATCTTTGTTTTTATAGATTCCATGATCCTGGGACTGCGCTGTACAGACTATTCCGCAACGATCTATGCCGAGGATGATCCCGAAGCGGAGGCGGAGAAGAAAGCAGAAGGCAGAAAAACACCTCTGCAGGAGGAGAAGGAGACAGAGGACAGGGAAACCCGTCCCCGGGAGGAGAAGGAAGAAGAGGGCAGGGAAACCCGTCCGCAGGAGGAGAATGTGTCAAAGGACAAGGGGACACCGCCGGAAGAGGAAAAGGAGTCCCTGGGTGAGCGGATTCTGATGACCCTGGTCATGATCGTCAGCCTTATTCTGGCACTTGGGCTTTTCATGGCGCTTCCTGTTTTTCTGGCATCCCATGTCGTGAAGTTTATCGGGAACGACGCTCTGCTGTCCCTGTTTGAGGGTCTGATCCGCATTGCGATTTTTGTGATCTATATTCTGCTGATCTCACAGATGAAAGATATCCGCAGGCTTTTCCAGTATCACGGGGCGGAGCACAAATGCATCAACTGCCTTGAAGGCGGGAAAGAGCTGACAGTGGAAAATGCGGCAGAGGCGACACGTCTGCACAAGCGCTGCGGCAGCAGTTTTATCCTTTTTGTCATGCTGGTGAGTATTGTGCTGTTTTTCTTTATCAAAGTCAGAAATCCGCTGGCACGGGTGGGCATTCGTATTCTGCTGCTGCCCTTGATCTCGGGAATCTCTTATGAGCTCATCCGTTTTGCGGGAAGTTCTGATAATCCTGTGATCGGTCTTCTGTCCAAACCAGGCCTCTGGCTGCAGGGGCTGACGACCAGGGAGCCCGATGAAGAGATGCTCCAGGTGGCGATCCAATCGGTGGAGGCTGTTTTCGACTGGCGCGCTTATCTTGCGTCAGATTTCGGGATGACATTTGATGAGAGGCCGGAGACGGGCACAGAGCAGCGCAAGACCGCCGGGGCGGCAGCAAATGCGGAGCCTGCCCGGGCGTTTGCGGACAATTGACGAGTAACCGGGCATGAAGAGTACCCGGACATGATAAGCACCCGGATTTGAAGAATACCCGGACATGAAGAGTACCCGGATTTGAAGAATACCCGGACATGAAGAGTACCCGGATTTGAAGAATACTCGGGCATAAAGAGCACCCGGACATGAAGACTATCCGGGCATGAAGAGTACCCGGACTTGAGGAAGGAGCCGTCCGGCGGGGATACCGGCGGCATGGAGGGAAACATGCAGGAAGGGATTTTTACCTGCAGGGAAGTCTATGAGGAGGGCGCAGCCCTTCTTGAAGAGCTGGAAGACGGTCGTCTCGACGCGCGTCTTCTGCTGGAATATTACTGCGGGATTCCCGCGCACAGGCTTCTGGCAGATCCTGAGACCGCTGTAAAGGCGGAGGAAAGAGAAGCTTTTCTGGCAGGCATACATAGAAGAGCGGCAAGAGAGCCGCTGGCATACATTACAGGAGAGCAGTCCTTTATGGGACTGCCCTTTGTCGTATCTCCGGATGTTTTGATCCCGGAGCAGGATACGGAAAATATGGTGGAGGAGGCCCTGCGCTATCTTGAGGACGGGTCAAGGATCCTGGACCTCTGTACAGGAAGCGGCTGCATTCTGCTCAGCCTCCTGCACTATTCCAATAACTGTGTCGGTATCGGTACGGATATTTCCGCGCCCGCCCTGAAGATCGCCAGGCAGAACGCAGAAGCACTCGGACTACTGGACAGAACCACCTGGCTTTTGGGAGATCTGTTCGAAGCCCTCGGAGACGGTCGCGGGTCCGAGACAGCAGCACCTTTTTCGGAGACTGGATTTTTATCCCCTGAGGGTACATTTTCCAGCCCTGTAAAATATGATATGATAATTGCAAACCCGCCATACATCCGGACGGACGTGCTGGAGACACTGGCGCCGGAGGTACGCTGCGCGGAGCCCAGGACAGCCCTGGACGGCGGTCCGGACGGGCTTGCTTTTTACAGGCGGATCATCCGCGAAGCCCCTGCCTATCTGGTGATTGGCGGCAGACTTATGCTGGAGATCGGATATGACCAGGCTGAGGATGTGACCGCGCTTATGAAGGAGAGCGGTTATTACGGCGTGGAAGTGGTCAAAGACTACGGCGGAAACGACCGGATCGTCACGGGTGTCCGAAGCATAAAGCAGGATGCTTTCTCTTAGCGCTGTCAGAGTCTTTTGGCTGAAACAATGCAGATTCAAAAAAATGACAGCACCGGCAGCATTTCTTTTGTGATAATGCTGTCCGCCGGGAGAAAGGAATGAACAGGTATGTTTGAAAAACTGGAAGGCGTGGTTTTAAAATATGAGGATTTGTCACAGGAACTGATGAGCCCCGATGTGGCTTCGGACCAGAAGCGTTTCCGCGCCCTTATGAAAGAGCAGAGTGATCTTGCGCCGCTTGTAGAAACATATCAGGCCTACAAGAAAGCAGGGGCCGATGCCCAGGATGCCCAGATGCTCCTTGAGGAGGAGAGCGACGAAGAGATGCGGGCCCTGGCAAAGGAGGAGCTGACTGCGGCAAGGCAGGCGGTGGCTGAGCTGGAGGAACGCCTCAGGGTCCTCCTTCTGCCCAAAGACCCTAATGATGATAAAAATGTAATCGTAGAGATACGTGCCGGCGCCGGCGGCGATGAGGCTGCGCTCTTTGCCGGCGAAGTATACAGAATGTATGTGCATTATGCGGAGGGACGCGGATGGCACGTGGAAACGGTGAGTTTTGAGGAGATCGGAATCGGCGGCATGAAGTCCGTGAGTTTTATTATTTCCGGAAAAGGCGCATATTCCAGACTCAAATACGAGAGCGGGGTGCACCGGGTACAGCGCGTTCCCGTGACCGAATCCGGCGGCAGGATCCACACATCGACCTGCACGGTCACAGTGATTCCTGAGGTGGATGAGGATATCCAGATCGATATCCCGGAAAAGGATGTCCGCATCGATGTCATGCGTGCCTCAGGAAACGGCGGTCAGTGTGTCAACACGACAGATTCGGCCGTTCGTCTGACCCATTATCCGACAGGTATTGTCATCTACAGCCAGACTGAAAAATCCCAGCTGCAGAACAAGGCAAAGGCCTGGGCCCTTCTGCGATCCAAGCTCTATGACCTGGAAATGCAGCGCCGCCACGATGAAGAGGCGGACCTCCGCCGCAGCCAGATTGGCACCGGAGACCGCTCCGAGAAGATCCGTACCTACAATTTCCCTCAGGGACGAGTGACTGATCACCGTATCAAATGTACACTCTATAAACTTGATTCATTTTTGAACGGGGATATGGATGATATTATCGATCCCCTCATTGCCGCAGATCAGGCAGCAAGGCTTCAAAAGTCTGCTGATGCAGACTTTTGAAGCCCAAAGGATGCTGACTTCATAGCTCAAAGGGATTTGTACATTTTTTATTTTCAACAACACGAAGGGGGCTGAAATGGCGAATTTATTCGGCGCGATCGATGTCGGAAGCCATGAGATGGAGCTCAAGATTTTTGAGCTGTCAAAAAAGAACGGGATCCGGCAGGTGGACGATATCATCCATCTGATCGACCTTGGAACGGACACCTACAATGACGGGAAGATCAGCTTCGCGCATGTCGCGGAAGTCAAGAGGATTCTTCTCGATTTTAAGAGGATCATGGACGGCTACGGTGTCCGCGATTATCAGGCTTACGGGACGAGCGCCTTCCGCGACATGGATAATGCGACGCTGGTACTGCGTCAGATTGAGCAGGAGACCGGGATACATGTCGGGGTTCTCGCAAACTCCGAACAGCGCTTTCTCGACTACAAATCCATCGCTTCCAAGGGTGAGGAATTCAACCGTGTAATCGAAAAGGGCACCGCCATTGTGGATGTCGGAGGAGGCAGCATTCAGATTTCTCTCTTTGCCAAAGACCGGCTGGTGCTTACCCAGAATATGGAACTGGGAACTTTACGCCTCAATGATCTGCTGGTCCGGATCGGGGCCGGCAGCCATAAGACAAAGGCTCTCGTCGAGGAGATGGTCGAATCACAGCTCCATGTTTTTGAAAAACTCTATCTTCAAAATATCAAGATCAGAAACATCATCGTCGTCGACGATTATATTTCCGAAGTGGTCCGCAAACAGGTCTTTGATTTCCAGTCAAAGATGACAGATACACCTGAAAAAGCCAAAAGGACAGGCGAGTTTATTGCTGTTTCCGATTTCAGCAAATTCATGACAGAACTGGAAAAATACAATCGCCCGGATCTTGCGGATAAGCTGGGCATTGAAGAGGACAACGTACCGCTTCTTCGTATTTCCGCTATCATGATGCGCTGCATCGCGGACAGGATGAAGGCGGAAATGTTCTGGTTCCCATGCGTTACACTGTGTGACGGCATCGTCTACGAATTTGCGGAAAAACGAAAATATCTTAAGGCGCCGCATGATTTTGAGCAGGATATCATTGCCTGCGCGGAGCAGATCAGCAGACGTTACCGGGGAAGCGAGGACCGCTCCAGGACCATAGGGGCGATCGCTCTCAAGATTTTCGAGAGTACCAGAAAACTCCACGGAATGGGGAACAGGGAGAGGCTGCTCCTGGAAATTGCCTCTACCCTTTATGACTGCGGAAAATATATCAGTATGACGAATTTTTCCGAGTGCGCCTATAACATTATCAAGTCCACGGAAATCATCGGTATTTCCAAGATCGAACAGGAAATTGTTGCCTGCGTGGTCCGATTTAATCAGGAAAAATATTCCTATAATAAGTTACTTGCGGAAGAATCCACACTTGCCGAGGAAGACCTCCTGACCATTGCCCGTCTGACGGCGATCCTTCGTGTGGCCAATGCTCTTGACCGCTCCCATCGCCGGAAATTCGGCGAACTTCAGATCCGCAACCAGGACCGCAATATGGTCATCATGGTGGAGACGGGAGAGGATATTTCTCTCGAGAAAGGTCTTTTCAAGAAGAGAGCAGATTTCTTTGAAGAGGTCTTCGGGATCCGTCCTGTGATCAAACAGAAGAAACTATAGAAGAAACCGGATCTATGCTTAAAAGGATATACAGGTGAGAATCATGGCAGAGCTAAGAGACTATACAAATCCCCAGTATTACCAGAATCGTGAGCTGAGCTGGCTTGAGTTTGACCGCAGATGTCTGAGCGAGGCCAGAAACAAGGACAACCCGCTTTTTGAGCGGCTGAAGTTTCTGAGTATCACGGCATCCAACCTGGATGAATTCTTTATGGTGCGTATTGCTTCCCTGCAGGATATGGTCAATGCCAATTATAAAAAACGTGACATCGCCGGAATGACAGCCAGGGAGCAGCTGGATGCCATCCTGGCGGAAACGCATAATTTTATGCAGCGCCAGTACTGGACTTATAACCATCAGCTGCTGCCGGGCCTTCGCGAGAACGGCCTGGAAGTTGTCGCAAAATATGAGGATCTGACAGAAGAGGAACGCAGTTTTGCAGACAGTTATTTCCAGAATGAAGTATTTCCGGTCCTGACTCCTATGGCCGTAGATAATTCGCGTCCCTTCCCTCTGGTCAGAAACAAGAGTCTGAATATCTGCGCCCTCCTGACCCGGATCGAAGGCACCGGCCAGGGTATTCCCGGATATCTCCGCAAGCCCAAAAAGCCTGCGAAGCTGTCAAAGGAGACCAAAGCCCTCAAGGGTGCGCGTGACGCCGCCGAGCTCAAGGCGGCACTGGATGAAGTCAAGGAAAGCAAGGCCTTGAAAGAGGCTGCAAAAGCGGCCAAAGACGGCAAAGCCGCAAAAGAATCCAAGGGGGTAAAGGAAGGCAAGAATACAAAAGAAGGCAAGGCAGGCAAAGAAGGCAGGGAAAAAGATGTTTTCCAGTATGCGACCGTTCAGGTCCCTGCGGGACTGCCCCGGATCCTGGAACTTCCTGAATCCGAAAACCGCCGCGTGATCTTCCTTGAGGAGATCATCCGCTATCATCTGGACAGCCTCTTTCTCAATTATAATGTTGTCTGCGCCTATCCCTACCGTGTGACCCGCAATGCCGATCTGTCGATCGATGAGGACGACGCGTCAGACCTTCTCAAAGAGATTGAGAAGCAGCTCAAAAAAAGGCAGAGAGGCTATGCCATCCGACTGGAAGTCCAGACCGGCATGGATTCCAGACTTCTCAGCTTCCTGAAAAAAGAATTCGAAGTCAGTGAGGAGAAGATTTTCGAGATCGACGGACCTCTGGACCTGACTTTCCTGATGAAACTATACGGTCTGGACGGATTCGAGTGGCTGCGTGAAGACCGCTATGCCAAGCCCCAGGAGATCCCGCGCCTGCCTGCAGGATGCGATATCTTTGAGCAGATCCGGAACGGCGATATTTTCATGCACCATCCCTATCAGACCTTCCAGCCTGTCGTCAACTTTGTTGCCCAGGCGGCTGTCGATCCCAAAGTCCTCGCGATCAAGCAGACCCTTTATCGAGTGAGCGGCAACTCGCCCATCATCGCAGCCCTTGCCAGAGCTGCCGAGAACGGCAAGCAGGTCACTGTCCTGGTAGAACTCAAGGCCCGTTTCGATGAAGAAAACAATATTGTCTGGGCACGTATGCTGGAGCATGCCGGCTGCCATGTCATCTATGGCCTGGCCGGTCTCAAGACCCACAGCAAGATCACCCTTGTCGTTCGCCGTGAAGATGACGGCATCCGCCGTTATGTCCATCTGGCGACCGGAAATTACAACGACACAACTGCTAAGATCTATACGGATATCGGCCTGATGACCTGCCGCGACGACATCGGCGAAGACGCCACCAGTGCGTTCAACATGCTCTCCGGTTATTCGGAGCCCCGCTATTGGAACCGTCTGGCACTTGCGCCCCTGTGGCTCAAGGACCGTTTCCTCCATCTCATCGGCCGGGAGACAGAACACGCCCGCCGCGGTGAGAAGAGCCTGATCCGTGCCAAGATGAATTCCCTCTGCGATCCCGATATTATGGCGGCTCTCTATGAAGCCAGCAGCGCAGGCGTAAAGATCGAGCTCATCGTCCGCGGAATCTGCTGTCTCAAGATCGGCATCCCCGGTGTCAGCGACAATATCCGTGTCCGCTCCATCGTCGGCAATTTTCTCGAGCACAGCCGTATTTTCTATTTTGAAAACGGCGGCCGCCCTGAGGTCTATGCCGCAAGCGCCGACTGGATGCCCAGAAACCTTGACCGCCGTGTCGAGATCCTCTTCCCTATCGAGGACCGCGAGATCGCGCAGAAGGTCATTCATATCCTGGATGTGGAACTTGCCGACACCGTCAAGGCCCATATCCTCAAACCCGACGGAACTTATGAGCGCGTTGACCGCAGAGGCAAGGACCTGATCGATTCCCAGCGCATTTTCTGTGAGGAAGCCGTAAAAGAAGCCCAGAACGCTGCCCGTCCCCACGGCGAACGTATCTTTGTGCCCAAAGAGGCGGCGGAAGAGCCGGCGGCCTTCGTCAAAGAATCCGAAAAAGAAGAGTGAAAAATCTTGGCGAAACAAGATTTTTCACTCCAGAGTTTTGTGCCGCGGGACAGCCCAAAGCTCCGCTGATCCCATCGCAGAAAACGCCTCCGCGTATTTCTCCTCGGGGCCGCTCTGGCGAGCGGCATGTTACTATTCACGGTGTATAAATATAGACTATCGAGGGGTTGAAAGGGTAACTTTGCAATAACCCCCAGATCACGCTTTTGGGGTGCGGGATGCCAGC
>ONKG01000047.1 GCA_900318375.1 uncultured Lachnospiraceae bacterium
ATGCAGCAGGGGCGAAAGCCGCTGCTGCATGGGTAAAAAAACGTTTAATTTTTGTTGGGATTATTTTTATCTATTTTCAGGTGGGCCTGAACAGTAACTTCTGAGATGCGTTCCAGTTTGCGAAGCATACATTCTTCACCGTCAAAGCTGCCGGTTACGGTATAGAATGTGCCCCCAATCTCCCTCTCAATAGATAAGTCCGGGATCCACCATGCAGACAGGTTCTTTGCATGCAGATGTCCATCTTCATCAAACCAGACATTATGATGCTGCCTGTCGGGAGATACTGGCTGAAGTTTGAAATACGGGTCCGGATCGGTAAATCGGTATTCCGGAGGCAGTGTGTCTTCCTCGATATAAGCCCCCGGATCCTCATCCAGTTCACACCACTCGGCGAGGTCGATCAGTTCATCAAGGTTTTCGGGCAGCTCCATCATTTCTTCCTCCATATTTTCGGTTTCCATAGGGTTCAATTCTTTCATAATGATTTCCTTTCCTGCGTCCGTCATTGGGCGCAAATGGCATGTTTTCAGCCGGACAAATGTACCGGCGCGGGTTACTTATAGTTGTTAAAAGGGGTATTTCCTTATCCGCATACCATTCACTTACAGAACAGGTGCTAAAGCACCCGCCCCGGTGGTCAAATGCCGAATTAAAGTTTCGGATCATGACGGTGTTTCTTCTTCGCAAACCGAGTCTGTTCAGTCTGCTTGGGCTGTTCCCGGCTGAGCATCCGGTCAATATTCTGTTTGATCGCCCGAAGCTCTTTTTCGTGATCCTGGGCACTGTGGTATACGTTGTAAGCTTCGTTTTCCTGAGATATGAGGTCTTCAATTTCGGCGTTCAACGCTTTGGCTCCAGGCAGTTTTTTAATGTCGTGACTCTGAAAATAACGGATTGCAGATTCTCGCAGGATGAAGTCCGGCTCATGGGTGCGATAGAAATCTTCCTGCTTTGATTTACGCTTAATCTGCTTGTACTCTTCATAGAGCGGTGCAGCCTTTCGATAGATCTGTATCTGCCTGCGTAATTCCTTTCTCTCCTTAATAACGGATTCAAAGGATTTCACTTTCTTCCTTGCATCGGTCACGGCATCATGCGCTTCTGCAAGAGCTGCGTCCAATGCTTCCGGAGATTCAAAACCTGCCTCATGGTAGGCGATCAGGGTTGCAGACATCGTTTTCAGATTATGAAGCGTTGCCCAGTGTGCATATCCTTCGCCTTTGCTCTGGGCATAATTCATATCTACAATCCGATCGAGACCAGAAGGAGAACTATGCGGCTGAGTTGATACCGCAGGCAATACTTTTAAAGCAGAAGGAATCGAAGATTTTTCATGAAGTGCCTGCTCTGCATTTCTGCTGATCTGTTCCAGTACAGCTTCCTTGGAAAAGTCATCTCCGAGCTTTCTTGCTGTGATTGGCTTGGTTCGGTCTGCAGTCAGATAGCTGAATCTGCCGCGGCTTTCACGAACAGAAATGCCGCGCTCCTCAAGCAGCTCCTGAAACTCTTCAAAGCTTTTTGCAGCAAGCAGTGCAGCGCGGATATTTCCTCTAACGATATCCTTGTCTGTTTCAAACTTTGTCCGTCTAGGCGTAAGTCCGTCCGCAATGATCTGCTGATTGAGTTCATCCAGTTCCTGCTGGCCTCGCCGCCTTGCATGATATTCCCGTTCGGTAATTCGGTTCTTACTTCCATTTAAGAGATCGATCTGATAGAGATTCTCCCGCTGACACATCTCCATCACTTCACTTCGGAGGTAACGGAGTGCCGAAGCAGTACAACGATGTTTCATCCCGGCCTGTGTATCGCAGGGCCTGTCCATATAGGGAAGAAATGGAACATCTTCAATACGGAGACTATTGATGACGATGTGAACATGAATGTTACCACTGTGGTTATGGCCATCCGGATGAGTGCAGACTAGAGCCTGGTGTCCGGGGAAATGTTCCCGGCAGAAATCGACACCAAGCTGCTGGGCCTTATCCATTGTCAGCGCATTTTCTGTTCCGTCTCTCGGATCGAAGCTGATGATATAGTGGTGACTTTTTACATCACCCCTCTGGTTGTTTTTGCCGTATTTGAGATTGGCCCGCATACAGGCAATTGCAAAATCTTCATCGCCGCAGAGAATCGTTTCCATTCGAAAGTCATCACGGGGAACCATGCGGCCCTTGTCATCTAAAACCGGTTTGTTGGTAAACTCATCATGCTGGAAAGTTAGATACAATTCAGCAGCACCATAGTTTGCATTTTTAGAGCTGATATGTTTGATCGTTGCCAACTGCATCACCTACTTTCTCTAAGACTTCAAATTTGAGTTTTGCCAGATCTGAGACTGCCGTGCGAACCTCCTCTGCAAGATTCGGGTACGGCGTATGGGTTTCATTTATGAACTTTGCGATCTGGTTCAGGTTGCTTCCAATCTTTCCGTACTCCGCAGTCATCCTGCCAACAGCGGAAAGCAGCTCATCACTGGCCGCAGATACCTTTATGATTGGATGGATCGTTACGCCGGTGATCGCCTGCCGGATCATTTCTGCCTGACTCATACCATAGGTCTTGCAGCGTTCAGAAAAGGCTTCGTATTCTTCATCGGTCAGCATCGTTTTGATGAGACGGTTACGGTGCGGAGTATTATATTTTTTCGCGATAGGGCATCACCTCCAATAAGAAAAAATGCTTCTGCCTGCTTTGGCAGAAATAAAAAAATCGCCGTTTCCGGCGACTGCAGCAGGGTTTGGGGAAGGCACTCCCCAACAAGTATCCGACCGTGGGAAAATGAGTGTGATACGAAATTTGGTACCATGGTCGATACTTGCTCTTAACAAATGAGAGACTGACAGTAACGTAAATATCACCTCCCACCATGATTGACATGGGACTGCATCCACTCGATGAGATCCGGTTTTGTCACGAGCTTTCGCCCGCCGATCTGCAAAGTTGGGAAGTCTGGCTGGCTCATCAGGGCATAGGCACCGGACTTGGAAATACTCAAAGCCTGAGCCAAAAGCTTTGCATCCAGTACGTCCGGCAGATTTTCAAATAAGTTGTTTTTCATGTTGTACCTCCATAAAAATGCGCATAAAAAAGCAGCCACCGTCTGATGACGATGACTGCGGGTCGATGGGATTGGATGGGATTGGATGGGATAAGATTTACTGTTTTCGGTACTCAGCGAATTTTTCCGAAATGATGTTGATCCGTTTGCTTACGGCACTGTGGTTTTGATAGCCGACCTGTTCTGCGATTTCTTTCAAGGTAAAGCCATCCGCCTTTAGCTGAAGTATCTGCCGGTCACGTTCTGAAAGGGTCGCGACAAATGCTTCGAAGGTCGTGCTTTCAATGATCTCTTCCTCAAAAGGAGCGCTTTCGGAAGTAATGGAATCCTGAGCATCCTCCATGAGCTGATCCAGGGACAGCATCGCGCCGACACTGGTTCGGGAATGCGACCATTTTCGCATGAATTCCTTTTTAACAAGACTGCTGCGGAAATCATAATCGGTTTCATCACGGGTCGCCCAGATCGTATCGATCATAGGCTGCCAGTTCTGTTCCTTTACGATCATCGGAACAACAGAGCCTATAAGATTGCTGAACTGCTGATAAGTCAGAAACGGAACCTCCATACCTCTTGGCATATTAAAAAGCGACTGGAAAGAAAGCCCGATGTGCTCAAACTTTTCGCGGATATATGGGATGATCGTATAGGACAATCTCCATAGCGGAAAATCTCCGGAGTAAGAATTAAAGCTTCCGGGAATCTCTCTGTAATCACCATCTTTGCTCGGCACTTCGAAATACTGCCAGGCGCTCCAAGCATAGCAGTCCCACACCAGTTCCAGAAATACATCCGTATTCAGAAGTTCGCTGTAATCATTACTGCGGATCACATCAAAGGGGCATCGCGGCAGATTCATATAAGCCGGTCTTTTGGAAACAAGTTCTTCCGGCAGACTGTAAAAAAGTGTGAGCCAGGACTTGTTATCCTCCGGCAGAATCTGCATGATGTTGCCCGGTTCCAACAGGATAAAACCTTTAGGTCCTCGCTGTGTTTTGTCAGATTTCAATCTATCTCATCTCCGTCTTTTGTAAATTTGAGGAGAAAATACCCCTCTACTAATATATGGTACGAAACAGGGTCAAATGTTCCATATGTTCCAATAATTTTCGAACTATTTTTAATTTTATCATAGATTCATATAAATCCAATCATTATAGGGGTGTACTTCATGCCGGATGCAATGTCCGAAATACTTTCTGCCATATCCACATTGATGCCGACAGCGCTTCCTCTGGCAAATCTGATTATATAGATTAATTCTAAACTGGGTATATTCGTATAATCAGAATCATGCTATATTGAGGAAAATATTTTCTTAAGAAGAAACGAGGGATAGTGATGAGCAAAGAGCGTACAAAACGCCTGGTGATTACAGCAATGTTTATTGCAATTACCTATATCTTTACAGTATTCGTCAATATACGTCTTCCTTTTGGCGGCAACGGTGGTCTGATCCATTTGGGTAACGTACCACTTTTCCTTGCAGCAATTCTGTATGGAAAGCGTGTAGGTGCCGTAGCAGGCGGTGTGGGCATGGCTCTTTTTGACTTGCTGTCCGGCTGGACAGCATGGGCGCCCTTCACTCTGGTGGTCGTAGCGGCCATGGGCTATTGCGTGGGTGCAGTCATGGAGAAGAAGCAGCAGCATTTCTATCTGTGGTATGTATGTGCCGTGGTACTTGCGCTTTTTATCAAGGTGGTCGGCTATTATCTGGCGGAATTGATTCTGTACGGGAACCCTATCGTTCCACTGGCATCCATTCCGGGTAACATCATTCAGGTTTCCGCAGCTGCCCTTGTCGTGTTGGCGGTAGTTACACCCCTGCAAAAAGCACTCGCCCACATAAACAGCAGAAACGCTTAGGAGGAAAATATGTACAAGATTATGACACCGGGACCGACCCAGGTTGCCGAGAATGTTCGTATAGCACGAAGCTGGGAATGCACCAATCCGGACCTGGATGAGAGCTTCGTGGAGTTCTATAAAAACACTTGTGATACCATCAGTGGCTGCCTGAACACGGACCATGAGACAATCATCTTGGATGGTGAGGGAATTCTGGCCCTGGAAGCGGCTTGCGCTTCCTTGATTGAGCCCGGCGACAGGGTATTGGTACTGGATAACGGCATTTACGGTTCAGGATTCGCCGATTTCGTGACTATGTACGGAGGTGCGGCTGAGCTTTACACTCGACCGGCAGACAAGCCACTGGATTCGGAGGAACTGAAGTGTTATCTTACAGAGCATCATGATTACAAGATTGCCACCCTGGTTCACTGCGATACACCAAGCGCCATGTTAAATGATGCGGCCTCACTTTGTAGCATCCTGAAGAGCTACGGTATCTTGACCATCGTGGATGCTGTATCCTCCATGTTCGGAGAGCCAGTGGACCCTGTTGATATGGATATCCTGTGCGGTGGTTCCCAGAAGGCAATCTCTGCGCCTCCCGGTCTGTCCTTTGTTGTGCTGAGTCCGGATGCCAAAGCCAAGATCAAGGAGCGGAAGACCCCCATCCCTTCCTTCTATGCTAACCTGAAGGTGTTCTTTACTTATTATGAAGACAAATGGTTTCCCTATACGATGCCTATCAGTGATATTTACGGACTGGCACAAGCTATGGAGAATATCAAAAAAGACGCAGCACTGTATCAGCGCCACGCTGATTGCGCCTCCTATACCAGAGACCGACTCCGCAGCATGGGTCTGACACTGTACCCCGCGGAGGGATATTCGAATACCGTGACTTCTTTCCTTGTACCTGATGGCATGACGGACAAGGAGATTCTCGGTGGCATGCTGGAGAATCACAACATTATGCTGGCCGGAAGCTTCGGCACCTTCGGAGGAAAGCTGATCCGCATCGGTCATATGGGAACGAATGCAACCATGGAGAATGTTATGGAAACACTGGATGCACTGGAAGACGTGCTCCGGCACTTGCAATTGAAAGGTCAGGAGAATAAAAGATGATTCGAGAAGAAGCCTATCAGATGGCGGTTGAACTTATAGAAATAGCAAACCCCCGCCGGGGAGCATTGATGGTGATCGGATGCTCCACCAGTGAGGTTACGGGCAATAAGATCGGCACAGCCTCCGTACCGGAGGTGGCCGAGGAACTGTACCAGGGAATCGCTCAGGCGGCTGCTGAGCATGGGATTTTTGTGGCAGCGCAGTGCTGTGAGCATCTGAATCGGGCTCTCATCCTGGAGCGTGAAGCTGCCGAGGCAAGATTCTATGAAGCGGTCAATGTGAAGCCTCAGCCAAAGGCAGGAGGTTCCTTCGCTACGGCAGCCTTCAAGTTCATGGAGGATCCGGTGGCAGTGGAGCACATCAAAGCCGATTTGGGTATGGATATCGGCGACACACTGATCGGCATGCATCTGAAGGATGTAGCCGTTCCAGTTCGCCTGACCACAGATAAACTGGGAGAGGCACATGTGGTGTGTGCCCAGACCAGACTGAAATTCATCGGTGGCGAGAGAGCACACTACCTGCTGTAAGGCAGGGTGTGAAGGACTTCCTCAAAACAGACACCGTCTAAGAGCGGAAGTTCCAGCTCGGCAGACCGGAGAATACAGACTTTGACGAAGCGGGAAGCTCTGCGGACGGAAGTCCGGAAATCTACCCCGTTGACGGCATCGGCTGCGATGACAGCCGCAAATATATCGCCGGTACCGGCGCGTCTGGGACCGATCCTCTTTGTACGAAGGAGGACCGGTTCTTGGTCTTTTTCATAGCAGAGGTTGCCGATGAAACTGCCACGGTCCGCTCCCGTGATAACAACCTTTCCTGGTCCCATAGCGGAGATTGCCTCTGCCATAGAGATAAGTTCGGACTTTCGGAAGTTTTCCCGATAGGGGGTGTCGGTAAGGATGCAGGCCTCAGTCACATTGGGGGTCACGATGTCAGAAAGCGCCACCAGTTCTTTCATGCGCCGGCATAGCTCTCCCTCGTAAACCGGGTAGATATCTCCGTGGTCACCCATGACGGGATCGACGACGATCTGTGTGTCCGCACACTTCCATTCCGTGATAAAATCCTTCACGATTCGGATCTGCTCTGCCGAATTCAGGTACCCCGTGGCAATACCGGAGAAGGTCAGTCCCAATTTACGCCACTCTCCCATGTAGCTCTCCATCCCGTAGGTGAAGTCCTCCTGATAAAAGGAGTCGTACTCCGTGTGGTTTGAGAAGATAGCCGTGGGCAAAGGGCAGCACTGGATTCTCAGATGGGAGATAATCGGGAGCGATACAGCGATGGAACAACGACCGAATCCCGTGAAGTCGTTGATGACAGCGATTTTCTTCTGGCGATTGTGGGACATGGGGAAATACCTCTTTCACAAAGATGCTGTGAATATATTAAAATAGATTTGATAATATAACAATAATCAAAATCGGAATAGGAGATATGACCAGATGAACTATCGGATTGATCCCGGCCGGAATGTGCCCGCTTACTATCAGCTTTACGACATGCTGCGGAAGGATATTATACACGATGTGTATTCATATGGCATGAAGCTTCCCTCCAAAAGGGCACTGGTCGCTGAGACCGGAATCAGCACCATTACCATAGAACATGCTCTAGAGATGTTGATTGATGAAGGTTACATCGAAGCGAAGCAGAGAAGCGGTTATTATGTGATCTATCGAAGAAGCGATTTCGGAGAGAATACGAATCCGGCGGAAGAGAAGTCTGTGACCGGGACCACACATTATGGTCGCCATGCCGATGAAGACATGCCTCTTGACCTCATTTCCAAGACTATGAGAAAGGTGATTTTGGATCAGGGAGACCGTATCCTGGAGAAATCCCCCAATTACGGATGTGATGAGATTCGGGAAGAAATTCGCCGGTATCTGGCTCGGAGCCGTGGCATTCAGGTGAAGCGGGAACAAATCATTATTGGGTCCGGAACCGAGTATCTATACAGTCTGATAGCGGGCATGTTCCGGGAGAAAACCCGCTTCGCCATTGAGGATCCTTCCTATGGGAAGATTGGTATGGTATACCATACTTGCGGCAAGGAGCTTCTGCCTCTGCCACTGGAGAGCGGCGGGATTCCCACCCGCCTTCTTCGAAACCTGGAGGCAGATCTGCTCCACGTGACACCTTTTCACTCCTATCCTTCCGGTGTCACGGCAAATATATCCAAGAAGATGGAATATCTGGACTGGGCCGTGAAGAAGAATGCCTGGCTGGTGGAGGATAACTATGACTCTGAGCTTACCGTTTCCCGCAAGTCGGAGGAGTCCCTCTTTGCTATGGATGCACATGGCTGCGTTATATACATGAATACTTTCTCCAAGACCATTTCCCCGGCTATGCGTGTCGGCTACATGATTCTGCCGGAGACCCTGTTGGATGTCTTTCACAGACAGTATGGACAGTACTCCTGTACCGTGCCCATCTTCGAGCAGCTGGTCATCGCCGAACTGATTCACTCCGGGAACTTTGAGCGCCACATCAACAGGGTCCGCCGCAAACGCCGCAAATCCAATGCCATAGATGACACGGCCGTGCCAAGGAATCGGTCATGATAAGCTGCACTTTTGCTTAAGGCAATCTGTGAAAAATTCGCTGGAATGAAATTTTTTGAATAGAGGAAGGTACAATGGCAAAGAAGGAAAACAAATTTCAGGATAACGATATTACAACTCAGGCAATTCATACAGGCACAGACTATGATGCAGAAACCGGCGCGGTTCGCAGACCACTCCACATGGCGAACAGCTATAAGCTGCCGGATGATCTTTCGCAGGTAAACTATTCCTCTACCGACCTGCTGATGTATGCCCGCAACGGAAATGCAAACCAGCACTGGTTGGAAGAAAAGGTTGCTGCTCTGTACGGTGCGGATGATGCGATTGTTTTGGCCAGCGGCGTTGCTGCGCTCCACGCCTTGTACTGGACACTGCTGAAATCCGGTGATCAGTTTGCGGATTATGACTACGTAGTAGATGCAGTAGATACCGTGTCTGCGAAGCTGGCGCTGGTGATGAAGTGTCAGGAAACCGGTACTCCGATCATCAGCTCCATGGGTGCCGGAAACAAACTGGATGCTAACGCCTTTCGCGTCGCGGACATTTACAAGACCAAGGTGGATCCTCTTGCAAGAGTCATGCGCCGGGAACTAAAAAAACGCGGTGTGAAAAAGCTGAAGGTCGTCTATTCGGAGGAACAGCCAATCCGCCCCATTGAGGATATGGCTATTTCCTGCCGAGCCCATTGCATCTGCCCGCCGGGCACCAAACGATACTGCACCGACCGCAGAGATATACCCGGAAGTACGGCTTTTGTGCCCTCGGTTGCGGGCCTGATCATTGCCGGCGAAGTTATAAAAGATTTAACGAAAAGGACAACATAAGCAAAAAGCATGAAGTAACTGACTTATTCAGAATTATCTTTTCTATTTTTCTCAGCAAATGATCCTGAGGTACCATGATTGAGAATTACATCTTTTACTACAACAATCGCCGAGTTCAGAGAAATCTCGGTGTGGTGACACCGATAGAGCTTTACAAGAATTACTTCTTGGCTGCATAAAAAGTGGCCAGCACCGGAGAGCTGACCACAAAAAACTTTATATTATTTCATTGTCCTCTTGACGGGATGCAGTTCATATGCCAGAAACGAGGGCTATTTGTTAGTTTTTTGACAGACTAAGATGCTCTGTTGTGATTAATGATTCACAACAGAGCATCTTGCATTTGTGCCAATCCGTTAACGACAGTGCTCAGTTTCAGTATTACTGTTTTATGAACACTGCCCTGAGGCAGGTCTTTTTTGTTCAAATAAGGTTAGGTATTTCTAACAGAAGATACTTTTTATAGAAGCCGACTCGGCAAAGCATGAGGAACCTGCCCCTTTTGCCTGCGCAGCGCAGCTTCTGGCACATTTCATGGGGAGGATAATACATGAAATCACATCAGAAACCTGACAACAGGGCTTCAGCAAGGCTCTTCAGTCTGATGCTGGTGTTGGTTCTGGTAGTACCGGCTGCCGTTTTTGCGGCAGACAGCTACACATCAGTCGCAAAGGGCTCAGTATCATGGACCATGATCAATCAAAATCCTGATACCTTCTATACGACAGACTCATAGGGATCGTGGTGCGCCATATCCCGATCCTGGGACAGATCCTGACCCTGTTCGGGACGTCCTTCGGCAGGATCTGCATGGCCTGCTTTGCCACCTGCGGCGCCCTGCTCAACATACTGGGCGGCCGCCTGCGCGATGCACTGAAGTACGCCCGCGAAGAAGAGACTTAGTCCTGAGTATCTGTGATCAAAGCTCTTGACCCGCCGCAGTCACCTGCAGCGGGGTATTTTTTATAACACGGCACGCGTGAGGTATTTTTCCGCCGGACTGAGCTGAATCATTTTCCATCGTTTTCCGCTGAGATAAATCCCTGTTTTTCGAACTGTTGAGGATTTGGGTGGGACGCAATGAGCCATGCTGACAGGCTCGCTTCGGGTGGGACGCAATGAGCCATGCCGACAGGTTCGCAAACGCTTCGCTTTTTGCTCACTGTCGCGGCATTCGCCGTATACAGCCAGCCCGTCAAATGCTCTTTCGTGAGCAAGCTCCCGACGAGCATTCGACGATCTGTCTGTGCATGGCTCATTGCTAACGCGCAAATCTTAGGTAGACGGTTTGACATGAAAATGGTATTCTATAAGTTGCTGTAAGAGATAGATAAAAATAATGCCGTAACCTGGAATAGTAAACGGCATATCGACCGGTAATTACTTCAGAAGAGAGGAAACTTTTGCAATGATTCATTTCGGAAAGCATAAGATGGAACGCAATGATCCCTGCTGGTGCGGAAGCGGGCGCAAATACAAGGCCTGCCATATGCGCTTTGATGAAAAGCTCAGACAGTTCCAGCTTGCAGGCGCGATCGTTCCGGACCACAGCCTGCTCAAGACGCAGGAACATGTGGACGGGATCAAAAAGAGTGCGGTGATCAATATGGCGTGCCTTGACGCGGTCGCAAAGGAGATCGGAGCCGGAATGCCCACTGAGGACATCGACAGGATCGTTTACGAGACCACCGTCAACATGGGCGGAATTCCCGCCCCGCTCCATTATGAAGGCTTTCCCAAGAGTGTCTGCACATCGATCAACGAAGAGGTGTGCCACGGCATTCCGGATGAAAAACACATCCTCAAGGACGGCGACATTGTTAATGTCGACTGCTCCACGATTCTGAACGGCTATTTTTCCGATTCATCCAGAATGTTCTGCATCGGTGATGTTTCCCCCGAGAAGAAGCGTCTGGTGGATGTCACAAAAGAGTGCGTGCAGATCGGGCTTGAAAACGTCATTCCCTGGACATATCTGGGTGACATGGGCAGCAAAGTCCATGAGCATGCTGTGAAAAACGGATACTCGGTCGTTCGCGAGATCGGCGGGCACGGAATCGGCCTGGAGTTTCATGAGGATCCCTTCGTCAGTTACGTGTCCGAGCCCGGGACAGAGATGCTCATGGTGCCGGGAATGGTCTTCACCATCGAGCCTATGGTCAATATGGGCACTGACAGGATCTTCCAGGATTCCGAGAACGGCTGGACCATCTACACACAGGACGGCAAACCCTCCGCCCAGTGGGAGATTCAGGTATTAGTCACCGAGAAGGGCGCCGAAGTCCTGTGCTGGTAAGTCCTTACATAGATGATGTTGAGGTCAAAAGGTATGCAATGGCTCTGAGTCCCTTTTACCAACTATAGACCTTTACATTATAGATAATGATTCATATTTTTTCGGAAAGCGCCGGATCGATGATTTGACGATTCAATGATTGGCGGACTGCCGAAGAGGGAGGAATAGAGTTATGCAAAACAAAGGCAAATATTACATTACAACAGCGATCGCGTATACGTCAGGAAAGCCCCATATCGGCAATACCTACGAGGTCATCCTTGCGGACTGCATCGCCCGTTATAAGAGAGCGGACGGCTTTGATGTCCGTTTCATGACAGGTTCTGACGAGCACGGCCAGAAGATCGAGTCCAGAGCGGCCCGCGCGGGCAAGAGCCCCAAAGAGTTTGTCGATGAGGTCGCAGGCGAGATCAAGCGTCTCTGGGACCTTGTCGGAACTTCCTATGACCGTTTCATCCGCACGACGGATCCGGATCACGAGCGCCAGATTCAGAAGATCTTCAAGAAACTCTATGACCAGGGTGATATTTACCTCGGACACTACAGCGGCATGTACTGCCAGGAGTGCGAGGCATTCTATACCCCTTCCCAGATTGAGGAAGAGGGCAAGTGTCCTGTCTGCGGCAGTCAGGTCCACGAGGCTCAGGAGGATGCCTATTTCTTCCGTATGAAAAAATATGCGGACAGACTGATCGAGCATATCAATACCCATCCCGAGTTTATCCAGCCCGTCTCCCGCAAGAATGAGATGATGAACAACTTCCTGCTTCCCGGACTGCAGGATCTGTGTGTCTCCCGCTCTTCCTTCACATGGGGAATTCCGGTGGATTTCGCTCCCGGTCACGTAGTCTATGTATGGCTGGATGCGCTCAGCAACTACATCACCGGCCTTGGCTACGACGCAGACGGCAACAGCGATCCGCTTTTCGACAAGTACTGGCCCGCCGATCTGCACCTGATCGGCAAGGATATCGTCCGTTTCCATACCATTTACTGGCCCATCTTCCTGATGGCTCTTGGCGTGGAGCTTCCCAAGCAGGTATTCGGTCATCCCTGGCTTCTGCAGGGCGGCGAGAAGATGTCCAAGACCAAGGGCAACGTCATCTATGCCGATGACCTGGTAGATATTTTTGGCGTGGACGCAGTCCGTTACTTCGTTGTGCATGAGATGCCTTATGAAAACGACGGCGTCATCACATGGGAACTGGTCGCGGAGCGCATCAATTCCGATCTGGCCAACACCCTCGGAAACCTGGTCAACAGAACCATCGCCATGAGCAACAAATATCTGGGCGGCACTGTGAAAGACACAGGCTCATTTGCAGGCCTGAGTGACGAGGAAGCAGAAAAGGCGAAGGCGTTTGATGAAGATCTCAAAGCTGTTGTCACTGCAGCCTACGGCAAGGTGGAGAAGAAGATGGATGAGCTCCGTGCAGCGGATGCTCTGACCGAGATCTTCGCTGTTTTTAAACGCCTCAACAAATATATCGATGAGACCGAGCCCTGGATCCTGGGCCGCGATGAGGCAAAGAAAGAGCGCCTTTCCACAGTGCTTTACAACCTGGTGGAGGGCATCACCATGGGTGTATCCCTGCTGGCTCCCTTTATGCCTGAGACAGCGGACAAGACCGTGAACATGCTGGGCACAAAGATCCGCGATTTCGATACACTTGGCACTTTCGGCGCAGAAGGCGGCGAGTTCCATGTCACTGACAAGCCAGAGATCCTCTTTGCCCGTCTTGATACCAAGGAAGTGATGAAGAAGGTCGAAGTCATCATGGAGAAACAGCGCGCGGCGGCAGCGGCCGAAGCGGCAGCAGATGCAGCCGAGGCGGCAGCAAAGGACGGCGGCGCTGAGAGCAAGACTGAAGAAAAGACCGAAGAGGTCGTTCCGGAAGTTGAGAAAAAGCCCGAAGTCACCATCGATGATTTCGCAAAGTGTCAGTTCCAGGTCGGCGAGATCGTAGCCTGTGAGGCTGTCAAGAAGTCCAAAAAGCTGCTCTGCTCTCAGGTAAAGATCGGATCCGAAGTGCGCCAGATCGTCTCCGGTATCCGCAAGTACTACAGCCCTGAAGAAATGGTCGGCAAGAAGGTCATGGTCATCACCAACCTTAAACCCGCCAAGCTTGCAGGCTTGATGTCGGAAGGCATGATCCTCTGCGCGGAGGCTCCCGACGGAAGCCTCGCCCTCATGACCCCCGAGACCGGCAAAGATATCCCTGCCGGCAGTGAGATCGGGTGATCACAGCACAACAGAATACCAGTACACCCTTCTGGAAATTCCGTAAATAAGGTGCGGAATGCACAGGAATTTACTGAATGGGGCACCAGACACAATACTATGGGACACGGGGAACACCACGTGTCCCATATTCGAATAAGAGACGGTGGGACGCGCGAAGCAGCGCGTAGTTTTCATCATACATGGTCACAAGTAAAAAAAGAAAGGGGCCGTCATGGGAAGACTGAAGGAACTCAGAAAGTACGTGGATACGGAAATCAACCGCATGGAGAACGCGGACAAGCGGACCGGTGCGATCGCGCATCTGTACGGAGTGTCCCTTGCGGCGGCTATGATCGCGCGCAAGAGGGGACTGGACGCAGAGCTTTTGGCAATGGCAGCAATGCTGCATGATCTGCATGCCTATAAAACAGGATCCTATGATGATCATGCCCATAAAGGTGCCGAACTGGCAAGGCAGATTCTGGGAGAACTGGGTCTCACAAATGAGGAAGAGACGGATGTGATCTGCTCTGCAATTTATCATCATGACGATAAGCTGGTCGTGGACAGTCCTATGGATGAGGCACTCAAGGACGCGGATGTGATCCATCACTGCATGAATGATCTCTCCAAAGCAGTCAAGGAAAAAGAGCAGGCCAGATACACGGCGCTCTGCGAAGAGTTTGGAATGCTGGGCTGAAAGAATGAACAAAACGCCTGATGGCTTTTTGTTCATTCAAGAGGTTTGCATCGAAGCGCCGCAAACCTCCGAGAATCCCATCGGAGAAACCCGTTCCGGGCTTTCTCCTCGGGTGTCTCAGCGCAGGGGCGCTTCGACATGTTTGGAAGAATGAATAAGATGAGAAAAAAGGACAGGACATTCCTTGTGCCTGCCAGGCTGCTGAGCCTGCTGCTGGCACTGTCTATGGCTGCGGTGCCTTTTACCGCCGCGGCGCAGACGACCGGCAGGACTCCGAATTCGTCTGTACACGGGACGGCTGTGCATGAGACAGCTATGCGGTCGGCAGTTGTACAGGAGGCGCTTGTAAAGGAATCGGCTGTAAAGCCGGCTGGACAAGCGGACTCGGCGGGGAACAAAACCTCTGCCCTGGATCAGGCAAAAAAGAAGCTGCCAAAGCCGGATCTGTCAGGAATCGACTGGAATGCGGAAAAGGAAAAACTGCGTGAGGCGGTCCGGACAATGGACGAACTGGGATTATCACCCGAGAAGATCGTCCGGCACATCGGTATTTTCTTTGACGGAAAAGACAATAAAGAGCAGATTGACGGTTTTTTCAAAGGTATCCGCAGAAAAGTTCAGGAGTTTATCGGGAAAAAGTCCGGTTCCGGATCTGATGCGGACTCTGAAACCGGGACCGGCAAGGAAAACGGCGAAACCGGCGGGGGCCCTGAGAATGGATCGGGTCAGCCCATGGGGAATGAATCCGGGCAGTCCACGGGGAACGGAACGGGTCAGTCTGCGGAGAATGGATCCGGGCAGTCCACGGAGAACGGATCGGGGCAGTCTGCGGAGAATGGATCGGGGCAGTCCACGGGGAACGGATCCGGGCAGTCCACGGGGAACGGATCCGCAGAGAGTGGAGAGAAAGATCCGGTAAATACTATGACGGATGAGGCGAAGAAGGTGACAGACAAAGTTACGGAGGAAGTCGCCGAAGAGGCCGCGAAAAAGGTCCGGGAGGCGGCTGATCGGGCCGGAGAAGAAATGAAGAAAAAGGCTGTTGAGGAAATCATGAAAAATTTCTGACACAGGACCGGGAGAAAAAAATGCGTATTTTCGATGCGAACAGCCCGCTGATGGAAGGGCTTTCCAAAATATCAGATCTTGTTGTTTTAAATCTGCTGGTACTCTTGTGCTGCATTCCCGTGATCACGGCCGGTGCAGCTCTGACCGGTATGCACTATGTACTCCTCAAAATGGCAAGAAATGAGGAGGGATACATTGCGCGAAGCTATTTCAAATCATTTAAGGAGAATTTCCTGCAGGCGACGGGAATGTGGCTCATCTTTCTGGTGCTGGGATTTATCGTTGTGCTGGACCTCAGACTGGTCGGAGGTTCGGGGCAAGGCGCTCTGCAGCTGCCGGCAGTGTTTCGTTATCTCCTGATTGCGGGCGGTATATATGTCTTCATGATGTTTCTCTATGCATTTCCGCTGCTTTCCCGCTTTCAGAACACGGTGATCGGGACACTCCGAAATGCGACGGTGCTGGCGGCAGCCGCTTTTCCGACTACGATCGGAATGACTGCGGCAACATTTTTCCTTCCTGTGGCGGCATGGTTTTTCAGACCGGTTTTCCCTCTGCTCCTTCTCTTCGGATTTTCGGGAGCAGGCTACATATGCGCTCTGCTATACAGCCCTGTATTCAAAAAGATCGAGAATAAGGGTAAAGAGGAGAAAACGGAAGAGGAAGACCCTGAGGATTGACACGCGTCTGACAATGTGACGAAAAAACAGAATTAAAAATATACAAAATGACGGCTGTTTTGGCCGTCATTTTATTATTTGCTCATTAGGAAGACGGGAAAGAGGAGGTTTTTTTGGTGAGTCGTGCCATGGCGGGGCAGAGAAACTTGTCGTATACTTTTTAACATTAAAAGGAATCTTTTAAACAAAACATTGATAGAAACCAGATCGTCTATGCAGCTGTTCACGTATTGAAGTGTCAGATGATGATTTGAGTCAGATGAGGAGGAAATAATGGCAAGTTTATCTCTGAAGAATGTCAACAAGGTTTATCCCAACGGCTTCCACGCTGTTAAGGATTTCAATATGGAAATCGAGGATAAGGAATTTATTATCTTCGTAGGTCCTTCGGGCTGCGGCAAATCCACAACACTTCGTATGATCGCCGGCCTCGAAGATATCAGCTCCGGTGAGTTCAGGATCGACGGCAAGCTCATGAATGATGTTGAGCCCAAGGACAGAGATATCGCGATGGTTTTCCAGAACTATGCTCTGTATCCTCATATGTCCGTTTATGATAACATGGCATTCGGCCTGAAGCTCCGCAAGGTTCCCAAGGATGAGATCGACAAGGCAGTCAAGGAAGCTGCAAAGATTCTGGACCTGTCCCATCTGCTTGATCGTAAGCCCAAGGCTCTGTCCGGCGGCCAGAGACAGCGTGTCGCTATGGGCCGTGCAATCGTCAGAAGCCCCAAGGTATTCCTCATGGACGAGCCCCTGTCCAACCTGGATGCAAAACTCCGTGTTCAGATGAGAACAGAGATCGCCAAGCTCCACCAGAGACTGGGCACCACCATCATTTACGTAACCCATGACCAGACAGAGGCTATGACTCTGGGAACCAGGATCGTCGTCATGAAGGACGGTGTTGTCCAGCAGATCGATTCCCCTCAGAACCTCTATGACAACCCCTGCAACCTCTTCGTAGCAGGCTTCATGGGATCTCCTCAGATGAACTTCCTCGAGGCAACCGCAAAGGTCGCAGGCGGCAAGGCGTATCTTGAACTTGACGGTCAGAGCATCGAGCTCCCCGCTGACAAGGCGAAGGCTGTGATCGACGGCAACTACAACGGCAAGACCGTTATCCTCGGCATCCGTCCCGAAGATATCCTGGCTTCCTCTGAAGCTCTTGCAGGCGCTGCTTACAAGTTCAACGCGACATGCAATGTCTATGAGCTTCTTGGCGCAGAAGTTTTCCTGTATTTCGATCTTGCAGGAAATGCTATTACCGCTCGTGTTGAGCCTGATACAAAGATCCGTCCCGGTACCAGCATGATATTCACCTTTGACACCAAGAAGATCCATATCTTTGACAAGGAGACCGAGCTGGTAATTGCCAACTGATTGATTCCTCATTAAGGGGCGCGTTTCTGCGAACAGGCCTGCAGCTGTGCGTCTTTTCCCGAAATCATAAAAAAGCAAAACAGGAGACCGCAAAGAAATGATAAACATTTCTTTGCGGTCTTTTTTGCGTGTACAACATATACGATGACAAATCAAGTGGCGCGTGACAATCAAGTGCAGGCAGAGTATGCAGATATCGTTATTTTTTTGCGTGCACGATGAATCTGTTCAGAAGAAAAACAAACACGCAACTAATGAAAAATCCTGCTCAAGCTCAAAATCCATGTTGCAAAAACATATACGTTGATATAAAATAGGACTCGTACTGGTCCACTTTTTGTTTTTTTGAATATGTTTTTCATAAAGAAGGCGTTTTAAATACTGGATGATCAATGCAGAAGAAAACGACTTTCGAAGGGTATGTTCACGAGAATCGGTAATTCCGGTTCTTTTGTCGCTTGTTTAAAGCGAAGAGACAGTTGTTCTGTGTCAAGACAAGATAAGGCTTATCTGTTTAAGGTGAAGCATTCAGATGAGAGCACATGAGGTAATGTTTTATGTCGAGTGGGCTCTGTCTGAATTTCACAATGTGCCGCAGTCGCTTACATCCTGCTTAAGAAAATCGCTTATTCATCCTGAGCCAAAGCGCAGATGATTTTATATTGTATTGAACAGATTCATCTGAATTGTGCTTATTGGAATTGAGTATGTGGAAAGGAGGTTTGAATTATTGTTTAGCATAAAGTGAGTGCAAGCTGGATTATTGCGTATGCTACACAGATACTACTTTGTATACAAATATAATAGAACGGAAAAACAGAGGTAATTATCTCAAGGAGGAACTACTAAATGAAGAAGAAAATTGCAGTATTATTGGCTTCTGCTCTTCTTTTCAGTGCCTTCAGCGTAACTGCATATGCCGAAGACGCAGACGGAGATCACAGCAAGGCTGGCGAGGAGTATTTCAATCCCACCGAATTCCACGAGGTTGAAGATACTCTTGAAGATTATGAGAACGGTAGATGGGCAGTGGAGCCTACTTGCACAGAGGATGGCGTTTGGCGCTATGACTGCAGTCATCCGACAGATACCGGCATGACATTCCATGAAGTCGTAGTACCTGCCGACGGGCATACATGGAGCTCTGATGTGGACGGTGTGAACTGGGGCCGCGTTATTAAAGAGCCCACCTGCACAGAAGAAGGCGAAGCAGAAGACTACTGCGTAGTCTGCGGTGAAGTCAACCCCGACATTCAGCCTCGTATTATTGAAAAACTTGACCATGAATACGAGTACGTGATGGACACCTTTGAAAAAGCGACTTGTGTCTCTGATGGTAAGGAAACCGGACATTATGAGTGCAAGAATTGCGGTGCTGTTAAGACTGATCCCAAGACTGGCGAAGAGATCATTGAAGTTGAGCCATGGACATGGGAAGATCCCGGTGAGGAAGATGACGACTTTAATGAAGCTCATGACTGGGACGGACTGGTTCGTGAAGAGGATCCTACATGCGCAGATTCCGGACTTGATGTTCAGTGGTGCAAGCGCTGCGGTCTGAAGAGAGAGATCGAAGTTGATCCGCTTGAGGCTCAGTATGAAATCGCATCTTCCCGTCTGCTCAATTGCTATGAGGAAGAAATCACCTACAGTTGCGTAAACTGCAATGGTGATGTTCACGAAGACTACACAGAAGTCAGAGATGCAAGAGCTCATACTTTCCGTGACACGATCGATGAAGAAAAGTCTAAAGAAGCTACCTGCACAGAGTGGGGCTACGACATTATCAAGTGCGAGCACTATGATGATGAGGGCAATGATCAGGCCAGACATGACGAGCTTCTTAAAGAAGAGACAAAGACATTTACGGACAGCAGAGGCAATAAGTTTGAATCCACGATTCCTTACTATGAGGGATACAAGACTGTTGAGATCGCACCGACAGATCATCAGTGGGGCAAATGGGTCAAACGCCATGGCGCAGGCGAAGGCAATAACGAGTACGGATATTGGATCCGCGAGTGCACAGTCTGCCATACAACTGACGAGCTTGTAACCAAGGATGAGGTCGTTGAAGTTGTTAATCCTACCTGCACAGAAGACGGCAAACTGGTTTATCTTGACGGCTCCGAAGAAGTTATTCCCGCAACAGGTCACACAGAGGTTGAGATTCCTGCAGTAGAGCCTACTGTTGACAGCGTAGGTTTCACAGCCGGAACAAAGTGCGCAGTCTGCGGCGAGATCCTTGTTGCACCCGAAGAGATTCCTGCTCTGAAGGATGGTTTTGTCAAGGACGATGACGGCGAGTGGCGTCTGTACAAGGAAGGCGAAGTGGAGGAAGATTTCACAGGCATTTACGAGTATGATGGCGGCGAGTTCTATCTTGACAAGGGCGTGCTTCAGGACGAAGCAAATGGCCTGAATCTTGTAAAGGGCACATGGTACTTCCTGTCTCAGGGCCAGATCCAGAGAAAAGATGGCTTTGCGGAGTATGATGACAACTGGTTCATGATCGACAACGGCGAGCTGGATAAGGATGCAAACGGCCTGTACACCTACAAAACCGATGAGGGTGAGGGTGTATTCCTGTTTGCAGCAGGACGTCTTCGCACTGATGTGAACGGACTTTGGCAGGATCACTACGGAACCTATGGACCTGCTGACACATGGTACTTCCTTGCTGATGGCCAGGTTGTTGATTTCACAGGTGTTGCTGAGTACAATGGCAGCTTCTTCGTAGTTGAGAAGGGTGTCTTCAACGATAAGTACAATGGAACCATCAAGTATGACGGCGCAACCTTCAACGTTGTGAACGGTCAGCTCTATGGTCAGGTTGGCTGAGTTGACTTCGCAATACAAACAGATGGAAATACAAGGGTAACAGGCAACAGGCAGCAGGGTAATAGTTCATAAGTGATTTATGTTTTATTCCCGGTGCCGGAGGCCCGAATGTTTTTACGAGCGAGCCTGTAATATCGGATTTTAAAGAGGAGACAGCTGTCGGGCGATGTTCCGATAGCTGCCTCTCTTTATCAAAAGAAACTGTAACTCGGGGGCACATCTTTTATGGGCGATGGGAAAAAAGCAGTCCGTTACGCACGGGGGCAGGTGATTTGTATCCTTCTTGCTGCGTTGTTTACGCTGGGGGCTTATGTAAATACCGGGCGTATTCAGCAGCAAAGTCTGCAGTCTTTTTATTACTATGACTATCAAATGCCGGCGGATTTGGAAGGATTTAAAACCATCTATGAAGATTCTGTCGCGGAAAAAAAGAATCTGGGTGTCATTCTGAGGGGAAAAGATATTGAAGACAGTACACTGTTTTTAAATTTTCCAAAGGGGAAAGGCCAATATATCCGCAGTCTGGTCCTGCAGATCAGAGACGGCTTTCTCTACGATACTCAATGCACTTTGTTTTATCGTACCAGAGATGGGCTTCTTGACCAGGAGCACAGGCAGGTGGTCTCTCTTCCAAAGGGAGAGACAGTGGTGTACTTTTCTCTGCCGGAAAAAGCGGATTATAAAATGAGCGGGATCCGGGTGGATTTTGAAGACAAATATCATCTGGTGAAAGCGATGATTTCAGAAGAACCACTGACGGCATCCTGGTCACCGGAGGAAAAACCATCCAACCGATACACTTTGATCTGTTTTCTCGCAGCCCTCTTTCTCGCGGAATGCATTTGGTTTAATGCGTCAGCAATTCTTAACGGATCGAAAAGAATGCTGCGGCTGCGAAAGAAACTGGTCTGTGGCCTTCTGCTGACAGGATTTGCTGCAGTTAATGGTGCATTTGCGGCAGAGGCCGTATTTGAAATAGCAGGGAAGCAGTGCACCAGCTTCTGGATGATATTTTCAGCAGGAGCAGGGGCAGCTGTGATCTGGGAACTTTATCTGCTGTTCCGGGAAACCTATACATTGCGCGGCTGGAAACTTGTTCGGCAGAATTACGGGATCCGGAGGGAAAAAGACATTTTGAGATCCGGACTTTTCTGGTCGTTGACGGCTGTCATTCTTATGAGGATCCTGCTTGCTTTTCATGACAGCCTTGCTGATATATCGGAAGATATAGACAGGGCACATGTGCTGATTCCCCTTGCAGTGATACTTGTGCAGGTCCTTTTGCTGGCACTGCTGTATAAAAAATATATTTTATCCAGGGACGAGAACGAGATATCGTTTCAAAAAGTATATCTGTTCCTTTTTTTTGCGTTTGGACTTGCGTATTTATTTCTTTTTCTCCCTTTTGTATCTCCGGATGAACCGGATCACTATATATCGGCATACAGGATATCAGATCTGTTGTTGGGGCAGATCGGTCAGCTGGGAGACAAGAGGCTGCTGATGAGGATGGAGGACTATCAGTTCTTTGAGCAGCAGAAATATGTTCTGGATCCCAAATATTATATGTCGGTTACGGGAAATCTGCATCTGCACCGGCATGTACCGGGGTATGTGATCGCCGGAGGACCGATGGTCACAAATTCGATCTTTTCGTATTTTCCTGCGGGTATCGGCATAGCGATTGCAAGGGTCCTGAATCTGAGCGCCGGTATGGCTTTCTATTTCGGAAGAACAGGGAATCTTCTTTTTTTTGCCTTCTGCTTCTATCTCATGATGAAAAAGATCCCGTTCGGGGATACTGCGCTGTTTACGCTTGTAATGCTCCCGATGTCACTCCACGTTGCCGGATCCTTTTCATATGATGGTGTCACATTCTGCATCACAGCAATGTTTGTGATCAGGGTCATGCAGATGATCTGCAGAAAAGGAAGGATAAGTGACAGAGAATACTTAAGCTGTTTTGTAAACGGCGCACTGATGGCACCGTCAAAGCTGGTGTATCTGCCGTTGCTGCTGCTCGTATTTCTGATTCCCGGAAACAGGCTGGCAGACAGTCCCTCAGGGGCGTGGAAAAGAAAGGCGGCAATCATTTTCTTTTCAGTGATCTTTATGGCAGCGGTGATGTTTGCCGTGAATATGCTGGGGGCGGATTCCGCGATTCGTGATATGGTTCAGAACAATGCATCAGTCAATATGGTTGCCTGGGCGCATGAGGAAGGATATACGATCTCCTGGATTCTGCATCATCCCCTGAGATACCTGGCAATGTGCTTCCGGACTATGTTCATAATGGCGGATACATATTTCTATACTCTGATCGGGACGAAACTGGGCTGGCTCAATATTGGTGTCCCTGAATTACCGGTCGTCCTCGGCTTTTTTGCTTTTCTGCTTGCAGTGAATATCCGGGATGTCAATGCGGACACCTTTCTGCCGGATGGAAAAACCAAGGGATTTATCAGCGTTTTGTGTGCCTGCTCAGTGATGCTGACCCTCCTTGTCATGGCATTGAACTGGACGCCGCTTTCCCAGAACTATATATCAGGGGTTCAGGGCAGATATTTCCTGCCGCTGCTGATACCTGCGATCTGGGTATTCCGGACCAGGACAATACAGGTGGAAAGTTCCATAAGGAAGAGCATTGTGTTCTTTGAAGCAGCTGTAAATATACTGCTCCTGATCTATTTGTTTACCAATACGATGGTTTGAGGCCGGGACATAGTGCCTGCAGACAGGACCGGGCAAGTGCCATATTTTATGCGTGCCGACAGCTGTCTGGCGGGTATGTCCTGTAAATGTCGACTCTTTTTACGTTTTCGCAGGAGCGAAAACGCCTGAGAAAGATGCAGATCATCAGCATTTCTGCAATAGAGGCAAGTATTGAAAACTGTACGAAGAGACAATTCGCAAAAACAATTCCGGCGCGGGGCTTTCTGGAACATGATGGGAAGCGGCTTCATGGCGGCGAACACTGTTCTTCTCACCATGCTGGCCGGTCATTATTCCAGCCTGGAGGAAGTGGGAATATTCACGCTTTCCCTGACAACATCACAGTTTCTCTATGCTGTCGGACTGTGGGGAGTAAATGACCTGCAGATGACGGATTATTCCAGGCGCTATTCCTTTACTCACTATTTCTGGACGAAAATCGCAAGTACAGCAGTTGCCGCGTTTTTCTGTCTGGCAGCGCTGAACGTCCTGGGATTTGGTGAAAAAGCCTGCAGGTATACCTTGCTGCTGACAGGGTTCATGCTGGTCAATTCGTTTGCGGAATTATATCAGAGCCTGTATTTTCAAAATCAGCGGCTTGATCTTTCCGGGAAGTCGCTTTTTTTTCGGTATTTATTTTCCACGCTTGCATTTATGGCAACGCTGGTTAAGACAAAGCAGATCGTATATGCATGTGTATCCATGTTGATCGCAGATATGGCAATGAGTATGTACTGGATCATGCGATATGCCCCCCAATTCAGAGATTCGGGCTATGCATTAGAGGCAGAGAAAACATGGAGATTGATCCGGGAGGCATTTCCTCTTGGCATAAGTGTACTGGCATCTCTGGTGCTGATGAATGCACAGAATTATATGATCTATCTGTTTGTCTCTGATGAGGCACAGGGCGCTTATACACTTTTGTTTATGCCTGTATATGCAGTCAACCTGATGAGCCAGTTTATCTTTAAGCCTTATCTGCATCAGTATTCTCTGATGCTGAAGGAAGGAGAGGACGGGTTTGGAAGCCTTCTCACAAAGCAGATCGCTTCAATAGGGATTATTGTAATCGGGGGAGCTCTGATCATCCGCATTCTGGGGATATGGCTCTTCAGCCTGTTTTTTGGGCAGGACCTTTCTGAGTACCATGACTTGATGTCTTTATTCATGCTTTCAGGAGGTGTTCTTGCTGTCAATCAGCTTCTTTATTATCTTATGGTGATCCTTGGGAAACGGAGAGAGCTTCTGTTTAATTATATGATCAGCATTGCAATTACAATTCCTGCAGGGATAGTCCTGATTCCCCGCAGGGTAATTGGAGGCGCGTGGTTCAGCTTCACTGTCAGCCAGGTATGTCTTATGGCAGGATATGTTTACAGCCTGTCACGGTATTTTTCAGGGAAAAGAGTTGTAAAGCAGACGGAGGATATGTAAAGACGAATAGAAAGAATAATTTTAATCTTGTTCGCATAATGGCCTGCCTGTTTGTATTTGCCGGACATATGGGAAGGATCATGGGGATTGAACCGCCTGTCTTTTCAGGATACTCCCTGCATGAAATGGGAGTCGCGATTCTGTTTATGCTGGCGGGATTTCTGGTGACAGAGAGCTGGATCAAAGACCCGGATCTGCTGCGTTATATGATCCGGCGTTTTTTCCGGCTTTGGCCGCCTTTTGCCGTAATGATCCTTATTATGACATTTGCTGCGGGACCGCTTGTATCTGAATTGGGAGTATACGATTACTTTCACAGTGGATATACTGCCTATTTAAGAAACCTTCGCCTGTATATTGCTTATGCCCTGCCCGGAGTATTTACAGGTATGCCGGTTCCGGACACGGTAAACGGCTCATTGTGGACCATGCCGGTAGAAGCTGCAATGTATGTCATTACTCCGCTGATTGCGGCGATGCTCCGTATACGACGGAGATCCGGGCGGTCATTCGGAGTCGCAGCTGTGCTGACCGCATTGTTTTTGCTGCTCGATCTGTGTTTTATCACTTTCATGTGTGGAAGACAGGTCGTGGTGTACGGGACAGATCTGATATCGGCACATCATCTGGGACTCTCCTACATGACAGGGGTTCTTTTTACCTATCCCTGCATGAAGAGATTGCTAGATCTTCAGAAAGCCTGTGTCGGAATGGGATTTTTGCTGCTTGTCGGCCGGATATCGGCTCCGCTGTTATATTTATTCATGGATCTGTTTGTCCCTTATTTTGTCTTTTCGTTTGCGCTGGCTCCGCAGCCGGTGTTTCAAAAATTTGCAAATAAAGTGGATCTGTCCTATGGAATTTATTTGTATGGCTTTTTTTTCCAGCAGCTTATCGTACAATACACAATGAGGAAGGGAATAAATCCAGGTTTTTTGGCTGTGCTGACAGCTTCCATAATACCGACGGGTATGGCTGCCATTGCCTCATTCTATCTGGTTGAGAAACCGGTGCAGGCATGCAGTCGATGGATGACAGAACAGTTAACAGAGCGCCAGAACAAGCGCTCAGAACTTTAAAAACAGCTGAAAGTCAGCTTTTAATATTTGTACCGAGATAATATTTGTGCCAGGAAGAGGAACGGATTGACCATGATGTCAATTGGTTGCTCTTTTTTTTTCGTTAGTGGGGCGGCTATGTGTAAATGATATATTGGTGAATACAAGCTCAATATGGAATGATAAGAAACATCGTCTAAGTATTACAGGTGGATCAAAAGGACTGGAATAAGCACCAATTATAAAAATCAGTTTCATAAACTTATAGAAAAGAACCGGTTTGGTTCCCCTTGACAGTATAAGCGAGATGAAACGAGGTGCGATATGGAACAGAAAAAGATCGTATTTGATGATATCATTAATACTATAGGCAGAAACATACGGTGGATCCGCAAATCACTAGTGAAACTTGCACTGCTGGGAGCCGGCCGCATCGGCCAGCTCCACGGCACAAACATTCAGAATAACATCCCCAATGCAGAGATCATTGTTCTGGCGGATCCCTACCTGAGTGATCAGGCGAAGGAATGGGCAGCAGGTGTCGGTATTCCTGTTGTCACAACAGATCCCGATCAAGTCTTTGCCAATCCGGAGGTTGAGGCAGTCTTCATCTGCTCCTCTACGCCCACACATGCGGACTTTATCAAAAAAGCCGCTGCTGCCGGAAAGCACGTTTTCTGCGAGAAGCCCATTGATACGGATATCGCGAAGATCAAGGATGCCATCGCTGCAGTAGAGAAAGCGGGTGTCAAGCTTCAGGTTGGTTTTGTCCGCCGTTTTGACCACAACCACAAGACAGTCTGCGATGTGGTCGCATCCGGAAAGCTGGGCGCGCCCAATATCGTCAAGGTCACTTCCCGTGATCCTGCCCACCAGAGTATGGATTATATCAAGATCTCCGGCGGCATTTTCATGGATATGACCATTCATGATTTTGATATGGCACGTTACCTTGCAGGCAGTGATGTAACCGAGGTCATGGCCTACGGTGCAGCGCTCTCCGGTGAGGGCTATGACAAATACGGCGATGTGGACAATGCCATCGTGATGATGAAATTTGAGAACGGCGCCATCGGCGTGATCGACAATACCCGTGCCAGCCACTATGGTTATGATCAGCGGACAGAAGTCCAGTGCGACAAGGGCTGTGTGCAGGTCTCCAATGACCTCAACAACCAGGCGATGATCTCTTCCGCGGAAGGCGTTGAAATCGCAAAGCCCACCTGGTTCTTCCTCGAGCGCTATAATGATGCTTTCTGTGCGGAAGATCAGGCCTTTATCGATGCGATCATCTATGATACCGAGACACCTGTCGGAGCCCGTGACGGTCTCGCACCCGTCGAAATGGCAATTGCGGCAGCAAAATCCCTCAAAGAAGGACGCCCTGTAAAGATCTCTGAAATCAGGTAAAACAGGTAAAGCGCTTATTTCTTCAAAGGGTAAACGGGAGATCACAGAGATAAACTGGAGGTCATGGAATGGAAGTAAAACTTGGTATTTGTAATTTCTGTGTGCCGGGCACGGGTGTGTTCGCGCCGGAAATCGTAAAAGAAATGGGGCTGGACGGTATGTCCATCGAATTCGGCTCTTATGAGCACGGCTGGCCCCTGTCCCAGAGAAAGCTGCAGGACTACTATCTGAAAAAGCAGCAGGAGCTCGGGATTGAGTACCCCAACGTGGGCGTGAGCGATGGTGACAATATTCCTTTCCATGCACGTCCCGGTACGAGATGGGACCCCGTTGTCAACGCCGAAGGCACCAAAGCAATCGACGCAGCTGCCTATATGCAGATTCCGCTCGTATTTTTCTCAAACTTCAATGCAAGTCTGATGAAAAATGATGAGGACATCGAATATACGGCAAAGCGTTATCAGTACTTCTGCGACTATGCGGGCGAGAAGGGGATCAGCATTGGCTGCGAGAACCCCAACAGCATTGAAGACCAGAAAAAGCTTGTCCAGCTTGTTGACAGGGAGAACTTCTACCTCTTCTTTGACAGCTGCAATCACGCATGCCTGTCAGACTATGATGTCCATAAAGTTCTCCGCGAGATGTATCCCTGTTATTATCCCCAGATGCATGTCAAGGATGGTGTCGTAGGGGCCAACGCCCAGTATGTCCTCGGGACCGGCACGACCGGTTTCCGGGAGACTATTGATTTCCTCAAAAAGAAAGACTATAAAGGGTGGCTCATCCTTGAGAACCTCTATGAACTCGATCCCATGCGCCGGATCAACGAAGACTATTTTGAGATTATGCGGCAGGACATTGCGGTGCTCCGGGAGGCAGTTCAGTAGGCAGACCTGATCCTTACGATCACCGTCAGGTATACTGCCAAGAACCCGGACCTTTCAGTCGCCTGGGAAATGAAAAAACCGGTTGTGAATAACACGTGTGCCGGGTTTGAAACAACTCGTACCCTTTCCTGAAAGACTGTTTAAGTGTCATTCCCCCCTGGCGGCACAGCCATCCCCATGGCTGTGCCGCTTTCATCATAAATGCCTGAGGTCCTGAGACCCTGGACGATGCCCGCTCACTGAAATGCTCCGGCATGTTCCGTTAGAGTGAAAAAAACGGCAAAGGCATCATCCGCATAATGGCATGTTCCTATTGACGAAAGGAGACACAGAATATGGCAGCAGATAATTATCGCTCTGAAGTTGAACAGGAGTTCAGTACTTTTGGACCATGGGTTTATGAGATCAAGGAATCCTATCCTCTTCCCCGCTTGTTTGCCCCTTTTTTTGACAAGGATGATCAGGCAATAATGAAGATCAAAATCCCGCGGGACATTGACCGCAGAAATGCAAAGCCCGGGATGAACCTGTACGATTACGTAATTGCCCTTTACAGGGATCAGCTCCGGATCCTGGAACGCAGTGAAAATGACAGCGTCACTGACCACCTGATCGATGCAGCTGATTTTATGGGAATCCGCATCTACAAAAACATGCTGCGGGCGGCTTGTACGATCTATACAGTTAACGGATCATTTTCTTTTTCCTTTAACTCCGCGTCCATGGATCTGATCTGGAAAACAGCAAACCTGATCCTTGCATCCATGGAAAGGAACAGACCGGTCGATGTGTCCTCTCTGCCTGTCACGGAAGCACAGCCGAAAACCATGCTGCTGCAGAACATGCTGCATGACATAAAGAAGGAAAGGGAAGACATTGCTGTGGGTGCCGTCCAGGAAGGGATGGAGGTATATCCCAGAGAGGATACGGCAGTAAAGATCGAACGCATGCTCTGGAAGGAACTGAACCCGGAAGCTGTTCACCTCTTTACGCCCAAGGAGCTGATCGTCCTGGAGAATGGTTTCTTCCCCAACCGCGCCGGCATGCCGGATTTTGGATTTACCTATACAATTATGCCGCTCAATAAACTCACGGCTGTGAATCTTTCCCGTTCCAAGGTATATTCCCTCCTGATGGAGTGCACGATTTATCTGGGTCCTAACCAGCTCACCTATCACTATGGTGTGGACAATGAAGAAGTCGGTGAATTCTACACGGCATTAAAGAACCTGTAAATACCATTCTTGCCGGGATTGGACTGGCCGGCAAAGAAGAGAATGAATATGTAATAGTTCACAGAGAAGGCCCGGACTTGCGTCCGGACGCTGAAAAAAGGACGTCCGGCCTGAAAGGGGGCGGACGTCCTTTTTGACGACCCGGGGAGACAGGGGGAGGCGACAGGGGACGGTTCTGAGGGAGACAGGGGACGGTTCCAATGACATTAAGGTATGAAAATAGAAAATAATAGTGTATTATTCAGGATAGGTAAATTCAAACGGAACACAGCCAGTTCTCGGGTTT
>ONKG01000140.1 GCA_900318375.1 uncultured Lachnospiraceae bacterium
CCTTTGCGGTAGGTCTCGACTTTGATGGTCCGGTCCTCGGGGTCGGGGTTGACGTTGCCCAGGGACATGGTGGAGATGTCGAGAAAGCGCATGGTGGATTTGCTGGCGAAGAAGTCGGTCATCTTCTCGGGGACGCCGCACATGTTGGCGGCGGCGATCATGCCTTCCTTGACGGCTACGGGCCAGATGGGCGAAAGACCGGATACGTCGCCGGCGCCGTAGATGTCAGGGTCGTTGGTCTGGCCGGACGCGCCATAGACGAGTCCGAAGCGGGACAGTTCGAGGCCGGAATCCTGGAGGAATTCGACGTTGGAGCGGACGCCTGCGGTGACGACGAAGAAGTCGCAGGGGATGACGGTGCCGTCGCTGAGGACGACAGCGGTGATCTCCGCTGAGGACGACAGCGGTGATCTCGTGCTTGTCATTGATCTTGACTTCGTTGACGCCGACGCCGTAATGCTGTTCTACGCCGCGGGCATTAAAGGCGTCGATGTAAGCCCTGGCTGCTTCGGGATCGAGCTGTTTGTTGAGAAGCCAGCCGGCAAAGTCGCAGAGGACGACTTTGACACCGAGCTCGAGGAAGCCGGTGGCGCAGTCGATGCCGACCAGACCGGAACCAAGGACGACTATGTTCTTTTTAGTCTTTGCAACTTCTTTGAGGACTTCAATGTCGTCGATGTTGCGGAAGCCGATCATGTTGGGGGAACCCTGCATGTTTTTGATCGGGGGGAAGAAGGTGTGGGAGCCGGTGGCGATGAGGAGCTTGTCATAGCTCTCACGGGTGCCGTCGTCAAGGATGACTTCCTTTGCCGCTCTATCGAGGCCTACTGCCTCGATGCCCTTTTTCCAGTTGACTCTGTAAAGAGTCTCGAAGTCTTTTTCTACGAAGCGGAGGCGCTCGATGGAGCGCTTTCCGGCCAGGTATTCGTGCAGGATGCAGCGGGAATAAATATCTTTGTCTTTGGAGATCAGGACGATCTCGGCGTCTTTATCGTATTTTCGCAGTTCGCGTATTCCGTTGACGCCCGCTGCGGAGGATCCGATAACTACATATTTTTTCATTCGTTAACCTCCTCCAGTGTGATGGCGTGCATGGGACATTTTTCCACGCACATGGGATTGGCGGTCTTGCCATCCGGACTTCTGTGAACACACATGTTGCACTTCATGATCTCGCGGAAGTGGATGCTGTCGGGTTTCAGGATGCCGAAGGGGCAGGACATCACGCACATGTAGCAGCTTGCACACTGCTCTTTGTCGTAGGTGACGTAGCCGGTCACAGGATCTTTTTTCATGGCGCCTGTCATGCAGGTGTAAGTGCACTCGGGGTGGTTGCAGTGCCGGCAGAAAATGGGCGCCGGTCTGGTCTCGCTGTCGATGACGACGCGGTTTCTCGCATCACCGCTCTCGGTCTCGTGGCTGACCACGCAGGCGGTCACGCAGGTAAGACATCCGATGCAGCGGCTGCGGTCGATTTTTATTCTATACATTTATCGCAGGCCTCCTCTTTTTTTCTATCGGTCCTCTCAGACTTTCCCGAAGGAGTCCGTTCAGACCTTGTCGAAACAGTCCGTTCAAACCTTCTCAAAACGGCAGGTTGCGCCCTTGTAGTTGGGCTCTCTGGAGTACTTGTCGTAGCTGGAAGGTGTCAGCTTGTTGCACTCAATGTAGTGGATAGGCGCATAGAGCTGGTCGTAGGGAACGTTGTCGGTGATCTTGACATGGAAGACAGCATTTTCTCCGTTGACGGAGTAGACGCGGACCTGATCCATCTCGTGAATGTCGTTCTCTTTGGCCATCTTCGTGTTCATATAGAGGTATGCCTTCTTGAGGGAGACGTCTTCGACGAACTTGACTTCCTTAGTGCGGCTCTGGGTGTGCCACTGTCCGACGGTTCCGCGGCCGGTGTTGTAGATGAGCGGGAACTCTTCCGTCTGGACATAGGGGTTGGAAAGAGGTTCTTCAAAAAGGAAATTGGCCTTTCCGTTGGGCGTAAAGAAGACGCCGTCCTCGTAGAGTCTGCGCTCGTCTGCGGCAAATTCCTCCTCGCGGCCCTCAGGATAAGGCCACTGGCGGCCATGCGTGCCGGGAAGCTCGTCCCACTTGACACCGGAGAAATCGCAGGGTTTGCCTCTGGAAATTTCGCGCAGGAGGTTGAAGCACATCTCGGGGGTCTCCCAGCGCTCGATGGCGCTGCCCATGCCCAGGGCTTTGGCTACGCCGAGAATGCACTCGTAATCGGAGATCTCGTTCTCGCCGCGGGGCAGGACAGGACGCATGGCGGACATGCGGCGCTCCAGGTTGATGTACTGGCCGGCTTTCTTGATGCCGGGAACGACAGGGAAATATACAGTCATGTCCTCAGCACTCTCGATATTGTCATAAATATCCTGTACGACAAAGAGTTCGAGCTTTTTGGTCGCCGCCGCAAAGGTCTCATTGTTGGTCCAGCTGTGGCGGGGATTGGTGCAAAGGATCCACAGGCCCTTGATCTCGCCCTCGTTGATGCCCTCGATAATCTTGTTGTAGGGGATCGTTGGCTTTTTGGCCATGAGGTCGGGATCGATGCCGATGATATCGGCAAGGCGTTTGCTCTCCGCCTGGTCCGTGAAGTCGCCGCCGCCGAACAGGCAGGTGGTGTTGGAGAAGAGGCGGGATCCCATGGCATTGCACTGTCCGGTGATGGAGTTGCCGCCGGTGCCGGGCTTGCCGATGTTGCCGGTCATGAGGGCCAGGTTCATGATAGCGCGGGCAGTCGTGACTGCCTCGTAACCCTGGTTGACGCCCATGGTCCACCAGAAGGACACGGCCTTGCCGGTGTGGATCATTTTCGCCAGTTCCATGATGCGGTCTTCACTGATGCCGGTCACTTCGGCGCCGCGGGAGACCGGGAATCCCTTCACGAACTCCTTGAATTCGTCAAACTTGTTGGTGTGTGCTTCGATGAATTCGTGGTCGATCCAGTCGTTTTCGATCAGGATGTTGGCCAGGGTGTACATGAGGGTCAGGTCGGAACGAGGACGAATCTCATAATGGTAGTCCGCGTTCATGGCTGTCTCGGATCTGCGGGGATCAATGACTATGATCTTGTGTCCGGGCACCTGGTTCTGGCGCACGCGGCCCCAGATGATAGGATGGGCGACGACCGGGTTGGAGCCGATGAAGATCAGGGTGTCGGAGAGCTCCAGATCCTTTAATGTGTATCCGGGAGCGTCATAACCCAGTGTTCCCTTATGAGCGACTGCTGCGGAGGCCATGCACAGACGAGTGTTTCCGTCAACATTGGTCTGCAGGTAGTTGCGCATGACATGTCCGAAGATGGCAAACTCCTCCAGGGTAAGCTGGCCGGTACTGATGCCGGCGACGCTCTCTCTGCCGTATTTTGACTGCAGTTCTTTGATCTTGTCCGCAACATGTTTGAAAGCTTGGTCCCAGCCGACTTCCTTCATGGAACCGTCCTCCTGACGGATCTTGGGAAGCGCACCGGGTTTTACCGTGGTCTGCTGTTTGCTGAGCGAAAGACCCTTGATGCAGCTGAAGCCGTCATTGACGGGATAGCCTTTCGTCGGCACTGTGCGAACGATACGTCCGTCCTCCACATAGAAGTCGAGATTACAGTCGATCGCGCAGAAATTGCAGGTCGATTGTACTTTTTGCATATGCTCCTTCCTTTCTTTTGGATCTTTTCGAATATGCCGCTCAGGAGAGCAGCTCCGAGGGAATTTATCCGTTTTTTGTATGCATTCCTCTGTTATTCCATTAATACAAATAACGCATTAAAAATTGCGGATTTATTGATGATTCGTCAGTTTGCCAAACCTAACCGCATATATCTCCGCATTTATTGTGTAATTTTACTATATATGTTGGAAGTCAGTTGTTGCGTGTGCAACGATTTTAGATATGAGTTTTATGTATAATAGTTATAATTTGGCTCCGAAAGCTCCAAAAAGAGTTTTAGAAGTTTCAGAAAGGACCCTGTCATGCCGAAAGCACATATTACAGATATATCCCAGCTTCCTGTCTTTGATGGAATCAGCCCGGCGGACTGCACACTGCTCTTCGACTGTCTGGGCTGCCGGATTCGGGAATATAAAAAAGACTGTCTCATCCGGCTTGAAAGAGAACTGGCCGGAAACGTCGGAACTGTCATCGAAGGCAGCGTAAATATGTACAAACAGGACATCTGGGGCAACCGCACCCTGGTCTCTTATATGCAGGCAGGGGATGTTTTCGGAGAGGCCTTTTCTTTCAGTGAGATTACACCGGAGCGCGAGGGCGTCTTCTTTATCACAGCCTCTCCCTCCCTGATCCTCTTCCTGCCCGCGAGCCGGATCCTGCATCCCTGCAAGAATTCCTGCCCTTTCCACCATCAGCTGACAAAGAACATGTTTTCCATGATCAGCGCCAAAAACCGCAGGCTGATGGAACGGATCGAAGTCTCATCCCAGGGATCCGTGCGGGAAAAAATCCTCGCCTATCTGTCCATGGAGGCACAGCGACAGGGAAGATCCTCCTTCCGCCTGCCCCTGCGGCGCACTGAAATGGCAGAATATCTTTGCATCAACCGCAGCGCCATGTCCCGGGAACTG
>ONKG01000073.1 GCA_900318375.1 uncultured Lachnospiraceae bacterium
AGCTACAAGGGGATACCCGAGTCCCTCAAAATCCACCACGATTTTGAGTCACTACCGTGGATCCCTAAATAAAAACACTGAGTTTCACGGATTCAGGTATAAGTTAAAAACCCTCCGACACACCGAAGGTATGTTGGATGCGCATTCGCGCGCAAGGAATTATGCCGCTGAGGCGGCCGCGCCCGGTTCGAGAGTCTCGCATGCTAGACTCTTTTTTAATCGCTGGGATGCCATAGGGGATCTTTCTCCTGATGGCGAACGGCAGCCCGAGGCAGGGCAGAGGGCGGCAGGACAGCCTTTTCCTCATTCTTCCTCGCGCAATACCTGTGACTTCAGGCGCAGGATATGCAGGCAAGTGTTTAAAATTTCTAATACGTGTATACAATGATTCCGGAATACATTTTGCTTGACAATTCATGAATGAATTTGCAATAATATGGAGAAACTTATAACCCGATTTTGGGATTGATCTGGATTTTGCAGGCAGAAAGGAATTGTGACATCAGGCAGTAACCCTGTTCGTGACAGTTCTGAGACCGGCTTAACCAGCGATTCTATTGTAGGAGGACGGCTATTTGAAACCTTATGCAGAAATGACGATAGAAGAGCTTTCCGCAGAGTATGCTGAGCTGCGAAAAGAGTACAGGAAATACCAGAACATGGACCTTAACCTGAACATGTCCAGAGGAAAGCCCAGCCAGGCGCAGCTTGATCTGTCTATGGGACTCATGGATGTTTTGAATTCGGATGCGGATTTGTTCTGTGAAGATGGAACGGACTGCCGGAATTACGGCGTCCTCGACGGTATAGAGGAGTGTAAGGATCTGATCGGGGATATGATGGAGAACCGTCCTGATAATATCCTGATATACGGAAACTCCTCGCTGAATGTCATGTTTGATACCGTTTCCCGTGCCATGACCCACGGTATCATGGGGAGTACCCCCTGGTGTAAGCTGGACAGAGTAAATTTCCTCTGCCCCGTGCCCGGATATGACAGGCACTTCGCGATCACCGAGTACTTCGGCATCGGCATGATCCCGGTTCCCATGAGCCCTACCGGACCGGATATGGATATGGTTGAAAGGCTTGTCTCCTCTGACGAGTCCATCAAGGGTATCTGGTGTGTTCCCAAATATGCCAACCCGACCGGTTATTCCTACAGCGATGAGACCGTCCGCCGTTTCGCAAGGCTGAAGCCGGCGGCCCAGGATTTCCGTATTTTCTGGGATAACGCCTACGGCATCCATCATCTGTATGATCTTGATCAGGATTATCTGATCGAGATCCTGGCGGAGTGCAAGCGCGTCGGTAATCCGGATATGGTCTATAAATTTGCCTCAACCTCCAAGATTACTTTCCCCGGCAGCGGTATTTCCGCTCTTGCCACCTCCTCCAACAATCTGGAGGATATCCGCAAGCAGCTCTCGATCCAGACCATCGGCCACGATAAGGTGAACCAGCTTCGCCATGTCCGTTTCTTCGGTGATATTGCCGGCATGGTGGAGCATATGCAGAAGCACGCAGCGATCCTTCGCCCCAAGTTTGAGGCTGTCGAGGAAATCCTGGAGAAAAACCTGGGTGAACTGAACATCGGCACATGGACCAATCCCAAGGGCGGATATTTTATCAGCTTCGATACACTTCCCGGCTGTGCCAAGGCGGTGGTAGCCAAGTGCAAAAAGGCCGGTGTCATGATGACCAAGGCCGGTGCGACATGGCCCTATGGACGCGATCCTTTTGATACAAATATCCGTATTGCCCCGTCCTATCCGCCGCTCGAAGACCTGAAGACCGCTGCAAAGCTGTTCTCGCTCTGCGTCAAGCTGGTCAGCGCAAAGAAGATTCTCGAAGACAAAAAGAAGGCTGCAGAAGCAGAAACTGCCGACAAGGCCGCTTCTGCTGAGTGATGCCCGGACCATGCCCGGACGCAGTCACTTGTCTTTTGCCTGAAGGTCCATCAGAATCATCAGATTCAGGATAATAAGATTAATACAATCGTTTCAAAACATATCATTCAATACAATACGGTCAATCAGAAAACAGGCGGAAAGGTATTTTCTGCCTGTTTTCTTGCAGGCAGAAGAAGCAAAGGAACAAAAAAGGATACAAACCGGTGCTTGCAGTCATAGCGGCTTTCTGTTATTATCTGTAGGATTTCAGGAAGACCCAAGAGCGAACAATCCTGCTGATGCAGGATTGTTCGCTCCGGATGTTTGTGCCGGAGCACAAACATCCCCTGATGTCAACGAGAAATCGTCTTCACGAATTTCTCATTGACGATGCCTGCGCACAAGGTGCTCCGGCATGCGGCATGGTCCTGAAGACCCCGTCTTTTGGGGATGTGCTTAATAAAAAACAATTCATAGCCAATTAAATAAAGAAAGAGTTTTGTGTATGAAACAATATCTTATTCCATTTCTTGTCTCCATGATTCCCCTGATCGAGCTTCGAGGCGCGATCCCGATTGCGCAGGGCATGGGGCTGCCCATTGTCACATCCTATATCGTGTGTATCATCGGAAATATGATCCCCGTTCCTTTCATTTATCTGTTTGCCAGAAAGGTGCTGGAATGGGGCGCCGATAAGCCCCTGACCGGGAAGTTTTTTACCTTCTGCCTTGAAAAAGGACGCAAGGGAGGCAGGAAACTCACGGAAAAGGCGGGACGAGGCACGTTTATCGCCCTTCTTCTGTTCGTGGGGATCCCTCTTCCCGGAACCGGCGCATGGACAGGAACCCTTGCGGCCAGTATCCTTGACATGGACTTTGTACCTACGATCATAGCAGTTATGCTCGGAGTCCTTCTGGCCGGCGTGATCATGATGACCGCAAGCGTGATCGGGTTTTCAATGATTTAAAAAAGTGATACCAGTATAGGATATCTGCATAAAACTTCTGATTTTATGTGTGTTTTTCCATTATTTTAGTGCGTTTTTCAACTTGACGATTGTGTATGAGGTGATATCATGTTTTAAGCCTTATCGCAATGAGGCTGCACAAAGTCAGAAGAACTATTTATCCATCATGAAAGGAAGTGCATTCAAAGTATGAATTCCAGTCAGCCAATTTATGATGCTACAAAACTCGGATACGGAAAGATGGCTATTCTGGGCATCCAGCATCTGTTCGCGATGTTCGGTGCCACCATCCTGGTACCGATTCTGGTAAACAGCTATTTTCACGGAGAGGGGCTTTCCATCCAGGTGACCCTGTTCTTCGCAGGAATCGGAACGCTCCTGTTCCATTTCCTTGCAAAATGGAGAGTGCCCGCCTTCCTCGGCTCTTCATTTGCCTTCCTGGGAGGCTTCGCAACTGTTGCAGAACTCAACACGGGGAAATTTGCAGATATGACCTATGGGGAGAAGCTTCCCTACGCCTGCGGCGGTATCGTGGTTGCCGGTCTCCTCTATCTGATCCTGGCCCTGATCATCAAGGCTGTCGGTGTCAAGAAGGTCATGCGTTTCCTTCCCCCGATCGTAACAGGTCCCATTATCATCTGCATCGGTCTGGGACTTGCCCCTTCGGCAATCTCCAATGCCTCTATGTGCTGGCCTCTTGCCCTGGTGGCATTGGCAGTCGTCATCATTTTCAATATCTGGGGCAAAGGAATGTTCAAGATCATCCCGATCCTTCTGGGCGTAGTCATTTCCTATATTGTCGCAGTAATCTTCAATGCCATGGGCCTTACAAATGCGGACGGCAGTGCGATCCTGAACTTCGCGCCTATTGCTGATGCGGGATTTGTAGGACTTCCGCCCTATGTCCTGGCAAAATTTGATCTCACGGCGATCTTTGTCATGGCTCCGATCGCCATCGCTTCCATGATGGAGCACATCGGTGATATCTCTGCCATCTCCGCCACAACGCAGCAGAATTTCATCGAGAACCCCGGTCTTCACCGCACACTGGTGGGTGACGGACTTGCGACTGCTCTGGCAGGCATGTTCGGAGGTCCCGCCAACACGACCTACGGAGAGAACACAGGTGTCCTCGAACTGAGCAAGGTCTATGATCCAAAGGTCATCCGCCTTGCGGCTGTATATGCCATTGTACTGAGCTTTATCCCCAAAATGGCCCAGATCATAGGCACAATGCCTTCCGCGATCATAGGCGGAATCAGTTTCATCCTTTACGGCATGATCTCCGCGATCGGTATCCGCAACATGGTCGAGAACCATGTTGATTTCACAAAGTCCAGAAACCTCATCATCGCTGCTGTCATCATGGTATGCGGTCTCGGTCTGGGCGGAGGCGTGACTTTTACAGTCGGCAGTGTGACCATCACTCTGACAGCTCTCGCTATCGCCTCGATCGTCGGCATCGTCCTCAATGCCATCCTTCCCGGAAACGATTACGAATTCGGCGTAAATCAGCAGGGCGATTCGAACAGAGGCATCCATGTGTAATTGCAGGATGAACTGTGTAATATAAAAATGATATGATGTTGAGGTCAAAAGGTGGTTAAGGGAACACCGTCTCGTCAAGTTGCACAAACGCCTTGGGCACGCTCTCGCTCTACCCTCGCTGGCAGCGGTCCTTCGGAGCTGCCCAAGGTCCTTCGGCTGTTTGTGCAACTTGACGAGACTCAGAGCCATTGGATACCTTTTGACCTTTACATCATGATATTATAAAAACGGTATTGAAAAATCAGGCAGTCAGGATCTTCTTACAGATGTCCTGACTGCTTTTTTCTGCTATAATATAGAACGGTAGTGATACTGTGACTCAACTAATGAGAGATGGGGTAAGCACATGAAAAAAATGACAGGACGCCGGATCATTTCTCTGATTATTATATTGGCAATGGCGGTCACCGCTCTCGCAGGATGCGGTTCCTCAAAAAGAAAGAACAAGGGAGTGTCCCTGGCCCAGGCAGATTCTGAATGCCGCTATAAGGAGGTTCCATCCCCTCTGACGGACATTCTCAAATCCGCTGATTCCGGTACCGGGGAGGAATCCGTGGACGATCTCGGGGATGGCCGCTTCAACTTTGTGTCTGTAACGACCGCTGACGGCAGATATTATGTTCTTTACTCGGACCTGGAGTCTGAAAACAACTCATATCTTTGCAGGTTTGATGAGGAGGGAAAAAACGGACAGATCTTTCCTGTTCCTGTAGAGGAAGAAGGAAGCGTGATAAACTTCTGTGTCCTGCCTGATGACAATATTGTTGTTCTGACCAGTCTATATGACCTGGATAAAGATGTATTTAACTGGCAGCTGTGCGATTACGTCCCAGAGGAAAAGGAAGAGGCAAAGCTCAAAGAGGTCTGGAAAAAAACTGTCTCCACGGAAGAGGATTTCTTTGCTTCGAGCATGGTCGCGGCAGAAAAGGAGATTTATATACAGACCGATTCGGATCTGCGGATCTATGACAGCAGTGATGGCAGCGAAAAGAAAAAAATAGAACTTCCCGGAAGTTTTTACGGAAACGCCTGCAAAAGCCCGCAGGGCACAATCCTCCTCGCCGGAACAGGAGATAAAGGTGTTGTTGCATACAGTTATGACCCCGGGACGGACAAGCTGCAGAAGACCCAGTTCGAATCGAAAGATATTTTCATCGCTGATGCGATCGCCTCCGGCTGCGGGGACTATGATTTCTTTCTGGCGTCAGATGATTCCGTCTACGGCTTCAGACTTGATAATCCCGCTCCGGTAAGGGTCCTGGATTGTCTGGCATCGGATCTGGAGGTTGAAACGATCTCGGCCTTCGCTTCACTCTCGGCCAAAACAGCTGTCATGATCTGTAATGACATGGACGGTGAGACGGTGGCTTCTCTGTTTCATAAGGCAGAAGACGACGGACAGGGACAAAAGACAGCCCTTTCCCTGGCCTGTACATACGCAGGTTCGGATCTGCGCAAGGCGATTCTTAACTTTAATAAATCAAGCGACCGCTACAGGGTTGTCCTCCAGGAATATCCTTATGACGATGAAGGAAACAGCACACTTACCATGGAAATCGCCTCCGGCAACATACCGGATATGATCTGCATATCCTCGGAGATGCCTGTGGAGAGTTTTGCGGCCAAGGGATTGTTCGAGGACCTTGAGCCCATGTTTCAGGCGGACGAGGAACTCTCCCGAAAAGAATATCTGAATAATGTTCTGGATGCCTTTCGGATTGACGGAAAAATGTATTATATTACTCCTTCCTTCAATGTGATCGGCCTGATAGGAAAGAAAAAGGATTTCGGCGACACGAAAGGTGTTACAACCGCTCAGATCGAAAAGATGATGAAGGAACGCAGCCTGGACTATGAAATGGTGATGGGTGTCTCAAGCCGGGATTCCATGCTGGCATGGGTCCTCTACTGCGCTCTGGAGGAATATGTCGACTGGGAGAAGGGCACCTGCAGTTTCAATTCGGAATCCTTTATTAATCTGCTGAAATTCTGTGCCAGATTTCCCAAAAAGATCAATTATGACAATATAAACTGGACACAATATGAGGCGGCCATGCGTGAAGGCAGACAGCTTGTCCGCGACGGATATTTATTCAGCTTTTCCGGTTACATGCAGGAACGATACGGCTATGTGGGAGAAGAAATTACCTTTATGGGATATCCCGGAGACGGGGAGAACGGGCCGGTCGTCCAGAGTGATCTGGCTGTTGCCATCAGTGAGAACAGCGACTATCCGGAAGGCTGCTGGGAGTTTCTGCGCAGCTTTTATCTGGACGATTACCAGCAGAGTGTCGAGTATGCTTTTCCAATCAGCAGAAAAGCGCTCCTGAAAATGGCCGACAAGGCCATGAATCCCCCCGTCCACACTTATGAAGATGAGAACGGTGAAACAATCTCTGAACCGGAGACCAATTCTGTCTATATCAGTGATAAAGAGATCAAGCTTCCGGTTCCTGGTCAGGAGGACATCGATACGGTCCTGAATATTATTGATTCGCTTGATACAAAAGTCAGTATCGACAGCAAGATCTCTGATATTATCAATGAAGAATCCGGAGCTTTTTTTGCCGGCCAGAAGAGTGCTGAGGAGACTGCCGATATTATTCAAAGCCGTGTCAAAGTCTATATCAGTGAGACCAAATAAAGCCCTGGCGGGAGCCCGCCTGTATTTTCCGGAATCTTTGCAGACAAGCGGTCCGGAAATGCCAGTGAGACTTGAATTCGGAGAGTGGCCTGTGTGCAGCGCTTTGCAGAAGATGCTGTACGCAGGTTGTTTTTGGAATGGGAGGCGGACCGACAGCCTGTATATGTGCAGATCCTGTCTATAATAATGGAGAGATTATGAGCTACTCGTTTTGCTTTGGCCCTTCCGGGTCGGGAAAAAGCCGTCTTCTGCGGCAGATGATCATCAAGAAAGCCGGAAAATCCCTTGCCTCAATGGGAAAAGACAGGACCAAATACATAGTCGTGGTCCCGGAGCAGTATTCCATGCAGACCCAGCGCGAGCTTGTTCTTGAGCATCCGGCCCATGTACTCATGAACATTGACGTGCTTAGTTTCGGGCGTCTTGCCCATCGTGTTTTTGAAGAGACTGGGACAGATAGGCGTACGGTTCTTGACGATATCGGAAAAAGTCTGCTGCTCAGACGGGTCGCTTCGCGCTGCGCGGAGGAACTGGAGATCCTGCAGAGGGGGATCCACAGACCTGGAATGATCGATGAGGTAAAGTCGGTCCTTTCCGAATTTATGCAGTACGGGATCGGAGAGGAAGAGATCGGCAAAATGGCAGCCTATGCAGGAGAGCACGGGCAGAATGCCCTGCAGGCAAGGCTCCGGGATCTGGGCAGATTATATGCGGAATTCCGCAGTGCAGAGAAGGATGCCTATGTGACGAGCGAGGAGACGCTGGACCTTCTGGCAGCAGCAATTCCAAAGGCAGCAAGCCTTCAGGGCAGTGTCATTGTATTTGACGGCTTCACCGGCTTTACCACTGTCCAGTACAGGGTCGTCATGGCCCTGATCCGCTGTGCCTCCGAGGTCGTTTTTTCCTTTACAGTGTCTCCCGATCAGGGACCGCATATAGGTGTCACGGCTGCGGGAGGTCCTGCCGGAAGTGAGGAAAATCTCTTTTATCTAAGCCGGAAAACAGTCTTTGATATCATCCGTATGGCCTCAAAAGAGGGCCTGAAACGAGGGGAGGATCTATATGCCGGACTGGACGGAGCTTTGTCTCCGGCATCCGGGACAGGAGCGGAGCCCATCGGCGAGCGGGGACTTCCCCGGTTTGCCTGCAGCCGCGTTCTGGCCCATCTGGAGAGACAATTGTTCCGTTACCCCCTGCTTCCCTTCGAGGAGAAAAGGCCGGGGGAGACAGCGGAAAGTCTTCAGCTCTTCGCGGCTTCATCCCCGCAGGAAGAGGTGAGGCTGATCTTCGGAAAAGTCCGGAAGATGATCGCGCAGACCGGCTGCGCCTATCGCGATTTCTCTATCGTCACGGCTGATCTGGAGACCTACGGGGATCTGTTTGCTCTGGAAGCGGAGCGCGCAGGAATTCCTGTCTATATAGACAGGACGAGCGGCGCTTTTCACAATATTCTGATCGAGGGGATCAGGAGCGTCCTGCAAATCTCCTCGGAAAATTTCTCCTATGACGCGGTATTCCGCTATCTCAGGAGCGGACTGAGCAGCCTCAGTCAGGAGGAGACCGATCGTCTGGAGAATTACTGCCTGGCCAACGGTGTGCGGGGAAGGAAAAAATGGGCAGCGGCTTTCGATGCATCGTGCGAGGAAGCCAGGCGGAAATTCCTTCGTGAAGCGGCGCCTGTCACGGGTGATCCGGAGGAAAAGACAAGGCGGGCCAGGACAGCGGCAGTGCGTACAAGGGAACTGTACGATTTTCTTGCCGGCTGCGGCGCACAGGAACAGATGCAGTCGCTTGCTGACAGTTTCGGAGAGGCCGGCGATGTGGTGCGCGAACTGCAGTATCGCCAGATTTACCGTACCGTGATCGATCTGCTCGATCAGATTTATGATCTGGCGGGGCAGGAGAGGATGAGCGCCCGTGACTATCTGGAACTTCTGGAGGCCGGCTTTTCACAGATCAGACTCGGCACGCTCCCCCAGCGGGTGGACCGTATTCTGGTAGGTGATATAGAGAGGACAAGACTGACACAGATCCGTCATCTTTTTGTCGCCGGTGTCAATGAGGGAAGCATACCCAGGAGTGCTTCCAGGGGAGGCATTTTATCGGATATGGACCGGGAATTTCTGGCGGCGGGAGGCACTGTGCTGGCTCCTACTCCCAGAGAGCAGATGTTTACACAGAGACTCTATCTTTATCTGAACATGACTAAGCCCTCCCGGACTCTCACGATTTCCTTCCCGACAGTTTCCCGCGACGGAAAGAGTCTTCGTCCTTCCTATCTGGTCTCTATTCTCAGGGAACTGTTTCCCGCGCTTTCCCTGGAGTTTCCGGAAGGGGAGCCGGTCCGGGGCAGGATCACCGGCAGGGCGGACAGCCTGAGCCTCCTGGCGGAACAGCTGCGCGTATTTGTGGAAGGAAATCCACAGGACAGGGATGCTTTTGCGCGTGATTTCCCCCTCCTCTACGGCTTTCATACAAGTCCGGAAGTCATGGCGGACCGACAGGTCCGGGAGGCGGTCGGCCGTCTTCGCAGAGCCGCTCTGTCTCAATACAGACCTCAGGTCCTGCAGAGCAGGATCGCGCATGCGCTTTACGACGATGTGATCGTAGGCGGAATCAGCAGGATGGAGACGGGCGCCAGATGTTTTCTCAGTCATCATCTCAGATACGGATTGAAGCTGAAGGAACGTGACATCTATGAGTTTGAGCCTGTGGATGGAGGCAGCATCCTGCATGCGGCCCTGCAGAGGTTCGATGCCATGCTGCAGTCGGAGGGTCTCTCCTGGCATGATTTTTCAAGGGAGGATGCCCGCAGACTGAGTGCTCTTGCCCTGCAGCAGGAAGCTGGTGTATATCGCAATCTCCTCCTTTACAAGAGTGCCCGTGACGAGGGACGTCTGGGACGTTATGCAAAGAGACTGCTGCGCACGGTCGACACCCTGCAGTATCAGATCCGGAAGGGGGATTTTCTGCCCTATGCCTCCGAACTTTCCTTCGGAGGACAGGAAGGAGGCCTCCCTGCAATCCGTTTTGACCTGTCACGCGGACGCAGACTTCTGCTCGTGGGCAGGATCGACCGCGTGGATCAGTGTGCCGGCGAAGGGCGCCGTTATCTGCGGATCATGGATTATAAGACCGGCAGAAATGATCTGGATGAGGACCTGATCCGAAGAGGTCTGCAGCTGCAGCTGATCACCTATATGGAAGCCCTCATGAAAGCGGGTCCTGCTGTTTTTCCCCAAGGGCAGCAAGAGGTGTTTGTTCCTTCTGCCATGCTTTATTACAGAATGAATGATCCCTTCATCCGCAAAAATGCCTCGGACGTCCATGTCAGAAGGACCTTGGCGGAAGAAGAGAATACGGCAGTCCCCGGGGAAGCGGCAGTTGAACGGGCTGCTTTCGGGGATGGAAGAGATACCCTTGTCTCCTCTATCGGTTCAGATATAGATACAGAGACGGATTCGGATTCTGATAAGGAAATTGACACAGAGGATCTGGCCAAAATCCGCGAGGGACTTCGCCCGACAGGTATGGTTTACGCGGATGAGGACAGCATTTTCCATCTGCATAGAAATCTTCAGGGAAAATCCGATGTCATTCCTGTCACAAGAAAAACAAACGGGGAGCTTGCAGTCTCCGCACACCTGATCGACGAGCAGAAATACAGGAACATGGCCGATCTGGCGCAGAATGCACTCTGCCGTCTGGCAGAGCACATCCTGGACGGTGACGTGAGCGCGCAGCCGGCAGTCATTGACAGCAGATCTACGGCCTGCGACTACTGTCCCTATAAGGAGGCCTGCGGCTTTGATCCCCGCATCCCCGGATACAGCTTCAGGAAAGACTGATAGGGAAGCCTCTTTTTTGAGAATGGGAGAATTGGAGAAAGACGATGGCGATAGAATTTACGCCCGCCCAGCAAAAGGTGCTGGATGCACGTGATCATAATATTCTTGTCTCTGCGGCGGCCGGCAGCGGCAAGACGGCAGTTCTTGTCGAGCGTATTGTACGGCTTGTGAGTGAGGGGGAACATCCCCTTGACATAGATCGTCTGCTCGTTGTGACATTTACCAGAGCGGCTGCCGCGCAAATGCGGGAACGCATCGGCAGGGCGCTCTCGGCGCGCCTTGCCCTGGATCCTTCCAATGCACACCTGCAGCGGCAGGAGGTCCTGCTTCACAACGCTCAGATCACGACCATGGACAGCTTTTTTACCTTCCTCCTGCGCAATTATTTCAGTGATATCGATCTGGATCCCGGATTCCGGCAGATCGATCCCACAGAGAGCAAGATCATAGCGGGAGAGGTACTGCGGGACTTTCTGGAAGAAAAATATACGGAAAAAGATCCTGCCTTCCTTCACTGTGCATCCTATTTCTGCCCGGGAGCGGATGACCTTCCTCTTGAGGAACTGATCCTGGAACTGTGTGATAAGGCAGGCAGCCATCCCTGTGCGGAGGCATGGCTGAAGGAGCGCGCTTTCGATTATGATGTGCAGAATGAAGATGAGCTTTTTTCCAGGGTCTGGATGCGCTCCATGGTTCTGCGTCTCGCGGATCTTCTTCTGGAGACAGGGCACACCTATGAAGCCATGAAGGACATCTGCTTACAGCCGGGAGGACCGGATATATGCTATGCTTTTTTTGCAGAGGAAGAGCAGGGGCTGACCGGACAGATCGGGGCACTCAGACAGGAGCTGCAAGAAGAACTGCGAAGAAGAGGGCAGGATCCGCAGGAGGCAGCTGACGGCGGCCGTGCCAAAGAGCTTTCACTATATAAGAAGCTCTGGGAGGAGATCCAGTGCGCGATCGAATACAGCTTCAAGCGTTTTCCCTCCACCAGAGGCAAAAAATATGAATATATCGATTCGTCGCTCAAAAATACGGTTCAGTCCATGCGAAATACCATCAAGGACAGGATCGGGAAGCTGCGTGCCGCTGTGGGAGGGCAGAGTCCTGAGACCATCCTTGCAATGATGCAGGCTGCCTGCGGGCCTATGAAGACACTTTCCGCCCTGGCAGTGGAATACAGGAAACGCTTTCTGGAAGTCAAAAAAGAGAAGCATCTGATCGATTTCGTCGATCTGGAGCACTTTGCCCTGGATATTCTGGCTGAGCGGCAGGAGGACGGGGCTTATCTTCCCCGCCGGGCGGCACACGCGCTCAGGAACCACTATGCCGAGATCCTGATCGATGAATATCAGGACAGCAATGAGGTGCAGGAGCTTCTTCTGCAGATCATTTCCGGTGAGGACGAGGGGCGTAACAACCGCTTTATGGTGGGCGATATCAAGCAGAGCATCTATAGATTCCGTCTTGCACGCCCTGAGATCTTCATGGAAAAATATGACAGCTATCGTCCCGACGATCCCTGTACGGAACTGATCGAACTGGATCAGAATTTCCGCAGCCGTGCCCAGGTCCTTGACTGTGTCAACTCCCTGTTTCTGCGTATTATGCGCAGAGAGGTCGGCGGTGTCACTTATAATGAGACTGTCTCCCTGAAAAAGGGGGCGGTGTTCCCGGATGAAAAGGAAAAAGCCGCAGTAAGCAGTCCGGACAGGGCAGCCGCTGCGGAAAATGAGGACGCAAAGGCCCTTGCGGACAAGGTAGAAACCGCATGGGGAGCAGCCGCTGCGGACTGTACCATAATGGATTCTGATCCCTACTGTGCTGAGCTGCTGCTCCTCGAAACAGCCCTGCCCGAAGATTCGGAGGAGGACTCCTCCGGGAGCTCAGCTGCCGGCCGGAGGGATTCTTTTACGCAGGATGATGATACAGGAGAGGAGCAGGAAGAGAACGAAGACAGCTATACTGTCCTCTCCGATGAGATCAGCTCGCTGACAGACCGGCAGAAGGAGGCTCTCCTGATCGCCGGCCGTATACGCAGCATGGTGGGCGTTCTTCCTGTCAGAGATGAGGCGACAGGAGAGCTCAGGCCTGCCCGCTACGGAGATATCGTGATCCTTCTGCGCAGCACAGTGGGCTGGAACGAGGATCTGCGGGCTGTTTTTGCCAGGGAAGGAATACCGGCCTATGCGGAATCCAGGACGGGTTACTTTGCCGCACAGGAGATCCGTGAGATCATCGAGCTGCTCCGCGTCCTGGACAATCCCCGTCAGGACATCCCTCTCTATGGGACACTCCGCGGTTATTTCGGCGGCTTTTCACAGGACGAAATCGCGCAGATCCGGATGGCAGTGAAAGAGGGAATGCTCTATGATGCCCTCGCATTCTGTGCCGGAGAGCAGGCCTGTGCCGGCGGGGGTCCGGAAGCCGCGGACCGGGCGGAGACGGAAACAGTCCGGGACTATGATTTTGAAAGTCGGGACAATGACGGAAAAAAAACCGGGGAGCAAACGGAAACCGGTCAGGTTCCACAGGACCTCTCGGAAAAATGTACTGCCTTTCTTGCATTTTTAAGAAGCTGGCGCAAACGTGTCCGCTATTGTCCGGTTTCGGAGATCGTCACCGGACTTCTCGACGAGACAGGCTATCAGGATTACTGTACCGCCCTTCCCGCCGGTGCGCAGAGAAGCGCAAATCTTCGTTTCCTGCGCAGTCAGGCAGACGCCTTTACCCGGACGGATTATACAGGCCTTTTTCAGTTCCTGCGCTACATCGACGGACTTCACAGGCAGGAGATCGATTACGGCGAGGCAAATACCCTGGACGAGAACGCAGACGTTGTACGCATCATGAGCATTCACAAGAGCAAGGGCCTCGAATTCCCGATCTGCTTTGCGGCGGGACTCTCCAAACCATTTTCTTTCCGTAAATTTGATGCTTCCGGCCCTATGCTCTTCGATGGCGACTGGGGTGTCGGGATCAGCTATTTTGACACGGTTTCCAGGGTCAGTTCCTCCACGCTCCGTCAGGAGGAGATCGCGGAAAAAATCCGCAGGGACTGTATGGGAGAGGAGCTGCGTGTTCTGTATGTGGCTCTGACACGCGCCAAAGAAAAACTGATCATGACTGCTTCTGCCAAAGGGATTGGAAAAAAGATCGAAAACTGGAAGAGCGCTCTGGCAGGTTTTTTCCACAATGAAAATGAAGGCATGCTCTCGCCGTCTATGATCGTAGGAGCTTCTTCCTTTGCGCAGCTGATCTGCCAGGCTGTCATGGCACAGGGAGGCCCTGATTTTGATATTCCGGACCAGACGGAAAAGCCTGGTCTGCCCCTGTCTGTCCGTCTGTTGACACAGAAGGATCTGACCATGCAGGCGGTGGAAGAGCAGTTCGACCTCTCCAGATGCGAGGAGATCCTCCGGGGAATGGAGGGACGGCCTCTTGCTCAGCAGCCGGATCCCGAGGCGGCGCAGGATCTTGCGTCCTGGTTCTTCAGGACCTATCCCCACGAGGAGCTGCGGGATCTTTTTGCGCAGACTTCTGTCTCGGAACTGAAACACAGGGCTATGCGCACTCTGCAGTTGGCTGAAGACGGCACACAGGAATCCGCGGCTGAGCTCTTTCCCGAGCAATCCCCGGTTCCCTATCTGCCTGCCTTTATCAGGAATCAGACACTTGCAGAGGAAGGTCATATGGACAATGACCAGCCGCTGACTGAAGAGGAGAAAGCGGCAGGAGAGGACTCAGGGGCAGTGACTGCAGCGGAGGTAGAGGCAGGACAGGACTTTTCCCAAAAGAAGCCGGCTGCTGTTTCCCCAGCGGCTGACGGGGGAGCAGGCGCCCGTCGGGGCACTGCTTTCCACAGAGTCCTGGAGCTGGTGGATTATAAAAACCGCAGCGAATGGATCGAAGGGGGAAAGGAAGGATACGTGAAGCTGCAGGAGTGGCTGCAGGCTCTGCCCGCAGCAGGCAGGATCGAAAAGGAGGATGCGGCTCTGGTCAGTCCTTCCCGTGTCATGCATTTTATGAGATCTCCTCTGGCAGGGCGCATGGCAAGGGCACAGATGGAAGGGAAGCTCTTCCGTGAACAGCCCTTTGTCATGGGAGTTCCCGCGGACCGGGTCGGGGAGGGGCTTCCCCACGATGAGATTGTAACCGTACAGGGAATCATTGACGCATTCTTTATTGAGGACGGCAGAATTATTCTTGTGGATTACAAGACGGACCGTGTCAGTGAGGCCGCGGAGCTTGTTCTGCGCTATCAGACACAGCTCAATCTTTACGCCGACGCGCTTGAGAAGGCATTAATGCTTCCCGTCGCACAGAAACTGATCTACTCTACGGCTCTGGGAGGAGAAGTTCTCATATAATCCTGTACGCGGCAAGGTGTAACGTGTACAATTATGAATAAACAGCCAGTCAGGTGCCCGCAGATACCGGGCCTGCCCCGGCATTTGAGGACATTTACGATCGTCCGGACTTGAGCAGCAAACCAATTATGATTTAATCACGGAGAAAACCTTTTATGAATTTTAGTAAACTGCCCGTCCTCGCAGCAATCATTCTTGTATTGAGTCTGACCGGTCTTACGGCCTGCTCTTCAGAGGAGAAGGGTACTTCCACGCAAATCGATACTTCAGAGGACAAGGGAGAAGTTGGCGGACAGACGGGATCATCTTCCTCAGCTATCACCGACGGCTCCAGGCTTGATACCTCCGCTCTGTTCACAGAACGTGATCTCAACACTTCCTGGTCCGCAACGGCCGCGACGAAGATAGTATTTGAAAATGACAAGATCCAGGTCGACGGAAACGGGGCAGAAGCCGCGGATAATAAACTGACCCTTTCAGCCGGGGGTACTTATGTAGTCTCGGGAACGCTTTCAGACGGTCAGATTGTTGTAGACGTGACAAAAAATGAAAAAGTCCGGCTTGTTCTGGACAGTGTCGATCTGACCTGTTCCGACAGCGCCTGTATTCTCATCAAAGAAGCCGACAAGGTCTTTATTACACTGGCGGACGGCAGTGAAAACTCCCTCTCGGATACCGGCGCGGCATATGTTCAGACAGATGACACCATGAACGTGGATGCTGTTGTTTTTTCAAAATCTGATCTTGTATTTAACGGAAACGGCAGTCTGTCTGTCGAAGCCGGCTACCATGACGCTGTCGTAAGCAAGGATGACCTCAAATTTATCGGCGGCACCTATGATATCAAGGCTGCCGACAAGGCGATCGTCGGGAAGGACTCCGTGCGGATCAAGGACGGGACTTTTACCATCGTCTCGCAGGATGACGCCCTGCACACTTCAAACGAGGAGAAGGAAGGAAAGGGATACATCTTTATCGGCGGGGGCATTTTTAACATCATGACCGGTGATGATGCCCTGCACGCAGCGACAGCCATTGTTGTCAAGGACGGGACGATCAATATTCCGCAGTGTTATGAGGGATTTGAGGCGGATACCATAGACATCGACGGAGGTTCGGTAAGTATCACTTCTGTCGACGACGGACTCAATGCTTCTCTTTCCGCAGGCGGGAGCAGTGACGACGATGATGTGGCAGCCGGAGGGGGCAATACGGTCCAGACCGGATGCTATATCTGCATCAGCGGAGGAACAGTCAATATAAACTCCGAGGGCGACGGGTTTGACTCCAACGGCTCGATCATTGTGGAAGGCGGAAGCATAGTCATAGACGGACCGGTAAACGACGGAACCAGTTCTCTGGATGCGGGGACGGACATCCTGCTCAACGGCGGGACGATCATATCTGTCGGAAGTGCCGGGATGGCAAAAGCCCCTTCGGAAAAAAGCGGCCAGTATTCTGTATTTTATATTTTCCCGGACAAAATCAGCGGCGGCACACAGGTGGATCTTCTGAACCGGAAAGGAAAATCCATATGCAGCTTTACACCCGCCAAAGACTGGTCCTGTCTGATCCTGAGTACACCCGATCTGGCAAAAGGCACCTATACGATCAAGGCCGGGGATAAAGAGGCGCAGATAGAGATCAGTTCCATGGTCTCCGCTTCTTCTCAGGGAGAGTGAACCACGGGGCTTAAGTGTATTCTCTGCATCGACGATATGGCCGGACAGGGGTTTTTGTGACTGTATGAAAAAAAGGACATACATAAATAGGGAATATCCACAAGAAAGAATGCTCTAACCTAAAAAACTATGTGGAAAAAGCACAATCAATGTGTTATACTTCTAACAGACATGCGGGATTATTCCGCATAAAGAAGAAAACAATCGATGTGCAATTATGAAATGTGTGCAAAAAAGGAGGTTGGTTTTTATGAATTTCTTTAACGACGAGATCCATCAGGATATGGTAGACATGTATCGTGATTTTGCTCAGAACTCCTGCGGCCCGATCGCAGCAGAGCTTGACGAGCAGGAGAGATTCCCTGAGGAGCTTATCCCTGTAATGGCAGAGATGGGACTTCTGGGCATTCCTTTCCCTGAAGAGTACGGCGGAGCAGGCCTCGATGAGGTTTCCTATGCACAGTGCGTCGAGGAAGTTTCCAAGGTTTGCGCATCCACTGGTGTCACAATTTCCGCACATACCTCCCTTGGCACATGGCCGATCTACAAATTCGGTACCGAAGAGCAGAAGCAGAAATATCTCCCTGATCTCTGCTCCGGCAAGAAGCTCGGCGCTTTCGGTCTGACTGAGCCCGATGCAGGAACCGATGCTGCAGGCCAGAAGACTGTTTTCGAAGACAAGGGCGACTACTATCTGGTAAACGGCTCCAAGATCTTCATCACCAACGCAGGCTATGCGGATGTTTTCATCGTTTTCGGTATGACTGACAAGTCTCAGGGCACAAAGGGCATCTCCTGCCTGATCATGGAGAAGGGCATGGAAGGCTTCACCATCGGCAAGCACGAGCATAAGATGGGTATCCGTGGATCCAGCACCTGCGAGCTCGTATTCGACAACGTCAAGG
>ONKG01000077.1 GCA_900318375.1 uncultured Lachnospiraceae bacterium
TTTCCGGCGCTTCTGTAGCTTGGGTGGGTAAGTAAGCGCTGAATCTTGCCCACCAGTATAGTCATTGGCTCGGTACGCCGCCCTTGCGTGAACCTCAGATGGATGCTGTCGGCAGCTGACCGACGGCGAGGAACTCAAGAACAGATCACACTTTCCTGAGCCGTCGGGACCACGCATTGTAGCATCCATCTGAGGACCCCGCAAGGGTAAACCTGCGGCGGCTGGTCCGTGACCTCGGGCTCCAAATCTAAGAACAGATCTGGGGTGCCCCGGATCGTCAGGGTCATTCGGGTACCGGACCTGACTGCCTGCGTTTGCGAAGTTCATTCGCGGTTTTTCGGGTTGCTGCTGCTTTCTCAGATGACATCTGAGGCCTGTTGTGCAGTGGTATTACAATATCTGAACACTTGAGGTAGATCAGGGCGATCATGTTCCCGATGTTGCGGAACCCCCGTGCCATCTTGATAAGAACCTTGATCGTGGTATTAACCGCTTCACTTTTGGCGCTGTTCGCCTGACACCGGACAGAGTTCAGGATGTTTGCCTTATGCCGGTTGATCTTTTCGGAAAGCTCCACCATCGGTTCAAGCCCGGATCCGGAGGCATCTGTGATCCATTGCTCCAGTTCTATGGCTGCCTGTTTTTCATCCTTCATATGAAGGATCAGCCGCAGGGCTTCCTTGAACTGGTATGCTCTGTATAGATCAGGATAATCATTCTCAATGAGTTTGATCTTGTCGGCCTGATATTCGGAACAGTTTTCCGGGTTGTGCCCAAGGGCGTGATCTCCTGATGCTCCAAAGTAAACTGTTCCTTTCGGGGACGGCCTTTCTTTTTGGAAGGAGACGCCACGGGAGGCAGGAACTCCAGCCGTCCTTCCAGGAAAGCGAGAAGAACCTGTTTCCGCCTGCTGGGACGCCCATGCTTTGGCATTGCTGCCAGTTCCGCTTCCGCAGCTGCGCGCTGCTGCTCAGGTGTTTCCGTTTGCACAGCTTCTGTAAGAGAAGCAAGGAAATCAAGCAGTTCCTGTTTGCGTTTGCTGGGACGCCCCCGTTTTGGCATTGCTGCCAGCTCTGCTTCCGCAGCCATGCGCTGCTGCCTGGCAGTTTCTGCGGCCTCCGCAGCTTCAGCTTCTGCTTTCTGAAACTCCTGTTTCCGACGGTCATACTCGCGGGCAGCTTTGGCGGCTGTGGCAGTCCGTACCTTATCAAGCTTCTCATTGGCCCACTCGACCACATGGAAGAAATCGATGCAGCGGGTCGCATTGGGGAAATATTCCTTTGTGCAGGTATCGATCCACTTGGCACCATCCCCGGCAACGATCTCGATCTTCTCCCTCTCGTCCGGGGGAATGGCCTCGCAGAAGAGGCGGAAGATCTCCAATCCGCTGCCTTCATGGATCCATACCACCCGGTTGCGGTCCATGTCATATACGACCGTGATGTAGGAGAACTCTTTTCGGTAACTGGTCTCATCTACGCAAATACGACGGAGGCCGTGCATCCTTATAGTTATATCGGGTTCTATCCGGTCATGGGCGGCTTTGACACAGTTTCCGACTGTCCGCCAGTCAATGTCTTCGAACAGGGCAACAGCCGTACACCGTGTTCGGGACATTTGACCCGTTGGGGATGGTAACAAATGTAAACAGGAACGCCGTTGAGATTCGGAGCGCGCCAGGAGGATTCTGTGCTGTACTTTGTATCGTACCCCGGGCATTTCTTTTTACAGACTGGACAGAGCTTCCGAGCCCGCTCATAAGGTCTGGCATGAACGTAGATCCGGGTCTGTTCAAAAGTCTCACCAAATCGATGGACTGTGACCGTTGTAGTTTCACAGCTGGTGACATGCATACAATTATGGTTGAGATTTAGGACAGTTTTCAGTATACTAAGGAGCGAGGCCATTGGTGTTTCCTCCTATCGTGTATTGTCTTCGCAAACAACCACAATAGCGGAATGCCAATGGCTTTTCAATTGTTATTTGTTAATTGGTGGAGTAGAGTCACCCACCCAAGCTACAGAAGACTCATATTAAGGTAAACTGTCCCGAAAAATATTTTTCTGTCGGAAAATCGATGGTATTCTATAGGCAGATCAGGAGAAATAAAGAAAAAAGAAATGCCATAAGTCAGTTCTTTATTAATTTCGCAGGGAACCTGATCGGAAATATCAGAAGACCGTAAATGACGAAAGCCGGACGGCCGGATGATATTACCTCCCCTTTTACAAGGTTACCCCCCTTTACATTTTTTATATTCAGCCAAGAGGCCGCTGTACTGGACGTAAGTGTCAGTGCGGCGGTTTTCTTTATACAGCGAATATGGTAAGATATATGTCGCTTCAAAGAATCTGCAAATGGGGGTGACTGCATACATGCTGCACTATGTATATCTGATCAACCGGTTTCAGCTGCGCAATGAAAGCGATGAATTTATGGAAAAGCTGCGGAGAATCTCCGATAAACTGGGCAGGGACTATGAATTTGTCGTCAGTGACACGCCGGAGGATGCCCATAAAGCATTGGAAGGCTTTCGGGACAAAGACTATGTCATTACAGCGATCGGCGGGGACGGTTCCATCAACCATGTGCTGAATGCCATTGTCGGAACACGGAACATTCTCGCCTTTATCCCTCACGGTACCGGAAACGACTTCTGCAGGACCTGCATGGAGAGCATGGAAAACGGCATCCATGAAGTCGATCTCATCCGGGTCAATGACAGATTCTGTATCAATGTTGCCTGCTTTGGAATCGATGCGGATATCGCAAATGATGACACTTTTATCCACAGCCGCTGGATCCCCCGGACCATGCGCTTCAATGCAAGCGTCATCGGGCATTTTTTGAGATACAAGAGGGGACGCCGGCTCCGCGTTGAATGTAAGGGCGAGACCAGACAAGGAAATTTTGCCACGGTGATTGCCGCCAACAGCAGGTATTACGGAGGCGGTTATCATGTGTCCCCCCACAGCGTCACGGACGATGGCAAGATGGAGATTTTCGAGGCAGGCAGCCTTCACAAGCTTCGCATGGCGCGGCTGATCCTGAAGATGAAAAATGCCCGGCATCTGGGATCTCCGGACTTGAAGATCTATCAGACTGACAGCCTGGTCGTTTCCGCCCATGCGCCCTTTAAGGCCAACATCGATGGGGAACCCATCCTTTCCGACAGATTTGAACTGGAAATAATACCGCGGGGAATCCGCCTGGATTTTAATAGAGAACTGATCATGCAGTGCCGGGTGTGAAACCTGGGTGCAGCATGAAAAAATGGGGCCGGTCCTATTGTATCTGTCCCCCTGTCCTGATTGGACAAGGGAGCAAATACAAAGAACTGTCCCCATGTTTCATTCAAGGGAGCAGATACAAAAGAACTGTCTCCGTATTTTCATTTTTCCTCTGTCAGGAACTGGATGAATCCGTCCATTTCTTCCTTCTCTGCAAATTTTCCCAGATAGAGGGTATCTCCCATTGCGATGGCAAGCACATCAGGAAGACGCTGTTCCAGAACGATCCGGTCTGCATAGTCTCTGTGAATCTCCTCGGGAGTGTGCACATAGCTGCGGCAGTCCCGCAGACCCACAGATACGCAGTAGAATTTATCTCTCCCTTCTTTGGAACCTATACGGTCGAAGGCAACCATATCGGCCCAGTCCTTGTAGACATCTGTGCTGTTGGCAAAGTTGATCATATCCGGCGTGAATCCGCCGGAAGGACGCAGGTTGACCTCGAGAGCGACCACACTTCCCTTTTTGCCGAGATAGTCATGATCCTGTGTCAGACGGAAAAACTCAAAGTGAATAAAACGGCTTTTGACACCGAATGCCGCTACACATCTGCGCCCTGCTTCGCGCAGATCGTCTTTGATCTGCTTTTCAATGTAGAAGACACTGCTGCCCAGAGTGTTCACGGTATCCATGATCGATTCCATGGTGTGATTTCCCGTCTCCAGCAGAGGCTGTCCTTTACTGTCGATGATAGCGTCATAGGAATAGATATCTCCGGGGATAAACTCTTCCATAATGTATTGGACCTGTCCGTGTTTCGTTTCATGAAAACGTTTCAGTTCTTCTTCATTGCTGAGCTTAAATGTATCGACAGCTCCGACACCGTTGTCCGGCTTTACGATTACCGGATACCCGACCTTGCGGGTAAAAGCAAGGCTTTCCGCAAGATCCGTCACCAGGTGAAAACGCGCACAGGGAACATTCGCTTTCGCATAGAAATCTTTCATGCCGGATTTGCGCTTTATAACGGAAAGTTCCCCGGGCCTCATTCCGGGAATATTGAAATCTTCCCGTAGCCTGGCGTCCTGCTCCAGCCAGTACTCATTGTTACTCTCAAGCCCGTCGATTTTTCCGTATTTGAAACAGAAAAAAGCAACCGCACGGTACATCTCATCGTAGTTTTCCATGGAGTTGACCCGATAATACTCTGTCAGGGCTCCCTGCAATGTATAATCGAGGGAATCGTAGGGGGTATCCCCGATTCCAAGTACGTTCACTCCATTATTGTGCAGCTGAATACAAAAGTTACGATAGTTTACAGGAAAATGCGGCGACACGAATATAAAATTTCTCATCCGGCCAATATCCTTTCTTTAAAAATTTTCGTTTTATTTTAAAACCCCGTTAAAAAACTGTCAACGGTTTTTAAAATAAACATATACCATTTATAGTATTAATTTCCGCTTGTGTTTAGGCACATAAATAGATAAGAACAATTTTGAGACAATCAAGCGATTCACCGGGGACGGTTTTATGAGTCGCGAGGGACGGTTCTGAAAAACTCATTGCACGCAATGAGTTTTTCAGAACCGTCCCTCGCGACTCATAGAAGGCTTTGTGGTTTGCGGTGCATATCATTATAAATTATACTATGTGAAAAACTACGACACGGAACAGCAGGAAACGGTTGTTTATTCATACATGCCTGCGGGCACGGGACCATGGCCACAACTATGAAAGAAGCTGCATGCGGAAACCAGAAGGATCTGTATCCGCCGATTCACGAAAAGATTAAAACAGACTATTCTTTTGACAGGCTTGAAATGCTGTGGGAGAGGTATCCCCGGTATCATGACATGTCCACATTCTCAACGATGGATGCCCTTTTAGAGGAACACACATCATGGCAGGAGGACTTTGAGGATGTGCGGGAGGAATATGAATCGAATCATTATGAGCGCTTTCTCGTCCAGCTCTCCTGGGCAGATCTCCCCTACAGGTATGCCACGAAGAAAATGATTGAGAAATCACAGCGATCGGGGCGGCCGGGGCAGCCCGATCAGCCACAGCAATCAAGGCAATCCGGACTGTTAAGGAAATCCGATCAGCCCGATCAATCCAATCAGTCCGATTCCGGTAAAGAAAACGGTATAGAAAACAGTAAAGAAAACCCCTATGTGGAAGCTTTTATGGGACAGTTTACAGGCATAGATACGGACCGAAATGCCTGTTTTCTGTTTCCCGAAAGCTTTGTGTCGCAGTATTTCGTCGTGATGGAGGTCTGCAAAAAGGCAGCGGATTTGAGACCGGTCAGGAACCTTTTTCCGGATGAAGAAAAGCTTCATTATCTGGCTGTGTTTGACAAAAAAGACATGGATACCGTACTTCTGATGTTCCACCTTCTGTATACGAACGGATCCGGTGACCTGTTCGGAGGATACTCTCTTTACGACTATCCTTTTCTGTGGTATCAGACCCATCTGCAGGAGGAAGGCACAGTGCTGCGTTCCCCCTATCTTCCGGACCGGCTTGCCCGCTATCAGGGAAATCTCCCTTTCTGCCACAATCCGGCGAAAACCGTTTACGTAAGGCGGAATATTGAACACATACTGGAGGAGGGATACTTTTCTTCCGAACTCGAGCTTTTTCTCAGCCTGACCCGGACAATCATGCCTTTTTTTCAATGGTGGTATATGGATCTTGCCCTCTACGAAGAAAAAGACGGCTATCGCACGGACTGGAGGCTCGCCCGCACAGAGATCAGGACACAGCTCACCGCGGACGGAATCATAAAACCGAAATGGAAGCACGAACTGACCCTGTTTCACGCGATACGGAAAAAATATCCGGACACTCTCTACCAGTACCGGCCGGCCTGGCTAGGCCGCCAGAGCCTCGATCTCTATATTCCGTCGCTCCGCACGGCAATTGAATATCAGGGAATCCAGCATTTTCATCCGGTGGAGTTTTTCGGCGGAGAAGAGGCACTTCTTGCCAGGCAGGAGCTGGACCAGCAGAAGAGAAGACTGTGCGGGGAAAACAAGGTACGGCTCATTGAATGGCCTTACGACCTGGAGCCTGTGGACAAGAATGTAGAGATTTATCTGGGTGAGTGAACGAAGAAATCTAAGTAAAATTCACTCTTGTCTGAAAAAACACCCCCTCTTGAAAAGAGGAGGTGCCGGGAAATCACCCATCTTGTCCGAGCTGGCGGAAAGCTCTTCGGACAACGGCAAATGCAGCGACGGCTACCAGGAAATCCGCGATCGGACCTGTGATCAGCACGCCGTCGATCCCCATAAAGCGGGGCAGAATGAGCAGCAGGACAATGAGAACCAGCTGCTTGGAGAGCGAGATGATGATACCGTTGAGCGGTTTTTTGATCGAGACCATGGCATTCATGGAAACGGGCAGGACACCTGCCAGGATGACCAGCATCATAAACTCATGCATATAACGCAGGGCAAAAGACTCATAGCCCCCGGCGCTGCTGCCGAACAGGCGCAGGATCTGATAAGGGAAAAGCCGGAAGCAGAGTGTCTCCAGCGCACCGATGACAAATGCGTAGCGGTAGATCATATAGGCGGTCTCTTTTACCCTCTTATAATTTCTGGCCCCGAAGTTGAAGCCCATGATCGGCTGTCCGCCGATACTGCAGCCGATGATGGTGGAGTAGAAGAGGAAATTGACTTTTGTGACGACGCCGGCAGCTGCCAGAGCTTCGCTTCCGCCGTACTCGGACAGGGCACCGTAATACCTCAGGGAGCTGTTGAGGACCAGATTCATGACCAGCATGGCCGCCTGATTGAGGCTGCCTGCCGCTCCAATCGACATGATCTGTGTGACCTTGCTTTTTGTCACCGAAAAATGATGCCGCAGGAGCTTCCCTGTTTTGAAGCGCAGCAAATAAGCTATGACAAGAATCGCGGAGGCGACCTGGCCAAGGACCGTCGCGATTGCCGCGCCCGCAATACCCATATTCAGGGGAAAGAGGAAGATATAATCCAGGATGAAATTCAATACGACACCCGCCATCGAGCAGACCAGGGCATAGCGGGGGCTGCCGTCTGAGCGGATCAGCAGGGTACCTCCGGAGGTCAGGGCCAGGAAGGGCAGACCTGGTGCGATCAGCCGCATGTAGGTGAGCGCGTAGGGATAGACCTCCTGCGTCGCGCCGAAAAGATTGACGATAAATGGTGTAAAAAGAAGGACCAGCGCTGTCGTAAAGAGACCTTCCGCTGTCAGCAGCGTCAGGCCTGCACCTGCGAAGTCGAGCGCCTCCTCCTTTTTTCCGCGCCCGTTGGAGACATTGAAGTTCACCGCCGACCCGTTGCTGAACAGGAGCGTGAGCGCGCCGCACAGAAATGTCAGGGGATAAGCGACCGTTGTTGCGGCATTGCCCAGGAACCCGATCCTCTGACCAATGAACATCTGATCCACCATGTTGTAGAGCGACGCCATCAGCGTGCTGATAATAGTGGGGATCGCGTACTGTAGCAGCAGCCTGCCCACAGGTGCTGTCCCGAGCGGATTTTCCTTATGATTCATTTTTAAATCTCCCTGGTGATGCTGCTGTTTCAGAATGCCGAAAACTGTCTGAAAACATTTTATCATACACTAATAAATAAAAAAAAGAACGAAAGGAAAGGACTGTCTATGTCTATGTTACTTTTCATCAATGCCTGTGTGCGCGAAAATTCCAGAACAGAGCGGCTTGCAAAATGTCTTTTGGAAAAACTGGATCAGCCATTTACAGAGGTCCGACTGGAAGCTATCAGCTTCCCGGTGACAAATGAGGCGTATCTCACAAGACGGGACCAGCTGATCGAAGCAGGAGATTTTTCGGATCCTTCTTTTTCACTGGCTCACCAGTTTGCATCAGCGGATCGGATCGTGATTGCGGCACCCTACTGGGACCTGTCTTTCCCGGCTGCCTTGAAGCAGTACTTTGAGCACATTAATGTCCGCGGCATTACCTTCACCTATACGCCGGAAGGGATACCCAGAGGATTGTGCAGGGCAAAGGAAATATACTACGTTATGACTGCTGGCGGCAGTTATGCGCCGGAAGAATTTGGCTTTGGCTATGTCAGGGCACTGGCTCAGGGCTATTACGGAATCCAGGATGTAAAGCTCATACAGGCTGTGGGACTGGACATTGAGGGTGCTGACGCAGAGCAGATTCTGCAGGAAAGCATGGAAAACCTGGAAAAACCGGAAATCACCTGACGTGAAGAATGAGGACAGATACAAAAGGACCGTCCCCATTCTTCAAATAGAGCAGATCTCTGAATAGACCGGTTTTCCGTCCTTGAAAGTGGTCTTCATCAGGGAGATGCTTTTCACCATCATCTGCCCCCTGGGAGGCGGAACCTGTTTCCAGCTTCCGGATGACTTGCGTATGATCGTGATGTGCGGCGTAAAAGCCTTCCGGTCATAGGGGATTCCGGCTGCATCCAGTGAATCCCGCACTGCTTTTGCAGCTGCGGACAGGCCCTGATTCCCCTTCATGCCGACCCAGAGAAGATCTCCGAAGGTTCCCATTTCCGAGAGAGACAGCTTGAAGGGTTTATAGGAGATTCCTTTCAGTGCATCCTTCACCTGATCCGGATTATCTGTCTCTCCGATAAAAGCCAGCGTCAGGTGCAGGTTCTTTGCCGGTACATAGTTCCCCTTTACCCCTTTCTGCTTGAGGTCGTGCAGGGTGCCCATGATACTTTTCTTTAATTCTTCCGACAGTTGTACTGCAACAAATAAACGCATTTTGATAATCACCTCCTGTTTTTTTATTCGGAATACGTGCGGCTGCAGTCCCGCAGCCCCGGAGTTCTGTTACTTGGTCCCGAGACCTGTCCCACACCAGGGAGCCCTGTTACGGAGTGCTGAATGCGGCTTTCAGCCGGGCAAGGAACCGTTCCGCCAAAGGAGAAAAGGTCTGGTACTTTTTCCACACCAGATACAGCTTCGTTTCCAGAGGCGGAGAGAGCGGACGGAAGACCAGCCCGCTTCCGGAGGAGGTATCCACAAGCCTGTTAATAGTCAGAAGATAGCCCAGATGCTCCTTTGCAAAAATTGAACCGTTGTAGGCCAGCCGGAAGGAACCTTCCAGATGGAGCTGTTCCATTTTGGCACCGGCCCAGCGTGGAATATCTTTCTCCCAGCTCTGCTCAGAACAGAAGAGAGGAAGTCCGACCAGGTCGTCCACCCGGATGACCTTTTTTGATGCCAGTCTGTCGTCCCGGGGCATGACGATTCCCCATTCCTCGGATTCGGGAAAGACCAGCGATTCATGTTTTCGGGCATCCGGCGTCTCCGCCAGCACGGCAAAGTCCAGAAGGCCCTTGTCGAGCTTTTCCATGACCTGCTCAGTGTCACCGCTGGTGATATGGTAGCGCAGACCCGGGCAGGTCTGTTTAAAGAGACGGATCTCATGGGCCAGATAGCTGATCTGGTAGGACTCCGCCAGGCCGAAATAGAGATCTCCGCCGGCTATGTCGTCCAGGGAGATAAACTCCTTCTCAATCTTATCCGCCATGCTGACAAGGTCCTCGGCGCGATTGCGCAGCAGCATCCCCTCATCTGTCAGTTTGATGCTGAAACTGTGCCGGGTAAAGAGCTTCCTGCCCAACTCGTCTTCCAGCGCCTTCAGGGCTTTTGACAGCGTGGGCTGCGTCACATGCAGTGTCTCTGCCGCCCTTGTCATATTCTCTTCCCGCGCCACGGCGAGAAAGTATCTGAGTGTACGAATTTCCATTTTGTGACTTCCTTATTTTATATGATGCAATGTATATATGATGCAATGCTGTCACTATATGATCGACGCTGTCACTTACTTTTTGACCTTAACATCGATATATTATGGAAAACGATAGCGTGATATTCATTATAACTATTCGCAAAATTATCCTCAAGCGAGTATCATGAACCTACAGACCAATGCTGCTCCGGAGGAAATATTTTGAGCGCAGAGCAATGGCAGGAAGGACATAGTGCGACATAGTACATCATCTATAGCGAGAGATTTTGGAAGGTGCTCTGTGATGATTAAGGCGGGGTTAAAGTGAAAGGAGCAGGTTTTAAAGTGTTATTGGTTCCCTTTCTAACACTTCTTTGCCTGGAAGTGACATTCCAAATATGAATGTCATGATATTCGATATAACTATTCGCAAAAATGCAATCAGCTGGTTATCATGAAAACCATAAAAGATAGTCAGAAGGAGAGAAAGCCAATGAATGACAAAAAGGCAGTAAAGCATAACCTGCTCGATGCCGGCTGCAGAGAACAGACTGCTGACTTTGTAGAACAATTATATCTGGCCGGCAGGCTCTCCGATGCACTGCACGAAATGAAGGTATTCCGATGTGACCTGATGGATGCTGTCCATCAGAGCCAGAGAAGAGTGGACTGCCTGGACTACCTGATCCGACAGACAGAAAAGGAAATCAAAAAAGGAGATCAAAAAAGGAAATCTAAAAAGACAGAGTAAGTATAAACAATCAGTGTAAGTAGAAAAAAGAGTAGAAAATAATCAGTAGATAATCACTAGCAGAAAAAGAATCAGCAATGAAAGGCGGTAATGGATATGATGAAGACAGAAGAATTGAAACTGGTACAGGAATGGGACAAAACCTTTCCCAAGAGCGATAAAGTAGATCATTGCAAGGTGACTTTTGTAAATCACTTCGGAATCACACTTGCGGCGGACATGTATGTTCCCAAGGGAGCGGAAGGAAGACTGCCCGCGCTTGCAATCTCCGGTCCTTTCGGAGCCTGCAAGGAACAGTCTTCCGGTTTGTATGCTCAGGAAATGGCTGAGCGCGGATTCCTGGCCATTGCCTTTGATCCGTCCTTTACCGGTGAGTCGGGCGGCTTTCCCCGCGCTATGCATTCTCCCGATATGGATGTCGAGGATTTCCAGGCGGCGGTTGATTTCCTGTCCTGCTATGACCTGGCAGATCCCGATCGGATCGGTATTATCGGCATCTGCGGCTGGGGCGGTATGGCCCTGCAGACCGCCTGTGTGGATACAAGGATCAAGGCCACTGTGACATCCACCATGTACGATATGTCCCGCGTTGCGGGAAACGGATATTTTGACTCTGCTGACAGCAAGGAAGCCCGCAAGCAGATGCGTGTCATGGTCAATGCGCAGAGGACAAAGGACTATATGAGCGGTGAATACGCCCGCCAGGGCGGTGTGGTCGATCCGCTTCCGGAGGATGCGCCCTTCTTCGTAAAGGATTATTACGACTATTATAAGACAGAGCGAGGCTATCATCCCCGTTCTCTTAACTCCAATGACGGCTGGACAGTCAACACTCAGACATCTCTTATGAATATGAGACTGTTCACCTATGCAGGCGAGATTGACAGCGCAGTGCTGATGATCCACGGCGAGAAGGCTCATTCCTGCTACCTGAGCCGGGATACCTTCAGGCTCCTGAACGGCGAAAACAAGGAACTGGTCATTATTCCCGATGCGGTTCACACCGACCTGTATGACAGGAAAGATATCATTCCCTTCAACAAGATTCAGCAGTTCTTTGAGGAGTATCTTAAGAGCGAAAAAAACGCTTGATGGCGTTTTTTTCTCCGGATGTTTGTGCCGGAGCACAAACATCCCCTGATGTCAACGTGAAATCGCAAATTTCAAAGTCCATATACGAAAGACTTTGAAATGCGGATTTCTCGTTGACGATGCCTGCGCACAAGGTGCTCCGGCATGCTATGGAAGAGTAAAAAAAGGTCGCTGCATTACTTTTTCACTCACCCTCCGGAAGAATATGCTGCGGGGCAGCTCAATCATTCTCTGATCATGTCATTTCTGATCAAGTCATTCTCTGATTTTGTCGGAGATAATACTGACCTGAAAGGCATTTCTTTCGTGTGGCGGATTTTTCTAAGTGCTGCAACTTTTGTAAAGCGACCGAGACATTCCAGGAGTGAAAGATCACCACTGCTGTTGGGAAAGCGAAGCGACCGGAGGGCTTGGCAGGCAAAAGGTCACGCATGCTTGGAGAAAGTAAAGCGACCGAAGCACATCAGGAGAGAAAGATCACCACTGCCGGGAGGAAAGCGAAGCGACCGGGGGGCAAGGCAGACAAAAGGTCACGCAAGTTTGGAGAAAGCGAAGCGACCAAAGAGCCTCAGGAGAGAAAGATCACTACTGCCGTCGGGAAAGCGAAGCGACCGGAGGGCATGCAGAGGATAAATGAGATGAAAAGAAACTATGCGATACTGGCGATGATGGCAATGATGATAATAATGTCGGCAGGCTGCAGAGCGCAGAAGGAGACGCCTGCGGCAGCGCAGTCGTCTCCTGCACAGACAGAGACTGCGGAGAACTCTGAAGAAGTGATAGATTCAGAACAGCTGGAACAGTCTTCAGAAACCGGGACCTCTTCAAAACCAATAGCAGAAGAGGAAAGAGAAGAAAGCAAAGCGGCTGATGAAGAGACTGAAGGAGTGGAAAATACTATGCAGTTATTAATTGGGGAGACAGAAGTTCCCGTAACATGGGAAAAGAATGAATCAGTGAAAGCGCTTCAGGATCTTTGCCCGCTCACGATCCAAATGTCCAAGTACGGCGGCTTCGAGCAGGTCGGCCCGATCGGTCAGAATATCGTCCGCGAGGACGAACAGACAGTCACTGATTCTGGAGACATTGTTCTTTATTCAGGAAATCAGATTGTGATTTTCTACGGTTCGAACTCCTGGGCCTATACAAGACTCGGGCATATCGACATGTCGGAACAGGAAATGCGTGATCTGCTCGGAGGGGGAGACGTCACCATCACACTGGAATGAAAGTCTGCACAGTTGCGGAAACTTCCTATCACACTGGAAGAAAGTCTGCACAGTTGCGGAAACTTGCTATCACACTGGAATGAAAGTCTGCACAGTTGCGGAAACTTGCTATCACACTGGAATGAAAGTCTGCACAGTCGCGGAGACGTCACCATCACACTGGAATGAGAACCCGCCTGGTATGGCTCCGTTATTCCCTGAAGGACTAGTCCTCGCCGACCAGGTGAACGGTTGTGTATTTGTGTCCAACAGCCGGAAGAAACTTCTCAATCAAATCTGCTGTGCGGAGCTTTAAGCTGCTCGTGCACACACAAGGGTGGCAGCCGATATATTCGTCCTTAAGTACGTCCTCGTCGATCAGGAGTGTGACATCGTGCTCCTTGTCATTCATCAATCCCATGATGCTGACGGCACCAGGCTCGATGTCCAGATATTTCAGCATGGCATCCTCCCCGGCAAAGGACAGGCGGGCGGAATTGATCTGCGAGGAGAGTTCCTTTGTCTTGAATTTCTTGTCTCCGGGCATCATGAGCAGGTAGAACTTCGTTTTTTGACGGTTACAGAGAAAAAGATTCTTACAGATCAGAACGCCGAGAACGGCATCGATTTCGTTGCAGGCTTCCATATTATCGGCGCGTTCATGGTCGGTGCGCTGATAGGGAATCTGCAGGGTGTCTAGAAAATCATAGGTTCGTACTTCACGCGGGAGACGCCCGGTAGTATCTTCCGGTCTGCCATTATATAAAATCATTGTCTACTGCCTTTCTATTTTTTACAAAAACTTCCTACAACTCAAATGAAATGTGTCCTTTGGAAGGCTGAATGCGTTGTACATTCAAACATCGCTTTCAGAAGGATCTGTTAATTAGCACCTGTATTTTTGATGATTCCATTATACAGGATATAATTGTTTGCATGAACGGGGATCGCTGAATTAATCAGCGTTTCCTCAGCTTTTTTATTTAACCTGATGCTGCTCGAATGCTGTTACTATTCACGGTGTATAAATATAGACTATCGAGGGGTTGAAAGGGTAACTTTGCAATAACCCCCAGATCACGCTTTTGGGGTGCGGGATGCCAGC
>ONKG01000014.1 GCA_900318375.1 uncultured Lachnospiraceae bacterium
GTGGATAGGCGCGAGGTGGAAGTACGGCAACGTATGGAGCTGACGCGTACTAATAGGTCGGTTGCTTATCCTCAAGTTCAGGTGAGACAGTCGGAAGACATGATCTTGCTGGTCTTGATGAAACGCACCGCTCGATCGTGAGATGTGCATTTCTCTTATTCAGTTTTGAAGGTATGAAATATATAAGATACTGGTTTTAGAGTTCAGATGAGAGAAGCCCATTTTCGGCTTCTTAATCTATATAATCGGAAAATTCAGTATAGCATATATACTTTCATATATATTTGCCTTGATAGCTCAATGGTAGAGCACGCGGCTGTTAACCGCGGTGTTGCAGGTTCGAGCCCTGCTCGAGGCGCTTGAGTAATCCGTTATGATCGGACTGCTCGGAAAATCAGTGAACATCTATTGGTATTCGGCTCCGTGGTCAAGAGGTTAAGACATCGCCCTTTCACGGCGGTAACACGGGTTCGATTCCCGTCGGAGTCACTATAATATGGTGCCATAGCCAAGCGGTAAGGCAAAGGTCTGCAACACCTTGATCACCAGTTCAAATCTGGTTGGCACCTCGCTCAAGGTTCCCTGGAACCCTTGTAAATCAAGGGCTCCGGGGGATTTTTTAGTTGCGCAGAAAGGATGTAAGTCTGCGTAACTAAGAGACCTGCAGCATGATGATCTGACCCAAAAATAACGTTATTTTGATATATTTTTTGATCAGATCCTGCAGTTCCCTCCCATCCTAAAAGTGAAGCTCTACATTCTACTCATTCGATTACAACCGATTATCCAATTAGATTATCCGATTACATTTAAATTTCCAGTGTACTGTTCGGTCATCGCGACCTGACGATGGCCGAGGAATGCTTTGACTAAAAGCAGGTCATTGGTTTCATGATACTTGTTGCACGCGGCTGTGGCCCGGAGAGAATGTGCGTGATAATTGGTCGGATCCTTTCCGAGGTGCTCTGCGAGCGCCTTTATTTTATCATTAAGTGTTTTCTTTCGTAAATACTCTGCTTCAACAGGAAATACATATTCAGACTGGATGCCGAGCTCTTCCTGGTGCTGTCTGACTTCCCGGAGCAGCTCGCAGGTCTCCTCCGGCATGCGCAGACGACGGGTGGATTCACCGCTCTTCATGTGAGAGTAGCGCTGGTTGTGGTGGACCTTAAAGTCCATACGGTCTCCTTCCAGTTCCACGACCTCGACAGTGTCCAGCATCTGACCGCAGACATAGACTGAGCGCTCATCGAAATTGATATCAGACCACCGGATCGCGGCGAGCTCTCCGAACCGAAGCCCCATCCGGACATTAAACAGGATGATATAGTAATACTGTTTCTTGACCCGGGGCTTCTCCATTTCGCTCCTGCACCATTTTTCAATCGCATCCATCTCAGAGGGCTGAAAAGGCTCAGCCTTGATGGCATTTCGGATTCCTGTCTCTGTAAAAGGCATTCTGCGGTTGATTACATTTGCGACAACATTGACCTCGACGATTTCCTCCTCGATTGCATACTCGTAGAGCTGCCGCATAAGAGATTTGACATTGATGAAACACTTCTGGCTCATATGCCTTTCCTTTACAAGCTTTTTGTAGAAAGCAGTCCAGTCTTTCAGTTTTAGTTTTCTGATATCCTCCTTTACTATATCGGTGTCTTTGTAATAGGTTCTCCAGTTCTGCTCCCGGATCTGAATTGTCTTTCCGGTCACATTTTCCTCTGATTTCCACTTCAGGTATTTTGGATACAGAGCTTCGATAGTGTACTGCTTCTGCCCCCTGGCAGAGACAGGTGCCCCCGTATAGTAGTTGTAGAGCTTCTCATAGAGACCTTCTTCAGTCGTAGATGTGAGCTGAAGACGATCCGGGAGATAAGCTACGTACAGCGTGTACGGAGTCCCGTTCTTCTGCTTCCGATGCTGGAAATTGAAATGCTTAATTTCCCTGTCCGCGAAGTACTGCATATTCACAAATCTCTTGATTTTTTTATTAATCATATCGTCTATTGCGGCACTGGATAAACCAAGAATATCATATGTCCCTGTTTCCTGTCCCGCACGCAGCTTATTGATTTCCTCAACAAGAGGCTGTAAATCGCTTCGATACATTTTCCTGTGTTCCGGTTCCTGTTCCTGTAATGAATAAAATGATTGTCCGGCAGCCCACGAGAGGACTTCGTGAGTTGACAATTTCAAACCATCCAGAATAGCAGTTTTCCAAATGATTTTTAGAAGAAACCTATTTCCCCCTCCATTCCTTTTGCCAATCGCAAACAGCCAAAATACCACAAACAATAGTCGAACAAACCATTAAATTTTTATAAAAAACAGACATATATTTAAAATATTATGTAATGACAGAATATTAAATAAAAATACGAGAATTATGGCACAAATAAATGGCTTATTTGATATTTTGCCATTGGCTTTTCTGCCTGCTTATTTGCAAACGTAATAGTCTGAAAAGAGCTGATTAGTGATTTGGTTTGTCATTTCATAACTCAGGTCCTCTGTTCCTGGATCGGGGTTTTCGGGGTACATTCCTGTCTTCTGAGATTTTCTTGGAATTGTGCTCGCGGGTTGTTTCACTGTATCCGAGGATGATCTTGATGTTTTGTGAAGCGATTGAAAGCTGATCCAGTGCTTTATTATTTTCCTGGCAGGTTTTCTCCTGTTCAGCCAGCTTAGAAGTCAGTTCTGTCTTCTTCTCCTGAAGGGAACGGAGAGAAGGGAACTTTCCTTTTGGGGTATATCTGCGAAGAATATCTCTTGCCTCCTCATAACTGCGGATTTCTTTCTCATGTTCACGTCGGTATTTCCCCTTGTTTATTACCTTTGTCATTTTTCTAAAAGTATCCTTATAGTCCAGGAACTGGCCGGTGTAATGGGTCCGTCTGTTGATTTCCTTCAGTTCCTTCTGTGTCTGCAGGAGAGCAGTTTCTGAGTCTGCCGCAAGTGAGGCGGCAGCGCGTTTACGATTTTCTAATTCATCAAGGTCACTGATGTTATTCATCTGAACAAATGCAACTGTACGGGCTTCTTCCTGAAGAGTTGAGAGTAGGATCTTACGCTCATTAACGTGGCTGTACTTTTCTTTGATGGATTTCTGGAGGTCCGGGACCAGACGAAGATCCGATTCGATAAAAAGAACCTCCAGAATCGGATGGGTCTCAAGATCAAACCCGGCAAAGGATATGGGAACCCTTGTCTGCATCTCCCGTTCCTGACAGTTCTGTAGAATCTTTTCAAGTAGAGCTTCTTTCTCATATGCGGCTCCCAGCGCTCTGGCACGGATGTTTTTATTTCGATCCGGATGCAGGTAACTGAAACGTCCCCGGGTTTCTATAACCTTGACTTTGTAGCGGTCAGAAAGAAGGTAATAGAATTCGTCAAAAGTTGTTGCATCTTTGGCACACTCATCAATCGCATCACGAAGATATTGTTTCTGGGTCTGGAAGCGGGTTTTCTGCGGAATTGATCCTGCGTCGACTGTTGCTAAATCTTTTTGGTCCTCCGTGGTTTCTTTATCCAGACGATCCTGTCCACGCAGAACTGCGTAATACTCCCGATCTGAAATGTTCTGTTCAGCTCTGGCGAGTAGATCGACTTGATGCAGTCCTTTCTCCCGGCACATATTCATCACATCCTGCTTGAGATGCTGCAGGTATTTTTTCGTGACGTGGTGTTTGTAACCGGCTCGTGAATCGATAGCCCGTTCTGACCACTCAGATGCTTCTACATCGATCTTCCGGAGACTGTTAAGGAAGATATGCACGTGGATATTTCCGGAGCGTCTGGAGCCGTCTGCGTGTGTACAGACAATCATCTGGTGCCCTGGAAAGTTTCGTTTAGCGAAAGCAAGTCCCAGTGACTGTGCCTTTTCACCGGTGAGACCGCAGGTCTTAACATCTTTCGGATCAAAGCTCAGGATGTAGTGGTGGGATTTGATTTCTTCCGGTTTCTGGTTTTTGTTGTACTGATTATTCAGTGTTTTGCATTCCTGCGCATAGAGGAAAGGGTCACAGTTGACCCCATCGAGCCAGTAGGATCTTCGCAGGATTCGATTTCCGTTCGCGTCCCGCAGGACCTTTCCACTTTTTTCATCGTGATCGAACAGCACATAGTCGAGGGAGGCTCCATAGTTGCTGCTCTTACTTGCAAAATGTTTTAAGATCGCCATACCCGCTCTCCGAGATTTTTTCTAACAGAGACCTGGCTGAAAAAATCACTTCGATTGCTTCATTGATTTTCTCTGTCACTTCTTTGGACCGGATTCCACCGGTATTAAAGTATTTTGCAATCTGGTTCAGATTTCCTGTGGCATTTGCCATGAGCCGGGCAACTTCCCGAACTTCCGGAATATCTGCAGAAATAGAGTATTTGAGTTCGATTTTTCCATGAGTGATCAGCCGCCGGCAGCATTCTGCTAAGGGGATTTTCATATAGTCTGCCAGTGTGCGGATTAAATCGTACTGTGTCTGTGTCAGACGCAGCATGATACAGTGAGAAAGTTGTTCATTCGGTGGGGTCTTAGGTCTTGCCATTTACATTTGCTCCTTTCTGAAATCTTCAATTTTATAAAACATAAGCTTCGCTTAGCTGCTCATCTGAGCCAAAATTCAAATTTTTAAATGACAGCGTTTGAGAGAATTTGAAAAACCGAGGGTATGGGGAAGCGGAATCCCCATCAAGTTTGCCTGAGCAGGGAAGGAGGGGACCTCATTTCCCGTTACGACAGGCGAAACTTGCAGTACTCTGATTGCCTCTCAATAGATAGGTCTTGGGGGAAGTGGAAATTTACCTTTTTGAAAAATATTAAAAATAAATTTTTTCCAGAGCCGCAAAATATCATTTTTGAAAAATTAGAAATATTTAAAGATCTGAAAAAGAAAATTTGCATCTTCGTCATTTGTGGAAATATGACGAAGATGGCCATTGACTTTGAATATTCAAAGAGATATATTTCAGTTAAGTCAAAATTCCAAAAATGACGAAGCAAATGCTTAATTTGGAGAATCAAGCATGAGAAATTATGATTATAGAGAAAAATGGAAAAAGCTGCTGACTCCCGAGATACTATCTCTGCTCACAACGATCCATGAGTATAAAGGAGAACAGCGGCTGATTGCTGACCGTTATGCAGATGTCCTGACGAATCTGGTTGATATTGCCAAAATCCAAAGTACGGAAAGTTCTAACAAAATTGAAGGTATTTATACGTCAGATGAACGGCTTAAGAAAATAGTCCTGGATAAGACCATGCCCCAAAACCGCAACGAGCAGGAAATCGCCGGATACAGGGATGTTTTGAACACAATCCATGAGTTTTATGAGTATATTCCGATTCGTTCGACACATCTGCTTCAGCTTCACAGGGATCTCTACAAATTTCAGGGATCTGGTTTCGGTGGGGCTTTCAAGAATGTCGATAATGCGATTAAAGAGACCGATGAATACGGGGAAACAAGAGTCAGATTCCAGCCGGTTGCGGCCTGGGAGACGCCGGAGTCTGTGGACCGGCTGTGTGCTGCCTATGATCAGGTGCTGAAAGAACCCAATGTAGATCCACTTTTGATTATGCCCATGTTTATATTGGATTTTCTCTGTATTCATCCTTTTCGGGATGGCAACGGCAGGATGAGCCGCCTTCTAACCCTTCTCCTTCTTTATCAGGGCGGATATTTTGTTGGCAAGTATATCAGTCTTGAAAAACTGATTGAACGAACCAAAGAATCCTATTATGAAGAGCTTCAGGCAAGTTCTACAGACTGGCATGAGGAAGAAAACGACTACGCTCCTTTTGTAAAATACCTTCTCGGTGTTGTGGCCGCAGCATACCGTGAATTCTTTGAACGGACAAAGCTGATTACAGGAGTCAAGAGATCTAAACCGGAGCGGATTGCAGAGGAAATACGAAATCATATAGGAACAATTACAAAGGCTGAACTTGTTGAACAGGTGCCGGATGTCAGCCAGACAACGGTGCAGAGGACGCTTACCGAGTTAATGAAGCAGGGAAAGATCATCAAGCTCGGCGCAGGCCGGTATATTAAATACAGGTGGAACTGGGACCAGGAGGATGAACAAAAATGATTACAGGAGAATTGAAAAACAAGATTGACAGTATTTGGGAAATCTTCTGGACTGGCGGACTTACCAATCCGCTGGATGTAATAGAGCAGATGACCTATTTGATGTTTATCCATGACCTTGATGGTTCTGATAACCTTCGGGCAAAAGAGGCTGCCATGCTGGGGCTTCCTTATGCAAGCATATTTGCAGATGAAGTACGGATCGGAGACCGGACGATTGCAGGGAATCAGCTTAAGTGGAGCATTTTTCACGATTTTCCTGCCACGAAAATGTACAGCGTGGTCCAGGAATGGGTGTTTCCCTTCATCAAGAACCTCCACGGAGATAAGGATAGTGCTTATGCCAGGTATATGGGGGACGCCATTTTCAAGATTCCTACTCCTTTGATGTTGGATAAGATCGTCACATCCATGGACACCATGTATGACCAGATGGCCCAGGTTAAATCCTCAGATATTCGAGGAGATGTTTATGAGTATCTTCTCTCGAAACTTTCTACGGCCGGCGTAAACGGCCAGTTCCGTACTCCCAGACATATCATCCGCATGATGGTGGATTTGATGGAACCGGCTCCGGATGAAGTGATCTGCGACCCAGCATGTGGCACATCCGGATTCCTAGTAGCTGCCAGTGAATACCTGAAAGAGAACAGGAAAGAAGATGTTTTCTTCAACCGGAAAAACAAAGACCATTATATGAATCACATGTTCCATGGCTTTGATATGGACCGTACAATGCTTCGCATCGGCGCTATGAACATGATGACTCATGGTGTGGACAATCCCTTTATCGAATATCGTGACAGCCTTTCGGATCAGAATCCGGATCGGGAAAAATACAGCCTTATTTTGGCTAATCCGCCTTTTAAGGGATCTTTAGATTACGACACAGTATCTACGGATCTGCTGAAGATCTGCAAGACAAAAAAGACGGAGTTATTGTTTCTGGCTCTGTTTGTTCAGATGTTGAAAATCGGCGGTCGCTGCGCCTGCATCGTACCGGACGGGGTCTTGTTCGGATCATCTACGGCTCATAAGGCTATCCGCAAAGAATTAGTAGAGAATCAGAGACTGCAGGCTGTGATTTCAATGCCTTCGGGAGTCTTCAAGCCCTATGCAGGAGTATCAACGGCTATTTTGATTTTTACGAAGACAGGGCACGGCGGAACTGACACTGTCTGGTTCTATGACATGAAAGCAGACGGTTTCAGCCTGGATGATAAACGCAGTGAAGTAAAGGAAAATGATATCCCTGACATCCTCGCTCGCTTTCATAATCTTGAAGGTGAAAACGAACGGAAACGGACGGAGCAGAGCTTCTTTGTTATGAAACAGGAGATTGTGGACAATGGATACGATCTCTCCATCAACAAGTACAAGCAGATAGAATATGTGCCAGTCGAGTATCCTCCCACGGAGGAAATCATGGCAGATCTTCGTGAGCTTGAAATGAAAATTGGCGAAGAGATGGATGAGCTGGAACGGCTGCTGGGATTATAAATTGTTATTTGTCGTTCGGCCGACAAATGGGCCTTTGTGGGGATAAAAATATGAAACAAAAACTGCTGGAATTATGTGATATTCAATATGGATACGCATTTGATTCTGCTGCATTTACTGAAGATTCAACATATCTTCCTCTTGTAAGAATAAGAGATGTTAAAAGAGGATATTCAGAGACTTTTTTTAGCGCTGATTATCCAGAAAGTTATGTTATCCATACTGGAGATTTGCTTGTTGGAATGGATGGTGAATTTAATATTGCTCGTTGGAAGGGCGGAGATGCACTGCTTAATCAGCGAGTTTGCAAGATTGTTGCAAAGGAAGGGACTAACGAGGAATACTTACGGTTTGCGTTATCAAAAGCGTTGAGAGAAATAGAAAACAGAACGTCATTTGTAACAGTGAAACATCTTTCTGCCAAGGAACTGAATAAGTTAGAATTACAGGTTCCGTTTTTGGTTGATCAAGGTAGGATTGCAAATACTCTTAACAAGATAGAACAAGTTATATCCAAGCGAACTGTGGAACTTCAGAAGCTTGATGAACTTATCAAAGCCCGATTTGTCGAGCTCTTTGGAGACCCGGTTAGTAATCCAAAAGGATGGGAAAAGAAAGCATTATCGGAAGAAGCCGAGATAAAAATAGGGCCATTCGGATCGCTGCTTCATAAAGAGGACTATATTACTGGTGGACACGCCCTTGTTAATCCATCCCATATCGTTGATGGCAAGATTGCTCCTGACGATAAACTAACCATTTCAGATGAAAAATATAATGAGTTATCAGCATATCATCTCAGGACAGGTGATGTTGTCATGGGGCGGCGAGGCGAAATGGGAAGATGTGCCGTAGTTGAACAACCGGGGCTGTTGTGTGGTACAGGGAGTCTTTTGATAAGAACTAATGGTGATTTGAGTGCAGATTATATCCAAAAAATCATATCCTTCCCATCCTTCAAAAGGACAATTGAGGATATGGCTGTTGGGCAGACGATGCCAAATCTGAATGTACCTATAGTATCAGCATTTCAGATTATCAAGCCGCCAAAAAGTGTGCAGAATCAGTATTATTCCTTCGTAGCGCAGGTCGACAAATCCAAAGCTGTAGTGCAGAAAGCTCTGGATAAAGCACAGTTACTGTTTGACAGCCTGATGCAGAAATACTTTGGGTGAGGTCATTTTTATGGATAAGTATGAAATAGAACTAGGTCTATATCAAGACTGCCTCTATGAGATTAAAAAGCGAACTGAAGTGATTGGGGATCATATCAACAGAAAAACTACTGAAAAGTACTTAATAATCGAAGTTGAAACCGTCTGCTTACAATTTAGAAAAATACTTGAGAAAATAATGCTCATGTCTTTAGTCGTTAATAAAGAGGCGTATGCGGAGCAAAATGATAAATATGTAAAGCATTATCATATATGGATGAAGAATCCGTACTTTGCTTTATAACTTAAGGAGGAATCAAAATGACCAACTTTGATTTCTTAAAAACAGAGGAAAAATTTAACAGTTTTGCTGATGTGGCGATATCAGCGGAGAAAATCTTCTCAATTGATGAGTCTGCATCAATCATCAATTGTCGGAGGGCTATGGAATTTGCCATCAAATGGATGTATTCCGTAGACAGCTCTTTGATTATGCCCTGGGATGATAAGCTGGTCAGTCTAATGAGTACGGAAGAGTTCCGGGATGTGGTGGATAATAATCTTTGGGTCCGGCTGGATTTTATCCGGAAGATGGGAAATAAAGCGGCGCATACCGGAAAGAAGGTGACCAAGGATCAGGCCCTGCTCTGCCTGGAAAACCTCTTCATCTTCATGGACTTCATCGCTTATTGCTATGGGGATCAATATACAGAGCGGAAGTTTGATCCTGCACTTACAGAAGTGAAGGAACCGGAGCCTGTAATCCCTGAGCCTCTTATTTCAGAAGTTGATCTGGAAGCTCTGATAAAGGAAAATGCGGCACTGAAGGAGAAACTGACTGCTCGCCGTGAGGAGCAGCAGCAGACATATGTCCCCAAACCGCTGGATATTTCCGAATTTGAGACCAGGAAGATTTACATTGATTCCATGCTGGAGGATGCCGGATGGATCGAGGGAAAAAACTGGCTCAATGAGGTCGAGCTTCAGGGAATGCCGAACCAGTCCTGTGTTGGGTATGCCGACTATGTGCTGTTTGGGGATGACGGCAGGCCCCTGGCTGTGATTGAAGCCAAGCGAACTTGCGTTGATGTGGCAAAGGGCCGTCAGCAGGCAAAGCTCTATGCGGATCTTCTGGAGAAAAAATACGGCCGGCGTCCGGTGATTTTCCTGACGAACGGATTTGAGACCAGGATTCAAGACAATCTCTATCCGGAACGCAGATGCTCTGTGATTTATTCCAAGCGGGATCTGGAGAAGCTCTTTAATCTTCAGGGTATGCGTTCCAGCCTTTCCTATGTTGTTGTCGATAAGAATATTGCCGGGCGTTACTATCAGGAAGCTGCCATCAAGGCTGTCTGTGACAGCTTTGGGAAAAAGAACCGCCGGAAGGCGCTTCTGGTCATGGCTACCGGATCCGGCAAGACCAGGACGGTCATTGCATTGGTGAAAGTTCTGCAGGAGCAGGGATGGATCCGTGATGTACTTTTCCTGGCGGACCGGAATTCTCTTGTCACGCAGGCAAAACGAAGCTTCGTGAATCTTCTTCCTGATCTCTCTGTAACGAATCTGGTGGAGGAAAAGAATAACTATACGGCACATGCCGTTTTTTCGACCTACCAGACTATGATGAACTGTATTGATACAGTGGAAGATGCAGAAGGGAAACTCTTTACCTGTGGGCATTTTGATCTGATTATCTGCGATGAGGCACACCGGTCCATCTATAACAAATATCAGGATATTTTCAATTACTTTGACGCTCCGCTGGTCGGCTTGACCGCGACACCAAAGGATGAAGTAGATAAAAACACTTACGAGATTTTTGAACTGGAGAATGGTGTGCCAACCTATGGATATGATCTGGCGCAGGCTGTCCAGGACGGATATCTCGTTGATTTCATGTCTGTGGAAACGCAGCTGAAATTCATTGAGCAGGGAATCGTTTATGACGATCTTTCCGAGGAGGACAAGCGGGTTTATGAAGATACATTCGAAGATGAGAACGGGGAGCTGCCGGAGAGCATAGCCTCTTCTGCTTTGAATGACTGGATTTTCAATGAAGATACAATCCGTGAGGTCCTGAATATCCTTATGGAGCATGGACTGAAGATTGATTATGGTGCAAAGATTGGAAAAACGATCATCTTTGCCAAGAATCATAATCATGCGGAGAAGATTCTTGAGGTCTTCAATAAAGAGTATCCGCATTTGAACGGTTTTGCAAAGGTCATCGACAATTACATGACCTACGCACAGAGTGCTATTGATGAATTTTCCGAGCCTCAGAAACTGCCGCAGATTGCTATTTCTGTGGATATGCTTGACACGGGCATCGATGTGCCGGAGGTTTTAAATCTGGTTTTCTTCAAGAAGGTCATGAGCAAGGCAAAGTTCTGGCAGATGATCGGTCGTGGAACCAGGCTCTGCCCGGGGCTGATCGACGGAGAAGACAAGAGCAGGTTTTATATTTTTGATTTTTGCGGGAACTTTGAATTTTTCCGTATGAATAAGGGAAAACCGACTGCAAATATGATTGCTCTCCAGGGCGCCATTTTTAATCTGGAATTCCAGATTGTTTATAAACTGCAGGATTTACACTATCAGCAGGAGGAGCGCTTAAGGGCATATAGAGTGGCTCTTGTTGACTACATGGCCGGGAAAGTGCAGGAATTGAACCGGGAGAACTTCGCGGTTCGGCAGCACCTGAAGTATGTGGACCTTTATGCAAACAAGGATAACTATAACACCCTTACATATGAAGATACATTGCTGGTCAGGAGTGAACTGGCTCCATTAATCGAACCGGAGCCAGATGATGCAACAGCCCTTCGTTTTGATGCCCTGATGTACGGAATCGAACTGGCATTCCTTGCAGGAAAGAAATATGTAAGAGCCAGACATGATTTGATGACCAAGGTTGCCGGAATAGCAAGTGTCGCAAACATTCCGGAGATTATGGCTCAGTCAGAATTGATTGATAAGATACTTCATACCGATTACGTAGAGAATGCCGGAATCAATGAGTTTGAACACATCCGCGAAAACCTTCGTGACCTGATGAAATATCTGCCGAAAAAAAGGGTACGGTACGATACGGATTTTAATGACCAGATTCTGTCCATGGAATGGAAAGAGTCAGAACTGGAAAATGACGATCTGAAGAACTATAAGGCAAAAGCAGAGTATTATATCCGTCAGCACCAGGATAAGGGCGTGATCCATAAGCTGAAGACCAACAGGCCGTTGACATCTGACGATGTAAAGGCATTGGAGGAGATCCTCTGGAGCGAGGTCGGCACCAAAGAGGACTATGAAGCAGAATATGGTAGCAAGCCTCTGGGTGAGTTCGTCCGTGAGATTGTCGGACTGGATATGAATGCAGCCAAGGAAGCTTTTGCTGAATATTTGAACGATACCAGCCTGGACAGCCGGCAGATTTATTTTGTGAACCAGATCGTAGAATTTATCGTCCATAACGGCATGATGAAGGATCTTTCCGTACTGCAGGAACCTCCCTTCAATGCCATGGGAAGCGTTGTCGAGGTCTTCACAGATACCAGCATCTGGATGGGTATAAAGAGTGCAATAGAAAGAGTTAATGCAAATGCATTAGCGGCATGACCTTTATGTGAAGATAAAGGCCAAAAACCTTAATAGCAAAATGATTTGTCAGTTTTACTAAAAACACCCCTTTCAGTATTTTACTGAAATCTGCTGTAACGGTGAAACCTGCTTTCTGCATGGTATGTTCTGCAAGTATCAGGTACTTGAAAAACGCAATGGTCATATTATGGCTCTTCTCCATACAGGTCTGCATTGACCTCCGCAGATATAAAGTTGCTGACAGTATTGACCGCATTGTAGAGGGCAGTCCGCAGGTAGGCGTGCATGTTCCTGATGCGGCTGGTGGTGTGGTCCATGGATTCAAGGACATAGCGGATGCAGGAGTAGTCCAGCTTCATGTACTGGGCGTGAATCAGGGCAGGCGGAACAGTCAGATCGCCGATATGCAGACTCCGGCTGGGAAAGGCGATTGCTTCGGTAATCAGGTTGACGATTTCATCGATATTGTCCTTGCGGCCCGGATAATCCTGGATCAGGCGTTCGTACGAGATGTTTTCCCTGACCATGGCATGAGTCAGGTAGTAGTCCTCGAGTTGATCGATCTGCTGATCGATTGGGCTGGTCATGTCCGGATTTCGGTCGTCAACAGGTTGGCTGAGCGTTTGCTTTGGGTTCAGTGCCTTTTGATTCTTATTTGAGGTAGATTTATGGCTGCCTTTATCCATCCCATCCATCTTTTGATTTGTCGCAGGAGCAGGAGAGGGCACAGAGCAGGGAGTTGTCTCTGCTGATGGATAGATAGGATTAATAATATTAGTCTTTATAGAGTTATTCTTAATACATTCCGATTTTCGGAATTCTTGAATTCGGCTTTTCGGAATCCTTGAATTCCGATTTTCAGAATTCTGATTTTCAGAATTCTGGTTTTGGCATGAAAAATCCTGTTTAGAAACAGAGTCACACTCAGTGGAAGCTAATTCAGAAACCGCATAAGGACGCGGAAAATCGACGATATTATCTGCTGATTCGGGCTCTTCGGAAGGGACTTTCCTGAATTCGGGTTCCGGCAGGAGGCAAGAGAGGTCTTTATTCATAGGGGCGGGACTGAGAGCAGAGCTTCCGGAAGTCATGGGAGAGGCATCTGTGTTTATCGGAGCATGGTTTGCAGCCATGGCAGGGAGGCCTTGTCCATGGCAGATGGTGCTTTCTTTAGAGATGTTATAGGGGACATTACCGGGTAAAGAACCGAATCCTATGCCTATATTCCCTTGACGATTATCACTCTGGGAATGTGGTGAGCAGCCGGGAGAATTTACAGGATGTCCGGCAGGCATACTTTGGTGTCCGGAAAACTGCTGGGAATACCCGGCGGGCATGCTCTGATACCTGTCAGAAGACGAAGTGGGTGCGCCGGACTGGAAATAAGGGGAATAGGGAACTGTATTTGTATTTCCGAAAGATGACATATTCGGTACTTTGTCGGGGTCTTCATGGTCTCCGGCGAGTTTTCGGACAGGATCATTCTCATCTGTGTTTTCGACGTAGAAGTCTTTCACGTAGATGATGGTGGATTTTCCCTGGCCCTGGCGCTTCTTGTGAATGAGGCCGATGCCGTTTCCGGTGTCGTCCAGCTCGCGTAGGAGCTTGACAGCTTTTTCGTTTCCGCAGTTCATGGTTCGGCGGATCTTCTCGATGGAGAGGCGGACATAGACGTAGCCGTTCTCGTCTACCCAGCTGTTCTCGCGGGAGAGACGGGTCAGATCCAGCAGGATGGCATAGAGGATCTTGGCGTCGGCGGAAACATTCTTGAAGTAGTCCTCTGTGACGAGGTTTTTGGGCAGCATAAAATAGGAGTAGCGCTCTGCCTCCCGGATGTTCATGTAGCTGAAATGGACTTTACGCATGAGCGGCCTCCTTTCCGGAAGCCTCCGATTTTTTTCTGCAGGGCTTGCAGTTTTGGATTTGAACGGCTACAATGCCGTCATAGACGTGATGTGTGCTGATTCTTTTTTGTTTCATTGGGCCTCCCGATCAATTTGACCGGAAGTAATCAAATTGCAGGCAGTTTTCTGAAAATTCAGTAAATTTGCGTGAGTATTTGCGTGACAAATGTCCAGTGCCGCAAAACCTCCTATTCTTACTGTAATTTCGAAAATTCTGGAGTCTTCAAATCTGGTTGGCACCTCGCATAAATCCTGATAACCTTAGAAGGTTGTCAGGATTTTTTTCTGTCCATAAAAATATATACATTATGGTATAATATTCAGGAAAAATTTAGATAAAAGAGAAGGAACCGGATTGCAATGGCAAAAGAACTGATCGAAATAAGAGATTATGAGGACCCCCGGCTCGATGTTTATGCAAGGCTCAATGAAACACAGCTTCGTCACTACTATGAACCTCACGGGGGACTTCTGATCACGGAATCTCCCAAAGTGACTGAACGGGCCCTGGCAGGGGGCTGTAAACCCATATCGGCTCTGGTGGAGAGAAGTCAGGCTGAAGGAGAAGCTGCCGGAATACTCAAAAGTCTGCCTGATGAGATTCCAGTGTTTACAGGTTCTTCCGACACAATCCGAAAATTAACAAATATACCGATGACCAGAGGACTGCTGTGCTGCATGAAGAGGCCGGATTTGAAAAGTGTCGAGGAATTGACTGCCGGGATGCATAGGATTGCAGTTCTGGAAAATGTGACCAACCCAACAAATGTCGGCGCGATCATCCGCTCAGCTGCGGCGCTGGGAATGGAAGCGGTTCTGCTGAATCATGCCTGCAGTGACCCTTTTTACAGAAGAGCTGCCAGAGTATCTATGGGAACGGTATTTCAGGTGCCCTGGACCTATCTGGAGAACACAAATACAGGTGCGGGCAGGCATTATATAAAAATGCTGCAGAAGCTTGGATTTAAGACTGCTGCAATGGCTCTGCGCAGGAATACGGTCAGTATTTCAGATCCATGCCTTGCAAAAGAAGAGAGGCTTGCTGTGATTTTGGGGGCAGAAGGTGACGGTCTGTCCGATGAGACCATCGATCTTTCTGACTTTACGATCAGGATACCCATGGCACACGGTGTTGATTCTCTCAATGTGGCTGCCTGCAGTGCAGTGGCTTTCTGGGAACTTGCCAGTCGATGAATTCCGTTTATGAGCGGAGGGAGCATTATAAAGACCTATGAAGACTGAAATAAACAGAGAAAAGCTCTTTCGCATGGTTTCGGTCGGCGTCGTGGATGAGCCGATCAATCAGGCATATGACATTATCAGCACTGGGGCGCTTTTACTGAACCTGGCGGCCAGTATTATGCTGACATTTGATAAACTGGAGGCAGGCTTCGGTCCGATCCTGGTGGCTATTGAAGCGGTCACGGTCCTGTTTTTCGGAGTTGACTATGTGCTGCGGTTGATCACGGCAAATTATCTGTTTCCGGAATCGAATGAGAGAGACTCACTTTTCAGATATGTTTTTTCTTTCTCGGGAATCATTGATCTGCTGTCATTCCTTCCCTATTATCTGCCTGTGTTTTTCCCTGCAGGCATTGCGGCCTTCCGCATGTTCCGGGTTGTCAGGATTTTCAGGCTCTTCAGGATCAATGCCTATTATGATTCTCTCAATGTAATTACCGAAGTAATTATCAGTAAAAAACAGCAGCTGCTTTCCTCTGTATTTATCATCCTGACACTGATGCTCGCTTCCAGTCTGTGCATGTACAGTTTGGAGCATGAAGCCCAGCCGGAGGTCTTTACCAATGCTTTTTCGGGCATCTGGTGGTCCGCTTCGACTCTGCTGACTGTCGGCTATGGAGATATTTACCCGGTGACGACCATGGGCAGGGTGTTCAGTATCATTATTACTTTTCTGGGTGTCGGCATGGTCGCCATTCCCACCGGTATTATTTCCGCCGGATTTGTTGAGCAGTATCAGCAGTTTAAAAAATTCGGCGACTACGGAATTGAACAGGACATCCGTTTTATCCGTTTTCCGGTGACAAGAAAAGACAAGTGGGCGGGAAAATCGATCAGCAGGATCGGACTTCCTCAGGGCTGTATCATTGCTGCGGTTCAGCGGGGACAGGAACTGGTCATCCCCAATGGAGATGTTGTGCTGACCCCCGGGGATATAATTACTGTCGGGGCAGAGCCCGTCAGTAAAGAACTGCCTGTACGGGTCCGTCAGATTACATTGCGGAAAAATCATCCCTGGACTGATAATGCCATCAGGGATATAGATATTTCACGTCAGAGCTATATCCTCATGGTGAAACGATCCGGCGCAGCCCACATTCCGAACGGCAGTATGGTGCTGCATGACGGCGATGAGGTCTTTGTCCTTTCAAAGGATAAAGCGGCCAGAGAAAAACAGAATCCGATTGTTTCTTAGGTTTTCAGGGGGTATCGAGCAGCTCAGGGATAATTGAGGAATCTCCGGGACCGTTCAGGGAATTCGTGAATCGTTTGTATTTTGTACGCCCTCCTTTGCAGGGGAGGAGGAAAGGAGTTGTATGCTTCGTGCCGTTATTTTAGACATGGACGGGACACTTCTGGATACGGAAATCATCCACTACTATGTGATTCATGACATTTTGAAAAGGGAACTCGGGCTGGACCTGTCAATGACGGATTATCTGAAGTATTGCGGTATACCGGATCAGATAATGTGGCCGATGATACTTGAGGAACTGGACAGTGCCCCGGTTCTTTCGCTCGCTGAAAAATGGGGGATGAAAGCAGAAATGTCCGGATCGAATGCCGGGACCGGATCATCTGCGGAGGCTGCTGAAGGCACTGCAGGAGCAGTTGAAGAGCTGCCGGAAGAGGTGTTACATGCTCTTTCTGCGGAACTGGAGCGTCTGCACTGGGAAGAGTATGACGAATATATTGAGAAAAACGGGGTGGAGGGTTTTCCCGGCATCAAGGAGTTCCTGATGTCCCTGCGGAAAGCCGGACTCAGGCTGGCGGTGGCGACCGGATCCCTGAACCGGATCGTGCGTAAAAACCTGGAGATGCTCGATATTGAGGACCTTATTGAGGTGGCTGCGACGTCGGAGGATTGCGAGAAGGGGAAGCCGGCGCCGGATGTTTTTCTGCATGCCGCAGAGAAACTGGGTGTTGATCCCGGGGACTGTCTGGTCATAGAGGACGCCGGAAACGGACTGCTGGGTGCCCGCCGCGCAGGTATGGCCTGTGCGGGGTTCGACGGGTCGGAGCTGCCCTCGGATATGACGCTGGCGCCTGTTGTTTTTTCCGATTACAGAAAATTAGGACCAGAAGATCTGCAGGAATGCTACAACCTGCAGAAGAAGTGACCTGCAGAAGAAATGACCTGCAGAAGAAGTGATTTGAATAAGAAGTGATTTGAATAAGAAGTGATTTGAAGAAGTGTTCTGCAGAAAAAGTGACCTGCAGAAGAAATAAATCTGCGGCAGCAATTTTCCTGATCGATGATCGTGGAAAGATGCTGCCGCTCTTTTTTTCATTGTGTCTCATGAAGCGGGCTGAGTCTTTCAGTACACTTCCTCTTGTCTCTTATCTTCTATGTTGTTGAAGGGGCCGGAGAAGACGCTCGTGTCAACTGTATCGAAGAGAGCCTGTTCATCGGCGGAGAGTGCTTCATAGTTGTATAAACCCTGCTGGATGAAGGTGTAGTCAAGGGGCTCTGTCCATACTCCGCAGCTTTTCAGTACGGCGATCGTGTTGGTGAAAGAGGGATAGACCGGGTGACTGACGCTGATGTATTTGCCGTCGGCGAGGAGTTCCTGTTGGGACATTGTCTCACGGGAGAAGGTGACACGTGCCACAGGGACATTTTCCCGCGCAAAGGTATAGGAAAAAGCTTCCAGGTCGGCGATGTATGCCTTGCGGAAGGCTTCGTACTCCTCCGCGGTCAGGCTTTGGAACAGCTCATCTTTGCCGTTGGAGCACTGGAGCATAAACTTGTCAGAGATGCTGCGCACGTACTTGTCGTGGTAGATGGCAAAGGTACCCTCGCGGAATTGCTCTGTCCCTACGACGGCATTCATCATAGCCGGATCCATAGTGCCGGGAAGGCGGAATTTTCTTGAGACAGTCGTTCCGTTTTTCATGTGATATACAACAAGCAGCTCAAATTCTTCCTTGGACTGAGTCATATCAGCCTGGTCCGTGGACTCTGACCCTGTGAACGGGTCCTGTCCGGAGTCTGTCTGAATGAAAGCGGAATCAGCCTGCCGGGTGAATTCCTGACCGTATTCGGCTATGGCAATGACATCGTCCACATTGTCCAGATGCATGTATTTTTCGCCGTAGATTTCGGCTTCGACCGGTTCTCCGTCTTCCGTGCAGTAATCAGAGGAAGTATGGGTGCAGACGAATGCTGCGTCGGCTACCTTGTCGGGGTCCGGAACAAAGCGGTCATAGCCGGTCACATCAAATACAAAGCCCATATAGAGCAGCAGAGCGAGGACGACTGCTGCGGCAATCTCCAGAGGCTTGTGGAAAAGGGCGCGGAAGTCATATTCGTAGATGATCTGCATGATGCAGGCAGTAATGACTGTAAACAGTAAGGTCCAGATGACGGAGATCATGATTCCGTTCCGTGTCCTGAGCGAAAGGATGACCAGTCCCGCAAACAGCCCGATGAACAGAGACATGGCAACTCGGACCACGGAGCACACGGGCTCAAAGACGACCGCGGATCCGGCTCTTTCATTTCTGCGCAGGCGCATGCAGATCCAGGAGAGCAGGAAAAACAGGGCGCCGAGGGCAAGCAGGCGCAGGGTTGCTTCCAGTGTGCCGCTGCTGTCGCGCACGTAATGCTCCAGGGGAGAGAAAATACTATCCGACAGAAGGGGGGAGGGCCTTCCGCTCCAGGTTGAAAAGAATTCGCTGCAATATCCGCGAAGGAGTTGTCTGAAAAGCATTTCATAGATGAGCAGTGTGCAAAAGGCAAAACAGGCGATGACGACATTTCCTGTCAGCATGGCACTGAGTACGCCCAGCGCATAGATTGCAATAAAAAAGGCAGTCATTTTTACCGCAGCCAGAACAATTTCCATCAGGACGGCGCGGGAGAGAGCCCCGAATGCGCCCGCAATGAGAAGTCCGATCTCCAGTGTAAAAATGTAGGAAACAGTGAAGTACAGAAAGCTTCCGATGCAGATGTCAAAAAAGCGCTGTCTGCGCGGAACAGGAAGACTTTCGTAAAAATCAACGTCCCGGCGGTTGTCCATCCATGCAAAACCCTCAATTGCCAGCATTGCGGCGATAGGCAGGGTGAGGAGGAACCAGGAGAAATTATCTTTGCCCAGCAGGGATCTGAGTGAATACTGTAATTCGAAGGTCAGTCTGGAAGCCGGGAAATGATTGATCGATGCCAGCTCCAGAGTGTTGCTCAGCATGGTTGCAGTGCAGACGACGTTATAGATCAGGCAGCTGAGAAATGTCAGCGCGATCGGCCAGAGTCTGCGTCGGGCAAGTTCCCGCTGGCGCACGAAAAAACCGGCATTTTTATAAGGTTTAATATTCATTTCGGGCATAGTATCCGTTCCCGGCACAGTATCCGTTTCAGGCATTGCATCCGTTCCGGGCATGCTGTCAGCTTCTGTATCTGCATAAGTATCATTATTTGTATTTGTATCCGTATATGTATCCGTATAGGTATCTGTAAATGTATCGGGGGCTTTGCCTGTTTTATCTGTATTCATATCAGTTGAGGATGAAATTCTTGATGTCATATCCTACTACCTCCGTTTCACTGATGAAGATCTCCTCCAGCGAGAGCGGAAGGAGTTCGAAAAAGACCATGTCAATGTCCTGGAACCGGGAAAGGACTTGCTCGCGGGAGGAGCGAATGATCATGGTATGGAGTCTGCCGCGGGTTCTGTTTTCCAGTAATTCAAGACCGGCAAGTACCTGTCCGGAGTCTTTTTCGTCTGAAAAAACACACTGGACCTTCTGCAGCCCGAGTTTCATCGAGGCCAGGTCGCGGGAGAGCAGAAGACCGCCGCTGTGAAGGAGGCCCACATGGTCGCACACATCCTCCAGCTCGCGGAGGTTGTGGGACGCGATTACGGGTGTGAGGCCGCGGTCATCCATATCGTTTGCAAAAATACTTTTTACTGCCTGGCGCATGACGGGATCAAGTCCGTCAAAGGTTTCGTCGCACAGCAGATATCGGGCACCGGAGCAGACCCCGCACAGAACAGCGAGCTGTTTTTTCATACCGCGGGAATAATGCTGTATGCGGCGTTTGGGGTCCAGGGAAAAATCCGCCAGCATTTTCCGGAAGCGGACGGAATTGAATTCCGGGTAGACAGTAGAGTAGAAGCGCCGTATGTCCTCTGCGTTTCCGTTTCGGAAAAAGCTGGGATCGTCCGGGATAAAAAAGATATTCTGACGGACTGCCGGATTGTCGTACACGGGCTCGCCGCAGACTTCAATCCTTCCGGCATCCTGACGCAGGATACCGCTGACCATCCGCAGAAGGGTGCTTTTGCCGGCTCCGTTTGTGCCTACCAGACCGAATACCTGGCGGTCTTCAATCTGGAGAGAGACATCATTTACAGCAGTGATATTCCCGAATCTTTTTGTCAGATTCCTGATTGCTATCATTTTTTTCTGTATTCTCCTTTAAGGTTCTGTATTGCAATTCTTTTTTCCTGTGTTTCTATGGCCGCACCGGTCAAGATCTGCGGAAGAAGTTTTTTGGTCTTGCCGGTTATGCCTTGCGGCAGAGATTTTCGGTCTTGCCGGCTATGCCTTGCGACAGAGAGTTTCGGTCTTGCCGGCTATGCCTTGCGGCAGAGGTATTCAATCAATCCATCCGCACTCTCTGAGGAGTACCCGGGGATCGATGCCCACCTCTTTTGCCTCTTTTAATATGCCGGCGAGCCGTTCTGCGAGCTCTGCCCTCTTCTGCGCGTGGACCTCCGTCCCGCCGCGGACAAAGCTGCCGCGCCCCCGTACAGAGTATAGAAAGCCCTGGCGCTCCAGTTCCATGTAGGCGCGCTGCACGGTGTTGGGATTTGTGGAGAGTTCCATGGCAAGTTTCCGGACGGAAGGCATCTGCTCGTCCGGTTCCAGGACCCCTTTCAGAATCAGGACTTTATAGCGCTCCGTGATCTGCTCATAAATCGGCCGACTGTCCTGATAGTTAATCCAGTTCAAACAGGGCCTCCTTTCTGATGAGTTGGTTGGATGTATTAACTGTATTAAGCATATTAATACAGTTGGAGAACTGTGTCAATATTTTTTTATCGGCAGATAAAGCCGGGAAGAGACGGCTCTTGTGTCCTGGTTACAGTACAGACTCACCTGAAACTCGACGTGTTTTTGTACGCCGAAGCGTACAAAAACCGGAGTTTTACGGCGTTCGACGCACGCGAAGCGTATTGGAATCGTCGAACGCGAGAACTGCCAGACTGCCAAAGAGCAGGTCCCCCGTGACGCATTCCTTTTTACGTGGTATACTTTTATGCAGAGACAGGGAGGTATAGGCCGCGGGTTCCGCGGATAACAGTTTGTTTAAATTTAGGAGGAAAAGATATGCTCAAGAATCCGCAACAGACAAAGGATAAGATTGTACAGTGGATCCGTGATTATTTTGCGGAGAACGGGCCTTCCTGCAGTGCCGTGATCGGTATTTCGGGCGGTAAGGACTCGAGTGTGGCGGCGGCTCTGTGTGTTGAAGCGCTGGGAAGGGACCGGGTTGTGGGTGTCCTGATGCCGCGCGGAGTGCAGCCGGATATTTCGGACAGTCAGCTGCTGGTGGATACGCTGCAGATTCCCTATGTCGTAGTCAATATCGGCGAGGCAGCAGATGCTCTGGAGAGGACACTTGAGGGTAATGAAAAGCTGCAGGAAATCTGCGGGAGAGAGGAGATGGCGCGTGAGGCGAAGATCAATATGCCGCCGCGTATACGTATGACGACTCTGTATGCGGTCGCCCAGAACCTTCCTAACGGAGGACGTGTTGTCAATACCTGCAACGCATCCGAGGACTATGTCGGCTATTCGACAAAGTACGGCGATGCAGCCGGCGATTTCAGCCCCATGTCGGAGCTTCTGGTGCATGAAGTCCTGCAGATCGGTGATGTACTGGGACTTCCGGAGCAGCTGGTCAGGAAGACTCCTTCTGACGGACTGAGCGGAATGAGCGATGAGGACAAGCTCGGCTTCACCTATAAGATGCTGGACAATTATGTGCTGACCGGTGAGTGCGATGATGAGGAGAAAAAGGCCCGCATCGACCGTCTGCACAGGCTGAATCTCCATAAGCTTCGCCTGATGCCCAAATTTGAGCTTGAGGAGAGCGACCGCTGAGGCCGGACGAATCTGCAATTCGAGCCGGAGGAGAATGGCCGCTTCTGAAGCCAGACGAATCTGCAATTCCAGCCGGAGGAGAGCGGCAGCTGAGCACAGACGATGATGGGATGAGGCGGAACATTACCGCGGTACCTCAGTCAGGATGTGCTGAATAAAGGATAAAGAAAAGAATAAAGAAAAGGATAAACGGAAAAAACAGCGGCAGGAAAACATGTTTTCCTGCCGCTGCTGTATTAGAGGGGCCTTTGTATTAGAGGGGCTTTTTAGAAGGATTGCAGTGTCTGACGTGTCACCGGCTATTCCGCAAAAGCTCTTTTTTTGATTTATACAGCTCGGTATCCGCGGCGCTAATCAATTCGTTGGGCGTCATTTCCTCTTTCCAGGCGGCATAGCCGATGCTTAGATTAAGGGAATAGGGGACGCCGGCATCCTCATTCAGCTTGCGAAGGGTGGTGTGGATTCTTGCGCAGAGTTCCCGGACTTCCTTTTCGGCCATTTCGGTCACAATAATGAACTCGTCCCCGCCGTAACGGGCGATATAGGGGTGCCTGCGGCAATCCTTACAGGCCTGCTTCAGGGCAACGGCGACACGCACAAGAGCGGCATCTCCTTCAAGATGCCCGTAGTTGTCATTGACGCTCTTGAAGCTGTCGAGGTCGATCATCATCAGATAGAGCTCCTCCGGGTGCTGACGGAGCTTGTTTAAAAGGTATCTGTTGAGATTCTGACGGTTGTTGACCTGGGTAAGTTTATCAATCAGGATCTGCCGGTTGGCGGAACCGATCTGCAGGCATAATAATTCGACAGTGATGCAGACGCAGAGTGCGGGAATGTTTCTCTTGATTAGAGTGAACAGCCATCCGGCTATGAGGCAGAGGGGGAAGGTGGCAATCTGTTTGCGCTGACTCATCCGGACCGGGTCGATTTCGCTGCGGGAATTGCTGAAGATCTTTATGTCCGCTATGAGAGTGGACACGATAAAGTAGAGCATCAGGAAATCAGATTGAGGGCCGCGGGTGTAAATGTGATTTTCATTGATCTGAAACAGCAGGTGTGTATGAAAATTGGTGAGGATCACAATGACCGGCACTACATTAGGCAGGAAGAGGAGCAGTGATTTCAACAAACTGTTGGTACGAAAAGTATCATTTCCCAGGGATATTTCTGTATATCCGCACCACAGGTATACGCCTGTCGATATAAGAAAATAGTAAAGGGATTTGAAGACGTAGAGAATCCAGATGTTCTCCGGCCCTTCCGGCAGCAGCCCGCCCAGGAGTGAACCCGCATAATTGGAAACAAAACTGAGCAGAAAGCAGACAAGAACATATTTCATCCAGAGTTCTGACGCAGATTTGGTGTTTGAACTGGAGAGCCAGAACAGGACAATGCAGAGGATCGCTATACAGAAAAAATAAATTTCCGAGCAGAGAATATATCCCATAATAATCCTTTATAGCGTCGAAAACAGCGGCGAAGAAGCGGTGAAAAAAGCTGCTGTGCGGACCGGCATGCGATTGATGATGCTTTTGTGTGATTTACAACCGGCCATGCCTGGGTCGGGGCATCAGCCGCATGAATCTCATTGCTTTGATATTCCTGATTATAATGATTTTCGAATATAAATATGCGTCATAGAAATCACTTAATTTGGGCAAAAGTATAGTAATATATAAAGGTTGCACAGGATTCGGCTTTCAAGACTGTACACGGACGCAGTCTGATGATATACTGGAAAAAACTATAAATCTGGAGATGAAACAGAGAAAATTGTAATGTCGGAAACAATATTCGCTGTTTTATTTTGCTTTGACGCTTTTTTAGACGGACTCTGCTTTATACTACGTTTTAGCATACGGCGATTGTCACTATTTATAAATCGGTGCAGAGACACGCACATAAAAACATAGAGGATATCAGAGAGATGGAAGAAGAGAAAACAACAAAGAAATCGAAGGGAATATTCGGCGGCGGCAAGAAGTCTTCAAAAAGCAGTGCGGACAGCGGACGTAATGCGGAGGCTGATATAAAGAAACTGACGAGGACCGAGCTGCTTGAACTTCTGATTGATGAGACAAAGGAAGCGGACAGACTTCGCGCGGAGAATGAGCGTCTCAGCGAAGAACTGCAGAAATGCCATGAGGATCTGGATCGAATTGCTTCTTTCGAGGCTGTCATTGCCAGGCTTGAAGCAATTGTGAACGGCAGATAATCCATGATGTTTTGCAGGCTGTAAACAACGAGGAAAAATTATAATGAGTGCAAATGGCGATAAGAATAAGAACGCTGTAAAGCGTCCCCCTCTCAAGGATCTTGAGGGAGAACTGCAGCGCGAGAGATATAAAACTCGTTACAGAAGAGTGCTCCGCAGTACGGTTTTCACACTGATCACGGTCGCGGCGGTCGCTATTCTGGTGGCGACACTGTGGATGCCCGTGCTGCAGATTTACGGTGCGTCCATGACACCGACTCTGACGGACGGGGATATCGTGATCTCCCGTAAGGTCAGAAATCTTAAACAGGGCGACATTGTCGCTTTCTATTACAACAACCGTATCCTGGTCAAACGTTACATTGCCAGTGCAGGAGACTGGGTCAATATCGATGAGGACGGAAATGTTTATGTAAACAACGAGCTTCTCGATGAGCCCTACGTTGAAGAGAAGGCACTTGGCGAATGTAATATTGAACTGCCTTATCAGGTGCCGGAGAACCGTATTTTTGTTCTCGGAGATCACCGAAGCGTATCAATAGATTCGCGAAGTTCGTCTGTCGGCTGTGTCGCGGAGGACCAGATCGTCGGAGAACTTGTCTTCTGTGTCTGGCCCTTCAATAATCTCGGACTGATCAAGTAGGAAGAGGCCGCAGTGAGCAGGACAAACTGAATAGCTGTTTACAAAAGCCCGCCCGGAATCTGCCGCGGCGGGCTTTCTCAGTTCTCAGGTGCCATGCATCTGCAGGCCTGTCAGTAAGACGAATTGTGTCTGACTAGGACTGCAAGAGCTCGAAAAAACAGAATTTTACTGTTTCTGTATCAAAAAAATTGTGTTATAATTGCGATTGCGCGTATTGCGGGCAGGACCCGCAGGTAGCTTTTGGATCAATTTTGTCAGAGAATCCGGTTCCCGGCGCAGCTGCCGGTTTATCAGGCGGCAGATGGGCAGTGAACCATAAGAAAGAAGCAATTTAAGAGAACGAAGTAATACGGAGGATGGGGCAGAAATGTCTAACACAGTCAAGATCAAGAACAAAAAGAAAAAAAGTGATTTCAAGGTCAATTACAAGCTCTGGGCGATCGTCTTCGGCGTTTTCGTCGCTTTGATCGTAGCGGGTTCGGTATGGGCCTCCTTCCACTGGGGCGTCGGCATAGGATCGATCGGCAAGAAGCCTATGTCCTCTGAAGATGCAGCCGCCGCAGCGTCTGAGATCGCGTCAGAGTTTTCCACGGATGCAGTCGTACTGACACCCGAGCAGATGGAGGAACTCGGTATTGTCGTTAACGGCGAAGCGGGCACAGACGATGCCGCTGCTGATGCTGCCGCAGCAGAAGATGCTGCCGCAGAGGATGCTGCTTCTGAAGAAGCCGGCGCAGACGATGCCGCTGCAAAGGATGCGGAATCCGAATAAATTGATTGAAAGACAGACAGACCGATGCGGGACAGTATCGGTCTGTTTTTTGACTCATAGGAAATAGCGATTTCCTATGAGTCAAAAACCCTCCGACACACCGAAGGTGTGTTGGATGCAGCACTCGCGTGCAAGGAATTATGTCGCTGAGGCGACCGCGCTCGGCGCGAGAGTCTCGCTAGCGAGACTCTTTTTTATTTATGGCACGACATCTGTATTGATTATCCGTGAAATATATGAATCAGTAAAATGATCGGCAATAATAATCAGGAATTTGTCCGATATTTTTGGATTTCCGGCAGGATTTCCTGTAGAATCTTTTCAGGCGGATTTTTGGAAGGATTATTGCAAAGGACGGGAGGCGTAGTTTTAATGAGCGGGTTTTTCTTTTTTCAAAAAAGATTTCAAATCAGGAAGGTAATGATCGCGGTACTGGCGGCGGTTTTGTCAGCTGCCCTGATTGCGGGATGCGGCCGCATCCCGGCAAAAAGTGACAGTAAAGAAAAGGCAGACGGGGCGGTGCAGTCAGAGAAAGATGGATCGGAAAATCTGTCAGGAGGGGAAGCAGGGGAGCCGCAGGCCGGGACGGAGGGACCGGAGACGCCGGCAGAAGGAGACGCCGGGGAGAATGCTGCGGATTTGCCTGCCCCGGGGGACAGGGCAAACGGAAGCCCTGATGCCGATGCCCCGAAGGCGCCTGCAGAGTCATCCGTCAACGTAGAAAACGATGGGGAAGCTGCAAAAGCGGTCGTAAATGAGGAAAGCGGTGAGAAAACTGCAGAAACAGCAGTGAATGCTGAAAGCGGTGAGGAGAAGGCAGAGGAAGAAGCGGAGGCGGTCTGCGGAGATGAGCGTGCGGACCAGTACCTGCCTCTTCTGGAAGGAAAGCGGGTCGCCGTATTTTCTAATCAGACAGGAATTGTAGGAAACAAGGTTCTGAATACAGAGTCGAATTCCGAAAAAAAGGGTTCGGCGGATGCAGCTGCTGTCAGGGAGGAGGGGCTCATTCCTTTCGGTCAGAATGCGGACGGGACGCCGGTTGAATATGGCGAGCATATTCTGGATGCCCTGGTCAGGCAGGGGGTCGATGTGACAGTGGCTTTTTCTCCTGAACATGGTTTCCGCGGGACAGAAGATGCAGGGGCGCAGGTGGACAGCTATACAGACGAGAAGACAGGTGTACCGGTTGTCTCTCTCTATGGCGGCGGCTCCATGTATCCCTCCGATGCGGATCTTGATCGTTTCGATACACTGGTGATCGACATACAGGACGTGGGGCTTCGCTTCTATACCTATTATATTTCCATGTATTATCTCATGGATGCCTGCGCAGAGGCAGGCAAGGAAGTGGTGCTTCTGGATCGTCCCAACCCCAACGGGTTTTATGTGGACGGCCCGATTCTGCAGGACGGCTTTTATTCCGGCGTCGGCCTGCTGCCGATCCCGGTCGTGCACGGGATGACACTGGGAGAGCTTGCGCAGATGATCAACGGAGAGGGATGGCTTTCTGCCGGAAAGGATGCCTGCAGCCTGACAGTAGTGCCCTGTGAAAATTACAGGCATGACACGCTGACCGCGCTTGTGACCCGGCCTTCTCCCAACCTCAAGGACATGTGTGCAATCTATCTCTATCCTTCTACCTGCCTGTTTGAAAACACGGCTTGCTCCGTCGGCCGCGGGACAGAACATCCCTTTGAAATTTTCGGCAGTCCCTGGCTGGAAGGAGCGGAGGGATATGATTTCACATTTACACCTGAGGACATGGAAGGTGCGCATTCTCCCGCCTTTGAAGGGCAGACATGTTACGGAAAAGACCTGAGAGAAATCCCTCTCGCGCAGATCCTGGAGGAGCACATTCATCTGAATTACATAATCGATACTTATCATTCTATGCAGGCACAGGGGGCAGGGGGCTCCTTTTTCGGCAGCCCGGACGGGGCAGGACACTGCTGGATCGACTATCTGTGCGGCACGGATCAGGTGCGCCTCATGATTGAAGAGGGCAGGAGCGCAGAGGAGATCAGTGCCTCCTGGCAGGAGGACGTGGAGAATTTCAAGGCGCAGAGGAAGCCCTATCTTCTCTACGAAGAATAAACTTACAGAGTTGATAAAAAACGCTGTTTTCTGACAGTTCACCGGGGGCGGTGAGGGCAGGAGACAGCGTTTTTTTAATTCCTGACGAGAAAAGCAGTGAAGGCTTTCATGGCCATGGCCTGCTGTAATCTAAGAACCGGCAGACTGTGCCTGTATGCCGGGCAGCAGGTGTTTTTTGCGGTAATTGTGATACAGCAGCCAGGAGAAGAAGGCAACGAGGACATCGCTGATAAGCTGGGACCAGGCCAGTCCGTATTGACCGAAGAGCCTGTCCAGGAGAAAGAGCATGGGGATGTTGATCATGAGCCAGCGCATGATGACCAGGAAGAGGGCCATGCGGCCCTGCCCCAGGGCCTGGAAAAAGTAGACATAGATAAAGCTCAGGAACATCATGATGGTTGCCAGGACCCGGATGCGGAGGAAATCGGTGCCCAGGGCTACGGTGGCGGGATCATTGATGAAGATACGGATCAGGAAGGGCGCGAAGAGCTCGTAGAGGGCGATGCTGCCGATGCTGATCGCAATGCCTGCGGCACGGGAGGCCTTCAGTACAGACTGCATGCGGGCATAGTTTTTGGCGGAGTAGTTGTAGGCGGCAAGGGGCACCATGCCCAGACAGAGTCCGATGCCGACATTGAGGGGCAGGCGCTCCGCCTTGAGGACAATGCCGATGGCGGCCAGCGCGATGTCGCTGTGGGAGGCCATCAGGCGGTCAAGGACAATGTAGTCCAGGTCGAAGAGAAAGGGGCCCATGGCGGCAGGAATTCCGACACCGAAAAAGGAGGCCAGAAGTGCAGCGCCCGGAAGACCGTCCTTGAGGGAAAAATGCAGGATGGGGTTGTGCAGGCGCAGGATGGTGATCACAAAATAGGTGCAGGTGAAGGTATTGGTGAGTGCAGTGGCAAGACCTGCGCCCAGGATCTCATGGCCGGGCGGCAGCAGTACGAACATGAAGATGGGATCCAGAATGATATTGATGATGCCGCCCATGGAGATGGCAAAGCCCGCCTGTTTGGAACAGCCCACGTTTCGCAGCAGGTTTCCCATAGTCATGGCCGTGATCGTGGGTGTGCCGCCCAGAACGATGACGCAGGTGCAGTACTGCCTGGCAAAGTCATAGGTCTGGCTGCTGGCTCCCAGAAGGGTGAGCAGAGGGTGCATGAAAACGGCAGTCATGACCGCGAAAAACAGACCCATAAAGGCGGAAAACCAGATGCTGAAGGAGGCGATGCGGCGGGCGCTCCGGGGCTTCCGCGCACCCATCAGCCTGGCGATCAGGGTTCCGCCGCCCGTTCCGGCAATATTTGCGACTGCGATACAGACATTGAAAATGGGCAGGATCAGCGCCGCTCCGGCTACCATGTAGGGGTTGTTGGTGCGCCCGATATAAAAGGTGTCCGCCATGTTGTAGATCAGCACGATCAGCTGCGAGATCACAGTGGGCACAGCCATGGTCGCAAGGGCTTTGGGAACCGACATCTTTTCAAATAGATAACGGTTTTTTTCTTCCGCCTGCTGCTCTTCTGATTTTGAGGGAGCTGCAGCCTGCACTGTTTTGTCCTGCATGCTTTCTGCAGTTTTTTTATCTGAAAGAGTATCTTTATTGATCATTTCTCTATCCGCTGTTTTTATCTACTGTTTTCGGGAGACAGCTTGCTCTGTCCCCTTATTTCGGGTCGGCAGGGAAGGATGTTTCTAAACGATCCCTGACTGATAGTCACCATTGTATCATATTTACAGCCTGAAAGATTAGGGCACAGGGGAATAGGGACGGTCCTTTTGTCTCTGTCCCCATGGTTAGTTTTAGAATACAAGGAGACAGAAACAAAAGGCCCGTCTCCAAACGTCACCCAAACGTCAAAACAAAGGATTGCCTTGTATGCATTTCTTCATTATAATAGATAAATGGCTTTTCAGCCTCATTTTCAGATCTGCCCTGCAGCAGGACCGGATTGGAGGACCTGCCGGTATAGCAGTCTGGCAAAACAAAACAGAAACAAAGTGAAAAGAATTCCAGATCGGAAGAAAGATAAAACAAGGTTGATTTGAATGATCGGAAGAAGTGAGAATACTCAAAAGTCCGGACGAATCCGTTTTTTTGACCCTTTCGGGGGCGGAAACGGACGCGGCTCCGGCAATAATTCCGGAAACCGCAGAAACGGCGGAAATGGCAATAATGGAAACAACGGGAACGGAAATAACGGCGACGGCAATGGAAGCGGAAACGGAAGCGGGCAGCCTCGTCAGAATCTCTTTATGATCCTGATCGTGACAGTGGCGATGTTTGCTGCTTTCAGCTATTTCATGAAGGACAACGGTGAGTCGCGCAAGATTTCCTACAACGACTTTATCAAATATATCCAGCAGGAGAAGGTCACAGAGGTAGACATGAAGTCGGACCGGCTGGAGATCCACCTCAAAGATTCGGACGCAGTGCTCTACACAGGTATAGCGGAGTCCGAGGACGCTTTGACCCAGCGCCTGATGGATGCGAAAATCACCTACAATCCCTACGTGCCGGACAGTTCCGGAATGGTGATGTCCTTTATTTTGTCCTATGTGCTTCCCATCCTCCTGATGTGGGGGCTTCTCAGTATACTCTTTCGCCGGATGGGCGGAGGCCGGGGCGGGATCATGGGCGTCGGCAAGAGCACAGCCAAGGAATATGTGCAGAAAGAGACCGGTGTAACCTTCAAGGATGTTGCGGGTGAGGACGAGGCCAAGGAATCTCTGGTAGAGGTCGTCGATTTCCTGCACAATCCCGGCCGCTATGTCAAGATCGGTGCCAGGCTTCCCAAGGGAGCCCTGCTGGTCGGCCCTCCCGGAACAGGAAAGACTCTTCTGGCCAAGGCCGTAGCCGGTGAGGCCCATGTGCCCTTTTTCTCCCTGACGGGCTCGGATTTCATCGAGCTCTATGTCGGCGTGGGCGCATCCCGCGTGCGCGACCTGTTTAAAGAAGCAAACAAGAATGCACCCTGCATTATTTTTATCGATGAGATCGATGCCATCGGCCGAAGCCGTGATTCCCGCTATGGAGGAGGCAACGAGGAGCGTGAGCAGACCCTCAACCAGCTCCTGTCCGAGATGGACGGTTTCGAGGCCTCCAAGGGAATTCTGATCATCGGCGCGACCAACCGCCCCGAGATTCTGGACAAGGCCCTGCTGCGCCCCGGCCGCTTTGACCGCCGCATCATTGTCGACCGCCCCGATCTCAAGGGACGTGTCGCCATCCTCAAGGTTCACGCCAAAGACGTCAAGATGGATGAGACGGTCGACCTCGAAGAAATTGCTCTCGCCACCAGCGGCGCCGTGGGCTCCGATCTGGCCAATATGATCAACGAGGCGGCAATCAACGCTGTCAAGGACCACCGCCAGTATGTCTGCCAGAAAGACCTCTTCGAGGCTGTCGAGCAGGTTCTGGTCGGCAAGGAGAAAAAAGACCGCATCATGAGCAAGGAAGAGCGCCGGATCGTGTCCTATCACGAAGTCGGACACGCTCTGATCAGCGCTGTGCAGAAAAATTCCGAGCCCGTGCAGAAGATCACCATTGTGCCCCGCACCATGGGCGCCCTGGGCTATGTCATGCAGGTTCCCGAGGAGGAAAAATATCTCAACAGCAAGGCGGAACTGGAGGCTATCATCATCGGCCTTCTGGGCGGCCGCGCCGCGGAGGAACTCAAGTTTGACAGTGTCACTACAGGTGCCTCCAACGATATTGAGCGCGCGACAGCCCTCGCCCGCAATATGGTCACCCAGTACGGCATGAGCGACCGCTTCGGTCTGATGGGACTTGCCACTGTCGAGAGCCAGTATCTGGAGGGACGCGCTGTCCTCAACTGCAGTGATGTCACTGCTGCGGCCGTGGACGAGGAAGTCCGCAAGATCCTGGAGACAAGCTACCAGGAGGCGAAGCGCATCCTTTCAGAAAATATGGATGCCATGGATGTTATTGCCGATTTCCTGATCAAACAGGAGACTATTACCGGCAAGGAATTCATGAAGATGTTCAATGATGTCCGCGCCCGGAGAGACGGCGGACAGAAGGATCTGACCGATCAGCAGTCAGAAGGGGCTGCGGAAGAAGCAACGGAAGCACAGGAAACACCGGATGCACAGCAGATAACTGCACAAGCAGCGCAGGAAGAGCCGGCGGAAACCCCTGCAGCTGAGACACAGAATGACTCTGAGGTCATGGAGGCGGCTCCGGAAGAACCCGCCGCAGAAGCACAGGAAGCATCTGCCGCCCTGCAGATTCCTGCGGGAGCTGCACCGGAAGTACAGGCAGCACCGGCTGCACAGCAGATGTCTGTTGAAGCAGCGCAGGAAGAACCGGCGGCGGAGCCTGCCGCCCTGCAGATGCCCGCAGAAGCAGTACAGAGAATGTCTGCCGCACAGCAGATACCTGCGGAAGCAGAGCAGGCGGAGCCTGCCAAAGCAGCCCCGGAGACCCCTGCCGTTCCTCAGGAAGAGAGCGCAGAGGAAGAGCGCCGGAGGGAAGACGACGATAGCAGAATGTCTCCCGAGGAAGTGGTCCGTAAGAACAGCGCGGAGAAGGGCCGCTACTCTCAGGTCTCTCTCGATGATCTTTTTGGAGAATAATGAAGGATTTTTCCGAAGAACTTAAGAAACTGCCGGCGCAGCCCGGTGTCTATATCATGCACGATGAGCAGGATGCGATTATTTATGTGGGCAAGGCTGTCAACCTCCACAATCGCGTCCGCTCTTATTTTCGCAAAATCATCGGCCGCGGTCCCCAGATCGACCGCATGGTGAAGCAGATCAGCCGCTTTGAGTATATCGTGACGGATTCCGAGCTCGAAGCCCTGATCCTGGAGAACAATCTGATCAAGGAGCACCGCCCCAAATACAACACGATGCTCAAGGATGACAAGACCTATCCCTATATCAAGGTGACAGTCGGCGAGGCTTACCCCCGCATCCTTTTCTCCCGCCAGATGAAAAAAGACAAGTCCAGGTATTTCGGTCCCTTTTCCAGTGCCCAGGCGGTGCGCAGCACGATCGAGCTGATCAACCGCATGTATGGCCTGCGGGACTGCAATCGTGTCCTGCCCAGGGATTTCGGCAAGGACCGGCCCTGCCTGAACTTTCACATGAATCGCTGCTGCGGTCCCTGCACAGGGCAGATCCCCGAAGAGGAGTACCGCAGGCGGATCGATATGGCTCTGGAATTTCTGTCCGGCAATTACAAGCCGGTTCTCCGCGACCTGACGGAAAAAATGGAAAAGGCCTCAGAGGAGATGCGATTCGAGGAGGCGATCCACTGGCGTGACCTGCTTCAGAGCGTACAGCAGGTGGCCCAGAAGCAGAAGATGTCCGAGGGTGTCGGAGAAAACCGCGATGTCCTCGGTGTTGCTGTCGAGCACGAAAATGCGGATGCTGACGGTGTCATTCAGGTCTTTTTTGTCAGGGACGGAAAACTCATGGGCAGGGAACATCACTATATGGTGCATGTCGGCGGCCAGTCCGAGGGAGCGATCCTCTCGGAATTCATCAAACAGTTCTACGCCGCGACTCCTTTCGTTCCCAGGGAAATCTTCCTTCCGGTCGAACCGGAGGACCATCAGCTGCTGGAAGACTGGCTCAGCGCGCGCCGCGGCAGCAAAGTCACACTGTTTGTCCCCAAAAAAGGAAAAAAGGAAAAGCTCGTGGAGCTTGCGGTTCAGAATGCCTCGATCATATTGCAGAAAGACCGTGAACGCCTGCGCCGCGAAGAGGGACGGACAATCGGCGCTGCCAAAGAGATCGCTGACCTGCTGGGACTTTCTTCGGTCCGTCGAATGGAGGCATACGATATTTCAGATATCAGCGGATTTGCCAATGTGGGATCCATGGTGGTCTACGAAAACGGGAAACCCAAGCGCAGCGACTACCGCAAATTCCGCATCAAATCTGTCGCCGGCCCCAATGACTATGCCTGTATGCACGAGGTCCTGACCCGCCGCTTCCGCCACGGACTGGAGGAACAGCAGGAGATGGAGGAAAAGAACCTCGACGTAGAACTGGGCAGCTTTACCCGTTTTCCCGATCTTATTCTGATGGACGGCGGACGCGGCCAGGTCAACATTGCGACCGCGGTCCTGGAGGAGCTGGGGCTGAACATTCCCGTCTGCGGTATGGTCAAGGATGACAACCACCGCACACGCGGTCTGTATTTCAAAAATGTCGAGCTTCCCATCGACACTTCCGGGGAGGGCTTCAAGCTCATCACCAGGATCCAGGATGAGGCCCATCGATTTGCCATTGAGTACCACAGGTCTCTGCGCGGCAAGGCACAGGTCACCTCCCGCCTGGATGCTATCCCCGGCGTGGGGCCCGCCCGCAAAAAGGCTCTGATGCGGACCTTCCGCTCGATCGGGGACCTGATTGCCGCCACACCGGAGGAACTGGCGGCCATTCCCGAGATTCCCGCCCGTCAGGCGCAGGAAATCTGGAATTTCTTCCATTCGGACGAGCAGAAACAGAAGGAGTCCGAATGACAGGAGCATTGCGAGAGAGCCAAAGCGTGCGGTATTTTGCGCAAAACGAGCGGATTCCGAATGTTTGGAGCGATGCGAGTGCGCCTGTGGTGGGGAGCAGCGCGTAGTTTATTCATACATGTCTGCGAGTACTCGCCCATGGCCGCAGGTATAAATCAGAAAAAAGAGGCGATCAGATGAAAATGACTGTGGATGCCGAACCCAGGGAGCTGGTGCTGCGGGACTTTGAAGCGCATGCAGCCTCCGGCCGGGCCCAGATTGAGGAGATGCGGCAGGGGACAGCGACCTATAAGGGCGTGCCGATCAAGTTCGGCTATCTGCCTAAATATTTTTCCGAAGAGGGATTCGCGAAGCTCAAGAGTGATCTTGAGCAGGCCTGGAGAATACTGGTCCGGGTGATCGAAGAGTATCTGGACAAGGCCGACTACAGGGAACTGTTCGGATTTTCGCCCGAACTTGAGGAGATGATCCTGCACCGCCCGGCATACAGCACCTTGCTGCCGGTCTGCAGGCTGGATATTTTTTTGAATGAAGAGACAGGAGACTTCAAGTTCTGCGAGTTCAATGCCGACGGCAGCAGTGCCATGAATGAAAACGCGGAACTCTACCGCACATACCGGAACACGCTTCTGTACCGGCAGATGGACGAGCGTTACGAGCAGTATATGTTCGAACTCTTCGACTCCTGGGCGGAGACTTTTCTGCGGATCTATGCAGAGGGGCAGGGGCAGGGCAGACAGGAGACGGACAAAGCCGCTCTTCCTGCGGTCGCAGTCGTGGATTTCCTGGAAAAAGGCTCTTCCGCAGCCGAGTTTACGGCTTTCCGGCAGGCTTTTGAGCGCGCCGGATGCAGGGCTTATGTGGCGGAGATCCGTGATATGAGCTTTGAGGACGGCAGGCTGCTGACAGGAGAAGGCCATCCCGTCGACGCGGTCTACCGCCGCGCGGTGACAAGCGATATTCTGGCCCACCGGGAGGAGGTGCGGCCTTTCCTGGAGGCGGTCTGCGGCCGGAAGGTCTGCCTGATCGGTGACTTCTGCACCCAGGTCGTGCACGACAAGGTGCTTTTCCGCATTCTGCACCATGCGCGCACGGCAGCTTTTTTGTCTGCGGAGGACAGAGCCTTTATCGAGGCGCATGTCCCCTTTACGGCAATGCTGACCCGGGAGATTGCGGAGCGGGCGGATGTCCGTAAAAACAGGGAAAAATGGATCATCAAGCCCCGTGATTCCTATGGGGCACACGGCATTTATCCCGGTCGTCTGTGCACGGAAGAAGAGTGGCTGCAGCAACTCGACGCGCACGCGGATACAGATTATATCCTGCAGGAATTTGTGACGCCTTACAGGACGGAAAATATTTATTTCGGCCCTGCGTCCGCAAAGACACCGGCCGCAGGACAGGAAAACCTCGGGGAAGACTCCCTGCCGCAGTGGCAGTCTTTCAGCAACATGACAGGCGTCTATCTCTACGGCGGGCGCGTGGCGGGCATCTACTCGCGCGCTTCTGTGACGCCCATCATTTCCGTAGAGGGTGATGAGCATGAGATGACCAGTATCGTACTGAAAAAGAGAAGCCTTTAATTATAGTCTGATTTTATCTGAGAATGGAGGTCAGGAGCACAGGTATGGCATATGTGAGTATTGATGAGATCGTCGAAAAAATGAATCTGGAAAACCTTGCCCCCGAGATCTCCAGAGAAGGCATCAAGGTGCGCCAGACGGAGGTCAACAGACCTGCCCTTGAGCTGACGGGATATTTTGACCATTTTGCAGCCGGAAGAATCCAGCTGATCGGCCTTGTGGAGCATTCCTATATTGAGCAGATGAACGAAGAGGACGAGAGAGCCGCCTTCGAAAAGCTCTTTTCCCTGGATGTGCCCATGGTGATTTTTACCCGCGGTCTTTATCCGGATGACATCATCATGGAGATCGGACGCAAACACGGCATGCCCATGTTTATTACAAACCAGGCGACAAGCCCTTTTATGGCGGAAATTCTCCGCTGGCTCAATGTCCGCCTTGCTCCCTGCCTTTCCATTCACGGCGTTCTGGTGGATGTCTACGGAATCGGCGTCCTTCTGACCGGTGACAGCGGCATCGGCAAGTCCGAGGCTGCCCTGGAATTGATCAAGCGGGGACACCGCCTTGTGTCGGATGATGTGGTCGAGATCCGCAAGGTCAGCGAGGTGACACTGATCGGCACTGCGCCGCCCATCACCAAGCATTTCATTGAGCTCAGGGGTATCGGCATCATTGATGTCAAGACCCTGTTCGGCGTTTCAAGCGTCCGCGAGAGCCAGAGTATCGATATGGAGATTCATCTGGAAGAGTGGGACAGAGAACAGAACTATGACCGGATGGGAATGGAGGATAAATATACGGAGTATCTGGGCAATAAGGTGGTATACTACCGTGTTCCGGTCCGTCCGGGCAGAAATGTTGCGATCATCTGTGAGTCTGCGGCGGCCAACCACCGTCAGAAGCTGATGGGATATAATGCGGCGCAGGAACTATACAGGCGGGTGCAGGAAAACATCATGCGAAGAAGCCGGGAGAGAGAAGAAGGAGAAGCGGAAGACTGATCTGTCGTGTCCCTGCGGACAGAGGCGGCTCTGCCTGTGGCTGAGAAGAAGCCGCGGGAGGAAGCAGTCGGGCTGACCCTGCAAAAAGCACCGCAGGGAGAGGCGGCGGGCCTGTTTACGGGCAGAGATGACATGGCGTTAGAATAAATGACAGAGGTGGTGGAGACGTGATTCAAAGAGCATTACAGGAGGAAATGGAGAGAATTCTGCCTGAAGGGCAGATTCTGTATAATGAACCGATGGACAGGCACTGCTCCTTCCGCACCGGAGGCCCGGCGGACGCAATGGCTGTTGTGAAGACAGAGGACGAGATGGCATCCCTTCTGCAGCTGCTCAGAGACAGCGGGGAATCCTGTTTTCTTCTGGGAAGAGGAACAAATCTTCTGATCGGAGACGGAGGTTACAGAGGAGTGATCGTCACTGCAGCGGCGGCTCCCCGGACAGAAAATGCAAAGGAAGTCCCCGGCGGATGCGGCGGCGATCCTGCCGGATTTCCGCTCGACGGGGTCTGTGTTGAGGGAAACAGCATCATTGCAGGTGCCGGAGCAACGCTCAAGGCGGCGGCCATGGCAGCCATGGAACATGGTCTGACAGGCCTGGAATTTGCCGCAGGCATTCCCGGAACAGTCGGAGGAGGTCTTGTGATGAATGCCGGTGCCTATGGCGGCGAGATCCGCATGGTCACAAGCCTGGTCCGTCTGCTGATGCCGGACGGAAGTGTACAGGAACTGACCGGAGAAGAGATGGAATTCGGCTACAGGACCAGTATCCTGCGGCATGTGGATGCGGCTGCCCTGCGCGCGCAGTTTGAACTGGCGCCCGGGGACCCGGAAAAGATCCGGGCCAGAGTCCTGGAGCTGTCCGAACAGCGGCGTGCCAAACAGCCCCTGGAATTTCCCAGTGCCGGAAGCACCTTCAAGCGGCCGGAAGGATATTTTGCGGGAAAACTGATCATGGATGCGGGACTGGCCGGCTACAGTGTAGGCGGAGCCCAGGTCTCCGAAAAGCACTGCGGCTTTGTCATTAATCGGGGAGGAGCGACTTCCGCCCAGATCAGGACTCTGATCAGGAATGTTCAGGATAAAGTATTCGAGGATTCTGGAATCAGGCTGGAACGGGAAGTAATCTTTCTCGGCGAGTTCTGATGACGGCACAGCCTCTTTATTCATGTATGTTTGTGAGCATATGTTTGTGAGTATATGCTTATGAGTGAATATTTGTGAGTATAAGTATATGAGCATATGTCCGGGCATATATGCTTGTGAGTGAACGTTTTCGTGAGTGTGTTCGTGAGTGCGGGACCATAGCTGCATATATATAAAAAAACGGCCGGAAAGACTGTGGATCTGTGCGGTATGGAGGTGAAGCATGCGTTTTGTCGTAGTGACCGGAATGAGCGGAGGCGGAAAGGCAACTGCCATCAAGATTCTGGAGGATGGGGGATATTACTGCGTCGACAATCTGCCTGTGCGTCTGATCGATAAATTTATGGAGCTTGTTTTCAAGCCCGGCAGCAACGTGGACAAGGTTGTCCTCGGGCTTGATGTGCGCGCAGACAGGCCCTTTGTATACGTGGAGGAAGTGCTTACCACGCTCCGTGAGAGAGGATACGATTACGAGATCCTGTTCATGGATGCCAGTGATGAGACGCTGATCAAACGTTACAAAGAGACCCGCCGGGCCCATCCCTGCGAGCCGCAGGGACGTGTGGAGGACGGTATCCGCAGGGAGCGCGAGATCCTCAGGCATATCAAATCCAAGGCGGACTATGTTTTTGACACATCCAGTCTTCTGGTCCGTGAGCTCCGCGAGGAGCTGATCCGGGTCTTTGTGGACGATGAGAAGTACAATTCCCTGATCGTGTCCGTCATGTCCTTCGGCTTCAAAAACGGGATTCCCAATGACGCGGACCTGGTATTTGACGTCCGTTTCCTGCCGAACCCCTTTTACATTGATGAACTCAGAAACCTGACCGGAAACGACAAACCCGTTTCCGACTATGTCATGTCTTTCCCTCAGACGACGGAATTCAGGAAAAAGCTGACGGAGATGATCCGTTTTCTGATTCCCTATTATGTCGCGGAGGGGAAAAACCAGCTGGTGATCGGAATCGGCTGTACGGGCGGTCAGCACCGCAGTGTGACGATCGCCAACTGCCTGTATGAGGATCTGCAGGGGCAGGGAGATTACGCCCTCAAGATCTATCATCGCGACGCAAAGAAAAAAAGCACATGATTCTGTGAATGGAGGGATTGGCCGCACATATGTCATTTTCCGGTAATCTGCGGGCGGAAACCGCCAGAATGATCCCGTCCGGAAGGGGGGATAAAGACACGTCGATCGCGGCGCTCATGGCCAATATCTGCAGACTGTCTGCAGACAAAGACGGCGTGATCCGAATGCACTTTTCGGCGGGCAATCTCCCCGCTTTGAGAAAATGCTTTACATTGATACAGAAAACCGTTAATATTAGACCTGATTTACCGACGCCCTGGCTGATTTCGGATGACAGACAGCCGGACAGGAGAGCTGCGGGCCCGGTAACATCCGGAAATGATGAAAAAGCAGTGCCTTCGGACATTGATCTGGATGCATCTTCGCAGATGCGTGATCTGCTGGAGAGGCTTCATATCCTGAACAGGGACGGGACACTGCGCCCACAGGACGGAACGCTGGAAGAGGGGCTCGTCGGCGGAAGGCGGGACAGAGCGTATCTTCGGGAGATGTTTTTGTGCACGGGTTTTATGAACGATCCTGCGAAGAGATATCACCTGGAATACCGCTGTTTTTCCGAGCCGCAGTCGGAGCAGCTCCGGGGAGTGCTCGCAAGGCACGGGATCCATGCCGGGATGACGACCCGCAAAAGGTATTTTGTTGTTTATCTCAAGGATTCCGAAGACATTGTCACACTCCTGCATCTGATGGAAGCCTCCGTAAGCCTTATGGCGACGGAGAATGCACGCATTCTCAAAGAAGTGCGAAACTCAGTAAACCGGCGTGTCAATTGCGAAACTGCAAATATAGGAAAGACCGTCGAATCAGCCGGAAGACAGCTTGAGGACATCCGTTTTCTTGAGGAATGCGGTGTTCTGGAGACTCTGCCGGCATCACTTCGCGAAGCGGCTGCACTGCGGACAGGTCATCCCGGTGCTTCCCTGTCTGAACTTGGCACACTCGCGATCCCTCCGGTCGGAAGATCGGGTATGAATCACCGTCTGCGGAAACTGTCCGCAACGGCGCAGAAGGTGAGGGAGGAGAAAAAACAGACCTGACATTATAGGACAGATTAAAGAAAGAAAACAGTTGTGCTGCTTTTGTATTACTTGGTAATTGATTGCGGCGGTATGTGCGCAGGATAGGAGTAAAATATGCTGAGGAAATCGATCTTGATCAATCGGCCCCACGGGCTGGTTGGACGCCCTATTGCGGAGCTGGTACAGGTTGCGAGCAAATATGAAAGCCGTGTGTATCTTGAACATGGTTCAAGAAAGGTGAATGCCAAGAGTATCATGGGAATGATGTCTCTTGAAGCTGTATCCGGCGAACAAGTCGAGGTTATGATCGATGGAAACGATGAGGAAAACGCGATGAAGGAAATCGCCGCCTTCCTCTGTAAGGGAGATATGGACTCCTGCCCGGCAGTGTGATGAGCATGATCTGAAGCAGGCAGACCAATCCGGTTAATATTGAATATGAAAAAAAACGCGTCCCGGTGATTTCCGGGACGCGTTGTTTTTTATCGCAGAGCTGCACTATGTGTCTTTCACCTGACGGCGAACGGCAGGCCGGGGAATGGCGGAGGGCGGCAGGGCATCGTCTGCCTTATTTGGAGCAAAATAAAAAAACTCCCGTAAAAAGGGAGGATGCCAGGTACTTGCGTACCTGGCATAGTTATGAAAAAGTTATTCGTAAGCCTGCTGCATTGGCGACGATCTAAGAAACTGTACTGCATTTATGCTGTTCAGCTTATGTGAAAAGTATAATGTTAAAAAATGGACGAGGAATGTGGAAGAGTTGAAGAATCATTAAATAAAATATGAACAGTTTTTTAACAACAGAAATGAACTGCATCCTCATGTCTGGACGCTCGTCAAGGCCTCGAGAGCGTTCGTGCATGCACGACGCTCTCTTGGCTTTTCCTCGCTGTTTATTTTGCATTAGCGGCTGCGGTCACGCGGCCGCAGACATGTGTGAATAAACACGCATTGCTCCGCGCTCTGGCGCTCCCGCAATGCTCCAAACATTCGGATTCCGCTCGTTTTGCGCAAAAAGAGCGCGCAAAACGGCTGCATCCTCATGTTTGGACGCTCGTCAAGGCCTCGAGAGCGTTCGTGCATGCACGACGCTCTCTTGGCTTTTCCTCGCTGTTTATTCACACATTTTCACTTTACATGAACAACTTTCTGTCGTTATAATAGCTGTTATGTTGAAAAGGGTTTTTATTATTGAAAAAACAAAGGATGAGCACTCGGATGCCGTCGTATCGGAGATGCGCCGCGCCGCGGAATCGCTCAGGCAGGAGGGATTCATAAGCAGTATTGTGCCGGCGTGCTCCGCGGAAGAAGCAATTGATGCGGTTCGTGTAAATTCCGCCGCATCCGGTACGGAGGATACTCTTTTTTTATGTACCGACAGTGAACTGCTCAGCGAACTTCTGAAGGCGGGTGTCTGCGCGATCGGATATTCACATGCGGACAATCCCGGAGAGCGTTTTCCGGGGGCGCCCTACATTGTACAGGAACCGGATCTCGTCGACGAGGACAGCTATGTCAAGATGTATGAGCGGGCGGCCGGTCTGCCCTGGACGATCCTGGAGACAGAGAGATGCTTTGTACGGGAGTTTACAGTGGAGGACCTGGACGGCATTTACGCGCTGTACGACGAAGAGGCAAGGCGCTTTCTGGAGCCGCCTTCCCGGGACCGCGCGCATGAACTGGAGATCCTGCGTGCCTACATCGACCGTGTTTACGGACTTTACGGATTCGGACACTGGGCAGTATTTTTGAAGGAGGATCCGGGGACTCTGGTCGGCCGTGTAGGATATTCCGCCATCACGTCCCGGCAGGAGAGAGAGGCGCAGGCACTGAACACAGCCTGTCCGGATGCTGATTTCGGCTTTCTGATCCTGGGGGACCGGCGGGGAAAGGGTATCGCCGAGGAAGTCTGCAGGGCCCTTCTGCGGTATGGTTTTTCGGAACTGGGCTTTTCCTGTATCCGGGCAGATGCGCGCAATGACAATGCGGCTTCCATCCGGCTGCTGAAAAAACTTGGCTTTGTGCCCGTGGGAAGCTGCCTGCCTGAAAAGAGCGGGGAGCAGGGGGACAAAACGCTGTTTATTTTAAATTTAAAAGATGTGTGATTTTGAGGAGGTATGAAACATGGTCAATCGGGAATACCTTGCAATGCTGGGAAACAAGTCGGTGATCCGCGAACTGTCTGAGTACGCGAATGCGCGCGGCAAAGAAATCGGCTATGAGAATGTGTTTGATTTCAGTCTGGGAAATCCTTCTGTCCCCGCGCCGGACAGCTACAGGGATATTTCTGTCAGGCTTCTGCAGGAAGAAGAACCCCTGAATCTGCACGGCTACAATCCGACAATGGGAGATCCCCGCGTCAAGCAGAAAGTTGCCGAGTCTCTGAACAATCGTTTCGGCATGTCCTACACGGCGGAACATATCTTCCCCACTGCGGGTGCTGCCGGAGCCATCGCCCACGCTCTCCGCTGTGTGACGGAGCCCGACGAGGAAGTCATGGTCTTTGCACCCTATTTTTCCGAGTACGGTGCCTATATCCGCGGCGCAAGGGCCAGTATCAAAGTTGTGCCGATCAAGGCAGATGATTTCCAGATCAATTTTGAGGCGGCGGAGGCGGTCTTCAATGAGAAGACAGCGGCGGTCCTGATCAATACCCCCAATAATCCGTCAGGCGCGGTCTACACTGAGGAGACTCTCAGACGTCTGGCACAGGTCCTGACGGAAAAATCCGCTCAGTACGGCCACACGATTTTCCTGATTTCGGATGAACCCTATCGAGAGATTGTCTTCGACGGCAAAAAGCAGGCATATCCGGCAAAGTTCTATCCTCATACTCTGACCTGCTATTCCTTCTCCAAGTCCCTCTCCGTTCCCGGTGAGCGTGTAGGATACGTAGCGGTGTCTCCGGACTGCGAGCAGGCGGACAAGATGGTCGCCATGATGGGACAGATCTCCCGCGGGCTCGGCCACAACTGCCCTTCATCCCTGCCCATGCTGGCGGCGGCCTACTGCCTTGAGGACACGGCGGATCTGGCGGTCTATGAGACAAATATGAACCTGCTCTATGACACCTTCAAAGAGCTCGGCTTCACGGTTCCCCGCCCGGGCGGCACTTTCTACATCATGCCCAAGGCACTCGAGGATGATGCGGTTGCTTTCTGCAAGAAGGCACTCAAGTATGATCTTGTCTTTGTTCCCGGCAACGGTTTTGAAGCACCCGGATTCTTCCGCGTGGCTTACTGCGTGAATACTGAGAAGGTTGAGCGTTCTCTTTCCGCGATCAGGCGCTTTGTTGAGGCGGAGTATCCGAACCGCTGAAAAAGGCATCGTTCCGGAAAACAGATGGGAGGAAAAATAGTTAATGATTGAACTGTTAAAAGCAGCTCTGTTCGGTCTGGTGGAGGGCGTCACGGAATGGCTTCCTGTCAGCAGCACCGGCCATATGATTCTGCTGAATGAATTTGTGACACTTCGCGTGTCGGCAATTTTCTGGCAGATGTTCCTGGTGGTGATCCAGCTGGGAGCGATCCTTGCGGTCGTGGTCCTCTATTGGAACACGATCTGGCCTGTCAAAAAACATAAGCAGACAGGGAAAAGATATATTGATAAAGATACGATCAGCCTCTGGTGCAAGACGATCGTGGCATGCCTTCCCGCCGCTGTCGTGGGAATTCTGGCGGATGACTGGCTGGAAGTTCATTTTTACAATTGGTTTGTCGTCTCCGTCATGCTGATCCTTGTGGGTATTGCCTTCATCGTGGTCGAAAACCGCAATGCAGGCAAAAAGGCTGTCACCAGAAGACTCCGTGATCTGTCCTACCGCGAAGCCCTCATCATAGGCCTCTTTCAGCTGATCGCTGCGATCTTTCCAGGCACTTCCCGCTCCGGTGCCACGATCCTGGGCGGAATCATGACCGGAGTCTCCAGAACTGTGGCAGCCCAGTTTACATTTATTCTGGCAATCCCGGTCATGTTCGGGGCGAGCCTGCTCAAGATCGTCAAATACGGTCTGTATTTTTCCGGCATGGAGCTGGCGATCCTGGTGATCGGCATGCTGACTGCTTTCGCCGTGTCGGTCCTGGTGATCCGCTTCCTCATGGACTATATCCGGGCCCACGATTTCAAGGTGTTCGGATGGTACAGGATCATTCTGGGACTGATCGTGATCATTTATTTTACCGTGATCCGCAGATAAGAAAGAACCCGGACAGGAAAATGATTATTGAAAAAAATACAGTTCTCCGGAAATCATAAGAGACTGACGTTATGTTTTATGCTACAATAAAAAACAGGCCGATAAAAAAAGAGGCCTGCTTGCATTCACAATCATCAATAGTGGCGGAACTGCAGCCAACAGGAGGATGAAATGGCGAACAACAGAAAAAAAAGAAACGCAAACCGGAAACCGGAACAGGCAAAGACACAGGGTTCTCTGAACGATGAAGTAAAGGAAGAACTCAAGGAAGAACTCAAGGAAGAATTCAAGGAAGACGTTAAGGAAGATTTCGAGGAGGAAACCTGGGAAGACAGCGTAGAGGAAGCTGAGCAGGCTATGAAAAGAGCCGAGCTTGAAAAGCAGAGCAGGGAGAACAGGCAGAATCTCCTGCTGGTGCTGGGCGTAGTCGCATTTCTCGCGATTGTCGGTATCGTAATATTCCTTACTTCCGGATCTTCTGATGAGGAACAGGTTGCGGCAACCGGAACGACCGGAGAAATCGCGGCTGCTGATTCCACCGGCGATATGGACCTTGCAGTTGTTGAGAATATCGAAGAGGAAGGCACCGAGGACGCTGTTGAAGCTGCTACAGAAGCAGAAGTTTCCGGAGACGAAGTCCAGGAAATTGTTGAAGACGGCAGTGAGATCGCAGAGGGCGATGAGGCAGCTGCAGAGGAAGGCACCGAGGAGGGCGCTCCCGCAGAGGAGGGTACTGAGGAAGGCACACCTGCAGAGGAAGGCACAGAAGAAGCCGCTCCTGCAGAGGAAGTGACCTCCACAACAGTTCTTGAACCCGGCACGGTTTATGCGATTGAAAATCCTATGACTCTCTACGAGGAGGCGTCCGCAGATTCCGCAGCTGTCATGGAACTTGTTCCCGGCTGGAGTGTTGCCGTTGAGGAAGCCGCTGAGGCGGGTAATGGCTGGCACCGCGTCTCTGTATGGCTTGACGGCGCAGCGACCTACGGATACATCCAGATTCCCTGACACCCTGTCGGGACAAGGATGATTTTCCGGGCGGGCTTTCCGCATAGAGGGAATCACAGGACTGGTACAGTTCTGACACACTGTGAAAGGCAGCAGGCAGAAAAGACGATGTCTGCAGAGAGCCTCTGAGAGATCGTCTTAGACCGGCACAGGTATAGAGCCCTGTGCCGGTTTTTCATGTCAATGAATATTTGCCAAAACTAACGCCGCGTCATGCGGTCAGTGAAAGGTCTTATGCAGAGTCTATTTTTATTTATCTTCAAAAGCATACTGCTGGGTGTCGGACTGGCAATGGATGCATTTTCCGTCTCCATGGCGAACGGTCTGCAGAACCCCGGAATGAGCAGAAAAAGGATGCTCGGGATCGCAGGAACCTTTGCGGGTTTTCAGTTTCTTATGCCGGTGATCGGCTGGATCTGTGTGCACACGATTTCCGAGCGCTTCACTGCTTTTCAGAAAATGGTCCCCTGGATCGCTTTTTTCCTTCTTATCTTTATCGGAGGCAAGATGGTTCTTGAGGGGATAAAAGGAACGGAAGAGATTGAGGAGGAGATCCGGATCTCGAAAAGTGAACTGATCGTTCAGGGAATTGCCACTTCGATCGATGCTCTGTCTGTCGGCTTTACGATCGCATCCTACAGTGCGGCGCAGGCCTTTACGGCTTCGCTGCTGATCGCGGTGACAACGCTCGTCATCTGTGCTGCCGGCGTCCGCATCGGAAGATATTTCGGAATGCGCCTTGCGGGCAGGGCTTCGATTCTGGGCGGTGTGATCCTGATTGCGATCGGCTGCAAAATCCTGTTCGGAGGCGGTTTCTGACAAGTCTTCCGTCGGGAAGGCAAAAGAGTATTCTGTCTGCCGGAGACAGGTCTCCCGGGCTGACGGAAAGGTATTTCCGCAAGTTATTGAATGTCTGAAGGGCTATGTCCGGCAATTACCATGAGCTTGTCACATAAAGTCTGAATTTAATTTACTTTATGCTTTTTTTATGGTACGATACACGAGTTGATTTGCATGATTCTGCCCTGTGCAGATGATACTTGCTGCAAAGAAGTATTCAGGTACGCGGGCGGTTTCCGTATGCAGATATGCGTTTCGCAGCATAAAGGCCTGCGGGGAGGAGAAAAAGTAATGTCTGAAGAGAAAATGGAAACAATGAATGATTTTAAAGAAGAGCTGGAAGCATCCTTCCGCGAGCTGCACGTCGGAGACATCGTGGACGGCACCGTAATCGGACTCACTGATGACGGCGTTACCGTGGACCTGAAGTACTATACACAGGGCTTCATCCGCAATGCCGACATGAGCAATGACCCCACCTTCAAAGTCTCTGAAGATGTGCATGAAGGCGACGAGATCAAGGCGAAGATCCTGAAGATGGACAATGGGGACGGAAGTATTGCCCTGTCCCGCAAGGCAGCGATCGATGTTCTCGCATGGGAGAAGCTTGCGCAGATGATGGAAAACAAGGAAGTGATCACTGTGCAGATCCTCGAGACTGTAAAAGCCGGTGTTGTGACTTATGTCGAGGGTATCCGCGCTTTTATTCCTGCATCCCAGCTCAGTGATTCCTATGTGGAAGATACATCGGCATGGATCGACAAGGATGTCGATGTGCGCATCATCACCTGTGATCCCGAAAAGAAGCGTCTGGTCCTTTCCGGCAAAGAGGTCGCCCGCGACCGCCGCAGAGAGGAGCGCAGGCGCCGCATCGACGCTATGAAGCCCGGTACTGTCCTCGAGGGCACAGTGCAGACTATTAAGCCTTACGGCGCTTTCGTCGACCTCGGCGACGGCATCGATGGTCTGGTACATGTTTCCCAGATGAGCCAGAAGCGCGTCAATAATCCCGCCGAAGTGGTCAAGGAAGGCGAGAAGGTCAAAGTCAGGATCATCAAAGTTGCCGACGGCAAGATCAGCCTCAGCATGAAGGTCCTTGAAGACGCCCCTGTCCAGGACAAGGAAGAGCCCGTGGATGTCTCTCTCTACACCACAAAAGAGAACGCCACCACCAGCCTTGCGGATCTGCTCAAGGGATTTAAGTTTGACTAAAACAGTGATCCGGGGTGGCATGCACATCCTGTGACCGCATGGTTTGAACAATGAAGGATGCCGTATTTTTCACGATACGGCATCCTTTTTTTACATTGACACGGCCCGTGTAGTGATATTTTCTGTCTTGCGGCGGACACAGGCCGGCGGGGGAAGAGGACACATATAAACTGCACAGCAGTTCATATTGTCTCCATCTGCCTGATGCCGCTCCCCCGCTAATCAATAATTCCGTCCCGGTGCAGACACGGTCTTTTCCGGAGAAAAAAGATGTGTTATACTAAATCTCCAACGCAACATATGTTCGATAAACTGTCTGCAGGAGAGGATAAACATGGATCATTTTGTGCTCCATTCGGAATATAAACCCACCGGCGATCAGCCCAGGGCGATCGAAGACCTGGTCAGAGGATTTAAAGAAGGCAATCAGTTCGAGACCCTTCTGGGTGTCACGGGTTCGGGCAAGACATTTACCATGGCAAATGTCATTCAGGCCCTGAACAAGCCCACGCTGATCATCTCCCATAACAAGACACTGGCGGGACAGCTCTACGGTGAAATGAAGGAGTTTTTTCCGGAGAACGCCGTGGAATATTTTGTGTCCTACTATGACTATTATCAGCCTGAGGCCTATATTCCCCAGAGTGACACTTATATTGCCAAGGATTCGATGATCAATGATGAGATCGATAAGCTCCGCCTGTCCGCGACAGCTTCTCTTGCGGAGCGCAGGGATGTCATCGTTGTCGCCTCCGTATCCTGTATTTACGGTCTGGGCAGCCCCGATGAATTCAAAGGCATGTCCATTTCTCTCAGACCGGGCATGGAAAAGGACCGCGACGAGGTGCTGCATGAACTCGTTGCCATTCAGTACACCCGCAATGATATGGCCCTTGAGCGCTGCAACTTCCGGGTGCGGGGCGATACTCTGGAAATCTTCCCCGCCCAGGGAAGTGAATACATTCTCCGCGTCGAGTGGTTCGGCGATGAGATCGACCGGATCTGTGAGGTGGACCAGCTGACAGGCCGCGTCCACAGACAGCTTGAGCATGTGATGATCTATCCCGCCTCCCATTATGTCGTCCCCCAGGAGAAAATCAATGCTGCCTGCGACAATATTGAAGAGGAGCTCAGGGAGCGTGTGAAATATTTCAAGGGAGAGGACATGCTTCTGGAAGCTCAGCGTATTGCCGAGCGCACTAATTTCGATGTCGAGATGATGCGCGAGACCGGCTTCTGCTCCGGTATCGAAAACTACTCCCGCCACCTGAATTTCATGAAGGAGGGCGAGCCGCCCATGACCCTCATGGACTTCTATGACAATGATTTTCTCATCATTATCGACGAGTCCCATATGACGATCCCGCAGATCGGCGCCATGTACCGCGGAGACCGCTCGCGCAAGGAGACCCTGGTGCGCTATGGCTTCCGTCTGCCATCCGCCCTGGACAACCGGCCTCTGGAATTTACGGAGTTTGAGACCCACATCGACCAGATGCTCTTTGTCTCGGCGACCCCGGGACCCTACGAAGAGGAGCATGAACTGCTCCGTACCGAACAGGTCATTCGTCCCACCGGTCTCCTGGATCCCAAAATCGAGGTGCGCCCCGTGGAGGGACAGATCGACGATCTGATCGGTGAGATCCGTAAAGAGACAGACAACAATAACAAGGTCCTGGTCACTACCCTGACGAAAAAAATGGCGGAAGACCTGACCGACTATCTGGCCGGGGCGGGGATCCGCGTCAAGTATCTCCACTCCGATATCGATACGCTTGAGCGTTCCCAGATCATCCGCGACATGCGTCTGGATGTATTCGATGTCCTCGTAGGCATCAACCTCCTCAGGGAGGGGCTGGATATTCCCGAGATTTCTCTTGTCGCCATCATCGACGCCGACAAAGAGGGATTTCTGCGCTCCGAGACTTCCCTTGTCCAGACTATCGGCCGCGCTGCCCGAAATGCCGACGGCCATGTCATCATGTACGCGGACAATATGACAGACTCCATGCGCCGCGCCATCGGGGAGACCGAGCGCCGCCGCGCCATCCAGCAGAAATACAACGAGGAACACGGCATCACCCCGCAGACGATCCGCAAGGCTGTCCGTGACCTGATCTCCATCTCCAGGGAGATCTCGAAGGAGGAGGTCCGCTTTGAGAAGGATCCCGAGTCCATGGACGCAAAGGAACTTAAGAAACTGATCGCCGACGTCGAAAAACAGATGCGCAAGGCTGCCGCCGATCTCAATTTCGAGGCTGCGGCAGAGCTCCGCGACCGTATGGTCGATCTCAAAAAGCATCTTCTCGAGATTGAAAACGGTATCGCCGGCACTGCAGAGCGTGACGGCAGTAATGACGGAAGTAATATAGAGGAAATAGAACATGGCAAAGACAGCAGAGTTAGCAAATCCGGGAAAAAGACAGGGCGCCGCGCCCGTAAAAATGCAAAAACGTGATTACTGGCCCACGCTTGAAGAAAACGAGAAAAAAGCCCTGGCTCAGCAGGAAATAGACGCGGAGCGCCGGAAAAAGATTTATGCGGAGGACTGCATTAAGATCAGGGGCGCAAACGAACACAATCTAAAGGGAATCGATGTGTCCATCCCCCGCAACCAGCTGGTCGTCCTGACCGGCCTGTCGGGATCCGGTAAATCCTCCCTGGCCTTTGATACCATCTATGCAGAGGGACAGCGCCGCTACATGGAATCCCTCTCCTCCTATGCCCGCCAGTTCCTGGGACAGATGGAAAAGCCGGATGTGGAGAACATAGAGGGCCTCTCGCCCGCGATTTCGATCGATCAGAAGTCCACAAACCGCAACCCCCGCTCCACCGTGGGCACGGTGACAGAGATCTACGACTATTTTCGTCTGCTCTACGCCAGGATCGGCATTCCCCACTGCCCCAACTGCGGCAGGGAGATCGCAAAACAGACTGTGGACCAGATGGTCGACCGGATGATGGAACTGCCCGAGGGCACCCGTGTCCAGATCCTTGCTCCTGTCGTCCGCGGCCGCAAGGGACGCCATGAAAAGGTCATCGACCGGGCAAGAAGAGCCGGCTACGTCCGTCTGAGGATTGATGGAAATATGTACGATGTCTCCGAGGACATCGCCCTCGACAAAAATATCAAGCATAATATCGAGATCGTAGTGGACCGTCTGGTCATACGTCCGGGAACAGAGCGGCGCATGACGGATTCTGTGGAAAATGCCCTGGCCCTGTCCGAAGGGCTGGTGCAGGCGGATGTCATCGGAGGAGAGCTCCTGCAGTTCAGCCAGAGCTTTGCCTGCCCCGACTGCGGGATCAGCATATCCGAGATCGAGCCCCGCAGCTTCTCCTTTAATAATCCCTTCGGTGCCTGCCCCGACTGTGCCGGTCTCGGCTACCGCATGGAGTTTGACCCCCGCCTTCTGGTGCCGGATGACCGCCTTTCCATCAACGAAGGCGCGATCGCTGTCATCGGCTGGCAGTCCTGTATGAACAAGGGAAGCTTCGCGAACGCCATCCTGGCCGCCCTCTGTAAGGAGTACGGCTTTGAAATGTCGACACCCTGGCGGGAACTTCCCGAAAAGATTCGGAAGATGCTCATGTTCGGCGCGGACAAGAGCGTGGATGTCCACTATGAGGGACAGCGGGGCAAGGGTATTTATCCGGTCGTCTTCGAGGGCATTCTGGAAAACACCCGCCGCCGCTATCGAGAGACAGCTTCCGAGACTATGCGCGCGGAGTATGAAGCCTTCATGCAGATCACGCCCTGTGAGACCTGCGGCGGAAAGCGTCTGAAAAAAGAATCCCTGGCAGTCACCGTGGGCGACATCAATATATATGACCTGACCTGTATGTCAGTGAAAAAACTGCAGGAATTCCTGGATGGGCTTCAGCTCTCAAAGACACAGCAGCTCATAGGCAGACAGGTACTCAAGGAGATCCGCGCCCGTGTCCGTTTTCTCAACGATGTCGGCCTCGATTACCTGACCCTGGCCCGCGCGACCGCGACCCTATCCGGAGGGGAGGCCCAGCGCATCCGCCTGGCGACCCAGATCGGCTCCGGTCTCGTCGGTGTCTGCTACATTCTTGACGAGCCCAGCATCGGTCTGCACCAGCGGGACAATGACAAGCTCCTGCACACCCTCAAAAATCTCCGCGACATGTGGAACACGGTCATCGTCGTCGAACACGATGAGGATACCATGCGCGCCGCGGACTATATCGTGGATATCGGACCCGGCGCCGGATCCAGAGGCGGCGAGATCGTGGCCTGCGGCACTGCGGAGGAGATCATGGCGGTCCCGGAATCCATCACCGGCCAGTACCTGTCCGGCAAAAAATCCATTCCTGTTCCAGGGGAACGCCGCACACCCACCGGCTGGCTCCATGTACGCGGAGCGGAAGTCAACAATCTCAAACACATTGATGTGGACATTCCCACCGGTGTGCTCACTGTCGTCACCGGCGTGTCCGGTTCCGGCAAGAGCTCCCTGGTGAATGAGATATTATATAAGAGGCTGGCCCATGACCTGAACCGGGCCCGCACCATTCCCGGACAGCACGACGATATTGAGGGAATAGACCAGCTGGACAAGGTCATCAATATCGACCAGTCCCCCATCGGACGCACGCCCCGTTCCAATCCGGCGACCTACACCGGTGTCTTCGACCTGATCCGCTCCCTCTTCGCGGGGACCCAGGACGCCCGCGCACGCGGTTACGCCAAGGGCCGTTTTTCCTTCAACGTGAAGGGCGGCCGCTGCGAGGCCTGCTCCGGCGACGGAATCATCAAGATCGAGATGCATTTCCTTCCTGATGTCTACGTCCCCTGTGAGGTCTGCCACGGCAAACGCTACAATCGTGAGACCCTGGAGGTCCGCTACAAGGGGAAGAACATCTCCGACGTTCTGGAAATGACCGTCGAAGAGGCCCTGACATTTTTTGAAAATATTCCCACCATCCGCCGCAAGATCCAGACCCTCTACGATGTGGGCCTGGGCTATGTCAAGCTGGGCCAGCCCTCCACGGAGCTCTCCGGCGGTGAAGCCCAGCGCATCAAACTGGCGACGGAGCTCTCCAGAAAGAGCACCGGAAAGACCATTTACATCCTGGACGAGCCCACTACCGGCCTTCATTTTGACGACGTAGCCAAGCTGACAAAGATTCTGCGTGAACTTGTCGAAGGCGGAAACACGGCAGTGGTCATTGAACATAACCTGGACGTCATCAAGACGGCTGACTACATTATCGACATGGGGCCCGAAGGCGGAGACGGCGGAGGAACCCTTGTTGCCTGCGGCACGCCCGAGGAAATTGCGAAGAGACACGACTCCTACACCGGCTACTATGTGAATAAGATGCTGATGAAGGACAGGGACGGGCTGGCTCAGTAAAGGCCCTTCTGACAGTGCCGTCCTGCGCCGGGCCCGACGTCGGGATGCGGGACTTAAAAGCAGAATGAGTTCAATACGGAGACACACAGCGCCGGCTCTGATCGATGTCTCAGCCGGCATGGGAGACGTAAATGACAGAATTCAAGGGTTTTGTATCACATATCATCTATCGCAATGAGGAGAACGGTTATACGGTCTTCGAAGTGACTCTGACCGGAAGCGGCGAATCCGGAAGCCATGTTTCCGCTGTCGGTGAATCCGCAGGAAAGGCGGCGGGAAAGGATTCAGGGAAGGCTTCTTCCGGGACCGGGACTTCTTCGAAGACCGGGAAGGACTCGAAAAAGAGCGTCTCCCCGGGCTTCGGCGACGCGGATTTCGGCGACGTGATCACCTGCGTCGGATATCCCGTCTCGATCAGCGAGGGGGAAGGATGCGCAGTGACCGGTGAATACACGACCCACCCCGTCTATGGAGAGCAGCTCCGCGTCCAGTCCTACCGGACTGTGGCGCCGGAGAACGCGCAGGCCATGTACCGCTATCTGGCGGCAGGGAGTATCAAAGGGATCGGACCTGCCATGGCGGCGAAGATTGTAAAACAATTCGGTGATGACACACTTCGTATCATGGAGGAGGAAGCGGAGAAGCTGGCCCGGATCAAGGGGATCAGCATGCGCATGGCCCGGGAGATCGGAGCCCAGATGGAGGACAAAAAAGACCTCCGGGACGCGATGATTTTCCTGCAGCAGTACGGTATCGGAAGCGCCCACGCGGCCAGGATCTGGCAGGCTTACGGGACAGGTCTCTACGAGATCATGAAAAACAATCCCTACCGCCTGGCAGAGGATATCCGGGGGATCGGCTTTGCCACGGCGGATGATATCGCGCGCCGGATCGGAATCCGGGCGGATTCCGAGTACAGGATCCGGAGTGGTATTCTGTACACGCTGTATCTGGCTTCGGGCGAGGGCCACAGCTATCTTCCGGAAAATGTGCTGGTACAGAGGACCTGTGCCCTGCTGCACCTTCCCGCGGAGGAAATCCTCATTCAAATGGAAAACCTCGCCGTGGAGGGCAGACTCAGGATCCGCCGCGGATCCGGAGCGGCCGTGGATCCGGCTATGCAGGATCCTGAGGGAAACTTCTCGCCGTTTTTTCCGCAGACACAGGATCCTGCCGTACAGTATTCCCCTGCCCTGCATTCTGAATGGGAGGGGGCTCCGGACGATTTTGCCGCAGGAGAGCTTTCCGCTGTCCGGGAGCTCGCACAGGATGCAGAGGTGTATCTGTCAGGTGTTTTCAGGCGGGAGCAGGATATTGCAAAGATGCTGCTGGACCTGGATGTTCAGGTGCAGCGCACCGCGAAGGATGTCGATACACGCAAAAAAGCGGAAAAAAGGATTGCCCGCCTTGAAAGGGAAGAGGAGATCACTCTGGACCCGCTTCAGAGGAAGGCTGTCCTTGAAGCAGCGGAAAATGCGGTTCTCCTGATCACCGGCGGGCCCGGTACGGGAAAAACTACGACCATTAATACGATCATCCGCTTTTTTATGAGTGAGGATCTGCGGGTCCTTCTGGCAGCACCCACCGGACGCGCTGCCAGGCGTATGTCGGAGGCGACCGGCTTTCCGGCCATGACGATCCATCGTCTGCTGGGCGTCCGCAGCGTCGGGGACGCGGATGACGAAAAGGATTTTATCAAAAGCGAGGGGCTGTCCGGTGGATTCCCGGACGCTTTCGGCTCCGGTGACACCCCGGGAAGCGGCGGAAAATCCGGAAACGGACAAAATTATTCTTATTTTGAGCGCGGAGAGGATAACCCGCTCGAGGCAGATGTCGTCATTATAGATGAGATGTCCATGGTGGATATGAATCTTTTCCACTCTCTGCTGAAAGCAGTGCCCGTCGGGGCCCGTTTGGTCCTGGTCGGTGATATGAACCAGCTGCCCAGTGTGGGACCCGGCTGCGTTCTGCAGGATCTGATCGATTCGCAGGCTTTCCATACCATCATGCTCAAAAACATCTTCCGGCAGGCCAGTGAGAGCGATATTGTCATGAATGCCCACCGGATTCTGGAGGGGACATCTCTGCCTATGGATAACAAGAGCCGGGATTTCTTTTTTCTGGAGAGGGATCAGGCCCCGGTGATCTATAAGCACACAGTCCAGCTGATCCGGGAGATGCTGCCCGGATATGTCGGGTGTAGACCGGAGGAAATCCAGGTGCTGACCCCTATGCGCCGCGGGAGCCTGGGCGTCGAGCGCCTCAATGAGGTGCTGCAGAGCGTTCTCAATCCGGCAGCCGGGGGCAAGAGAGAGCATGTGCGCCAGGAGACCGTGTTCCGCGAAGGGGACAAGGTCATGCAGACCCGCAACAACTACCGGATCGAATGGGAAATCCGCGGCAATTTCGGTATGCCCATCGACCGGGGAACCGGTATTTTCAACGGTGATTTCGGCAGAATTGAGGAAATCGATCCGCAGAGCGAGACCATGACGGTTGTCTTCGATGATTCCAGGACAGTGGAGTACCCCTTTTCGGAACTGGAGGACCTGGACCTGGCTTATGCCATCACGGTGCATAAATCCCAGGGCTCCGAGTATCCGGCAGTGATCCTGCCTCTTCTGGCGGGCCCCTCCGGCCTGTTTAACCGCAACCTGCTCTACACTGCGGTCACCCGTGCCCGCAGCTGTGTTGTGCTGCTGGGAAGCCGCGACGCCGTGGACCGGATGATCGCCAATACCCGGCGCACCCGCCGGTGGACAGGCCTTCGCGACAGGATCCTGGAACTATGGGAAATTCCCGGAAACAGCAGCCCGGAAACCGGATGCTGAGAAAATAAGGAATGCGGCAGAAAGGACTGCAGGGAAAAAGTACTGCAGGAAATATGAAATGATGTAAAGGTCAAAAGGTATCCAATGGCTCTGAGTCTCGTCAAGTTGCACAAACAGCCGAAGGGCCTTGGCGAGCGGCCGGTACTTAGCCGCTGATTTTTAGCGGCCTTAGTACCGCTGCCAGCGAGGGTAGAGCGAGAGCGTGCCCAAGGCGTTTGTGCAACTTGACGAGACGGTGTTCCCATAACCACCTTTTGACCTCAACATCATGAAATATAGACCACATGAAAAAACTATAGGAAAAAAGGACTGCAGGAAATATAGACTGCATGAAAAAAAGACTATAGAAAAAAGGATTGCAGAAAATAAGGACGGAAAAACAGATGGATCTTGTAAGAGAAAAGATGACTGCTCCTGCGAGGATGGCCCGGGAACTCGTATACCCCCGCCGGTGTCCTGTGTGTGACAGACCGGTGCAGCCCTTCGGGGCCCTGATCTGCTCTTCCTGCGAGGGAATGCTGCAGAAAGTGCAGACCCCTGCCTGCAGGCGCTGCGGCAAGCAGCTGCGTTCGTCGGCCGATGATCTGTGCAGGGACTGCCGCACGCTGCCCCATGTGTTTGAGCGCGGAAGGACGGTCTTTACTTATCACAGCGCCGCGGGAGGGATTTTCCGCTTCAAATATAAGGGGAGGCGGGAATACGGTGCATATTACGGGAAATGTATGGCGGAAAAGATGATGGAATCCGCGGGAGGATCTCCGTGGATTCCGGATTTTCTCGTGCCTGTGCCGGTCTCCGCGCGCCGACTGCAGAAGCGCGGCTACAATCAGGCACTTGTTCTGGCACAGGAAATTTCAAATCTGACAGGGATTCCGGTATGTGAGGATGCCCTCCGCCGCATTGCGGATACACTTCCCATGAAGAATATGACACCTGCGGAACGCCAAAATAATTTGAAAAAAGCTTTTCAGGCATTTGGAAATGATGTAGAATTAAATTCGATTATGCTTATAGATGATATATACACGACCGGCGCCACAATGGATGCCTGTGCACATGCTTTGTACAGGAGGGGCGCGCGGCGTGTCTGTTTTATTACACTGGCCGCAGGAGAAGACAGCGGATTCTGAAAAGAGGAGAGTATGCTGAACGAGGAGAAGATCCGCCTGATGACCCGTCTGACCGTCTATGAAGACGGACTGGGTGTCAGAGACAACAGGACAGCTGAATATTTTCGCAATGACTACGTGCTCTGGGAACTGGTCGGTTCTTTTATCTCGGGTACACTCGCATGGGGGATCTGTGCGGCTGTATACTGCGGTTATTTTTTTGAGGAGATTTTTTTCTCCGTCTATGAAGACACACTCGGTCCCTTCCTGCATCTGGCAGCGACAAGCTATATTTCATTCATTATCTTTTTCCTGCTGGTCACGCTGCTGATCTACTACAGGAGAAGTGCGGCATTTACAAGGCGGCGCAGAATGTACGGTCAGGACCTGGAGGAACTGATGGGAATCTGCGACGCGGAGGCGGAGTTGACAGAAGCAGACAAGATCTGACTGCAGGCCTGTGCCGGATGTCAGCGGAGTTTGTGACGATAATGGAGGCAGAATGAACAGTAGTAACGGATTATACGTATTAAGAGAAAACCTTATACTATTTTATAAACGGCAGGAATTCCTTATTCAGTCAATTGTCCGCTTTGTAGTATCACTGTCGGCGCTTCTTTGGCTGCGCACCCATCTGGGTTCGCATATTGCCGCAGGTTCCGCGCTGAACAGCGGACTGCTCAATGTGATTCTGGCTCTTGTATGCTCGATGCTTCCTCCCGGTTTTTCCGCGGGAATTATCGGACTGGTCCTGCTCTGGGACCTGTACAAGCTGTCGCTTGTAGCGGCAGCTGTCTGTCTGGCCCTGGTTCTGGTGTGCATGCTGGTCTATTTCCGCTTTGCACCCAGAGATACTATGATATTTCTGCTGATGCCGCTGGCATATGCGGTCAATCTGCATTATCTGGTACCGGTCCTGGCCGGTCTTCTGTTCGGGCCCGGTTCGGCGGTTCCGGTAGTCTTTGGAATCGTATTCATCAAATACGTTCTCCTGGTGGAAGGGAACCTCCCTTCTCTTGCCGTTTCCTCATCGGAGATAATCAGTTCCGGAGAAAGGCTGATTACGAATTTCCGCAGCCTGATCGACGGCATGGTGAACGACAAGTCGATGATCATACTCGCGGCAGCCCTCGCTGTCACAGCGATCATCGTCTGCTTTATCCGCAGACTGGCGATCCAGTATGCGTGGATCATAGCGATCACTGTCGGCTGTATTCTGGAATTCGGGATTCTTCTGTTCGGAGACATGCACTATGGGACCGGACTTGATCTTCCCCATGTCTTCCTCGGGATCGTTTTTTCCTTTATGCTGGCACAGATCGTACGCTTCTTTGCTTTTAATGTGGATTACCTTCGAATAGAAAATGTCCAGTTCGAGGACGAAGACTATTATTATTACGTGAAGGCGGTCCCTAAGGTTATGGTTTATACCTCCGATATGGAAATCGAAGAATATGATGAATTCGATCCCTCTTTCGGAGAAAATGGTGTTATTGACAACAAAGGATGATAATCGTTGAACATACCATGGACTTTTTCGCTTAGCGACTTCATATCCCGGCTTCGTATACCGGATGTACGGTGGACTGATATTGTTGAAGTTCTGATCATATCTTATCTGACATACCACATCCTGCTGTGGATCAAAAATACGCGCGCATGGCAGCTGATGAAGGGCATAGCAGTTATTATTGCACTGGCTCTTCTGGCAGCTATTTTCAACATGACCACAATCCTATGGATTTTCCAGCATGTTGCAGGGATTGCCGTCACAGCGCTCGTGATCATTCTGCAGCCTGAATTGCGCAATGCCATGGAGGAACTTGGACGCAGAAACTTCCTGAGCTCGATTTTGAGAATGGACTATACCAAGACAGAGGAAGGCCGTTTTTCGGACCGGACAGTCAACGAGCTGGTCCGCGCCTGCATCGAGATGGGAAGAGTGAAGACAGGAGCGCTGATCGTCATTGAACAGACGACCCCGCTTCTGGAATACGTGCGCTCCGGCATCGAAATCGACGCCATAGTTTCGAGTCAGCTTCTGATCAATATTTTTGAAAAAAATACACCGCTCCACGACGGGGCGGTCATTGTGCGGGGCAACAGGATCGTTTCCGCGACCAGTTATCTGCCGATCACTTCCTCTCAGCTTGATAAAAATCTGGGGACGAGACACCGCGCCGGTGTCGGAATCTCGGAAGAGACGGATGCCCTCACTCTGATCGTTTCGGAGGAAACCGGCCAGCTGAGCTATTCCTACAAGGGAAATCTCTGGAGCAATGTGACGCCCGAGCAGCTGCGCGGCGCCCTGGTGCGCCTGCAGAACAAACTGTCCGAGGAGGAAGCAAAGGGAGGATCCCGTTCCCGGATCTCCGGAATCGGCAAATATGCTCCCTGGCGGCCAAAACAGGGAGGCAGCTCCGGAGAAGCCCCGGAGAAGGAAAAGAATGTTCCGGATGCGGAAACGGAAGGAGGTGCGCATGATTAAGCGTATCAGAGAACTGGATCCGAATCTGCGCCTGAAGGTAGCTTCCGTTGTTCTCGCAATGATGGCCTGGTATATGATCAATTATTTCAGTGATCCTGCCGTGCGCATGACAGTCAGTAATGTCAGTGTACAGATTATTCACGGAGAGACGATCGAGAAAGAGGGAGATGTGTATACGGTCCTGGATGACACAGATGTGATCCCTACTGTGACGATCTATGCCAAGCGTTCCATCATCGACAAGCTCGAGGCTAAAAATGTCATCGCCACTGCGGATGTCCGCCAGATCGAAGATGACGGATCGGTCAGGATCTCTCTGACAACGGACAAATATTCCAACAGCATAGAACGCATATCGGGAAGTATCAGTTATGTCCAGCTGCGGGTGGAACCGCAGCAGACAAAATCGCTGCCTCTGGAAGTTGAAACGACGGGATCGCCCGCGGACGGATATGTCCTCTATGATACATCCGCGGAGCAGAATCAGGTCATCATTTCGGGGCCTCAGTCCTATGTGGAAAAGCTGGGACGCGCGGCGGCAAAGGTTGACATTTCGGAATCGGAGAGGAGTATCAATTCCTATCCGGATATTATCCTTTATGATACGGACGGAAAAGAGATTACTGCGGATGAAATGGAGTCCCAGAAGCTTCATCTCAATATTTCTTCGGTCAAGGTGGTCGCGACGATTTATCAGACGAAGACCATTTCGATCACTTGCGGTTCGGGGGTACCGATCGCGGACGGCTATGAACTGGCAGCGGGTCCTGTGGCGGATCCGTCTTTTGTCCAGATAGTCGGCGCGGCAGGCATCCTGCACAACATTGAATATGTAGAAATACCCGCTGAAGATATTGCGTCTGAACCCGTCAGCAGCAATATCCACAAGACGATTACGATCAGCAAATATCTCCCTGAGGGAGTATCCCTGCTGGCTTCGGATTCAGATAAAGTAATCGTTTATATACAGGTTTCCGAAGTTGTGAATGAAGAGGCGGATACCTCTGACACGGCAGAGAACGCCGCAGACACCGGCTTTCAGGAAACGGAAACTATATATTGATAAAAGAGCAACTGACAGAAATCAAGAACCGTGAGAGCATTATCCTGAGCATTCACCCTCACAATGACCGCGGCTGCGGCGTCAACCGTCTGGGCCTCGGCGAAAGGCAGCAGGGAATCATGGATCAATATTAATCGTCTGCGGGCCTGTCGGCATGGCGGGCTGCGCCCCGGCAATGCTGCAGCAGCTTGAAAAACAGTAATTTATCTGCGTGTCAGGAGAAATTTCCTTCTGGCACGCAATGTCTCCAATCGATCATTTACAACATACCGGATTTTCCGGAGGGGAGGAAGAGAAAAGTGGCAGAACAGAAGAAACTGGTCGCTGAAATCACCGCGATGGACGAAGATTTTACCCAATGGTATACAGATGTATGTATCAAGGCAGGTCTGATCGCCTACTCAAACATTAAAGGATTCATGGTCTACAAGCCCGCAGGCTATGCGATCTGGGAGGCTGTACAGAAGCACCTTGACGCACGTTTCAAAGCTGTCGGCGTAGAGAATGTCTATCTTCCCTTGCTGATCCCGGAGCATCTTCTGAGCAAGGAGAGCGATCTGGTCGAAGGCTTCGCGCCCGAAGTAGCATGGGTCACATACGGTGGTTCCGAGAAGCTTGACGAGCGCGCCTGTGTCCGTCCTACTTCCGAGTCCCTGTTCTCTGATTTTTACAGGGGAGAGATCCAGTCCTACCGCGATCTTCCCAAGATCTATAACCAGTGGTGCAGCGTTGTACGCTGGGAAAAAGAGACCAGACCCTTCCTGCGCTCCCGTGAGTTTATGTGGCAGGAAGGCCACACTGTCCACTCCAGCGCCCAAGAGGCTGAAGCAAGGACTCAGCAGATGCTGAATGTCTATGCGGATTTCTGCGCCGAAGATCTGGCAATTCCCACAATCAAGGGAAGAAAGACAGACAAGGAGAAATTCGCAGGCGCAGTCGCGACCTATACCATCGAGGCACTCATGCACGACGGCAGAGCCCTTCAGTCCGGAACAAGCCACGACTTCGGCGATGATTTCGCAAAGGCCTACGGCATTCAGTTCACAGACAAGGACAACAAGCAGAAGTATGCCTTCCAGACATCCTGGGGCCTGTCCACCCGTATCATCGGAGCCCTGATCATGGTCCATGGAGACAACTCCGGTCTGGTGCTGCCTCCCAGGATCGCGCCCACACAGGTTGTGATCGTGCCCATTCAGCAGCGCAAGGCAGGCGTTCTGGACAAGGCCTATGAGCTGAAAGATGTCCTGAGCGGCTTCCGTGTCAAAGTTGACGACAGTGACAAGAGTCCCGGCTTCAAATTTGCCGATCAGGAAATGCGCGGCTTCCCGCTCCGTGTCGAGATCGGTCCCCGTGATATCCAGAACGGCAAGTGCATCATTGCCCGCAGAGATACCGGAGCCAAGGAAGAATGCGAACTGGATAAGCTCGCGGCCCGCATCGGCGAGCTTCTGGAGCAGATTCAGAAGGATATGTACGAGCGCGCGAAAAAGCACCTCGAGGATCACACCTATACAGCTGCCACCCGCCAAGAGTTCGAGAAGACCTTTGCCGAAAAGACCGGCTTTGTCAAGGCTATGTGGTGCGGTGAGCTCGCATGTGAAGAGGAAATCAAGGAGAAATACGGCGTGACAAGCCGCTGCATGCCTTTTGAGCAGGAAGAGATCGCCCAGACCTGTGTCTGCTGCGGCAAACCTGCCAAAAAGATGGTTTACTGGGGCAAGTCTTATTGATCGTTTCATTCAAGGCGGCCCGGACCTGCCGGCTTCCTGTGCCGGCGGCATGGTCCCGCGGCGCAGACCTGGATGAAGTCATGCCTGTCTGTGAACAAGAGGGTAAAGCTCAGATATGGAAAAAATTGAAATATTGATTCCGGCAGGGGCTGCGAAAATCCTCCGCGTTCTGGAAGATCACGGCTATGAGGCCTATGTGGTCGGCGGCTGCGTAAGGGACAGTCTTCTGGGAAGAAATCCGCACGACTGGGATATCACGACATCTGCACTCCCGCTGCAGGTCAAGGCTCTGTTCCGGCGCACGATCGATACCGGCCTTAAGCACGGTACCGTGACGGTCATGGAGAACGGAGAACCCTACGAGGTCACGACCTACAGGGTGGACGGAGAGTATCTGGACGGCAGGCACCCCTCTGAGGTTACATTTACCGCAAGTCTGAAGGAGGACCTGCAGCGCAGAGATTTCACGATCAATGCGATGGCCTACAGTGAAAAAAACGGTCTCCAGGATTTCTTCGGCGGTCTGCAGGATCTGAAAAACAAGAGGATCCGCGCAGTCGGAGACCCGATGAAGCGTTTCGGCGAGGACGCGCTCAGGATCATGCGCGCAGTCCGCTTTGCCGCTCAGCTGGGCTACGAGATTGAAGAGGAGACAGTGCGGGCGATGAAAATACTGGCCCCCACACTTTCTAAGGTCAGTGCCGAGCGGATCTCTTCGGAACTTGAAAAGACACTGCTCTCCCCCCATCCCGAAAAACTCAGGATGATGTATGAAGCCGGTATTACGGCGGTCATTCTGCCGGAGTTCGACCGCTGCATGGAAACTCCGCAGAATAATCCCCACCACATCTACAATGTCGGAGAGCACACGATCGTTTCGATCAGGAATGCCCGTCCGGACAAAGTCCTCCGGCTGGTAATGCTTCTGCATGATTTCGGAAAATCCGTATGCCGGACGACAGATGAAAATGGAATTGACCATTTTTACGGTCACCCGGATTCCAGCGCTGAGATGGCGGGGAAGATCCTGCGCCGTCTCAAATCGGACAATGCCACACGATGCGCAGTGGTTAAGCTCGTCCGCTTCCATGACCGCGCGGCAGGACTTACAGAACGCAGCGTCAGAAAGATGATCCGGGAAATCGGCGAAGACCTCTTTCCCCTTTATCTGGAGGTGAAAGAGGCGGATACGCTTGCCCAGAGTGAATACAAAAGGCAGGAGAAGCTGGACTATCTGGCAGATGTGCGCCGCATTTACAGAAAAATTCTGGATGAGGGAGACTGCCTCACTCTGAGAGACCTGGCTGTCAACGGAAGCGACCTGATCGAAGCAGGTATGGAGCCCGGAAAACAGATCGGAGAGGTGCTGGGAGCCATGCTGGAGGATGTCCTTGAGGACCCTTCCCACAACGAGAAGGGCTATCTGATGGACAAATATATGCCTCATTCTCAGGGTTACCCGGTCAAAAAACGGCCGGGATGTGAACAGGAGTAACAGTGTTACAGTACAGACCCACCTGAAACTCGACGTGTTTTTGTACGCCGAAGCGTACAAAAACCGGAGTTTTACGGCGTTCGACGCACGCGAAGCGTATTG
>ONKG01000173.1 GCA_900318375.1 uncultured Lachnospiraceae bacterium
GTGATGCCGAAGGTCTTGTAGATCTCGTCCGCGATGCTGAGGATATCGTCGATCTCGGCCTCGATCATGTCCTCTGTGACAAAGGTGTGATCGTCGTCCTGACGGAATTCCTGCACTCTGAGAAGTCCGTTCAGCTGGCCGGTCTTCTCCTTTCTGTGGAGCACGTCATACTCGGAATAGCGGATCGGCAGTTCCTTGTAGGAGCGGGGCTTTCTGCCGAACTCCATCATCGCGTTGGGGCAGTTCATGGGCTTGGCAGCCATGGTGTCCACAGACTCGACGGTGTATTTCTCATCCTCGTCCTTGCCGGGGATGATGAACATATTATTTACATAATGTGCCCAGTGGCCGCTGATGATCCAAAGCTTATTGTTGTTGATGACCGGTGCGGAGATCTCCTGATACTCGTGCAGATCCTGCACGTCTCTGGAGTACTGCATCAGTGCCTGGTACAGCTTCCATCCGCGAGGCAGCCAGTAAGGCATACCCTGGGCAGTCTCATTGAACATGAACAGTTCCAGCTGCGGGCCGAGTTTCTTGTGGTCGCGCTCCATAGCTTCCTTGATCATCTTCAGGTGCTCTTTGAGCTGCTTCTGGCAGAGATCTACGAAATCCTCTCCGGTATAGTAAACGGTGATCTTCTCATCATCGGGAAGGTCGGAAATAAGCTCGGTCTTGAACTTCTGGTCCTTAAAGATCTCAAGCGCTTTCTCTTTGGAGACCTCTTCCACGGTCCATGCTTCTCTTCTCTTTATGATCTCGCGCATCTTGCTCTCGATCGCCGGGAAATCTCCCTCCGTGATCGCAGCGGGAAGTACAAAATCATAGTAGCAGCCGTCCGCGATCTGCGGGCCGATTGCATACTGCACTTCCTTGCCATATATCTCGATAACTGCCTTAGCCAGGATATGCGCAAGGGAATGGCGGTAAACTTCCAGGAACTGTTCTTTTTCCATGATCTGAATCTCTCCTATGTCTGATGAATTGATCTCGAATACGATCTATACGATATTCGAACTATTATTATAGCATAGTTCTCTTGTCCGCTCAAACGAAGTGAGCAAAATAACCGCTGAAAGCCTTGAAATACGCACTACCGCAGGGAATGTCATGGGGACGGTTCTTCTGACAACTTTTGGAACAAAAGTTGTCAGAAGAACCGTCCCAATGTCATTTAGATAGGGGGACCCCCCGTCAAAATTTAAGTTAAATCACGAAATCAGAGGTTAAAATGCCTCTGATTTTTTTCTTTTTTTACAAAAATCACTTGACAAAGTCGCCAAAAAAGTGTGCGCCGCCTTGAAAATACACTTTTTTGGAGGTACTGATATGACTTGTCCCGCTTATGATCTGCCAAAACAGACTCTGCTTTCTACTATCTCTTCCCTGTATGAACGCCGGAGTTTATTCTTTTCAAATCCTGATTCTGATTTCACCCGGGTTAAAAAGATCTCCTTTGACCAGACCATTCTTTTCCCGATAATTGCAGGCAAGGAGAATACTGCCACGGAACTGATTGATTTTTTTAATGAAGGCAAGATTCCGTTTCCTTCTGCTATGATCCAGCGCCGTAACCAGATAAAACCTGAGGCTTTTATTACGCTGTTTCGGGAGTTTATCGGAAGGATTCCGATCTCAGAAACATTCCGTGGGTATCAGCTTGCCTGTTTCGACGGCACTCGCACCAACCTTCCCTATAATCCTTCCGATAAAGATACTTATATTCAGGCCATCGCGGACCGCAAGGGCATCAACCAGATGCACCTCAACTGCCTTTATGACCCTTTAAACGATATCTTCCTTGATATGGAGCCTCAGGGGATACATCAGATGGATGAGAAGGCCGCTCTCTGCACAGTTCTGGACCGTCAGGTATTAGTTGGTCAGAAGTACCGGCGAATATATCTGGCAGACAGGGGATTTGCCTCTTTCAATATCCTCGCACATGCCATTCACAACGACCAGCTGTTTCTGATCCGGATTCCGGTGTCATTTGCAAAAAGTATCTGTTTAGGCCATGAAGACTGGCTGGACATGACTTCTTTCGACAAAGAGCTCCATGTCCGTGTCGGACGCAGAAAGACAAAGAAAAGTCTGGAGTTGAAGGATTACCATTGTATCAATAAGCGGCGGCACTATGACTTTATTGAACCTGGTTCTGATAAGATCGATTCACTAAAGCTGCGCATCCTTAAATTTCCCATATCAGACGATTCTTATGAGTATATCGTCACGAACCTTCCCATGTACGGCTTCTCTGAATCAACAGTTAAAGAGCTTTATGGGCTCCGCTGGAATGAAGAAGTGGCGTTTCGACACTTGAAATATGCGGGGAATCTTGTACATATCCACTCTCTGAAAAAGGAACATCTTCTCCAGGAGATCTATGGAAAGCTGACGTTATATAATTTCTCGGCATTCTTGGCTGCAACTATTGGAAGGATACGAAAGAAAACCGATAAATACATATATGTACTGAACCATACGCAGGCTCAGAAGATATGTATCCGTTTCCTAAGAGGCGAGATAAAAGATCCGGTAGAGCTGATCTGCAGATACCTCATACCAGTCCGGCTGGGCCGGAAGTTCGAGAGGAATCTCCGGCGCCAGTCGGCTGATACGCTCAATTACCGATAGATCCAAAAAAAACTAAATACCTTTCAGTAGGCAGCCTCCCCAGACTGTCTGTTTGCCTTTTCCAAAAATAAGCTTTTTGGCCGTAAACCCGAGAACTGGCTGTATTTTTATTTTGGATTATCTTATCATCTATAATACAAGGAATTGAACGAAATTTCTATCTTAATGACATTGGGACAGTCCCTCTGACACAGTCATGACAAAAAACCGGAAAGCCTTCATAACTGCTGTCCTTTGTTTCAAACAGCATAATCTCACTATTTCATGAAGTGCGAATGCTGCCGAAAAATGATTTTTACCTGATAGGAATGATTATCAGATTCAATTCCTTCTAAAATCTCTCCGCTGATTATCTGCACTTATAA
>ONKG01000061.1 GCA_900318375.1 uncultured Lachnospiraceae bacterium
ATCTGTTTGTACGCTTTCAGCCGCTTTGCATACATGTTGTCAAACATGGGAATATGGCTGTCAACGTAATCATAAACGATTACATTTTTCTTCCCTTCATAGTCTCTGTTCAGACGTCCGGCATACTGCTCCACAACTCCTCTGAATGAAACCGGTGTAGCCATGATTAGCGTATCAAGACGCGGAAAATCAAATCCTTCTCCAATCAACTTTCCTGTAGCCACCAGAACCAACGATTCCTGTCTGTCTACCCGCTTCATCTGTTCAAGGATCTGTTTATGTTCCCGTTTTGAATTATTGCCGGTCATGAGAAATGCATAATCCGCGTAGTTTTTTATCCTTTCATAGAGTTTATCCGAATGGTCTTTATAGCGGGATAAGATTACCGGTGTTCTTCCAGCATCAATACACTCTTTCACATCGGAAATAATCTGTTCGTCTCTCAGATCATTATCCCGGATGATTTCATACGCCTCATTTGGATGCATCTTCCCTGTCGTAACGCCTCTCGGCGGAACGGTTCTTGTAAAGCGGGGATAAACCAGATGATCGACTTCCTGCGCTTTTGCTTTTTCTTTTGATGTATATCTGTATCTGATCGGCCCCAGAAGCATGTAATTGATCCTCTCAAGACCGTCACCTCTCACTGGTGTTGCAGTAACGCCATACACATACTTTGCCTTAACTTCCTGCAGAACAGACGATATCGTATCCGATGCGGCATGATGACACTCATCAACAATAATCATCCCATACCGTTCCAGCAGCGGATGATACTCCCCTTTCTTGCACAAAGAACCAGCCATGGCAATATCAACAATGCCGGTCATGGAATCATGCGCTCCCTGAAGCGTTCCGATCAGACTCTTTCTTGTTTTGATCCTTCCTGTTTTTGTCTTATACTCCGGCAGTTTTTCATTAATGTCAAGGAATCTGGCAAAAGATTCTTCCCACTGCTCTATTAGTGATGATGATTCAAGAATTATAAGTGTATTGACTTTTCTCTCTGCAATCAGCGCACTGCAGACGACCGTCTTGCCAAAAGCAGTGGCTGCATGTAGTATTCCATTATCATGCTTCAGCATTTCCTGAAGTGCAGGTTTTTGTTCGTCCCGCAGTTCACCCCTAAACGTCGCCTGGATCATTCTTCCGGGCTGCCGTTCATCTTTCACTTCATACGCTATCGCACCATCAGAAATGCAATCCATTAGTTGTCCGTACAGTCCTCTTGGAATCTCAATATAGCCGCTGAGATGGTCCTTACCAAGATAGATCCAGCTGGCTGTATCAAAATTTGTGGTGCCGATTTTTTGATTCTTGTAGTAAACAGGATTCCGAAAAGCCGCCAGCCTTCGGATCTTATTCTGAAGCGACGGTTTCAGGTTCAGATTGTCGATATAAATGCCGTTGGAAAGAGTAATGCCCATCTTTCCATCAACTTCTGTCGCAAAAAACCTCTGTCCTTTCTCCCAAGGCTTCTCCCGCCCTTCTTCATCATGTTCTGAAAGAAAGTCGCTGACGGACACAGTCCACTCCTTTATCTTCAGCTCCAAAAACTCTTTGGAAAGGCGTGGTTTGCTCCATAGTGTTTCCCATTGATTGGGATAGGCATTCCAGTTTTTGTCAACAAAAGCGCTGTTTCCATCCCGCAGAGCCTTACCCTGCAACGGCAATGCAATCAGATTCCCAATTCCTCCTTCCGGAAGCATATCCTGCGCCGGCAACATACGATCGTAAAACTGAAATGTTTTCAGATTGACCTGTTCCGCACCTTTTTCCAAAAGAGCAAAGCCGAACCGTCTGACTAATGCAGCCGGAATTGGACCGTCGAAGAAAATCCATATATGCGCTCCGCGCCCGGAACGGGATCGTTCCACCAGAGGATCAATTCCATTCAGCGTGCAGATGGTCCGCATCGCTTCCACTTCCTCTATCCAGGAATCATCTGTATTGGCATAATCATGTTTTTCCGCATCTTTTTCGTGATTGTCAAAGTCAAAAACAAGAAACCGGCATGTTCCGTTCAGAAACAACGGATATACACCGACCACATCAGACGAGTTATAAGAACGGCCCTGCAGGTGCATCAGAATGTCACTTTTCGTTAGCTTTTTGTCTGATCTATAAGAACAGTCTTTACAGCTGATCTTCATTCCATGCTTTCGTGGACACACTTCCTGCCAGAAATTATTACACTGTGGATAGTAGCCGGCTTCTCCGGATTTCTTTTCCGAACGTTTTGCATAAACATCGGGGCGCCCCCAAAAATAAGTAAGGAACACCTTCACCATTTTCTCAGTGATTTCCCGTGGATGTCTGATTCTGGCACCTTGATTAGGATCAAAATTCTCAGTGCCCTCCGGTTCCTTCAGGTGCTTCAGTTCCTGTACATAAGAAATACCGGAACGATCCAGGATATTTTTCAATAGTTGATTTTCAAGTTGGAGTTCATTTAGCTGCTTCTGCAGTATGGTTATGTTTTCAATCGGATCCCGCATCTTACGTTTTACCTCGCTATAGGGACCCACATCGGAAATACTGCCAAAATCGTGCCTGACGCGATCTTCATTCTCGCACGCAACCGATATGTCCCTTCTATTCTTTATACTGCAACTCCTCAAATTGACTTAATACTCTCAGCAAATTGCTGCGGTTCTGCCCGTATCGCTCTGCCGTCAGTGCTTCCTTTTGCACTGAGCTTACCTCATTCTTCCTTTTAAAGCGCTCAGCTCTCTTCTTCTTTTCGTTGTCCGGGATCTTTTTCCCGACATATACTCGTTCTATATCTTTACAAAACCAGACGAACTCATAGTGCTTGTTCAAGCAATATTGTTTTACATCCTCTAAAAAAAGGCTGGCTTCCGGATCAATATCATAGTCATCACAGTCAAAGCAATATATCACAACACTGCGGCTTTCCTCATCAGTTTCAATGCAGAAAATTAGTTGAATTCTCATTCATCATCACCTTCTTCCGCATCAAAAGCACTGATAAAGTCAATAGAATCAATGTTAAACGGAGATCCCTCTATCATGCCACTCTTATACAGATTTGCCGGGGAGTAGTTTCCATTTTTTGTCCATGAATAGATCTTGTGATTGACCGAAAGGAAATCAATAGATTTTTTGTTTCTTTTAAGTATGTCCATTGGGCCAATATTATGCGTTGTAAAGCATAATTGACCCTCGCCGTGTTCCATCAGGTATTCAAGCAAAGCACACAGATAAACATCATGAAGATTCGAATCCAATTCATCGATAAACACGATATTGCCGGATGCCATTTCATTAAAGTACTCATATAGCTTTATGAGTTTTTTGATACCAGTGCTTTCAAATTCAACATTTATCTTATATTCGCCATAATCCATAATCAGATCACAAGCATAATAGTTTTTGTCTTCAATTTTATCTATCTCAATTCCTTTCAAATCACGCTTAAAGATGTTTATAAAATCATATAGCCTTGATACCCGTTCCTGATAATCTGCATAATTCTTTTTTAATACATTTCTCCTGCTTACCGAAATCTCATTAACTCTGAGTTCCTTTACATCACGTATCGCTTTCTGAATACTGTTTATGGCTTTGTCATCTGTTTCCTGATCGAGCTCCGCCATAATTCCATCAATGAAATAATCCGCATGTTCATCTGTCTGATCCAGATAAACATATAAGCTAAGCCCTAACATAAACAGCATCCATAATCCTTCGAAAACTGACACATTCACTTTTTTGTCTTTCCAGTCAAGTATATAATCAATGAAAAATGAAGACACTGTTGCCGTCTTCAACAAATTCTTTGTTTTATCAATTATGTAATCACAAAAATCCTGTTCTATCGAATTAGCAAACGCTATTTTTCCATTATTAACTTCGAACAGCGGCTTCATATCCTCCTGGCGAGAAGATGCGGCTTTGTACGACAGAGCTTCTCTGTCAATGACAATTTTCCCACTCTTTTCGCTGCTAATAGAGATCTCATAGTGAAATAAAAATGACTTGCTCTTAGACTTCGCAAAAAAATCCCCAGAGAAATCCATTCTCAAAAGATTCTTGTTTATAAGTTCGCGCAAATAACTGTGTATCAGCGGATTATTAAGATAATCCTTATTAATAATCAGGTTTTTAAAAATCTTAACAGATGTAACGATCGCTGATTTTCCTGAACCGTTGATGCCGTATATTCCCTTAATATTATAATTCTGAAAGTCTTTGGGATCAGAAGTTATCGTCTTTTTGTAGAAAGAGAGCGAGACTTCCTCGTCCAGAGACTTGATACCCTTCACTGTGTAGTTGACTAAGTATATCCCTTTCATTGCTTCTACCTCCTGAAAATATACTATCATACCAAAACTTTATTTTAAATACATTTTGTATATTTTTTGTTTTAACAAAGCAGTACCCACCAATTGCATTCAAATGACAGACAAGTCAATTTTGCGCAAACACAATCAGCTTTTGGAGAAGATTTATTTGACGACTGGTTCGCATTCCCGGATTTCAGAGATCTGGACAGAACCGAAAGAAAACTGTACGGCAGACATGCCGACAGGATGATGAAGACCGATGTTCATGAGCATGACGATCACTACGAAGTAGATATCGACCTGCCCGGCTTCAAGAAAGAAGAGATCGGTCTGGAGCTGAACAATGGATATCTCATTGTCAGTGCAAACAAAGGTCTGGATAAGGACGAAAAGGATAAGAAGGGCAAACTTATCAGACAGGAGCGTTACTCCGGATCAATGCAGAGAAGCTTCTATGTCGGCGAGAACATCACCGAAGAAGATATCAAGGCAAGCTTCAAGCACGGTGTATTGCTTTGTTTGCGGGTCTGATGATGACCCGTGTCTTTCGAAAATGTAATCTTAAATGCCCGGACGTTACGTGCTTCCTGATCGCAGGACTGCTGGTCGGACCATATGCCTTGGGGCGGCTTCATATCGAAGGCCTGGGGTTCCCGACCATGGAGGATGTCGGTAAGGTCAGTATTCTCTCGGACGTAGCACTTGGCTTTATCGCATTTGATATCGGAAATGAATTCCGGCTTTCCCACCTGAAGGAAACCGGCCGGACCGCAACGGTCATCGGCATCATCCAGGCCGTTGTTGCCGCGCTGCTGGTGGATGCTGCCCTGATCGCCCTTTACTTCATCCTCGGTCCGGAAAAGCTGCCGCTGCCGGTTGCAATCACCCTTGGCGCGATCGCCTCTGCGACAGCACCGGCCGCAACACTGATGGTTGTCAGACAGTATAAGGCAAAAGGGCCGGTCACGGACCTGCTGCTCCCGATCGTAGCTCTGGACGACGCAGTGGGCCTGATGGTCTTTGCGGTCTCCTTCGGCATCGCACAGGCTCTGAAGGGCGGGGAATTGAATGTCATTTCCATCATCGTCAATCCCCTGCTGGAAATTCTGACATCCCTGCTCCTTGGTGCTCTGATGGGTGTGCTGATGACTGAACTCGAAAAGCTGTTTTTCTCCAACCACAACCGCCTTTCCATGACCATCGCGTTTGTGACAATGACGATTGCACTTTCCTCCCTGCACTTTTCGTTCGGGGATCTGAAAATCAGCTTCTCATCTCTGCTGGTATGCATGATGCTTGGCACCATGTTCTGCAACCTGAGTCAGTTTTCTCCGGATATCATGAGCAGAACGGAAAAATGGACATCTCCGCTGTATGCGGTCTTCTTTGTCCTCTCAGGTGCTCAGCTGGAGCTTGGCGTTTTCCGTTATCCGAGCATCATCCTCATCGGCGTAGTCTACATTCTGATGCGCTGCATCGGAAAATATGCCGGGGCCTTCGGAAGCGCTGCCATGATGGGCTGCAGCAGCACCGTCCGGAAATATCTTGGGATCACCCTCTTCCCGCAGGCCGGTGTGGCGCTGGGCATGGTGGTCACTGCGCAGAGCCTGGGTGAGAGCGAAGGCGCCATGATCCGCAACATCATCCTGTTCTCCGTCATGATCTACGAACTGGCAGGTCCCATGCTCACCAGAATTGCCCTGACGGCAGCCGGAGAAATCACACCGGTTGAACCGGAGAAACAGACCAGAGAACGTTTTGCCCACAAATAAAAGGGGGCTGTGAAAAAAGCATCCGAACCTGATCCTCATCTTCATATTCATGTCAGGCCAAGATATGATAAACCAGTGATGGTTAATGGATGCATTTACACTGATAGCGAGTTTGGCCATCATTATGCGGTAAACAAATGCGGAACTATCCCTGTCAAAGATAAAGAAGAATTGTTTAACCGACTAAAGGAATGGCTGAAGCACCATTCATCTCACTGAATACTACAACCTTGATAAAGAAGAAATAAAGTATTGCAAAGGGATTCGTTGCCCCGGTCAGATAAAGGCCTGGGCCATCGCCCATCCTGGTGTGGTCGTCAGATAAGAAATAGCAAACTCGGAGGGCAGAGCAAAGGAGCAGATCACATACAGCGTGATCTGCTCCCTCTTTTTATGATTCGATGCAAAACTCTATAAAGGACACAAGCAGGCTGTAACCAGCCCCTGACTATACTGTTCAGAACTTCAGACTTCCTGCTGTGATAAGCCTTCCGGACTTACGGTCGAACAGGAGGATGTCGCTGCCGGTGATGTTGATGGCTTCTTCCTGGCCTATTTGGTAGACCACGCCGCCGAAGACGACGCTGGTCAGCAGGAACTCGCCGACCTTGAGCTTCAATGTGGATTCCATGCCGGTAGGCATTGCACCGTAGACGACAGTGGGGATGCTGCCCGCGCTGCCTTCTTTAGCGATGTTGATGGCCTCGGGACGGATACCGATGACGAAGTCTTCATTGGTGATGACGGGTTCGTCCTGGAGGCTGTCGTCCTCTTCTTCGACCTTCTGGACGTGGTACTTGAAGATCTCATCCTTGTTGCTCTTTTCGACAGCGCCCTTGACGCTCAGGCGTTTGTGCTCTTCTTCTGCCTTGTTGGTGATGTCCTTGTCCCTGTTCTTCTGCCACTCGTCGATGCTGAGGGGCTCGTTCGGGACGAAGGAAGCTTTAATGCCGCCGAGTATATCGAGCTCGAGGCTGCCGTCGGCCGCCTGTTTGCCCTTGCCTTCCACGAAGTTCATGGACGGATTGCCGACGAAGTCAGCAACGAACAGGTTCGCGGGGCGGTTGTAGACGGTAAGCGGCGCTTCGTACTGCTGCAGGACGCCGTTGTTGACCAGGCAGATCTTGGTAGCGAGCGTCATGGCTTCCATCTGGTCGTGCGTAACGTAAACAAAGGTGCTGCCGGTCTCGACGTGCAGACGCTGCAGTTCGTAGCGCATCTCCAGACGGAGCTTGGCATCCAGGTTGGACAGGGGCTCATCCATGAAAAGTACCTGCGGTTCCGGAGCGAGCGTCCTGGCGATAGCGACACGCTGCTGTTGGCCGCCGGAGAGCTCTGCGGGATAACGGTCCATGAACATGCCGATCTTGACGATTCTGGAGCAGGCACGTACGCGGGAGTCGATCTCTTCGTTTGTGAGCTTTCTCTTTTCCATGACGGGCTTGCCGCCTGAGCAGATCTCGTATTTCTCGTTCAGCTCCTGGCCGGATGAGCGGTACTTGTCCTGCAGGGTCCTGAACTTGGCTTCATACTCGGCAAGCTTTGTCTTCGCGGCAGCGACGGGATCGGAAGCCTCGTGGATCTTGAGACCGTAGAGCGCTTTGGCAGTCATCATGGAAAGTGAATAATTGTCGATCAGCTTGACGCAGGCTTTGTTGTCGTCCAGCTTGCCGTTCTTGTCGCGGCATTCCTCAACGATCTCACGGATCTTCGCGCCGTTCTGGAGGGCACGGACCATGTCGCCGGTCTGCTTTGCCTCGACGTCGATCTTCGGCATCTCTTCATTGATGTTCTTGAGACCGAAGGCGATGTTCTGGTAAACGGTCATGTTGGGCCACAGCGCGTAGTTCTGGAAAAGGAAGCCGACACTTCTCTTGTTCGGAGGGATGTTTATGCCGGCATTGCTGTCGAAAACGACACGGTCGCCGATCTTGATCTGGCCTTCCGTCGGGGTCTCCAGGCCGGCGATCATGCGCAGGATCGTTGTTTTACCGCAGCCGGACGGGCCAAGCAGGGTGATAAAGGAATTGTCAGGGATGTCAAGGCTGACATTGTCGACGCCGAAAAACCTTCCCCAGCGTTTGGTAATGTTCTTTAATACGATTTCAGGCATGATCAGTTACCTCCTATACCGCTGTCCAGGGTTGCGCCGGTCAGTTTGTTAACCAGTGTGTTGAATATCAGAATCGTTACGATCAGGATCAGGTTGATCGCGCTCGAGAACGCGTACAGGCCCATCTCGTCGAAATAGTCCAGCGTCGTGGAAAGGATGAAGCCCTGTGTGCAGAGCAGCAGGAACAGGGAAAGTTCACGCAGGCAGGTCATAAAGGGCAGAAGATAGCCGCTTATGATCGACGACTTCTGGATCGGGATGATGATCCTGACCATTCGCTTGACCCAGGAAGTGTTCTGGATGATGGCTGCTTCTTCCAGTTCGTTGGAGAGCTGGAGCATGGAGTTCAGCGAACTTCGTGAAGCAAACGGGATATACTTGACAACACCCGCGATGATCAGGAGCGTGTAGGTGTTGAACAGGTTGATCTTCTCGTTTGAGAACAGGATGAAGAAAGCCGCGCCGACTGCGATGGAAGGCATCAGGTAAGGCAGGAACGCGACGTTGTTCACGTAGTTTGCCCATTTGCTCCGGCGGTTCTTCGCTACGGCATAGCCGATCAGGGTACCGATCGTACCTGCGATCAGGGCGCAGACCACAGCCAGCAGGAGGGTTCCGCGGAAAGCATGCCAGATCGTGGAATTGTACAGGATACCGGGCTGGCCGTACATGCCGTTCTCTTTGATATTCTCGCTCGTTACCCACCATTTCGTGGTCAGGTTGGCCATGTCGCGGGTGTACAGGAAACTGTAGTCGCCGGGGTTCGGCAGGAATGTTTCCAGCGCGAACAGCAGGATGGGCCAGATGCTGGTGAAGAAGGTAATGATGATGAAAATGATGGCTATTACATACTTGCCGGCTTTGCCGACCGAGATCTTGCTCAGATGGCCGGACTTGCCGGTGACGGTCGTGTAGTTCTTCCTGCTCTTTAAGCTCATCTGGTTGAGACCGAGGATGAGCACGCCGAAGACCATCATGATGATCGCCAGGATACTGGCTTCACCGGTATACTTGCTGTTCATGGAGATATACTTCGTGGACAGCGTGGTGAGGTTCAGGTAATGGGGAACCGGGTAGCTGCCCATCGCGCTGCCGAAGACCAGCAGGATAGTCGACAGGATAGCGGGCTTGATCATCGGAAGGGTGATCCGGCCCATGATCTTCCACTTCGGCGTATCCAGGATCGTAGCCGCTTCTTCCAGGTTGGCGTCCATATTCTTGAAAATGCCGCCGATCAGGATGTAAGCGAACGGGGCATAGTGGAGGCCCAGAACCATCGCGCTGGGGAAGATGCCCTGGCACCACCAGTGCGGGAAGCAGATCCTGAAAAGCGAAGCAAGAAGGCCGTCGGAAGTTCCCGTTACCTTATTGCTGTAGAACATATGCTGCCAAACGACAGCCAGTGTCCACTGGGGCATGATGTACGGGAAAATAAAAATGGAGCTTAAGTACTTCTTGAACTTCATGTCCGTCCTTGTAACAAGGAAAGCGAACAGTCCGCCGAAAACGATGGAGATCACGCAGGTCAGTGAGGACAGGATCACCGTGTTGAGCAGCGGTTTCCAGAGGTTCGTCCTGGCGAGCCTGCTGGTGAACAGGTCGATGTAGTTGACGACGCTGTAGCCGGTGGCGCGTCCTGTCAGGTGCTGATCTATCGTTCCGGGATGGATCTTAAAGGTATCTTGTACGATAGCAACGATAGGTGCGACGGTCGAAAAGGTAAGTACGATCCCAAAAAGCAGAAGGATGATATTCTGGGGCTGCGAGAACCATGTCTTCAGCTTATTAAGAAAGATCGCGCGCTTATCCTGCTTTACTGTTTCGTTCATGGCGTGTATCCCTCTCTATAAGTCCCTCTTGGAGATAAATCGTGGATAGATCTTGGTGATAAAAAAAGGGGACGCCGCTTTTGGCGACGCCCTCCCAGTTAAAAACCAGTTATTTATTCGCCGGGTGTATAGTGATCGAGAACGTCGATCCAGCTGCCTACGGTGAAGGAAACTTCAGAGCAGTATACGGGATCTTCCAGTACCAGCTCGCCTTCGCCTTCAGCTGTCCACCAGTCATAGCCGCGGTCGTTCTTTGCAGGGAACTCTTCGCCGCCGCCCTGGCTGTGCTGGAACTTCTCTTCGATCTCAGCAGCAACCTTCGGGTTGGAGGAATAACCGCCCATATCCTTGCCCCATGCTTCGAAGCCGGCTTCCGTGCAGGTCATGTACGCGATGAAAGCGCATGCTGTCCAGGGCAGCGGGCTGTTCTTGGTCAGGAACAGATAGTGGCAGTAGCCGTAGCCGCCGATACCTTCATAGTCGTCCTGATAAGCAGCAACAGTGATGTTCTTAACGGAAACGCTTGCGGATTCCTCAACGGAACGAAGCTTGGAATAAACCAGCAGGCCGGACTGATCGGTTGCGGAAGCATCTACAAGGGTGTTGCAGATAGGGCCGTCATCGGTCTGTTCATTGTAGTTGTTGACCCAGAGCTTGATCCATGCAAGGGCATAAGCGCCGTTCTCGCCAAGGCCAAGGTCGGCAGCGTCAGCTTTCATGCTCTCTACGACGGGCTCGAAATAATCCTTCTTGGTGTCATCGAGTTTGTCATAAGCAGCCTTCAGCCAGCCGGCATACTTGTCAGCCGTCAGCATCATCAGGAAGTTCTTGCCTACGATCTCGGAGTCAACGCCCATGAACAGCGGATGGGAACCTTCATAAACGAAATCCCAGCAGTTCGTGTAGGTGGCGTCGCCGGTGTTGTTGAACTCGAAAACTTTGTTCAGGGTCTGCAGAGGAAGGAATCCTGCATAAGCGTCAGCTGTCGTGCCGTTCGCGTCTGCCCATTCCTTCGGGATGAAGGTCTTAAGGATGTTGGTGTCGACCATCTTGGACTGGATCTGGTTGCCGTCCTGGATCAGGGTCATCGCGAATGTGCCGGTGGACTTCAGGGAGTCAGATGTCAGCTGCTCGAAGATCTTGTTGTTCTTGGGCTGCTGCCATTCGAATTCCATTGTGTAGTTGGGATCGATGGACTGCAGATACTCAATGAAAACAGGAAGAGCGGATTTGCCGCGGCTGGAGTTGCCTACGCCGTAGAAGGTCTTGCCGTTGGACTCTTCGATGGCTTTCTTTGCAAGTTCTTCCATGGTCATCGTCTCGGCTTCCGCAATGATGGCATCGATACCTGTCAGGTCAGCTGCGGGAGCTTCACTGACTGCCGCTGCTTCTTCGCCGCCTGATGCAGCGGGGGCTGCAGTGCTGCTGGCTGCCGGTGCCGCACAACCTGCGAGCAGTCCTGCAAGCAGGGCGCCCGCTGTCAAAATTGACAAAAATCTCTTTTTCATAAAACGCCTCCTTGTGCAAAAGTGTGGAAAGATACTTCATAACCGATATTGTATCGAGGCATGACGCACTTTGAAATAAGACAAAACTGATATAATTTGTAAATTTTGACTGTAAATGAGAGCAACCGGTTTTTGCTCAGATCCCCCTGATCTGATAATCCGACGGCGTGACGCCGACCAGCTTCTTGAAAGTGTTCGAGAAATAGGCGATATCCTGGTAGCCGACGCTTTCTGCGACTTCGTACACCTTGATCTGGACGTCGTTCAGCTCGCGCATGGCCTGACGGATCCTGTACCTGGTCAGGTAGGTATTCAGCCCGGTATCCATTTCGGTCTTGAACAGGCGGGAAAGGTGGCCCTCACTGAGGCCGATGGTACCGGCGATCCTGCCAACGCTGATATCACTGTCCTGGTAATGGCTCTCGATGTATTCGACTGCATTCAGGATATACCTGTTCCGGATCGTGCCTTTGGGCTTTAGGGGTATAAGCTCGTCTATCCTGTTCCCGGCGGAGGGAGCGGCATTCGCACCGGCTCCATGGGCTGCATTCAGGGAAATGCCGTGCAGCAGCCGCTGCACGGAGGCTTCCAGTTCGCCATCATCGTAGGGCTTCAGCAGATAGTCGGAGACGCCGATCCGGACGGCCTGCCGCGCGTACTCAAATTCATCGTAGGCGCTCAGGAAGATGACCTTTGTCTCCGGGTATTCCGCCAGAAGCTTTTCAGCCAGCTGCAGCCCGTTCACTTTGGGCATGTTGATATCCGAGATCACGAGAAGGGGCTTTGTCTGCCGGGCAAGCTCCAGCGCCTCTGCTCCGTTCGATGCTTCCGCCACGACCTCGCAGTCGATCAGGGCCCAGTCGGTATCTTCGATGATTCCTCTTCTGACGAACTTCTCGTCATCCACGATCATGACAGGTATCATAGTTTGCTCCTCTCAGCTCTGCAGGGTATTGGCGGTGCCGTAAAGCGCTGCCGTGTCAGGCAGTTCTGTTGTATAGGGCAGGATCAGATGCATAATGGTGCCGCCTTCGGCAGGGCGCTCCGCGTGGATCCCGTAATCCGCGCCGTGGTACAGCTTGATGATGGTACCGACGTTGGCAAGACCCAGATGCCCGGTAAGGGATTCCGGATCGGTATCTTCGAGCAGGCGCAGCATCTCGTCGCTGATCCCGCAGCCGTTGTCGGTAACGGTGATGTGCAGGATGGGCTGGTTCGATTCTCCGGCAGTATCCGCCGTATCCTCTGATTCCGAGAAGTTTTCCGCAAAGGCTTTTATCTCAATATGTCCGTTATCCTGCCCTTCGAGCCCGTGAATGATGGAGTTTTCGACAATCGGCTGGAGGATGAGCTTTGGAACGACGCACTTTAGCAGTTCGTCGGAAACGTCGATCGACAGGTCGAAACTGTCATCGAAACGGATCTTCTGTATGTCGCAGTAGTTTTCGACCAGCTTCAGCTCCTGCTCAAGGAGGACGAATTCCTGCCTGGAGATGCTGCTGCGCAGGATCGAAGCAAGCCTGGAGGAAAGGGTAGCGACCTCCGGGACCTGCCTGGATTTGGCGACCCATTTGATCGTGTCGAGCGTATTGTACAGGAAGTGCGGGTTCAGCTGGGCTTGCATCATCGCGATCCTGGTCTCGTTCAGCTTTCTTTCCGTAAGGACCTGTTCTTCCATATATTCCTTCAGCCTGGAGGTCATGTCGTTGAAGCCGGAGGCCAGCTGTCCGAATTCATCTTCCCGGTGCAATGTGATCCGTGTGTCGAGGTCGCCGTTGCGCACGTCCTGCATCGCCTGCGTGAAGATCGCGATCGGCTTCGAAGCCCATGCGCTCATCCGGGAAGCGACGAGGGAGCAGAGGATCACTCCGATTATCGCCAGGAGGAAGATGATACGGTATTCGACGTTGACAGCGAAAGAATCCAGTACGGGCGGCGTGATGTACAGGGAAAGAAGTCCGGTGTCGCCGAGCTCGGTGATGTAGATGTTGTTTTTGGCGCCGGCCGTATAGTCCTGCCGGTTCATCAGGTTCTTCCTGACCAGAGCAAGATCTTCGCCGTCCTCAGCGGCGCCCAGCTGGCAGAGCGGGCGGAGGAACCGGTTCGTCAGGATAAAGCCGTCCCTGGCGTTGACCCTGCTGGAGAGCAGGTCTTTTATGTTTTCCTCACTGACGCGGAAAACAACGTAGCCTTTTTCGGTGCCGTTCCACAGCTGCTGCACGATCAGGAGCGACGCGCCCTGCTCAGACGCTTCGCCCGGGTCGAGGGAGTATATGGTCCTGCCAGGGTTTTCGGAAGCTTCCCACAGGACGGAGTAGTCCAGGGGCAGGGATTTGGCGGCTGCGCCTGGACTCGTCGTATACAGGCGGCTGTTGCCGAGGTAAAGGTCCACAGCGCAGCGGTTCCGGACAGTCTGCGTGTGCTGGTAAAGAGCGGAATAAACGACTTTTGTATTGATGGCACTGCCGGTGCCGGCGGCTTCGGTACTACTGTTATTGCCTGTCCCGCCTTCCATGGCTTGCCGGAGGATCCCGTCTCCGGCGATGCCGTCGATCGCTTCCTGAACTTCATCCAGCAGGGACATGATGTGTTCGGTTATTTCCTTATCCAGCAGCAGGTCATTGCGGGCATAGTCCTGCCGGAGGCGTGTCCGGAAGCCCTGGACGGTCAGGAAACCGCCGCTGATGACCAGGATCAGCATGACGGCGAGGAAGACGACGAAGAGCTGTCTTTTAAAGGAATGTGCCAGCCAGGATCTCATTTATGGCTCCTCCATGCGGTCAACAGTCTTTTTCCAGAGGCTGAGGATCTTTTCGGCGTCATTGCCGGCCTGCGCTATGTCATATTCGATCAGGGGAATATCCGTATAGAGCAGGGAAGTATCGATATCGTTCCTGACAGTGCGTCTGTGGAACTGTTCTATAGCGTAGCGCTGCGTCTCCATGCCTGTGATGAAATTGATGAACTTTTCCGCGTTGGCCCGGTGCGGCGCTCCCGAAACGATCGCGCAGCCGTCCGGGACGGCGCTGGTGCCTTCGGCGGGATAGATCATCGAGATGTCGCTGTTCTCGTCCATATACTTCAGGGCTGTTTCCTCCAGTGTGATGCCCACCAGGTATTTACCGTTGCTGACAGAAGGGATCACGTCGCCTGACGAATGCTCTGTCTTAATGTCCAGCTGCTCGATAAAGCGCGGAATGAACTCTTCAGGCGTCTGCCCGGATGCGAGCAGCATGGTGTTGAGGATCGTGTAGCTGGAACCGGAATTGGTCGGATCCGCGAAGGAGATCAGCCCCTTCCAGCGGTTGTCGAAAAGGTCGGCCCAGCCTTTCGGCGCGTCTTCCTGCGAAACGAGTTTGTTGTTGTAGATAAAAACGATGGGAAGCTCGGTAAAAGGCGTCCACAGGTCTTCGGAAGAGCAGAATTCTTCGGCGATGTGCTCTTTTTCATCGGCCGCGAAAGGTACGAACAGGCCTTTGTTCGCGGCGTAGGCTTCTATTCCGCCGCCGAACATGATGTCGCAGCAGTTATCGCCGCTTTCAGCATTCTGCCGAATCTCGGAGAGCATTTCAATCGTGCCGCCGGCATGCACTTCCACCCAGATACCGGTCCGGTTCTCGAATTCGCGGATGATCGGCAGGTATACTTCTTCCTTGTGAGAAGTATAGACGATCAGCTGGCTGTCCGAGGGGACGCCGTATCTGGCGGAAAACTCGTCTATTTCCTTCCGGCGTCCGGGATCGTCGCAGGCGCAGAGCAGGATACAGCATAGTACCGGGAGAAGGAACGCTTTGGCAGTTTTCAGGATCCGTTTGTGCAGCATGGTATACCGTTTCAGAGTGTGGCATGGTGAACGGCCGGTGGACCGGCCGGCGGCATCTTTTTCAATTATAAACTATAATGCGGAAAGTGTCAGAGGCCATCTTCCCCATCTTTGAAGAAAATGCTTCTCAGATTTTCAGGCATTGAAGAGAACATCATTTTAACTATTGTTTCGGCAGGCGTTATGTTGTCGGTCAATAGCCATTCTCTGGTCATACCAACGGCACCATGAACAAGCCTTTCTTGGTGACAGGCACTTCGTTCCTACCTTCAAAAAGGCTCATTTTCGGACATCTGCTTTCGGCGTAAACGATATATTCAAAATGATCTTCAAGTGTAATGGTTTCCCAACTATATATCCCGGTTAGCCAACTCGCAAGCTGACTGATCACCGCACCCTTTTGACACCCGAAGCATATGCTTTGTCTCTGCCAGTTACCTGCCGCAGAAGAACGTATTGATATCGCCGATGATTTCACGTTCGCCCTCCCGGCCTTCCAGCAAAAAGGTAAAAACCGGCCAGGCGTGGAACATCCCGTCTTTGATCTTGATCTCATAGTCCTTTACTCCACAACGGTTAAAAGACTTCTCATAGTCCGGCGCGATCCCCGCGAAGACCTCATCCCCGGCAAAGTACATGATGATCTTCGGGAAGCCGGTGTAGTCATCCTCATCCGCTTTTCCGAGAATATACTGCTGCAGATCGCCGTTTCCCTCCCTGAGTGCGTGCTGAACATTAATATCAGATGCATTGACCTCATACATCACTATTCTTACGTTACAAAATAAAAAATACATTGAATCTGAAAGGTTCTTATCTGATACAATTCATCGTTTTGTCATCCCTTGTCGCGCTCAAACATTGTACCAGGCACCATGAACAAGCCTTTCTTGGTGACAGGCACTTCGTTCCTACCTTCAAAAAGGCTCATTTTCGGACATCTGCTTTCGGCGTAAACGATATATTCATGTAATAGTTTGATTGAAGGATTTCTGGTTCCATTCTCTAACTTGCTAATCTCAGTCTGAGCGATCCCTGTTCTCTCAGCCAACTCCTTCTGTGAGATATTCTGAGAAATTCGAGCATCTATGATCGCACGGATCACATTCATTTCGGGTTGGATTTCTTCATATGCTTTGACAAATTCTGGATCATTCATCTTTTTTGCTTTATACTCTTTAAGATTCATGTTTGTCCTCCTTATAACGGTTTAGCCAATCGGCGCGCCGTTCTTTTGCAAGCTTAAGCTCTTTAACTGGAGTCTTTTTCGTTTTCTTTACAAATCCATTCGTTGCGACTATCTTCTTTCCTACATAAAAGAAATACATCACTCTCGTAATGTTACTTCCTTGTTTACAGCGAAGCTCAAAAATACCGTCCTCAAGATGTTCGGAATAAGGCATTCGAAGTTCTGTCCCCTTTTCCTCCAATATTTCCATAAGACCAACCAGTTTTGCAGACATCTTATCATCCAACGAATCTAAAAAATCTGCTACAGGTTCTTTTCCATCTTCACTTGAATAGAACTCAATTTCAAATCTCATATAACTCCTCTTCTGTAACAATTCTATGAGATATATCTCAACCTGTCAACATGTCATTCTTTTTCTGTCTGCTTCTCCACTGCCGTTTCACAAAGCACTCTGTACTCTACAACTGATTAAGAACTACCACTTTCCAGAAAGAATCTGAAAATGCTTAAGGAATTCTATTTCACCAGCAGACCATGATGCTCCTGATTCATGACGGACATAATATCCATCAATAACGTACCCCCACTCATAAATGCCATTTCGCCCGAATGGTGTATTTCTCGGAGGCGTGATGCATCTACAGGCTTTTTCATAATCACTCTCAGCACATTCATTCCGTTCCATGATCTTTAACCTCTTTCCTTTTTTATTCTGTATTCCACGGTCGTCCATTGAATGCGTGAATATATGCCCCCATCTTACTGGTCTCCTGTTTCAAATGGCAAATAAAAAACCGCCCTACAGTCTGTACTCTGTAAGGCGGCAATACCTGACGATATAGTGTTTG
>ONKG01000001.1 GCA_900318375.1 uncultured Lachnospiraceae bacterium
CCTTCAGCTGATCCTTCTCCTTCGCCGGCTTCTTCTCCGGCTTCTTCTCCGGTGTCTTCGCCTTCGGCTGAGCCTTCTCCTTCGCCGGCTTCCTCTTCATAGTCTTCACCTTCGGCTGAGCCTTCTCCTTCGCCGGCTTCCTCTCCGGATTCCTCTCCTTCGGCTGAGCCAGCTCCTTCGCCAGCTTCTTCTCCGGTGTCCTCGCCTTCGGCTGAGCCTTCTCCTTCGCCGGCTTCTTCTCCGGAGTCTTCGCCTTCGGCTGAGCCTTCTCCTTCGCCGGCTTCTTCTCCGGAGTCTTCACCTTCGGCCGATCCTTCTCCTTCGTCAGCTTCCTCTCCGGAGTTCTCACCTTCGCCGCTAGTTGCTTCCTCGCTTGCTTCTTCTCCGGTATCCTCGCCTTCGGCTGAGTTTTCACCTTCACCAGTTTCTTCTCCGGAGTCTTCGCCTTCGGCTGATCCTTCTCCTTCGCTTGCTTCTTCTCCGGAGTCTTCACCTTCGGCTGATCCTTCTCCTTCGCCGGCTTCTTCTCCGGTGTCCTCGCCTTCGGCTGTTCCTTCACCCTCGCCGGCTTCTTCTCCGGTGTCATCGCCTTCGGCTGAGCCTTCACTTTCACCGGCTTCTTCTCCGGAGTCTTCGCCTTCGGCTGAGCCAGCTTCTTCGCCGGATTCTTCTCCGGAGTCTTCGCCTTCGGCTGATCCTTCTCCTTCGCCGGCTTCTTCTCCGGTGTCTTCGCCTTCGGCTGAGCCTTCTCCTTCGCCGGCTTCCTCTCCAGAGTCCTCGCCTTCGGCTGAGCCTTCTCCTTCGCCGGCTTCCTCTCCGGAGTCTTCACCTTCGGCTGATTCTTCTCCTTCGCCAGCTTGCTCTCCGGAGTCTTCGCCTTCGGCTGAGCCTTCTCCTTCGCCGGCTTGCTCTCCGGAGTCTTCGCCTTCGGCTGATCCTTCTCCTTCGCCGGCTTGCTCACCGGTGTCCTCGCCTTCGGCTGAGCCAGCTTCTTCGCCGGATTCTTCTCCGGTGTCCTCGCCTTCGGCTGATCCTTCTCCTTCGCCGGCTTCTTCTCCGGTGTCCTCGCCTTCGGCTGAGCCAGCTTCTTCGCCGGCTTCTTCTCCGGTGTCTTCTCCGGAGTCTTCTCCTTCGGCTGAGCCTTTACCTTCGTCAGCTTCCTCTCCGGATTCCTCGCCTTCGGCTGAGCCAGCTCCTTCGCCAGCTTCTTCTCCGGTGTCCTCGCCTATGGCAGAGCCTTCACCTTCGCCGGAGTTCTCGCCTTCGGCTGATCCTTCTCCTTCGCCGGCTTCTTCTCCGGTGTCTTCTCCGGTGTCTTCGCCTTCGGCTGAGCCTTCTCCTTCGCCTGCTTCCTCTCCGGATTCCTCGCCTTCGGCTGTTCCTTCACCCTCGCCGGCTTCTTCTCCGGTATCCTCGCCTTCGGCTGAGTTTTCACCTTCACCAGTTTCTTCTCCGGAGTCTTCGCCTTCGGCTGATCCTTCTCCTTCGCCGGCTTCCTCTCCGGTGTCCTCGCCTTCGGCTGAGCCTTCTCCTTCGCCGACTTCTTCTCCAGTATCCTCGCCTTCGGCTGAGCCTTCACCTTCGGCAACTTCTTCTCCGGTGTCCTCGCCTTCGGCTGAGCCTTCTCCTTCGCCGGCTTCCTCTCCGGAGTCTTCACCTTCGGCTGATTCTTCTCCTTCGCCGGCTTGCTCTCCGGAGTCTTCGCCTTCGGCTGAGCCTTCTCCTTCGCCGGCTTCTTCTCCGGATTCCTCGCCTTCGGCTGGGCCTTCTCCTTTATCTACTTCGCCGCCTTCTGACGCTTCGTTTCCGTCAGCTGCTTCCTCGCCGTTTTCTTCATCGTTTACAGATTCTTCACTTTCTCCGGCTTCTTTGTCTCCAACAGCTTCCTCGACATTCTGACCTTCTCCTGAATCTTCTCCATCAGGCCAATCTTTGCCGGAAAGGTTGGTTTGATCAGCAGAATTATCCTGTGTATCAGAATTTAAGGCATCATTTTCCATCGTATTGCCGGACGATTCTGTTCCACTGCCAGGATATGCTGCTTCATGCAGACGCTGCCACTCGGGATCTTTAGAATACTCCGGATAATCGCCGTACCCATAATTGTGGTCCGACATATACTGTGTTAAATTATTCAGAGCCTCATTATTCCCTGCGGGATCCATCGCATTTCCTGATAGATTCTGTGTGTTCTCAGGAGCTGATGACACTGCATCGGATGAAAATTGATTATTCCCGGATGCCTCAGGTTCTGTACCGGATGGGTTCGGCTTCGCATTATAATTTTCCTGTATTCCTTCCGGCTCTCGATTTATGGTATTGACAGGAATGTTGTACCCGAGTTCCTGCGCTGCAGCAACTCTGTGACGTCCATCATCCTGAAATTCAAGACCGTTGGGGCCTTTTTCCACCTTGACCATTTTATTGGGATCGTAATACGCCACCGCAGTGTCTCTCAGGGCCGGATCCTGCTTAATCTGCTCCAAAGACTGTCCTGCCGCAAGTCTATCCTGCACCTCCGGTAACTTAGATGCCAATTTCATATAGTCATCTTTTGTATTTGTATGATGATTCCAGAAATGATCTCCGGAGCTGTCAACACCTTTGATAGAGGAAGCGGGGACAGTATCGTAGGGTTTTGAATCAGTAGAAGCAAAGACGTTTCCTCCGGATGGCAGATTATTGTTCTCAATACTGCCACCGGATTTTTGATTGTTGTTTGAGGTGTCTCCGCCCGGAGGCATATTGTTTGGATCTGTGGGGCCTCTTCCCCCCGGCGGTGGCGGCGGATTGTTCGGACCTGAGGGGCCGCTTCCCCCCGGCGGTGGCGGCGGATTGTTCGGACCTGAGGGGCCGCTTCCCCCCGGCGGAGGCGGCGGATTGTTCGGACCATCTTCTTTCCGAGGATCACCAAGTACTATATATCTTCCGTCTGCAATCGCCCCTTTCGGGTTGTTATTCGGCGTAAAAACCTGCTTTAAGCCGGGAACTGCCTCGTATCCCGCCTCCTTTGCAAATTCCGGTTGAGGTTTGACTGTACTGATTACTCCGAGCTGAGGTCTTGTCGATTTTACCCGGTCCACATACAAGGCATCATTGTAAGAAGGAAGCTGTAGATTCTCCTGCCTCTGGTGCGGTGTCTCCCCCGGATTGTCAGGTGTCACATAATCGCCGGAAGCAAGTCCATGGGAACCGGATACCATATTGAATTCACTCTCGGAACCGATCAGCTTCACTCTGTTGTTGATTCCGGAATCAATAGCCTGGTCGAATCTTTTCTTTCCCTCATCATCCAGCCTGTCCCTCATCCCGTTGAGGGTTTTCTCATTCGTCTCGGGAGTCATTTTATAATCGCCGGAATTTTTTTTGGGTCCTTTGATTTCTTTTTTACCCATTTCTTTCCCTCACACTTTGTGGCTTTTGCTCTCAAAGCGTCCTTTTATTCCTGCCCCGAAGCAGTGTTTTTACCCTATATACAACAGAATATACAACAAACCATCCACAGCTCGTTCCATTTCCTAACAGAAAAGGGATGACACATACATCATCCCTTTTTCGTTGAACATTTTTTACAAAAAGTATAATGATCTAAACTAGACAGTATATCCGCTTCGATACCGCAGTTACTTCTTCCACTGCTTGATCGCTTCGTCTCCGTACTTCTGAATATCGCTCACCATAGCCCACAGTTCGATGATTGCCAGTTCTGTATCCCTCCAGGGAAGGACTTCGGCAAACCCGGTGTAATCAGGTTTCCGGAAAAAGTTCAGAATACCTGATTCTTTTCTGCGGATTTCCACAGCGGGCTGTGTTCCCTTGGTCTCTATATTGACGATCAGATTAGGAACCCAGCAGATGATCCAGCCTATAAACAACAGGATCAAGCCTACCAATATTACCGGCAGTCCCCACATTTTTACCGCAAAGTCAGAACTATTGTATGCCATCCTGTAGAATATCATCCTTTGCTGTTGCGAAAGTATCATGCCGTATCCGACTGACACCAGGAGCAGTTTCAGGGGAAACTTTTTATAGAGCAGGAAAAAGGGTATGAAGGCAAGTCCGGTAATCAACAGGGTGAGCAGGCCGATCAGCCAGCCAGGCATGCCCCACATATCAAAGCGATGGAAAATACCGGCTCCCACATATACACCAAATCCCACAACGATCGCCACACCCAGATAATTCAGGAAGCTGAAGCGATGGTCTTTGCGAAGCTTGATGCCGGAGATCTCATCGATGGCAAATTCATGCTGGAGAGTCGTACGTCCCATCAGGGAACGGCCGGTTGCACGGAAGATCACGCGCTTATTGGTCACCTGCAGCCTTCCTTCCGCTCTGCTCAGGATCAGTCTGGTCCGAAGGACTGCCATATCATACTGCTTGATCGGCATCTCTCCGGAATCAGGGTCGATACATTGAGGGACAATCTCGAGATTTCTCTCATAATAATCAACATCGTTTGTCTCGGGTTCTCCCAGACCGACACGATTCTTAAAACGGATCCATAGTGCTGAGATTGTGCTGATGATCCTTGCCAGGAAAGGCGCGATGCCGCTGATCACCTCGGAAGGATTTGCAGCTTTGATCCCGGGCTTGGGAGGCTCCGGAATATAGGAAGGTCCGTCATAAGGATTGTGACCGGCACCTCCTGCAGGTCCATATCCGCCATCATCATAGCCGGATCCCGGATCGGGATTGGCACCATAGCCTCCCATGTCTCCGGGATATGCATTGGGCATTCCCGCACCCGGAGCCGGATTCTCCGCATAGCGATAATCGGACCGATACATATGGGCAGGGTCCCTGCCTGCATAATTATCTGCTGCTGCAGCCGCTCCGCAGCTGCAGGTCTGGCCCTCTTCAAGCCATTTACCGCATTTTCCACAATAAGGCATGTTGTCCTTCCTTTCCCTTTTTAGAGAAGTCCCGGCTCCCGCAGCATCTGTCCGGAGTCAATCTTCTCAAAAGTAAATATACTGGCAGCCAAGACTTGTCTGTACCCAGTTTCCGTTTTCCATCTTGAAATTGAAAGATAAGTCACAGTCTGCTTCTCCGGTGTAGCTCTCGACATCTCCGCTGTAGCTTTTCTCATGACAGCTTCCCGTACAGGAAAACATCAGATTTGAATACGGACTATATGCGCTGGCTTCTGCCGTAATCTCCTGAAATTCTATTGCGGAAACCCAGTAATCTTCACCGCTCATACGGGACACCAGATTCTCGTAATCGTCCCTGATATATTCGAGATCCTCTGAATCTGCCGTAAACAGATCCGCAATCGTCTCAAAGTTCTGTTTTTGTATAGCAGCCTGATAAATTTTCTGCATATTGGCGACAGCCAGTTCGTTAATCTCCTCCATTGTTTCCCTGGAGAGCATCTGATCTGTCATATCACATGAATTGTCATATCCGTCTACATAGTATGCGTCCCTGAGTTCCTGAAATCCATCCTGGGTGACACTGATATAATGCTGTCCTCTGAAAATCCTGGGAATTGTATAGACAAGGTATTCTTTCTCTGTATAATCATCTTCCTCTGCCTTCGCATACTTATCCGAAACATCAATACCGTCAATCTTCAGCTTTACTCCGGCAGGAACATATATCACAAAGTTTTCAACGATCAAATTTCCCGAAGAAACATACCATTTTCCGCTTTTTCCGGACTTCACCATATTGATATCCAGTTCGGTATTATAAGAATCTCCTTTGTTCCTGTATAAGACGACATAGTTTTTCCCGAGTTCGTCTTCATAATCGCGATATCCGTAGGAACTCCCGTAATAGTCATTGGAATCCTTCACCGTGTAATTGTCTACTTTCGAAAAATCGTAAGTTGACACAGCAAATTCCAGCTCCTTGGGATTGATGAAATCATCTTTGTCCAGATTCATGCAGGAAAATGCCTTTTTATAATTTCCGTTCACAAGCGAGACAAAGAATTTCTCCGCTGTCTTATCCGCCGACCCGGATCCGTTAAACAGTGTGACAACGATGACAAAAACGATAAATGCTGCCACTGCCTCGCCGATCAGCGCAATAAGCCATTTGGACACCGGAAGCGATTTAGACACCGGGCCCGGTTTCACAGGGCCTCCAACAGGTCCGTCATAATCCATTCTTTCATAGGGACCGCTTCCGTAAGGCCCGCGCGCATTGGGATTTCCCATACCCGGACCGCCTCCATAGGGACCGTAGCCATTGGGATTCCCGCCATAAGGACCTCCTCCATAAGGGCCTCTTCCGACATCAGGGCCGCCTCCGTAGGGACCTCTTCCGACATCAGGGCCGCCTCCGTAAGGGCTTCTCCCGGCATCAGGACCGCCCCCGTAGGGACCGTAGCCATTGGGATTTCCTCTTGTATATCCGCGCGGATTACCAGCTGCTGCCTGTTCATTCTCCATATTCATCAGCCTGGCATGGGCTGCCGACACACGTCTTTCGCCGGAATGCGGCGCAGGACTGCTGTCAGGAGCCGGTGCGTTATAGGCGGGATTATCGTATCCTTCTTCCATGTTGGCTCCGGGTGCGGTAAATCCGCCTGCACTCTGCATCTTGTTTCCGCAGAATCTGCAGAAGGCCGCTCCATCCGGATTGTTATTTCCGCATTTTTCACAAATCATAGCTTATCTCCCTCAGAATACATGACCACAGTTTCATAGTAAGGCTCAGTTTCCGCTATTCTGGATCGTGAACCCCTCGTGGGTCGTGGTCACTTGTTCCTCAAAGGGCTGCTCTGTAAGGAAATCCCCCCATTTTTTGACAACTCCGTTTTCCTTGGGATGCAGAGAGCCGGCACCTCTGGACATGATAGCAAAAAACATCAGAATAATTCCAAGTCCGATGGCAGCTGCCAGAGCAAGCACAGCCATCTTTAAATTTCGTTCACTCATTACGTACCTCCGTTACTGCCTGACAGGGAGCATGAACAACTCCTGTTATATGGAGAAAACCGCAGCCGGACACGATCCGCATGGGAAGGATCCGGTTACGTACTGATTGTATTGTAGCTTCCGGCAGATTAACAAAAAATATATAATTATTAACAAAATTGCTTTTGATCTTAACACAATTCCTTCAAAGCAGACACACAGCAATATTCCTTCTCATAAGGATATTGACGTAGGGAATATGTCAAAAGACAAAATACGTCAGATAATAAATCGGATCTTCGAATTGATAATCTTCATCCGATGTGACACAGAGGAAGTAAACTTTATCCTTTTCCACTTCTGCAACTGTCGCCAGCACAACAGAATCGTCCAGATCATATCTTTCCAATACTGCCACCACCTCGAAATCACTGTCCGAAATCTCCAGAATCCCGCAATACAGATGCTCCACATCTTCTGCATCTTCCGGTATTACGAAAGGCGTAATAGTCCCGTCCTGATCAATATCCAGATAATAGAAATCCACATCCTGATTATCAGAGACCGCGGCTCCAAATGTTTCATCATTCTTCATTGCGTCAGCTGTCAGCATGCTATTGTTGGATTCCACTTCTATCTTATCCGATAACTCATAAACAACGGAGTCCGTGGCAGTTTCTTTTGCAGGAGGATGAATTTCTTCGTTAAGTTCGGCAAGTGTTCTGACAGCCTGACCTTCTTTCTCCAGAGCATCGAGTTCTTTGACAGAAATAGCAAAGTTCAGGTTCTGCCCCTCCCTGGAGGTCATGCAATTGACTCCGACGACTTCTCCGTATACATCAACCAGCGGACCTCCGCTGTTGCCCTGTGATATAGGTGCAGTGGTCTGGATATACCAGACATCCTCTATCTCACGGGAAGCCTTGGAAACGATTCCTGACGAAAACGTGTCATCCAGGCCGAGCGGAGCTCCCAGAGTATAGACATTTTCACCCGTCTCAACATCCTTATCCGAGATCCAGAGGTAGGGGTTATCCATACAATCGATGTCCAGAATGGCAAGGTCCTTCTTTTCGTCGTAGTCCTTTACTCCGAGGATATCGTATTCTTCTCCGTCGGGAAAAGTCACATGGCCGGAAACAGCAGTATCGATCACATGATAATTGGTCACAAGTGTCCCGCTGTCATCGATGAAAAAACCGGATCCGAGTGCTTCATTGCCGTCAGAAAGCTGAACATGGATGACAGGAACGGCAGGGGAGATCAACTCATAGATCTCTTTTGAAGAAAGTTCCCTCCATCTCCATTGAGCCACATAGGTAGTATCACTATCGGCAGCCTTGATTTCGGGCTCCCATCCCTCCAGTTCCGCGTACTCCATTTCCACTTCCGGTGCAGAGGGCATTTCCCCTGCGCGCACTTCCTGCTTGTCCTGGCCGGATACGAGTTCACCTCCGTTTACGTCAAAGGTGATATCGTAGATTTCATCCCAGTTTGCCTTGATGACCATATCCTCACTGATATCGTCCGTTTCCTGGTCCCAGCCGGCGAATACGAAGCCGTCTCTCTTCACAACCGGCTCTTCCGCATCGTCTCCGTCCTTCACCTTCTGTTCAAGTTCTCCGGAAACAAGCTCTCCGCCGTTTGGGTCGAAGGTTACCTCGAACGTCTTCTGCAAGAAAGACATTGGGGTGCAGGATGTCATACTCAGCATAAGAGCTAATATAACCCCGGTAAATACTGCAGCTTTCCTTTTCATATCCCCCTCCTGCGTCGATCATGATTAAAAACCTGTCTTCAGTACGCAGAAACAGCGCACACATCTGTATTCATCTTAAAATGAACAATCTGTGTGCGCTGTCATAACCGTCATATCTGTTTCCTCTGGAGCAATCTGCTTCTGTGTATTATTCTGGAATTCAGGTTTGCCGGACTGTAGTGGTTTCAGGCTGGACGCCGTGCACCATTCCGACAGGTTTGCAGCCTTCGGCTGCTTACTTTACGAACACACTTATTTCCTTGATTGCGACAGGATATACCTCGTTGGAATCATCCTTGTACTGATAAAGCACAAGACTCACTTTACCTGATCCGTTTCCGCGGAAATCATGAAGTGTCAGGGATTTCAGATAGCCTTCATTGAAATTCCAGTTGGTGCAGCCAACTCCAAGGCCGTCTTCAATGTAAAGTGCACAGTCTGCATACTCTTCTTCCTTCTCGGTAGTTACGTTGCAGTCCCATTCATAGTCACCTCTTGAGGGAATTGTGACCCTGTCACTGCCTTCGATTGTCCAGCCATTGGAGGAATCAGGTTTTTCGAACACAGTGATTGTTTCAGTAACAGAAAGTGTATCGCCGGAAGGTGCAGTATACGTCATTGTCACATCAGCTGTACCGGCCGCCTTCGGATGATAGATGACCAGTTCGTTCTTGTTGTCAAGTTCTATGCCCAATACGGAAGGATCCGAGCTCTTAAAGGTGAAATCCGAGAACTTATAATCCTCGGAAATTTCGCCCTCCACAAAATACTCAATTCTGTCGGAAAGAGTCCAGGCGTCTTCTACATCGACGATCTGGCACTTGTTCTGGATCCAGTCGCTTGAGAATGCAATTTTCTGAGAATCATCTCCCTCTTCGGAGGCTGTTGCATCCGCAGTTTTGGAGACCCGCAGGAACACATCCGCCGTCTTATCCTCTCCTATTGAGGAAGAGATCATGTTCATAGCGTATCTGCCGTTTACCAGCATGATCATACGCTCATAGACATCATAGCCGCTGACAGAACCGGTGACTACGATCGAGGGAGTATCCTCTCCCATAAACATAGTATCTTCAATATGTAATTCGACATTCTCAATTCCCTGCGCAGTGAGCTGCTGCTTTATACTCTCTCCCTGCTCTCCGCTGATGATCTCCTCGTAGAAGGCTGAAGGATCCAGATTCATAAGTGCTGCCAGAGGCCCGAAGTCACTCATCTGCGTCAGGAACTGTGAGAGACTGCCATCCTGAAAAGTGGAAGCCATGACATCGTTGACAATGTCGCCATTCTCAATCATATTTCTTGCGTTTTCATCAGTAACAGCGTCCATACCGGAAGACAGTTCTTCCTCACTGGCGAACTGCCAGTTTTCATCAAATTCCACTTTGATTCCGAAATACTCGTTGATATAAGTATAGTCTTCTACTTTTCCTCTGGTAGGTATACCGGAAATCACAGCAGTATCGTCAGAATCCGCAGATGCAAGAACAGAGGCCGTTCCGACAGAACCTGCGAAGGCGGCCTGCTGCAGCGGCTGTTCAATACATCCTCCAAAAACCGGCGTTGCCGACAACAGAACCGCTAATACGGATAAAAAACACAGCAGCTTCTTTTTCATATCCAATTCCTCCTTTGTCCTTTTGTCCTCTGTCATGATAGATGAAACGTTCCGCAGAAACTATCGCGGAAAGTCAGACACACAGTTCTTAATATGTTCATATTTAATAATAAACTAATTAAAAGCAGATGTCTATTTGTAAATATAATACATATTGTTAAATCTGCCGATACTTAGCCGGCTCAATCTCCATATGCATCTGCAGGCCGCAGAAACGAAAATAATCCTGCACAGGGGGCAGGTCCGCGATGCTCCCTTTGCAAAAAATCGCGTCTTCTCCGCAGCCTGTGCAGGATTGATTCCGGTTTTATTTTCCGATAAAGATTTTGCCTTCAATAGGCTTGAAGTTTTCATCCAGGCCGATGTAGACCAGGCCGGGATCGGCTGATTCAGGAACAACAAAGTTTCCGTCAAGTGTCTTGACCAGCATGCGGCCGCCGCCCTGGATCAGCTGCGGGTTGACCTCATTATAGAGTGTATACGCATGCAGTGCCTCTTCAAATTCCTCAAGATGAGCCAGTTTTCCGGAAAGTGTCTCCATGTAGAAGGAAAGCGTCATTTTGCTCATCCATTCCTCCTCGGGGCAGGTGAAGAAAGTGCTGAGCTGTTCCGGATAGTCATATGCCTGATCGATTCCCTGGTAAAAGCTCTCCGGTACGGAAGAGGCAAGTGCCTTGGCCTCAGTGATCGAAGGATCAAATGACGACCGCCAGAATTCATGTACCTTTGTGAACACATCCTTGCCTGCCGTCTGATCCATATACTGTGAGAAGAGATAGACCGCGCCGTATGCACCGATATATTCGTCATCCTTTGTACTGAAATTATAGAGGGACTGACCGGTGCGGTAGGCATTGGAAAGATACATCATCTGATTGTAGTATCCCTGATCCTTGATTCCCGGATAGACGTTCTCTTCCGCATATGCGGACATGGCCTCATTGAGCCAGGTGCGCATGATGGGCGTTCCGTCAAAATAAAAGTACTCGGAAGCACAGATCAGATGCTGGAATTCATGCGCAAGTGTAGATTTGACAAAAGCCATATCTTCCAGCATGTCCGAGTTGACATTGATGATGGCGTGATCATAATTGGGGTGATATTGCTCTGCCATTTCAGGAGACATCTCTCCTTCAGCTAACAAATCCAGCATAGTAAAGAAACCACCCATGCCCTTCTGCATAGGATACATGAGGATATTGACCTTGCCGTCCTCGTCAGTAAATCGACCGGTGCCGAAAGTATCTACATCTTTCTGATAGATGTTTGTATCAAATTCTGTCCCAAGTTCTGCAGCCTGCTCCTCTGACACAGAATCGTTCCATGACCAGACATAACAGTTTTCTCCTTCGTAGACACATACAAAGGTCTCCAGAGTCCGATTCTGCATGTTGAGGTCCGACGCCCAGCAATAAAAGTCGTGCGTGTCTCCCTTGGAATAAAGCGGAGCCATTCCTCCTGCCTTATCACCGCTTCTGTCAAGATCTTTGCCTTCTATCCCTGCATTCAGCTCAGCCTGTGAAAGCAGAACGGGCACCTCCAATTCCATTTCGTCCGCCCGTGTCATGCTTACATCGATCTGGGTGGAAATGTCTCCCGTGTCCAGAGAAGTCACAAGTGTCATCTGTCCAGGATCATTTTCATCATAAATAAGCGGATCATACATCAAGACATATGCAGCGCCTTCCATGGATTCCCCAAAAGGAATCTCACCGGGCTGCGTCGTCGTATCAGAAAATCCTGCAGACCTTCCGGAATCATTTAAACCGCCTATCAGCGTAGACCCGCCTGAAGAACCGTTGTCTCCCGTCCCTGGATTCTCCTGCGTAGCACCAGTTCCGGGATTCTCCTGCGAGACGCCAGTTCCGGGATTCTCCTGCGTACTGCCTGATCCGCCGCTGATGTCGCCTTTGATATTGCTGTCTGTTTTTGCAACATCCTGTCCTGCTGCGCCTGTTCCTGCGTCAGAACTGTCCTCTGCCGTGGAACCCTTGTCCTGTGCAGCCCCTTCTGTTTCAATCTGCTTTTCAGCCGGTTCGCTCTGGCCGGAACCTCCGCATCCTGCCAGGAGGCTGAATGACAGTACTGCTGCCAGTATTGCTGCTGTTACTTTTCTCTTCATAAATCATTCCCTTTCAGTAGTAATAAGAAGAGGCTGTCACTGTACAACCTGAAAACAATATTCCTGCTAAAAGCAAAGAAACCTTCTGCAAATAATAATAGCATATCCTCTAAAAAAATACACAAAAACATCCTCACGGAGCGATCTGTTCATCTGCACCTGTAATTATAAGATCCAGTGCCGGCTGCTGCCCCGGACTTATGTATAACTTGTGTTAAACTTGTGTTAACTTGTGACTGCCACTGTGCTCCTTAATCCCGATTGACAATATATTGTAATAACAATTATAATTAAATGAATATATCACTACCACTATACTTGTGGATCAGCCCGGAAACCGGGTTGAGGAAGGGAGGACTACTATGAAACGTAAACTTGCTTTACTTTGCTGCACTGCTCTTCTTGCCGCAATGGTCAGTGCCTGCGGCGGAAGTTCCGGAACAGCAACATCCGAAGCAGACAAGAAGACAGAGCCTGCTGCTCAGGAGACCACTACGGAAGCTGTCGTTGAAGAAGAGACCACCGAAGCAGTCGACACCTCTGCACCCGCCGAGACAGAAGCCGAAGCTCCCGCTGCAGCCGCAACAGAGGCTGTTGCTGAAGCTGCGACAGAGGCTGCTGCCGAGGCAGCTACAGAAGCTGCTGCTGAACCTGTTGAATTACAGCAGTCCAAATCTCTGGCTGACATCGATTTTGCCGCACTTCCCGAGCTGGATGAGAGCAAAAAGCTTGATGTCGAACAGGTTTCGGAGGATGCCCCTGAAGATAAGGCCATTGGTTATTCCGATGGTGAGTTCTATGAGTATTTCGCATTCCTCACCGATGAAGCAGCAAATTATTCCGAGTATATTATCGTATACACAGATAGTGACACACATGTACTGACAAACATTGTTGATCTGACACGCTTTAACAAATCCTCCGGCATCACTGCCGACATGATCAGAAATCTTGATCTTGAGACCGTATATCCCAATTTCTACAGCATGAACTGCTCTTATGCAAACCTGTCAGAAACTTCCAGTACTCTTGATCTGCTGATTGCCTTCAGAAATCTTGACGACCCTGCCAATCTCGATGAGATTGTACAGGCAGGATTGATCACGGTTCCCGGCTATTCCTATGGCGCCAAGGTCGATGGAAGAACTCTTGCACAGTCCTTCAGAAATAACGGATGCAAGGAACTGTCCGACTATGACCTTTCCCAGGCAGGAATTAATCCGTAATCCGGACTATCAACCGGCTGTTTCAGGGTCTATTCCAAGCGAGTTTAAAGAAAAGTGAAGATTATGCCTTTGCAGATGTTTGATAGTTCTGCAGAGGACATGGATTCGAGTTTCATATTCGATTCATTTCAGCGAAAAGCGGGTGCTGTGTTTTCATCAGAACACAACACCCGCTCTTTTCATTTTACATTTTTCTTTCATAACAGCTGTCTGTCCCTGCGCCATTCCCCTCCTGGCGAAAAACCTGTGCTGCTGTGAAGTGCTGTTTCTTGTTCCCGCCTGAGAAGCACACGACATGAGAGCATCAGCGCAAAGCTCTTTTAAAATACATGTTCAGGTAAGCCGCACACCGAAGTTTCATAGGCCGGTCATGGGTGACGAGAAGATTTTCCATGCTGCATCCCAGGAGTCTGTGCAGGACATACAGATTTTCCACGGACGGAAGGGCCTGACCGTCAAACCAGCGGTAAATACTCTGAGGGCACTCCAGCCCGGCCGCCTTCTGAACATCCCGCACAGATATTCCCGCTCTTCGCAGCCGCAGCCGCAAAAGACTCCCGGTCATGGGAAGGTCGACCCTGCGTCCCCATGCCTTTCCGCTTACAGGAAGGGACTTCTTTTCCTCAGGATATTCGATCCGGAGCTGAACAGGCGGATCATCATCTGTTCTTTCTCTCTTCTGCACGGCATCTTTATAGTATGGATCCTGCTGCAGGTATACTGTGTGCTCATCGTTCTCTTTCATACCTGTCAATGACCTCATCATCACAATGGCAAATCTTTGAGCGCCCTGTATCCATACATGGACTCTGCACTTTGAACACCCTGAAGGATAGCTTCAGAGGCTGCCCAGGCGGCAAGGGTGCCGACTGTGTCGATCCCGGCAATGACAGGTTCTCCGCCGCTGGCTGAATGGCAGTTTTTATTGTCAACATCAGCAGCAGGGCCGAAACCCTTTCCGGAGCTCTGTGCAGGTACAGAGAGAGCTATAATACTGTCCCCGTCTCCGGAGGTATGTACAGGAGCAATCGATCTTGCAAAACCGTCATGGGCCATGGCGGCGATTTTGCAGAGCTGGGCTTTCTGAAAAGGCGCATTGGTAAAAACGATTCCAATCGTCGTATTGAGCGCTGTCCGAGTGGAATAGCCTGCCGAGGCACGGGCTTTATTCTCCTCCATCTGCCGCAGGCAGGTGACCATTTCCACACGGTCAAGAAGCCTGCCGTCCCCGGAGCGGGCACCCGCGATCTTCTGTCCGGTCTTCCAATCGTAAATATCGCCAAAGGCATTGACAGCCACTATTGCGCCTACCAGCAGATTTCCCTGGCGCAGTACACAGCAGCCGATTCCGGATTTCATGGCATGTTCGCCGCCGGCATATTTACCGATCGTCGCGCCGCAGCCGGCACCGTAGCATCCATCTCTGTAGTTTCCCCCTGCTTTTTCAGACATCCGGCAGGCCGCATAGCCCATGGCCTGATCCGGACGGACCCGGGGATCTCCCACAGGAAGATCAAAAATATCCACCTGGGCGACAAGGGGAACATGAATCTCCCTCACTTCAACACCGATCCCCTTCTCTTCCAGATAACGCATGACGCCGCCGGCAGCGTCCAGCCCGAAAGCACTGCCGCCGCCCAGAACTGCCGCGTGGATCCGCTGCGCTGTCGTTACTGGATCCAGCAGACCGGTCTCACGACAGGCCGGACCGCCGCCGCCGATATGCAGACCCGCTGCCATTCCGGCCGGATCCTCGCACAGGACGACCGTGATCCCGGTCCCCCCGTCCTCATCCTGCGCCTGGCCCACCCGTATGCCGGGAAAGGCTGTCAACGGTACCTGCGTGATCTCATTGTCTCTTTCTTTTGCTGCTTCTATCAAAATGTCTTCTCCTTATTATCTGAAAGTTCACGAAGAGCTATCACTGCAGTGCCTTTTGAGGCCAATGACGACTCATATACAAAGGGACGGCGGATCCAGGGAGATACGTACCTGGCGTTGCCGCCCGTCAGGATCAGGGTTACCGGCCTTCCGAGCTGCTCTTCCACCCTGGATGCGAGCCCCTCGATCATGGCGGCCGTTCCTACGATTGCCGAGGAAAGCATGCATCCGTCAGTGTCGATCCCGATCAGATTCTCCGGTGGAACAGCTCGCGGCTCCAGGGCAGGCAGCTGAGCGGTTCCCGTCCGCAGGGCGTGCAGGGATGTGCTCACGCCCGCACCGATCATTCCTCCCAGAAATACACCCCTTAAGCCGGGGCGAAGCATATCATCACATCTGGCAGGACCGCAGTTTTCGATACTGTCTGCCTTTTTCCCGGGGAATTCTCTTTGTTCTACTCGTCCATCTTTTACAGCTTGTTCTGCAGCTTCAGCCTTCCCGTCTGCCTCTCCTTCTGCCGGCCCGATCACATTGATGGTCGTCGCAGTCCCCAGATCCACGGTCATAGCAGGCAGAGGATAGCATGCCGCCGCCCAGGCGGCATCAGCTATACGGTCCGTACCCACCTTGTCCGGTGCGGGAAGCCCTTCAAACGAAAGACCGCTGTCGCTTCTGCAGCTGATCACGACAGGAGGAGCAGCGCATATTTTTTCCGCGAGACAGACAGCCGCAGGTGTGTCTGCAGGCACCACGCTGGAGATTGCGACAGCCTGAACAGTTTTTCCCTGCCCAAAAGAAATCCCATGCGGGCCGAGCAGAAGCTCCGCCTGCTGAAAAAATTCCCCCACATCTTTTCCCGATGCCGTGGGGAGCTTTTCCTCAAACAAAAGGGAGAAATCCGGATTCTCCGAAGCCCTCTTTCCCTCTTGGGAAAAGCCGGCAATGCCCGTGAACTTGATGTTTGTATTTCCAATATCAATGATGAGAATCAAGGTATCTCCTCCTTGTCCCTGGTCTGCATAACAAAGGCAGGCAAAAATAAGGCAGGCAAAAGCAGACAAAAGAAGTCTCAAACTGCGTGTCCTGCACGCCGTATTCGGATTAAAGCGTCTTTGTCCTGAAAAGCCCTTATAAAGGATGCACTGACCTCACTGCCGCCTACCGTCACTGTCTCATGGTGCTGATCTGATCGAAGATCCTGGCAGCGACATCTTCCTTGCTCATGAGAGGAAGCTCCTGCGCACCGTCTTTTGTGATCAGGGTGACGACATTTGTATCGACGCCGAATCCGGCTCCCGCAGTGCGCAGACTGTTGGCGACGATCATATCCAGTTTCTTTTTTTCCAGCTTTTTGGAGGAATTGGCCAGAAGATTCTCGGTCTCCATGGAAAAGCCGCAGACAAAAAGTCCGGGATGGCGGTTTTGGGCAACCCAGCCCAGAATATCCTGTGTGCGTGCGAGGGGAATGGACATGCCTGTGTCCTCGGACCCCGCAATGGGATTTCCTTCTCCGGAAATACCCTTTTTGATCTTCTGGTCCGCGACCTGAGCCGGCCGGTAATCCGCGACGGCGGCGGCCTTGATCAGGATATCCGTATCCGCGATCTCCTCGCGGATCGCTTCGAACATGTCCGCGGCGGAGGTGATATTTTTCTGTTTGACAAAGGGAGCCGCAGGCAGGGAGACAGGACCGGAAACCAGCGTGACATCGGCACCGCGCAGCATGGCCTCGTGGGCTATGGCGTATCCCATCTTGCCGCTGGAGTGGTTGGTCAGGTAACGGACCGGATCGAGGGCCTCCTGTGTGGGACCTGCCGTGACCACGACTTTCTGCCCCTTCATGGGCTTGTCCATATAGGCGATCTCTCGCTCGATCCACTGGCAGAGGACCTCCGGCTCAGGGAGCTTTCCGCTTCCGGTATCCCCGCAGGCAAGGTAGCCGCTGGCGGAGTCGATAATGGTAAAGCCGTATTTTCGAAGCAGACCGATATTATCCTGCGTGATGGAATTCTCCAGCATTGCCGTATTCATGGAGGGAGAAACAAGCTTTCTGCACTTGGCGGCGAGGACGACCGTCGTCAGCATATCGTCGGCGATTCCGTGTGCCATCTTTGCGATAATATCGGCCGTCGCGGGCGCGATCAGGATCACATCGGCTTCTTTTGCGACGGAAATATGGCGCACATCAAACTCAAACTCACGGTCAAAGGTGTCGACCATGCATTTTGAACCCGTAAGCGTTTCAAAAGTCAGCGGTGTGATAAATTTGGTCGCGTTTTCTGTCATGATCACATGGACCTTTGCTCCCGCCTTGTGAAGGGCGCTCGCCACATTTGCCATCTTATAGGCGGCGATCCCGCCTGTAATACCCAGGAGGACACATTTTCCAGTCAGATTTTTCATTTTTCATTTCTCCCGAAAGCTTTTTTGATTGATCAGTATTATTTCCGCAATGAACAGCTGCTGTCTTTTTCAGTAACTGTCAGTGTATCAGTAATGGCGCACAACTTCAAACCTCTCCAGCTCATAATTTTCCTCATCCGTGTCGAGTCCGGCCTTCTGCAGAGCGATGCTGATCTGCTCTTCCACTGTATCCACACCGTCGAGGTTGGGCAGAAGAAGGCCTCTGCGGCGTCCCTTGGACACGATCACACCGTAGCGCTTCACATCCAGCTGGTCCGGAGAGGAAATCTCTTCTGTATCTCCCAGGACATCGACAGTGATCTCCAGCTCATCCAGCTCCGAGGGACGGATTGCCGAAAAGCGGGGATCTTTGGTGGAAGCGCTCACAGCATTCTGAGCGATCTCCTGCGCGATACTGCTGCAGGTCGGTGAGATCGTGCCGATGCAGCCGCGGAGGCTCCCGTTCTTATGGATCGACACAAAGACGCCCGCCCGGCGATAAAGAAGATCGCGCTGTGCTTGCATGATCTGCGCGGGATCCATATCCAGATCTGCCGCCTCTGTTCTGATCAGTTCGGCGATGTCCCTGTCGGGAAGTTTTCGTCCGGAGCGAACCGCAGACTCCACGCCTGCGCGGGCCAGACGCACGAACAGATCTTCCTTACTGCGCGCCGCCGCCAGCTCTTTTTTCCTTTTTTCCGACCATTTATGTAAAAAATGACGCATATCATCCTGCCCCGTGACCTGATAAGTACATACACCGTAGCCGACACCGAAGGTTCCCTCATGAGACAGCCTGCATGTCCGCACTGCTGTGCCGTCCAGAGCGCCCGCCATCATTACAAAGCTGCGGTGGCCGCACTCGGCTGCCCGGTCGCAGAAGCCCTCGTCAAAATCAAGCAGTTCATCAAACTGCGCTCTGCCCATGACGTCCATGATGCGGTCGTCATAGACAGGTCCATTGGGGTCAAACCCGTAGGGTCCCTCTTCTTTGAGCTTATGGGACAGATCGCCGCTGGCGATAAATACCACGCGCCTGCCCAGACGCTCCGAGGCCTCGCGGACCTTGAGTCCCAGCCTGTAATGATCCGCCAGAGGCAGACCTGAGAGCCCGATCCTGACAACCCTGAAGCTCGAAGGATCCATGTACTGATTCAGGAAGTACAGGGGGATCATTGTCCCATGATCCAGCTGCGGATCCCGCTCTCCCATGGTACCTGCCGGAAACTCATCCCGGTCACAGAGCCCGCAGAGGGTATGGACAAACTCATAATCGTAGTCCGCGTGGATATAGACATTGCGCGCACGGAAGCGGCGGAAATCCCCTTCCGCCTCCACACCCGGAGAAATATGAAAATAATCTGCGTACATCACACTGTGGGGGGACGCGATCACCACTGTATCCGGCTTCAGAGATGCGGTAAACGCCATGGCCGTTTTATAGGCGTCCGTCGTCGCCTGTATCTTTTTTTCCTCGCCGTGTCCGATTTCCGGAAGGATGATCGGAGGGTGCGGAACCATTACTGCACCGATCACTGCCATTTTTATTCCTCCTCTTTTCTCTTCCTGCCTGACATAACAGGCAGGTTGATTTCCTTTTGTTTTGCGTCTTCCCGGTTCTGCTCAGAACAGGGAGCCGCCGTCATACAGACGGCAGCTTCCGTCTTCAAAATAAACGTAATATACCAGCCTGATCCCGGAGCCGCATTCCTCAAAAGGCAGCAGTTCCAGCGTCCTGTTTCCCCCGTCCACAGGGATCTCGGTCTCTACTGTGTAATAACCAGTAGACATTCCCTCAGGCTGATTCTGAAGGGTTCCATCCTCCTCATGTACAAATGCAAGTGCCGTCAAAGTATATTTCATGGATTCAAACCAGTTCAGGGGCGCGATCGAATAGGGAACTGCATATTCACTGCCATTATTTTTTCTGTCATGTATTGCAAACTCATCCAGGATGGCAGAACCGCCCTGCAGTGTTATAGTCATATCATATTCCACACCATCAATAAAAGTATCATCACACCAGTCTTTTGGAACTATATACCAGGTATCAAAAACATCGCTGTCCTTCTTAATAAATCTGGTTTTTCCATCCTCGTCGACGGATTCCAGCATTACATAGCTGATCTCCGGCTGATCCTGATGCACACACATCAGTCCCGAAAGAGAACCGCTGAAGGTATCCGGATCATCTTCACTCCTTTCCATCCCGGCATATGTGAGGAACTGCAGACACAGGGGAGATGGATCTTCAATCCCCTTCTTGGACAGGGTATCCTGAATATCCTTTGCATCCTCAGGACTGGCTTCCGCCGTGCAGTCACGATATGCAGTCACAACTACAGTCCGCACTGATTTCTTCTCTTCATCGGACAAAGAATCAGGAAGCCTAAAGGAGACCTGCTTTCTGTACTGGCCGGGGTTTTCAGGGCATGAAACCTTCTTCTCAAAGAGATCCCCTTCCGCCTTCTCATCGGTCAGGCAGGTGACAGTAATACCCGTATCTTCGAAACCAAATGATCTGCCTCCGTCGACATTAAAGGCCGTTCCCGCCGGGAGGGACAGATCGACCTGCCGGATGATCGGCAGTCCCCTTGTCCGCTTCTTGTCCTCATTTCCGCTGTTCTGATCGCTGCCGGTTTTTTCTTCCTCCCCGCTCTGTGATCCTGCTTCTTCCTGCCCTTGTGTGTCCGGGAGCGGTTTAGTATCCAGCCAGATCAGCATAGACATATTATTGACAGAATTATTCTCTATTTCCCCATATTCTGCCGCGTCCACTATAATTCTTCTTCTGGAAGAGGCATAGGAAATTTCATTTTCAGAAAAAGCGGTGAATTCCCTGTCATCCATATTCAATCCATAAAACCTGACGATCCTGTTTTCCTCACTCTTGTTCTCCAACAGGAAGGACATCATAACAGTCTGATCTGCAAGAAGGATATGCTCGCCGTATACTGTCAGTCCATCCATGGAAAAAATCTCGGTGAGGACGGGTGTATTCCCGCCGAAATCCAAAGCCCTGGTCATCTCCTCCGCGGAAAGTTCATCCCGGCTTTCCTCCCCCGAAGGCAGGCCCGGATCATCCCTCATGAGACTGTTGTTCCTGTTATTCAAAGGAACAGGATCCGACAGGGCAAAATATACCGGAGGACTCTCCCAGTCCCCTTTCGGCATCTCAAATTTATACATATATTCATTCAGCAGATAGAAAGAGACTGTCCTGACTTCCCTCACGCCCTCTGTCCCGAGAATGTCGGATATTGTCAGATGATTTGATCCTCCCATATGTTCAAAAAAACCAGGCCTGGATTGGCTGTTGACTGCCCGTACCGTGAAAGAGCATTCCTCTTCAGGATTGATCACCGGATCATCTGATCGTACATGTAAGGATGCGTACAGCGTGATCCCATTGACCGAAATCTCTTCAGGGAACTTCACTGCCGCCGGTTCTGTGCTCTCGTTTTTGACAACTACCGCAAATTCAATGTTCCCTCCCCGCTGCTGCTCTGCGGAACGAAGTGTCCACAGCATCTGATCTTTACTGCAGGAAGCAAGCCCTCCAGGATTATCATTATACTCTTTGCCGCCCGAAACAGCACTCACGTCCAGGTCGACAGGATGCAGGACCACCTCCAGTTTCTGTCCAGCTTCTCCTCGACCTCGGCCAGCTGTGACAGGTCCATACAGGCAAGGGTCAGGGAGGATTCCTTATCAGCCGCCTCGCTGGCAGCTTCTCCGGCAGCCATGAAGGAATCGACGATCCTCACACCTGTCTCCCCGCCGTTTTTGTCCTTTTCGATCTCAGCCAGATAATCATAAGACCATCCGACACAAGGCTCTGTCTCTTCGGATGCGATCATGTACTCCGCGTAGGGAGCGATCAGATGGGCTGTCTCCACTGAGGACATGAGGCAGGCGTCAAAACCGATCCAGCTGAGTTTTTCCTCCGCAAAAGGACTGTCTTTGAGGGCACCTGTAAGTTCCTCCATGGTCAGGCAGTCCTTGGCCCATGCCGTATCCCAGCACAGCCCGCGCATGGGTCCTCCGCCGTGATCCCACAGGATCAGGGCATACTTATCCGCAGGAAACCGGTCATGGCTGTAGTCCAGAAAAGCCTTGAGGGTACTTGATTCCCCCATGTTGGCCGGCGCATACTCTACCTCCTGCGAAGCGAAGGTCTCCTTCTTTTCCCAGGTAAGACCACTTCCTGCTTTTGTTGTTCCGGCAGTTCCGCCTGTACCTCCTGCTTCAGTTGTCCCGATAGTCCCGCCTGTTCCGGTTGTTCCTCCGTCAGCGGTACTGTCTCCTGCCGTCAGGAAATAGACTGCCGTCTCTTCATGGGAAAAGCCGTTCTGCCACTGTGTCGTTCCGCCGGCCATGACAACCACGTTTACAAGGTCTGTGTTGACACCTGAAGCAACTATTTCATCCAGATCTTTGGTAGCCGCCCCTGTCTTGCTCTCCAGATCGCTGCCGCAAAGGTAGATCATCAGTGTGAGCGTATTTCCGGTCGATCCGCCGTCTTCAGAAGAGACGGCTTTTGACGCAGGATCATCTGTCGTATTTCCAGCAGAAGAAGCGCCCGCAGGAGATGCGGACTGCGGTGAAGCTCCGCATCCCGAGATCACAATGACCAGAATGAGCATCAGAGACAGGAGAAAGGTTCCTCTTCCTCCTCTTTTTCTTTTGCTGCCTCTTCCGGAAGAATCAGCACGCTTTAAATACTTTGCGTACAGCCCCATCTCCCTTCCTCCATATTCCTCTTACATGGATTCCATTCAGCAGTTCCCTGTGTAGACGTAGTCCAGTTTTTCCCGTGCGACATCCGCGAGACCATATACAGTCTTCACCGGTGTCGCCGGCGCTGTCCACTTATATCTCGGGAAATAGCGCGATACATGAAGCGGGATCCGGCGGCCTCTGCCGCCGCGCAATGAAGCGATCCACTCCGTCATCCGCCGCATATCCTCCTCGCTGTCATTTTTGTCCGGTATGATAAGTTTTGTAATTTCTATATGACAGCTTTCTGCAGCCGTCCTGATAAAAGCCTTTACCATCTCCAGGTCTCCGCCCACGAAATCTCTGTAAAACTCCGGTGTAAAGCCTTTGAGATCGATGTTCATGGCGTCGATATAAGGCAGGATTTCCTGCAGAATTTCCTGTGAAGCCATGCCGTTGGAGACTAAAACCGTTTTCAGATCGTGACGGTGAAACAATTTTGCCGTATCACGTACAAATTCCCAGCCGACCAGGGGCTCATTATAGGTAAAGGCGATGCCGATATTGCCGCGTTCCCGAAGATCCAGTGCTAGGTCACAGAGCTCCTGCGGCGTGTAATATGCTGTATCGAGCGTCCTCTCCCGCCTGCCGTCATTATAGGTGACCGGATACATTTTTACCTGTGAGGAAAGGGCTGCAGTATGCTTCTTTTTGGCAGCACTTTCACTATTTCCTGATACGGACAGAAGACTGCTCTCTTCTTTCGGCCTGTGCTCTCCTGCCGACGCAATTTCATAGTTCTGGCAGAAGGGACAGCGCAGACTGCATCCAAAGCTGCCGACAGACAGGATCATGCTCCCGGGGTAAAAGCGCGAGAGCGGCTTTTTTTCTATAGGGTCGAGGGCCAGAGCCGTCAGTCTCCCATAATTGGTACATTTGATGACTCCTCTCTCATTTCGCCGGGCCCTGCAGGCACCGGTCTGCCCTTCCTCCAGTCTGCAGTGATGGCAGCAGACATTACATGCGGCTTTCATAAGTATTGATCTGTGCCTCCCCTCTTTCCTGTTCAAAACAAGGATCCGCCGTCATACGTACGGCTGCTTCCGTCTTCAAAATATACGGTATATAAGAGTCTGATTCCGGAACCGCATTCCTCGAAAGGCAGCAGTTCCAGAGTCTTTTCTTTCCACTTTTATAATAACATACACGGTAATAATTACATGAAAAAAACTGTTGATATCCCGCTCCTTTTCCAGCGCTGTAACAGATTGCCGCAGCTTTCCCCACACTGCAATCGGCAAGCATTTTAATTTCCCCTTTTTGAAAAATAAGACCTGAAAGTTTTTAAGGGTCTCTCTTACCAGACTCTCGTGCCGATCGCAGCCGCTTCAACGATATGCCTCCTTTCGAGCAAGTGCCGAATCCATCAAGCCGAAGTTTTGTCGTAGATTTTTGTCTCATAGGAAATCAACATTTCCGGTGAAACAGAAAAACAGGCTCTGTGTCTTCGCCGCCACAAAGCCTGTCTGCCTTCACAATCATTATTCAGTTTTCTCCGGTATCGTCGTCCCATTCATCAGACCTGTCGTCAATGATCTGATCAGCTGTCACCTTCAGCTGTTTTCGTCGGATGTGCCAGTATTTCATATTACACAGATCAATAAAAAAATGTTACAATATGCAATACTTTGATGGAAAGTTCAAAAGGTGGTCAAGCACCCCCGTCTCGTCAAGTTGCACAAACGCCTTGGGGACGCTCTCGCTCTACCCTCGCTGGAAGCGGTTCTGAGACCGCTAAAAACCAGCGGCCAAGTACCATCCGCTCGCCAAGGCCCTTCGGCTGTTTGTGCAACTTGACGAGACTCACTGCCTTTATGATACTTTTGACCCTTACATCATACCTTTAATCCCTGCAACAAACTGTGCTGTCATCAGTTTTCCAATAAAGAGGTAAACAGAATGTCCACTCCTGTTTCCGCCGGAAAAAACGACCGGAATATGGCCCTGTTTTATTCCGCCCCGATCCCTGTCGCCGTCATGACACTGGCGGTCCCCACGATCATCACACAGCTGATCAATATCATTTACAATTTTGCAGATACCTGGTATGTCGGCAGGACAGGAAACGCCGCCATGGTCGCCGCCCTTTCCGTCAGTATGCCTCTTTTTATTCTGCTGGCAGCCATTGCCAACCTCTTCGGCATAGGCGGTGCCAGTGTCATTTCCCGCGCCCTGGGACGAAAGAATCCCCGTTACGCCAGAAAAACCTTCACCTTCTGCTTTTACGGAGGGTTTGCTGCGGCAGTTGTCTACGCTGTGCTCATCATCCTCTTCCGCAGCCGTCTGATTCCGGTCATCGGCGGAGATGATTCCTCTTATCCATATATCTACGACTATATGTTCTGGACTCTGATCGTCGGCGCAGTCCCGACCGTCGGAAATGTCCTGTGCGGTCATCTGGTGCGCTCTGTCGGGGCTGCAAAAGAAGCCGGCTTCGGCATGTCCATGGGCGGTGTCCTCAATATCATACTGGATCCGCTTTTTATGTTTGTCATCCTGCCTCCCGGCAATGAAGTCACCGGTGCAGCCATCGCGACCTGCCTGTCCAATACGGCCGCCCTCATTTATTTTCTGATCTATCTCTACAGACACAGAGACCACGAGGTGTTATCCCTCTCTCCTTCGGATTTCACCGTCGGAGAAGAGATTCCGGGGAATGTCATATCCATCGGGATTCCCGCGGCTCTCGCCACAAGTATGGCCATGCTTTCCAACATCGCCGCCAATTACCTGGTAAGTGATTACGGAAGCGCTGCTGTAGCAGGCATGGGCGTCGCCAAAAAGATCAACATGCTGGCCTTTAACACGACCATGGGCCTGACCCAGGGCGTCCTTCCCCTTCTGGGCTATAATTTCGGTGCCAGAAACTACGACCGTCTGAAAAAATCCATCATCTTCACAGCTGCAGCAGCCCTGGGATTCAACCTGATCTGCACATTGTGCTTCCGCACCTTCGCTCCGACTCTGGTCGCCTTCTTTATCGCGGAGGAGGCATCGGTCAGCTTCGGAAGTGCCTTTCTGCGTGTCATTGCGCTGGCAACACCTCTTGCTTCCATTGTCTATCTGACCAACACGGTCTTCCAGGCAGCCGGCAGAAGGTTCAGTTCCTTCCTTCTCTCCATACTCCGCAAAGGCTGCATGGACATTCCCCTGATGTTCCTCTTCAAGTCCATGATCGGCATGTACGGTATTGTATGGGCGACTCCAACTGCCGAGATCGGTTCCATCCTGGTGGCAGTCTTCCTCATAAGGCTGATGGTCCGCGATATCAGGCGCGGTGATCTGTGAGTGCAGTTGATAACAGCAGTTATCGGGAAAGATGTAGAAAGGACAAGAGCCTCAGGAGCCGGATCATTACTGCAGATAATCCGCCATCACATAATTGCTGACGTCGGTCCCCCTCTCTGTCAGGCAAAAGCCCTCCGGTGTACGCTGCAGCAGCCCCTGTGCCAGATGTCTTCTGATCACATCCCCATACACTTCATCAAGGCTCTTTCCGAAGCGGGAGGCAAAATCCGACGTTTTTACACCTGCCGTCATCCTGAGCCCCAGGAACATGAACTCCTCCATCTTCTCCTGCTCAGTGAGGGAATGGATTTCCGTGCGGACCTTTCCGTATACTTGCTCGATTTCGGCCGGAATACCGGCCTTTTCCATCTCCACACTATAAGTCTCAAAATCCGTAATATTGGAAAAACGGGCTCCGTTCACATAAGACGCAGCTCCGATACCAAATCCCAGATAGGGATGTCCCGTCCAGTAGCCGCTGTTGTGGCGGCACTCCCTGCCTTTAAGAGCATAGTTGGAGATCTCATAGCGCCCATAGCCATGCTGGGCAAGGTATTCCCGGGTGTAGTGATACATCTTCCGGTCAGTCTCCTCATCCGGCAAGGGAGGCAGTTCTCCGGCCTCATAGAGCGCCGAAAAAGGCGTGCCCGGCTCGATGATCAGGCTGTAGGCGGAGATGTGCTCCGGCCTCCATTCCACTGCCTGCCGCAGGGAGTCCGCCCAGCTGTCAAAGGTCTGCCCGGGAAGGGCGCTCATAAGGTCGATATTAATATTGTCGAATCCGGCGGCGCGGGCAGTCTTAAAGGCCTCGAGGGCCTGTTCTGCTGTGTGGATCCTGCCCAGAAGATGCAGTTCTTCATCGTGCATGGACTGAACACCCATCGACAGACGATTGATCCCCGCCTCTTTAAAAGCACTGAGCTTTTCAAAGTCCGCGGTGCCGGGATTGGTCTCCAGACTGACCTCGGCATCCGGCAGGATTAAAAAGACTTCCCTCAGAGCGTCTATGATCCGTCCGATCTGGTCTGCAGACAGAACAGAGGGCGTGCCGCCTCCGAAAAATACTGTATCCACCGGCCGGCCTGCAGGGCAGTCTTTCTGCGTCTTTATCTCCCGGATCAGGGCTTTTACATACCTCTCCCGATCAATATCCGTCTGCGGTGCGGACAGAAAATCGCAGTACCGGCACTTGCGCAGACAAAAGGGTATATGGACATACAGGGAAATCAAATCAGTGCCGGAGAGAAAATCTCCCCGGCACTTTGTGTTCTGCATATTATTTTCCGACGGACGAATCTCTATCACCTTTTCCCCCATCTTCTGTTCCGCTTCTGTCTTCAAAATTATGCCTTCAAAAAATCCTTCCGGACTATATGGCGGATCTTCTCAGAAAAAGACAGAAATATTACTGAATACCCGATACCCGGAATAAAAACGCCCGGGAAAATAAATTGTGTACTCGAATGAATCCTCTCAGAAGACTTACTGCAGGCTTACTGTGTATCGAGCTTGAGGACATTCATAAAGGCTTCCTTGGGAATCTCTACGTTGCCGACAGTCTGCATGCGCTTCTTGCCTTCCTTCTGCTTCTCCAGCAGCTTTTTCTTTCGGGAAATATCGCCGCCATAGCACTTGGCAAGAACGTCCTTGCGCATCTGGCGTACTGTCTCGCGGGCGATGACACGTCCGCCGACAGCGGCCTGGATCGGGACGTCAAAGAGCTGGCGCGGGATCTCGTCCTTGAGCTTCTCGCACATCTTGCGGCCGCGTTCGTATGCCCCGTCCGCATGAACGATGAAGGAGAGGGCATCGACCGGCTCCTTGTTGACCAGGATATCCATCTTGACAAGTTTGGACTCCTCATAGCCCTTGAGCTCATAGTCAAAGGACGCATAGCCCCTGGACCTGGACTTGAGGGCATCAAAAAAGTCATAGATGATCTCGTTCAGAGGCAGCTCATACTTGAGGACCGCACGGGTAGTCTCGATATAATCCGTGCCCAGATATCTGCCGCGGCGCTCCTGGCAGAGCTGCATGATAGGGCCTATGAACTCGGTGGTGACCATGATCTCGGCACTCACGATCGGCTCTTCCATCCTGTCGATGGAGGAGGGCTCGGGAAGATTGGAGGGATTGGTCAGCTCGATCATGGTGCCGTCTGTCTTATAGACCTTGTAGACAACGCCGGGCGCGGTGGAAATCAGGTCAAGATCATACTCACGCTCCAGGCGCTCCAGGATGACTTCCATGTGCAGAAGTCCCAGGAAGCCGCAGCGGAAGCCGAATCCCAGGGCCAGAGATGTCTCAGGTTCGAAAAAGAGGGAGGCGTCATTGAGCTGGAGTTTTTCCAGGGCGTCCCGAAGATCCGGATAGCGCGGTGTCTCGGAAGGATACAGGCCGCAGTAGACCATGGGCTGGGCACCCTTATAGCCCGGAAGCGCTTCCTCACAGGGACGGCTGTTCTCCGTCACCGTGTCACCCACACGGGCGTCCCTGATATTTTTGATGGAGGCAGTGAAGTATCCGACCATACCTGCAGAGAGCTCTTCGCAGGGGATGAACTGTCCGGGGCCGAAATAACCGACTTCGACCACTTCGGAGACCGCTCCGGTGGCCATCATCCTGACCTTCATACCACGGCGGATCCTGCCGTCGCGCAGTCGGCAGAAGACAATGACACCCCTGTAGGAATCGTAGAGGGAATCAAAGATCAGTGCCTTGAGGGGGGCATCCGGATCTCCGTCCGGTGCCGGAATATTGGTGATGACTGCCTCCAGGACATCATCTATGCCCAGGCCCTGTTTTGCTGAGATCAGGGGAGCCTCCGACGCGTCAAGTCCGATGACATCCTCGATCTCCTCTCTCACGACCTCCGGCTGGGCAGAGGGCAGGTCGATCTTGTTGATGACCGGGAAAACATCCAGGTTGTGCTCCAGAGCCAGATAGACATTGGCCAGAGTCTGCGCCTGGATTCCCTGTGTAGCGTCAACCACCAGGATCGCGCCGTCACAGGCCGCCAGGGAACGGCTGACCTCATAGTTGAAGTCAACATGTCCGGGGGTGTCGATCAGATTGAAAATATACTCCTGGCCGTCCTTAGCATTATAGACCAGACGAACTGCCTGGGATTTGATCGTAATACCGCGCTCACGCTCCAGTTCCATGTTGTCGAGGACCTGATCCTGCATTTCCCGGCTGGTGAGCAGCCCGGTCTTCTCGATCATGCGGTCCGCAAGCGTGGACTTGCCGTGGTCAATATGCGCGACAATACAGAAATTTCTGATTTTATCCTGGGTAATTTCTTTTTGCATTCACTTACCTTTCAATCTGTCAGTACGGCAGTCTTTCAAGGAGTCCCTTCGACACTGCTGCCCGACATGCCGGAATCTGCGTCAAACCTCCGGCAGACAATAGCGGGTATGTCTGCCGGAGGCACAGTGTTGTTTTTTGTATAAGCGCCCGCCGGGGCCTCCCGACCGCTCGTGCATGCACGACGCTCTGTCGGCTTTAACCGGCTGCTTTATTCATTTTCTTTGAGGTAGACCTGGATGCGGCTCTGGATGATATCGGAGACTTCCGCTGTCGTTTTCTGGCCGGCAAAGTAGGCGCCTGCTTCTTCCATGATGATGTTGAGGACTTCCTGTTCACTGTTTACAGAGAAGGTCAGATTCTCAAGGATCTTTTCCATTTCCTTCAGGTCATCTTCGCTGAATTCGGGCAGGGAATCGAGTCCATAGGCATCTGTGCTCTCTTCAATCTCGAGTTCTTCCGGCTCGGCAATAACTTCCTCGCCGGTCATAGCCTCTGCTGCTTTGGCATCAGCCTCGAATTCCTTGACGTATTCCTCGTACTCCTCGTGGGTTCCGTCGAAGTCTTTTTCGGGAACGGGCTTGTTGGTATAGTCTTCAGACACTTTCTCGGTGGCTTCCATATCATCGGTAGCTTCAATGACATCATCTCCGGAGAATCCCTCTGCAGCATCTCCCGAAGCATCTTCCTCGGAAATTTCCAGATCCAGTCCTTTCATGTATTCTTCGTATTCCTCCTGCTGCTCTTTCAGGCTCTCGAGGACAGTCTGGCCTTGTTTGTCGATCGATGCTTTGCTGAGCGGGAGGCAGCTTTCCAGGCTTCCCTGATAATCGGACAAGAGGAATCTGCGGACGAAATCCCAGCAGCCGTCAGCATTGGGAGAACTGCTGCTGATTCCAAGTTCAAAGCAGGGGGCAATCGAAGGACCCTTGTTTGTCTTGGAGGGGAAACCGGTAACAGTCATATTGATATCACCATACATGCGTCTGGTCATATAATAGTAATCAAAAGGAGTATTGATGTACTGAACGCCCAGCAGTGCCTTATCGGCCAGATACTGTGTTTCGTAATCCATGTACGCGTCATCGCCGATTGCAGCGGGGTATTTATTGGCAAACTCAAGCAGTTCCTGGAAATCTTCATTGTTGAAGCTGCAGGTATGCGATTCCATATCAATGAACTGATCGCCGGAGAACTCAATTGCAGTAGACAGAACTGTTTCCCTGTCCATGATGCCCAGCACACCGGTATCGTCAAGTCCCATGCCCTTTGCGATCTCTCTTGCCTTTGCGAGTGTCAGATCCTTGCCGTCACCGATATACTTGGCCTTGCCGGCAATGCCTGTCACGGTAAAGCCGGGAACGACCACATACATCTTGCCATCCGTCTTAAAGGCGTCCACAACGTTCTGGAGGAAATCCCCTTTGTCAATATCCTTGTCTGCTTCATAATAATCTGTCAGATCCATCAGCATGCCTTTGGAAATATAATTATTTACAGGCATGGAATCGCTCAGGACCAGGATATCCGGAATATCCCCTGAGATAATATCTGTATTCATCGTGGAGATGCCGGAAGGATTATTATATTCATCCTCAGCCATGTCATACTGGCTGTAATCACGGATAATAATTCTGAAATCAGTGTTTTCCTTGTTGAACTTAATGATCTCACTGCGGACGTCGTAGGAAATATAATAGCCGCCGATCGTGATCTCTTTTCTGTCCTTTACATCTTCAGGAGCTATGGGTTCCATCAGATAGGTCTCAAGGACCACCTGAGAACCGTATGCCTGCATCTCGAATCTGCCGTCTCCCAGTTCGATCAGACTCGTCACGCCTTCGACATCCAGATCGGAATTGACGAAGTTGACAACCACATCCATTTTATCCGATCCGAGCTTAACACCGTAAATACCGTCCTGGGATGACAGATACAGATCATAATTGCTGCCGGGGAAAATGTTGGCTTCGATCAGAGAAGAGGGCAGCGTAAGGCTGTCCGCAAACTCTTTTTTGCCGGCGTCATATTTGAGGATCTTTGACGCGGACCCGGTGTCATCCTTCATCAGTACAGTACCGTCAGGCAGGGCATAGAGCAGACCGGCGGCATCTTCAGGTTTGATCTGGCAGAGAGATTCGACAAAGGATCCGTCCTTCGTCGAATACTTGTCGACACCCTCTGTGGAAACAACCAGGATTCCGTCGTCTGTAGGGACAATGGATTCAATATAAAAATACATACTGTCCTGAGGTTCTTTGACATCCACCAGCCATTTCTGTTTGCCGTCCGCTGTGAGACAGCAGATCTGATAGGACACGGCAGCGTCTTCACTGAATCCCATAGGAATTTCTCCCTCGGCATCCAGTTCGTTATCAAGGGCATAGTCAAGCGCTTCGGAATTTGCCGTGTTGGCAAGTCCGACATAGTAGACGCCGTCCTTAAAAGCGGAGCAGGTCACATCCGTAACTTCTGAATCTTCAGGCTTAAAAACAGTTTTCTTCAGGTCCGATCCATCCTCTTTGAAGTTCACAAGTTCATAGGCATTGAGACCGTCACCTTCATAGCTGTAATTAAAGCCGTAAAAAATGCCGTCTTCATAACGCAGAATCTGAAGTCCTTCTGTGTTGAAATCGTCTCCCAGAGAGATAAGATCCGATTTTACGACACCGTCCTTACTGGTCACTTCCGGCATGGCGGAAGACACAGAACCCTTGCCTTCGCTCCCGGAGCCGCCGGATTCACTTTTTCCTCCTCCGCAGCCGACTGCAGTCATTGCCAGGATCATACAAAGCACGGCCGCAGCAAAACGTCTGAATTCTTTTTTCAATCTGATCATATTTCATTCCTTCTCTTTTGATTCGGTCGCGCTTCCCCACAGCGCCACACATGTATATGTGCCGAACGACAGGTTATCCCCCGGCCGGCAGCCATAAATGACGGAATACTTTCCATCTCTCCTTTTGATTTTTATTTATCTTTCCATTGAATAACGATCCGGCAGAATATCGAACCATCAAATAATAGATTTGTCTCCCGGATGATCACTCCGGGGCTTTCCCTGCAGATTTGCTTTCCGGTTCTGTGTCCGGCTCATCCGCGGGGGCCATGCCTTCAGGGTCGATATCTCTTCCTTCCGGGGCGGCTCCGCTCTCAGAAGCAAAGTCCCCTTCTTCAGCAGAATTGTCCTCTTCCGGCAGGCTTTCAGTATCAACCGGACTGTTCTCCTCATCAGCAAGTGCTTCAGTGTCAGACGCATTCGCTTCCGCATCCTTTTCCGGATCGGCATCGATTGCTTCCGGATCATTGAGCGGCAGTGCGCCTGCAGAAGCTTTTCCGTAGATCCGCTCGGACTGACGGTCATAGATTCTGCCCTGAATGTCGGAGATCACACCGCCGACTGTCCAGCTCTTGTGCGTCGCGTACCAGATCAGGAGCCAGAGTAAAAACAGAAGCGGCGAATAGCGGAGGATCATCCACAAAAGTGCGAAAGGAATTAAAACATCCTCCCAGGCCAGAGCCACATTCTCCCAGTAAGGATACCGGATCGCTGCAGTCTGCATACTTCTCACACCGGGCTGTGCCAGAAGGGAGATCAGGCGGATCACGTCATAGCGGTTGGTATTGTCGACAACTGTGACATTGTCCATGGAAAATGAAATCTGCTCCAGACGGCTGCGGACTCTGCTGAGGGCAAAACCCTTGACAGGATTGGGAATAACCGCTTCATAGCAGGTTACCCTGTTCCGGTTCACGGTCACTCTGTTCTCATCGTCCTCATCTTCGCCTCCCTGTCCGGATCCCGGCATTGTCCCGGATCCGTTTCCCGGTCCCAGATTTTCTCCGACGGGATCGTCATTGAGTTCCTCGTCCTTATCGGGAGCCACCTCTTCTTTTACATTGTCTGTATCGAGACCTTCTCCTCCATCGTCTCCGGCTTCCGCAGACTCATCCAAATCGGACAAAGCTGCCTTTTTTCCGGTGCTGTCCTCCCGGTTTTCCGGCATATAGGCTGCCGTCCTGGGAATGGCAGGCTCTTCGGCAGAGACCTGTCCGGATTCTGTATTCGGGACAAAGGCATCCAGGTTTTCAGATACATCCATATTGGTGTCATCCGTCGTGCCGCCTTCTTCTCCCGAGACAGATGCTTCTGTATATTTGCACAGGGAATCATAGGACATGTATATAAGATAACTGCCCATCCCGGATTCCTTGTAAAAGCGATCCCGCGGCTGACGAAAGACGCCGGCAATATAATGAGGGGTCCCCCCGATGGACAGGGACATGCCGATCACGTTGGGAGAACCGAACAATCTCCAGGCTGTCTGATCATCGATCAGGATGCGGTCCTTCATCAGATCATCGTCAGCAAAATAATAGCCGTCGATCAGATCAAGGGGATGAAAATTAAAAAAATCACCTCCGACACCGATTGCGTTCACTGTCACGTTCTCAGTATCTCTTGTCAGGTCTGCACTCCCCATGCCGCAGTAGCACGTTTCAATGAGACTGGCGCCGTTCTCTTCCTGGGTTTCCGACAGTGCGATCGAAGCCTGCTGAAGATCCATCATCAGGCCGGAATACATGGCTTTTACCGTTTCTTCGGATCCCCCGCTGCCGTCAGCCATAAAGCTGCTGATCTGCGCATAGCCTTCAGATGAAGACCATCGCTCGGCAGCATTCTGATCCACAAGACCGCCGGTGATCTTTGTAAACACAGCGCCCAGTATCACCGAGGAGATCCAGAACACCACACAAAGCACAAGCCCTGCCTTCTGCCAGAGACGCATCTTTTTCCATGTGCTGCGGACTGCGCGGGATGCGGCACCGGCTCCCCGGGCTGCGCCCCGGCCTCCTGCCCGGACAGCATCATGAAATTTGTTATTCAGTTTGCTGTCAGACATGTGTGCCTCTTTTCCGTACTCTTTTCGTTTCTCTGATTATGCACTGCAGTTCACGCCCTGTCGAGGGCGTGAACCTGTAACCTGCCTTATTGATCTTCCATTTCCTCTTCCTCTGACAATCGCACCTGATCACCCGAGGAAACAGCTCTCGTCGATGTCGTGACTACATAAGTGTAGGGGCCGATCGAACCGCTGATGGCGGAGTTGGTATCGTCTTTGGAAAGAACCTTGACACTTTCTCTCATAACAATGTAGCGGTTTCCCAGAGGGCTCTGTCTGGTCTGCAGGATCAGCACAAAGGTGCCGTTTGCGTCGCTGCGGACTGCAGAGTTGGGCACGACCAGATCGTAGGTCTTGGAACTTTCCGCGATCTGAAGCTGTACATTGTCTCCGGCTGTCACCGCGTCACTGTCGATTTCAAATTTCAGAAGTCTGGAATTCTGCGGATCGCTGCTGTCCGCTGTGATCTGCCTGAGGACCGCCTTGAAGTCCTCATCATATTCCCAGTAATTCAGAGGCTGGGCCTCATCGCCCACTTTCAGCTTCTGTGCCTGCTCTTTTGTGACAGCAAAGCTCACAGTGAGCTTTTTGCCGTCGATCCGGATGATGGCTGCGGAGGAATCCGCCGCGGCAGTCATACCGGAGCTGTAGCTGAGATTGGTCACCACACCGTCAACAGGGGAAGTGATCGTTGCACCGATGTTCTCCTCTTCCAGCTTTGTAACCTTTGCCTGCGCAGTGTTGATCTGGTCCTGCAGACTCTTCAGTTCCAGCTCGGAACTGATACTGTTGACGACCTTTTCCTGTGCAGTCTTTGCAGCCTCAAGCTCTGCTTCCGCGTCAATATTGCGGGTCGTGGCCTTCTCAATCTTTTTCTCCGCGCTGCTCTTCTTTTTGCTCGAACCTCCCTCACCGCCGGAACCGGAGGAATCGTCCATATCCTCTTCATCTTCCACATCAGGAGTATTGTTATTGCTGCTGGTAGTAACAGCAGAATCTGTGGAAGTCGGGGTGACACCGGAATCACCGGAACTCCCGGAATTCTCCGCGGCCAGTTTGTCCAGAGCGGCTTTTGCGGCGGCTGCTTCCGCAGTCGCGCTGTCCAGACGTCTGTTTGCAGATGCCAGTTCCGCCTGCATCTGATCGTCAGAGCGATAATTGCCGGCCCTGAGCCTGGTGATATCCGCGTCACTGAGTGTGCCGTCGAAAAGCTTCTTGGTATAATCCGACTGCAGAGTACTCAGTTCCTGCCTTGCTGTGCGCAGATCCTCGGACTCATTGTCCTCAAGATAATAGAGAACATCGCCGCGCTTGACTTTCTGGTCAACACGGACAGCCACGCTCTTGATCTGGCGGGACTGGGTCATCATGACATTATAGGGATCATCCACTTCCGCCGTACCCTGTCCGCGGATTCTGGGAGCGACTTCCCCCTGCGCGACCACATGTGTGGCGACCTGCGGAAGTGTGTAATTCATGATCGTTCTGGAAAAGAAAGTCAGTGCCAGAAGGATCAGCAAAAAGACAATGGTGATATTTTTGATGATATCTTTTCGCCTCTGGGATTTTCGGAACTGTTCCAGCTCTTTATCTTCGATATTCATACTCTTTTTCCTTCCCGAAGGGTTTTTCCGTTCCTCGATGCATCTGATGTGAAAAGGATGTATTGTTCCCTGCCATGACAGCAGTTTTGCAGTGGTTTACGGAGATTCTATTCCTTGATTCCGCCCTGATAGACAATACCCTCTACAAGATATTCCTCTCCGTACAGGAAGACCATCATCGGCAGGACCATATAGATAACCGCAACCGCAAACGCCAGTGAGATCTCTCCCGAATTGATCTTGGACAGAAAGACGGACAGCGGATGCAGCTGATCATTTGAAAGCAGGATCAGCGGCTGTTCAACCATGTTCCAATAGTCTATGAAGAGCAGGATCGCAATGGATGCTATACCTCCCCGACAGTTTGGCAGACAGATCTTTGAAAAAATCTGCCATTCGCCGGCTCCGTCGATTTCCGCCGCCTCGTAGATAGACTTTGGAATCCTTCGCATATATTTTGTCAGCATATAGACCGCAAAAGGTGAGAAAAAGCCCGGAAGCCAGATTGCCCACCTCGTGTCCAGAATATTCAGCCACTTTGAAACCAGGTAGTTAGGGACCAGAGTGACCTGATAGGGCATCAGCATCAGGATAATGTAGGCGAAGAAGATGACCTCTCTCACCTTTCCCCGGTAACGGGCAAATCCATAGGCAGCCAGTGAAGCAATTGCCAGCTGAAATACCACAATGGGAACTACATATAAAAAGGAGTTCCAGAATTTCAGAAGATACTCCGGACTCAGGATCAGCACCTTGAAATACTGTTCAAAAGATACAATATCCGGAATAAATTTCAGGTTCACCGTATTGCTGATGAAAACACGTACGCCGTTCCTGTTTCTGAAGATCACTCCGTAGTTGGCGTTAATCTCCGATTTGGTCATCAGGGAATTAGTGATCGTCAGCACAATGGGCATCAGGAACACCACTGCGAAAGCACCTACGACCGACGTCCGAATGACTGTGTGGAAATCGTCAGCCCGCTGTCTGGTCCAGAACCTGCGGAACTTTTTTGACACGCGTTCACGTTTTGAAATATCCGCCGCAGCAGGGGTGTCCGGCACAGCGGCCGCTGCGGTATCGAAGGTTCCGGATCTTTCTGTATCTGAAAAGTCCGGATCCGCTTCTTCTGTCCCGGGCTTTTCTGTATCATAGTATCCAGTATCAAGGTATTCAGTGTCATAGTCGTCTGTATCTGAATCCTCTGTTCCGGGATCCTCTGTCCCGGAATTCTCTGCTCCGGGGTCCTCTCCGTCAAAATGCCCTTTATCAAATTCCTCAGTGTAAAACTCTTCTTCAGCGAAATCTTCTGCACCGGAATCCTCTGTGTCATAGTCTTCAGTGCCGAAGTCTTCTGTTTTTAATCCTTCCGGATTTAAGGTTTTCGGATTTAAGGCTTCCGGTCCTGAATAGTCCGAACCAGAATCCTCCTGTTCACAGCCTTCCTCAGCAGAGATTTCTATATCAGAGTTTTCTGTAACAGGAGCATCATCGTCATAAAAAGAGGCTTCTTCTCTTCTGCTCAGAGGATACAGCTCTGACGTATCTATATCAAATTTCAGCCGGTCTCTCACCCTGCCGGCACCGCGTTTCTTTCGGGAACGCTTTTTCTTGTCTGAGGACAATTCTTTCTCCCCCTTCACTCAAGGTCCCTGCCGAACCAGTCCTCTGTAAGGAACAGGATGCCGATCACTACGATCATGAAAATAGCCATCAGAACGGCAGCAGAACTGAGTTTCTGGTAGTCCAGCGATTTAAAGGTGTTATTCATAAAATGCTGCAGCATATACAGCGCATCATAGGGATAGTCTCCCGCCATCAGATATATCTCGCGGAACACTTTAAAAGAGTTGATCAGGGACATGATCGTGACGAACATGATCGTTGACGAAAGATACCTGATCTTGATCAGCCAGAAGATCTGGAACTCTGTCGCGCTCTCAAGGCGGGCAACCTCAATCTGATCCTTGGGAATATTTGCCAGACCAGACATAAACAGTATCATATTATATCCGAGGTTCTTCCACAAAAACAGCAGAATGATAGGAACCTGGGCATACGAAGATTTGAGCCAGTCTATCTTTGCCCCGGAAAAGTTTCCCAGGAAGACATTGACCAGACCGTTATAGTGGAAAAGGATCTGCCAGATCATAATGACCGAGGCAGTAGGAACCATCATCGGACTCAGAAAGAAAGACCGGAACCGGCTTTTCCATGGAAGTCTCTGCTCCATGACCACGGCCAGCAAAAGCGACAGGCCGACAGCCAGCGGCACAGCCACAACGGAGAACTTCAATGTATTCCCCACTGCAACGCGGAATGCTTCATTGCGCAGCACCCTGCCGTAATTGGACAGTCCCACAAATCTGTGCCTGATCGGATTATCGATCAGCGAGTAATAGATGACCACTATAAAAGGCACAATGAAAAACAAGCTGACACCGATGAGGCTGGGAGAAAGGAAAACCCAACTCACCCGGCGCTCCCTCCGCTCTTTCACAGACCGGTTGGTCCCTGAAGACGGATTTCCTTCCGTCCTGCTCTCCGCTCCCTTTTTCTTCTTTTTAAAGAATCTTTCCTTCAGGGAGGGTGTGCCTGCGCTTGGCCCGGCAGTCCCTCTGACGCGGCGGGAAACCGGCACATCCATGCCCTCCGCATTCCTGCGAAGATACCTGTTCAGTTTTTCTCCCACGCCTGGGCTTTCTTTGCCATAAGCGTCTTTTCTGCTCAGTTTCTTCATGATTGTGACTATGGTCTCACGTTCGCAAAAAAATCAATAACTCGTTGTTTCAGCCATGCCGGGAACTATATCTCGTGTGCGCATAGTTCTACACATACAAATCTATAATAATTCATTTTTTTCGTTTTGGATATACCTGTGCCCATCTTTTCACACAAAAATCGTAAAAAAACCCAAAAAAACGGCCCATGAACTACTAGATGTGCGAAGAAAAATACAATTTGCGACAATATCTGCCATCTTCCGGGGCCTTCTCCCGCCCCGGCCATCAGGCACAAGATATTTTGCGGCGGCCCTGCGATTAAAAAAGAGTCTCGCTTGGGAGACTCTCGCGCCGAGCGCGGTCGCCTCAGCGACATAATTCCTTGCGCGCGAGTGCTGCATCCAACACACCTTCGGTGTGTCGGAGGGTTTTTAACTCATAGGAAATCGCAAATTCCTATGAGTTAAAAAAAACAGGCTCTGGCGGATCAACTCCGCGCAGAGCCTGCTGTCTTTCCTTCTATTCAATTTACAGTCTTCCGACTGCACTGCGGCATGCTGCCCGGCAGCTGCTTTCCCACGTCCGGACACCTGTCAAATGTCCGACGATATTCGGGCGTACCCGGCATTTTCGGCCGACTGATCCATATTGTCTGCTCATGTATGAGGGCAGGTATTGATCAGGCTTTTTTCACCAGGAGAGACTTGCCGGTCATTTCCTTGGGCTGCTCTTTGCCCATGACATCGATCAGGGTCGGGACAATGTCCGCAAGGACGCCGTCCTCTGCCAGATCATAATCCTTGTCATAGTTCACAAGGATGAAAGGAACGGGATTGGTGGTGTGGGCTGTGTGAGGAGCACCTGTCTCATAGTTGACCATCTGCTCGCAGTTGCCGTGGTCGGCGCAGATGAAGAGTACACCGCCCTTTGCGATGATCGCTTCCGCAGCCTTGCCCACGCACTCGTCGACGACTTCAACGGCCTTGATGGCTGCAGGCAGGACGCCCGTGTGGCCGACCATGTCGGGGTTGGCAAAGTTGATGACGATTGCATCATACTTGTCGGAATCGATTGCTGCAAGGAGTTTATCAAGAACGCCGTAAGCGCTCATCTCAGGCTTGAGGTCATAAGTCGGAACATCCTTGGGGGAACGGACCAGAATTCTGTCCTCACCCTCATTGGGATCCTCGACACCGCCGTTGAAGAAGAATGTGACGTGCGCATACTTCTCGGTCTCGGCGATCCTGGCCTGCTTCATGCCCTGGGATGCGAGCCACTCGCCGAAGGTATTCGTGACATCAACTTTCTTGAATGCGATCTCCTTGTTGGGAATCTCGGGATCATAATCCTTGAAGCAGACAAAGAAAACTTTCTTTCTGGGTCCTCTGTCAAAGAAATTGAACTCATTGTCACAGAAGCAGTGTGTGATCTCACGTGCGCGGTCGGGGCGGAAGTTGAAGAAGATCACGGAGTCGCCGTCTTTGATCAGGGATACAGGCTTGTCACCGTCCATGATAACGGTGGGCTTAACGAACTCGTCGGACTCGTCGCGGTCATAGGAAGCCTGGATCGCCTCTGCGGAGCTGGCTGCCTTGAGACCTTCGCCCTTTGTCATTGCATCATAGGCAATCTGCACACGGTCGTAGTTGTTGTCACGGTCCATTGCGTAATAACGTCCGCTGATCATGGAGATCTTGCCGACGCCGATCTCTTTCATCTTCTCCTCAAGCTGTGCAAGGAAATCAATACCGCTTCTGGGCGGTGTGTCGCGGCCGTCAAGGAAGCAGTCCACATAGACCCTGTCGAGACCATTGCGTTTTGCCATTTCAAGGAGAGCATACAGATGCGTGTTGTGGCTGTGAACGCCGCCGTCGGAAAGAAGGCCGAAGATATGCAGATCCGAATTGCGGATCTTGCAGTTATTGATTGCCATCATCATCTCGGGGTTCTCAAAGAAAGTGCCGTCCTGAATATCTTTGGTTATTCTGGTCAGTTCCTGATACACGATACGGCCTGCGCCCATATTCATATGACCGACTTCCGAGTTGCCCATCTGGCCGTCCGGAAGACCGACCGACATGCCGCTGGCATATCCCTTCTTAAAAGGATACTCAGCCATCAGTCTGTCCATCACAGGCGTATTCGCCATAGCAATGGCATTTGCCTCGGGATTCTCATTCAATCCATAGCCATCAAGAATCATTAAAACTACAGGTCTGTGACTCATACACATCTCTCCTTTTCTAAACAGTTCCTTCCCTGGTCCGCAACAATCAATGAAACCAGCAAAAATATTATTGCAAAATCCAGCCGGACACGATGAAGCATGAAAGGCTTTTGCAGCGCTGTGCCTTATTAGCCCCGGCACATCATTGCATACATCTCTAAACAGTAATTTTACTACGAAAAGACGCTCAGTTCAACAAAAAAGAAACGGCAGGGGAACTGACCTTAAAGCGGAATTGAGGAAGATTCCATGCTGTCCTCAGACAGATCAGGATCTGTCCCCCTGTCCCTCTCAAAAACCCCGTTTACAGCCTTCTCCGGAAACCTGCTTCAAAAGTCCTTTCCGGAATCTGCTTCGGCAGACTGCTTCAGAAACCCGGTCCGGAAATCCGCATGACCGGCCTGCTTCAGAAACCCGGTCCAAAAACTTGTAAAACGATTTGTTGCGTTAAATCCTGCTTTTCTGTATAATGCGACTATCTGTTGAACAATACTGTTACAGGTCATTTTCCACTGCCATGTATTTTCGCGGCAGTTTTTATTTATTTCATACATGCGGAAGGGGCGGCAGCCCGCTGATCTGTATAAATAAATTACACATTGCACCGCGCCGCGGGCGCTCCCGCAATGTTTATTTCATACAATAATTGAATCATCTCAGGAGGTTACTTCAAATGAGCAAAAAATCCAAGCGTCTTCCCGAGCTGTTCGGCAGCATGGTCTTCGATGAAGATACCATGAAAGACCGGCTCTCCCCGGCCTGTTACAAGGCCTGGAAGAAATCGGTCTCCGACAGCACTCCCCTCGACCTCTCCACCGCCAACGAGATTGCGGAAGCAATGAAGCAGTGGGCTGTCGAAAAAGGCGCCACCCATTATACACACTGGTTCCAGCCCATGACCGGCTTCACCGCGGAAAAACACGACAGCTTTATCCAGCCTGCCGGCGGCGGCCGCGTCATCATGGAGTTTTCCGGCAAGGAGCTGGTACGCGGAGAATCCGACGCCTCCTCCTTCCCCTCCGGCGGCCTCAGAGCCACCTTCGAAGCCCGCGGCTATACCGCATGGGACGCCACCTCCTTCGCTTTTATTAAGGAAAAATCTCTCTGCATTCCTACAATCTTCTGTTCCTACTCCGGACACGCTCTGGATAAAAAGACTCCCCTGCTGCGTTCCATGGATGCTGTCAGTAAGGCTGCCATCCGTATTCTCCGCCTCTTCGGAAATACCACTGCCAAGCGTGTTATCGCCCAGGTGGGCGCGGAACAGGAATACTTCCTCATCGATAAAGAGCAGTACAAGCTGCGCGAGGACCTGATCATGACCGGACGAACTCTTCTGGGTGCCAAGCCTCCCCGGGGTCAGGAACTGGAGGATCACTACTACGGTGCGATCCGCCCCCGCGTCCAGGCCTACATGCAGGATCTGGACAATGAGCTCTGGAAACTAGGTGTTCTCTCCAAGACCAAGCACAATGAAGTGGCTCCTGCCCAGCATGAAATGGCGCCCCTTTACACAGACGCCAACATGGCCTGCGACCAGAATCAGATCACCATGGAGATCATGAAAAAGGTAGCTGACCGCCACGGTCTGGTCTGCCTGCTCCACGAAAAGCCCTTCGCCGGCGTAAACGGCTCCGGCAAGCACGACAACTGGTCCCTGGGAACGGACACAGGCGAGAATCTCTTTAAACCCGGTTCCACTCCCCGCGAAAACGCGCAGTTCCTGCTCTTCCTGACTGCTTTCATCAAGGGTGTCGACGAATACCAGGATATGCTCCGCGCCACCGTAGCCACCCCCGGCAATGATCACCGCCTGGGCGCGCAGGAGGCTCCGCCCGCCGTTGTCTCCATCTTCCTCGGCGAAGAACTGAGTGCCGTCGTGGAATCCATCATCGACGACACTGCCTATACCAATGCCGGAAAGCGCAGCCTTTCCATCGGTGTAGACACCATGCCTCCAATTCCCATGGACAACACGGACCGCAACCGCACATCGCCCATGGCCTTCACCGGCAACAAGTTCGAATTCCGCATGGTCGGATCGTCCCTCTCCATTTCCGGTCCCAACATCGTGCTCAACACCATGATGGCCGAAGTACTGGACAAGTATGCCGAAGAGCTTGAAAAATCCTCTGACCTGCACGAGGATCTCAACAACCTGATCCGCCGTGAACTGACAGCGCACAAGCGTATCATCTTCGATGGCAACGGCTATGACGAAGCGTGGATCGAGGAAGCCAAGCGCCGCGGTCTGGCCAACAACATCTCCACCGTGGACGCCCTGCCCGCCTATATCACGGAGAAGAACATCGCGCTCTTCACCAACCACTCGATCTACACCCGCGACGAAGTATTCGCCCGCTACAACATCCATGTGGAGAACTACACCGCCACCATTTTGATGGAGGCAAGGACCCTGATCGACATGCTGCGCAAAGATATCCTGCCCGCCGTCTCCGAGTACGGCACAAAACTCTGCCGCGGTCTGGAAAAGCGCAAAGCCCTTCATCTCCCGGCTAAATATGAGGAGACCAACGCGCTCAACAACTGCATGCTCTCCGACTGCCTCAGCGATGCCTGCGACAAGCTGGAAAAAGACATCCGCATCGTACCGGCAGGCGCCGAAGAGGCCATGTATTTCTGCCACACCGTCATCGTCCCCGACATGAATGAGTGCCGCAGCTTTGCGGATGAGCTCGAAACCATCACCTCACGTGAAGCGTGGCCCATCCCGGTCTACTCAGACCTTCTCTTCAGCGAAATCTGATGACAAAAAAGTACCTCAGGCAGTGACACCCGCACAGGTGCCGCACTGCCGAAGGTACTTTTTTTGTCTCAGTTTATATCAGGATATTTCTGCTTATTTCAGTGCAATCCTTTCCGTTTCACGAAGATCCGGAATTCAGTTCAACCCTTTCCGTTTCACGAAAATCCGGAATTCAGTTCAACCCTTTCCGTTTCGAAAAGATCCGGTATCCAGTGCGATCCTTTCCATTTCGCGGGGATCCGGAATCCCTCTTCCGGAGAGTTCTACAGCACCTGCGCCGGTTTCCAGGATCATCAGGGCAAGGCCGCTGCGAATGGTCACGGACGCGCGGCCGGACGCAGTCCCGCGAACCGTCTCCCTGTGGATCTCATTGCTGACACCGATTGGAAACGAATTGGTCATAACAGCCTCTGCAAGAGGATATTTCATTCCCTCCAGCGTGACACCGCTCACCTGTTCATCCAGCGCAAACAGAGAGAAGGTCCCGTCATAGTCTTCAGGCAGAAAGACCGTCTCCCGGCCGATCACGGCGGCAAGCGTCTTCTTTCCGATCAGATATCCCTCCGCCCCCTGTTTTTTCAGCCAGGCAAGGGTCTGGATATTGGCAAAAGTATGATCCAGCCTTCCTCCCAGAGCTCCGTAAAACAAGAGTTCTGTACATCCCCTCTCCAGACACATCCTGGCCGCATAGACGGTGTCCGTGTCGTCCTTTTCACAGGGAAGGCGCAGCAGACTCTGCGGGCGGGCAGATTCAAACTCGTCCAGATAGGGCCCGAACTTCCTGTCCAGAGAGTCAAAATCCCCCAGGACCAGGTCCGGCACGATATCCTGTGCCAGAAGTCTGGGGAGTCCCCCGTCCACTGCAACGACCAGAGGCTCGCTTTCCTCTCCATAGGCAAAAGCCTCCGCAGAACGAAGGCTTTTGTGTCTTTCTCCGACCGGAATCGGGATCGGTTCATATTCACCGGCGCACATAAGAATTGCACGTCTCATTATTTAGTCTCCATTGTCCGGACAACTTCCATATTCTGCATGATATAGGTCGCCAGAGAAATGATGGTCAGTGCCAGAGCGATCCACATCACAATGGTGGTCACCAGCTGCAGCGCAGGAATATTAATGATCATAAGGATGATCATGATCATCTGGAAGGTAGTCTTCCATTTGCCCCAGTAGTTGGCGGCAATGACAATACCATGCTCGGTGGCAATCAGTCTGAAGCCGCTGATGACAAATTCCCTGGCCACAATGATCACAACGATCCAGGAAGGGATCCGCCCGAGTTCGATCAGGCAGATCATTCCGGAAATTGTCAGGATCTTGTCTGCAAGAGGATCCATGAATTTTCCGAATGTGGTCACAAGATTCCGGCTCCTGGCGATATGGCCGTCCAGAAGATCCGTAAGAGAGGCAGCGATAAAGAGCACCAGCGCGATCCATTTCATTGATTCTGTCGTCTTCGAAAGAAGCAGGAAGACAACGAAAAACGGAACCAATATCACTCGAAGCACAGTCAGTTTATTTGGCAGATTCATAAGTAACCTCCTCCAATTTTTCCCGGAAAGATCCGAATACATGATCCCGATGGATTTCTGCATGCATATCAGATCAGACCGGATGCTATCAGATGCCTTGTAATCAGTCCGCGATCAGGCCTACCAGGTCATACTCATCGGACCCGGTGATCTTCACCCGAACAAAATCACCTGTCATCAGTTCGCGCTGCGTCTCTATAAAGAGCATTCCGTCCACGCCGGGGGCATCCATATAGGTGCGGGCCGTGTAGACATTCTCTCCCACGATCCTGCCCTCGACAATTGCGTCCACAATCTTTCCCTTCATACGGCGGGCCTTTTTAAAGGCGATGTCCTGCTGCAGGAGCATCAGCTCTTTGCGCCGTTTCTTTTTGACGGGCGCAGGAATCTGATCCGGCATCCTGGCTGCGGGAGTCCCCTCCTCGCGGGAATATGCAAAAACACCCAGGCGGTCAAATTTCATTTTGCGTACAAAAGATACCAGAGTTCTGTGATCTTTTTCCGTCTCACCGGGAAATCCTGTGATGAGTGTGGTCCGTATACATATATCGGGTATTTCCTTCCTCAGCAGCCCAATGATCTCTTCGAGCTCCTTTTTATTGGTGCGGCGTCCCATCCTCCCCAGGATGTTGTCGGAGGCATGCTGAACAGGCATATCGATATAATGGAGGACCTTAGGCTCCTGCCGTATGGTTTCCACCAGTTCCGGTGTGATCTCTTCAGGATAACAGTAGAGCAGACGGATCCAGCGGATCTGCTCAATCTGAGCCAGTTTGTGAAGCAGATCCGGCAGCATCTTCCTGCCATATAAGTCTGTTCCGTAGACCGTTGTTTCCTGTGCGACCAGAATCAGTTCACGCACACCCTGCGACGCCAGTTCCTCTGCGGTTGCAAGGACGCTCTCCATCGGAACACTGCGATAGGCTCCTCTGATGGACGGAATCACACAGTAGGTGCAGTGCTTGCTGCATCCCTCCGCGATCCGGAGATATCCAAAACCGTTTGCAGTTGTCAGCACCCGCTTAGCGTCTGTGCGGGGCATTCTGCGCAGATCGTTCAGCCTGACAAGAACCGGATCTTTTTCCCGGTCCCGTTCAGATCCATCGCGGCCGATGATTTCCCCGAGCACCTGAAGAAGGGTATCCTGCGCCGTTGTGCCGATGACAGCATCGACCTCAGGAATCTCCCTCAGAATATCCTCGCTGTAACGCTGAGCGAGACATCCTGCCACAATAAGTGCCTTCAGCCTGCCGTCAGTCTTTCGCTGCGCCAGTTCCAGAATACTCTCGATACTCTCCTTTTTAGCGTCATTGATAAAACAGCAGGTGTTGACGACAGCGGCTTCAGCTTCTTCCTCGTCGTCAGTGATCTCATATCCGGCCTGCGTCAGATCTCCGATCATTTCCTCGGAATCGACAAGATTCTTGTCGCATCCAAGGGATACAAACAGAATCTTCATTCGTCAGCAACCTCATCCGCGGCAGCTTCTTCTGTATCATCGGCCTCCGTCTCATCGGCTGCAGGAACAAGTTCATCCTCCGCTTCAACAGAAATCTCGTCGCCATTGCCTTCAGCATCAGTCTGGTCAGTGATCTCATCAGAGCTCACCTCGGAGAAGGACTCGGAGTACTCCTCCTCGACCTCATCCTCAGCCAGAATACGGATCTCGCCCTGATTAAGCTCGTCGACGGCAGTGGAGAGGGGCTTCTCACCTCTGGACACCTTTACAAGAGGTTCGTCGCCGTCCACGATCTGGCGCGCACGTTTTGCAGTGGCCATAACAATAGAATAGCGGCTGTTGATTACGGGAGTCTCTCCCTCTTCAACATCTTTGTTGACTACTTTCATAAGATCCACATAGGACGGATGAATCATGGATAAAACCTTTCCTTTCTTTAATCAGTATTTCAATCGATATTTCGAAAAACAGTATTTCGAAAATCAGTATTTAGAAATTTAGAAATCAGTATTTCGAATCAGTCTGTTGATCCGGCAGGCAGCGTCCGGTCATTACCGGACTCTGCCGGAGGACTGTTCTTATTTGTACTCTATTATCTGTATTTTTTGATTGTATTTTCTTTTTTGAATTATCTGTATTCTGTTTTGTATTCTGTTGGACATGCCGCCCGGACATGCCCTCCGCTTCCCGGTCAGTCTCCGAGAAGGTCCTTGAGCTGAGCAGCGAAATCTGCTGCAAACGCTTCTTTCTCGGATGCTTCCGTGATGATCTCACCGCCGACATGCGCCGAATCAGGGTTCCGGGGTGTCCATGCCCCGCTGATGATGGAATGCAGGGACTGCGCACATGCATCCACATCCGTGTTCATGACCAGATAAGGGTATTCCGGAATCGATTCTACTTCCACAGCTGCCCTGCGGAGGCGTTTCATCGCTTTCTCGGCAGACTCAGTATCACGGCCGAACAGCCTTTTTTTGAGTTCCTCTGCGCTGGGGGGCGCGACAAAGACCATTATTGCATCGGGGAATTTCTCCCTGATCTGCATAGCACCCTGGACCTCGATCTCCAGAAGGACATCGCGTCCTGCGGCCAGATTCTCCTCCACGAATGCGCGGGGAGTCCCGTAATAATTGTCCACGTAGCCGGCATGCTCAAGAAAACCGTCTTTGCCGATCAGATCCTCAAAAGCCTCATTCGTGACAAAATGATATTGTACGCCATCGGTCTCCCCTTTTCTGGGCTGACGGGTCGTCATGGAAACAGAGAGCGCATATCCATCATTCTCCTGCATCAGTCTCCGGATAACGGTTCCCTTACCCGCTCCGCTGAAGCCGGAGATAACAACTATTTTTCCAGCCATTGTACTGCCTCCCTTCCCGAAAAATCCCGATGCCGTATATGTTTATCTCAGATCAGTGCGGAAGTGACGCTTTTCCTTCACGGCTCAGTCCTCGTCCTGTCCGGAATCCGACTCCTCAAGAGCCCGCCCCCGTATTGTCTCCGGAAGCAGGGCAGACAGGACGATCCTGTCATTTTCCATAACGATCACCGACTTTGTCTTCCTGCCCTGGGTCGCATCGATCGTGCGGCCGTCGCTTTTGGCGTTCGAGACCAGACGGCGGACAGGCGCCGAATCCGGGCTGACGATCGCTATGATCTTTCCTGCATTTACTATATTGCCGAATCCGACATGTATCAGCTTATTCAATGTCATAATCTGCACCAGAGAGTTTCCTGCTTATCGGCAGCCCCGTCCTTTCAGATACACCGCACACCGAAACGGCAGCGCCATGCTGTCACAGGATGTCCGGGCTGTCACGCGGAACAGGCATCCGGAGTGAAATAACAGTGTCGGTCCACCGGGCTCTGGAAGATGCTCGCACAGGCTGTCACTCGATATTCTGCACCTGCTCACGAATCTTTTCGACCGATGTCTTGAGCTCGATGGCATGATCGGCCACTTCCCGGTCATCCGACTTGGAGAGGATGGTGTTGGATTCTCTGTTCATTTCCTGGGCAATAAAGTCAAGCTTGCGGCCGATACTTCCTCCGCGCGCAAGTTCCTGACGAGTCGCTTCGATATGGCTGCGCAGACGCACAAGCTCCTCATCCACACAGACCTTGTCCGCATAGATCGTCACTTCCTGAGCGATCCTGGACTCATCGATGCTGGTTGCTTCAAGAAGCTCCGCCACTTTTTCCTTAAGAGACTGTCTGTAAGCATCGACCAGACCGGGGGCGCGCTCCGTGATAAACTCCACATGCCCCATCATCTCATCCAGCTTACCGTTGAGATCATTTTTGAGGAATTCTCCCTCACCGATCCTGGTCTCATCAAACATCTTCGCCGCATTCCTGAGCACCTGCTCCAGGTTTTCCCAGATTCCTTCCGGATCCATAGGCTCTTCTTCCATGGTCAGGACATCGGGAAACCTCGCGAGAGAGGAAACACGGACGTCATTTTCAATTCCGAACTCCTCTGCCATTTCGCTCAGGTACTTCCAATATTCTCTGGCAATGCGCGAATTGTACTTAACCTCCATATTGGATTCGGTCAGGTCCTGGTAGGAAATAAAAACATCCACCTTGCCGCGCTGCATATATTTTTTCAGTTCCTTACGGATCTGGGCCTCAAGCGGATTGAGGATCCTGGGCATTTTGATACTGATATCAAGATAGCGGTTATTGACAGATTTGATTTCCACAGCGATCCTGAAAGATTCATTCTGCAGTTCGCTCCTGCCATACCCTGTCATGCTTCTGATCATGAGCTGTCCTCCTCAAGGGTCTGTAAAATCAGTTTCCATTATAACATTATACTTTCAACCGTCAAGAAAGAAGTGTATACTTGTGGGTATGCCTGAACCGGCCCTGTCCGTGCTCTGCCCGGTGCTTTCCCGGAACTTTCCGACGCTTTCCGCGCGCTTTCCCGATGAGTGAAGACATCCCGCGGCCGGGTGCAGGTATGATTGTAACGGATACCTCCCTGTGTTTATAAGTAAGTGTTCATTAATAAATGTTCATAAACAAGTGTTCATAAATCAGTGTTGATAAGTAACAGACACTGATGTTTATAAACCGCTTATCTTCCACAAGTTCACAGGGAAAGAATATAAGGAGAAATCTTCATGGCATTTGACGGAATCACCGTTGCCGGCCTCTGCAGCGAACTGCAGGACACCATCGGCGGCGGACGTATTTATAAAATCGCGCAGACGGACAAAAATGAGCTCGTGATCACGATCCGCCCTCCGGCAGAGAGAGGCGGCGGACAGCTGCGTCTCTATCTGTGTGCCGACCCTTCCCTTCCTCTTGTCTACCTGACCCGGACCAGCCGGCAGGCCCCTCTGCAGGCTCCGGCTTTCTGCATGCTGCTGCGAAAACACCTGCAGAACGGCCGCATCGTTTCGGTCACCCAGCCCGGACTCGAACGGATCCTTCGCTTTGAAGTAGAGCATCGCAATGAGATGGGCGATCTCTGCACCCATTACCTCATTGTCGAGATCATGGGCAAGCACAGCAATATCATCTTTCTCGACGACAAGGACATGATCGTCGACAGCATCCGCCACGTTTCCTCCCTGGTCAGTTCTGTGCGCGAGGTTCTTCCCGGCAGGCCCTATTTTATCCCCGACACTCAGTCCAAAAAAGACCCGCTGACCGAGACACGGCAGGGCTTTCTGTCCGTCCTGGACAATGGCAACATGGATGTGGCAAAGCTGCTCCTTCGCAGCTACACCGGTTTTTCGACTGTTGCCGCCCAGGAGCTTGCCCATCGCGCATATCTCACCCAGGACCGCAGCGCCGCTCTGCTGTCTCCAGAGGAAAAAGAATCCCTCCTGGACCAGTTCGAGAAGCTGATCCTGCAGATCAACGAAAAAAAATTCACCCCTGTTATGTACTGCCGGCAGGGTGAAGGGCACAGCACGGGCGCCCCGGCGGAATTCTCCCTCATACAGCTCTCCCACTATGCAGACTGCATTGAGGTACCCTACGAATCCCCCTCTGCCCTGCTCGAAGACTTTTATGCCCGCAAAAACGTCTATACCCGCATACGGCAGCGCTCGGCAGATCTCCGTCACATCGTCCAGACCATTCTGGAGCGCGATGTGCACAAATATGATCTGCAGTGCCGCCAGATCAAGGATACCGAAAAGCGCGATAAATACAAGGTCTACGGAGAACTGCTGAACGCCTACGGCTACTCCGTGCCCGCCGGCGCGAAAAGCTGCGAACTTGACAATTACTACACCGGTCAGAAAATAACCGTTCCGCTGGATCCCACTCTGACACCTCAGCAGAATGCCCAGAAATATTTTGACCGCTACGCCCGCATGAAGCGCACCAACGAAGCCCTCACCCGTCTCACCGCAGAAGTCAGCGCCGAGATCGAGCACCTGCGCAGCATCCAGAACGCCCTCGAATTTTCCACGACAGACGGAGACCTCTCCCAGATCCGCCGCGAGATGGAGGAAAGCGGATTCCTGCGCCGCAAGTACACCGGCAGCAAGAACCTGCGCGGCGAAAGCAAAAAAGGCCGCAGCCGCACCCCCCAGAGTAAGCCCCTCCACTATATCAGCAGTGACGGATACGACCTCTACGTGGGAAAGAACAATACTCAGAACGACGAGATCACTTTCCATATGGCAGACGGCCGCGACATCTGGTTCCATGCCAACGACATGCCCGGATCCCATGTCATTCTGCGCAGCGGAGGCCGTACCATGGATGAGATTCCGGACCGGGTCTTTGAGGAAGCCGCATCTCTGGCAGCCTACTACTCCAGCGGCCGTGAACAGGGAAAAGTCGAAATCGACTACCTGGAGAGGCGAAATGTCAAAAAGCCCTCCGGCGCAGCTCCCGGTTTTGTCGTCTACTACACCAATTACTCCATCCTGGCCAGGACCGATATCAGCGCCCTACGCGAAGTACAGGATTAAACAATCCAGTGTCGGCAGGTACTTCTATTCCGTAAAATCCGTAAAATTTTTGAGTCTCGCAAGCGAGACTCTTTTTTTATGACACGGCCTGTGCCATGTATATTTTCCGCCTCAGGGCAGACACCGGCCGGTCGGGGCCATAGAGCGGCAGGGCCGCCTGGATCCTCTTACAGCCAGTGAAGCTTTTTGAGAAGGCGCACGATGGCACCGCCCTTGGGAAGCCCCAGGATATCCTCCTGTGTAAAGCTCCCGAGACGGATCAGAAGGAAAAAGTAGACCGGCACTGCAACAGCAATCGACGGCATTGTGGCAATGAAGTTGGCAAAGTACTGTCCGCAGAAATGAGAGGCAAGGAAAAAGACTCCCCTGTAGACAAGGAAAACGGCTGCGCCCATCACCAGGGCGCTGAAGATGGGTTTCCAGTAAACCCTTACCGCATCAAAGCGAAGTCCCAGATAGCGCCGCAGGAAGAGCTCATTGAGAGCAAAGATGATCGCCGCGTACAGAACGCTGACAAAGACCATGGCGTAGATCCCCCAGTCTGTAAAACGCAGGAAAAAGGCCAGAGCCGCAGTCTGTATGATCAGGGCGACACTTGCGCTGACGATCGGCATATTCATCTTTCCGATCGCCTGCAGGATGGCATTGGTGATGGTTCCGACCGACAAAAAGATGACCGTCACGGACTGCAGTGTGAGCAGAACCGAGGCAAGTTCCAGGGTGTCCCACTGCGGAAACATCAGCATAGTCACAGGGCGGGCCAGTACCAGAAGGCCGACCGCACAGGGTATGGAAATGATCAGAGCCATCCTTGATGCATTGATAGAACGGCGCCGCGTTTCCCTGATATCCCCTGAGGCATAGGCTGTCGCAATATTGGGAATAATAGCAGCCGAAACCGCAGTAGCGACCGAGATCGGAATGTTGGTGATGACTACCGCCTTATTGGAAAACAGACCGAACACTGTGGTGACCGCCGGCTCGGAAAGTCCCTTGACGTCGATCAGCATATTCAGATAGATCATCTGGTCCAGTGTCGTCGTCAGATTCAGGATAAAGCTGCTGGCGATAAAGGGCGTGATCACCAGGATCGTACTCTTCATGATCCTGGAATAAGACTCGGTAAGTCCGCGATCAGCAGATATTCTTTGGAAAAAGCCTTTCCGATGCCTGAAATACGCAATTGCCATAAATACGAGAGCTGTGGCTACACCGCATCCCGTACCCAGAGCACTGCCCATGGCGCCGCGCACCGCGCGTTCCGTCTGATTCGCATGGATCGAAGCCGTGTGGATCAAAAGAGAAGCCGCACCGATACTGACCGCCGCATTGGCGATCTGCTCCAGGATCTGCGACACCGAAGTCTGCACCATGGATTGATTTGCCTGGAAATAGCCGCGCACTGCGCCCAGAATTCCAAACAGAAAAATGGTCGGCGCAAATACTCTCAGGACCGGAACCGCATTGTGCTTGACCAGAACCCCTGCCCCGAAATACAGCAGAAAGCTGCCCGCCGCGCCGACGATCAGGGAATAGATCAGCGCGCAGTGAAATGCCCTCTGTGCATTTTTATATTGACCGACCGCAAGCTTTGTCGACATCTGCCTCGAAATCGCCGCCGGCAGGGAGTTGGAGGACAGGATCAGAACGATCATATAAATATTGTAGGCCGCTCCGTAATAGCCGTTGCCTTCATCTCCAATGATCGCGGTCAGAGGTGCCCTGTACAAAAGTCCTATGATACGGACAACTATAGTCGCGATCGCGAGGATTCCCGCCTGGACCGCGATACTGCTTCCTGCAGACTTCTCCTTTACCGCCTTACTGCCGGCCTCACGCATATCTTCTCTTCTATCTCCTGTCATATCACCCATGCCATCTGCTTTCCTGCAATCTGTTTTAAACCTCTTATGTATCAGTCCTGCGTTCCTTTTTTCAGTCTATGTCCGGATAAATCCATACCACTATATCACAAGTCAGAAAAAAATCCACAGAAAAAACTGCGGCAGGACACGAAAGATGCCCTGCCGCAAAAGTCTTATTCACTTTTTGACTGTCATGCTTTTGTACACAGTATGCCGGAACACATCAATGCAAAGGCACTCTCATCGGGAAATTCCTATGGACGATTTCTCATTGCCATCAGCCGATCAGCCAGTCATACATCTCCTGATACTTGGCAGCAGACTGTGCCCAGGAGAAATCAGCCTTCATGGCGCGCTCGACCATCTTATTCCACTCGAGACGCTTGTCATAGTAGACCTGCTCCGCATAGCGGATGGAATGCATCATCTCATGCGCATTGTAGTTCGCGAATGTGAAGCCTGTGCCGGTTCCTTCGAACTCGTTGTAAGGCTCGACAGTATCCTTCAGACCGCCGGTCTCGCGGACGATCGGAAGTGTGCCGTAACGCAGGGACATCAGCTGGCTGAGTCCGCAGGGCTCGAACAGGGAAGGCATCAGGAAAGCATCTGAGGAAGCATAGATCTTATGAGACAGCTCATCCGAATAGTAGATGTTGGCGGAAATCTTGTCATTGTACTTCCAGTCGAAGTAACGGAACATATTCTCATAGCGCTCTTCACCGGTGCCCAGAACGACCATCTGGATCGCGTCAAGAGAAAGGATCTCTTCAAGCACATAAGCGATCAGATCGAAGCCCTTCTGGTCTGTCAGACGGGAGACAATACCGATCATGAAGCACTTTTCATCGACCTTGAGTCCCAGTTCCTTCTGCAGCGCAAGTTTGTTTTTGACTTTCATCTTGCGGAAGTTGTCAACCGTATAAGGCTGAGGGATCTTCTTGTCATTATCCGGGGAGAAATCGGTGTAGTCGATACCGTTGATGATACCGCGCAGGTCATTGCTCCTTGCGTTCATCAGTCCGTCAAGGCCCTCGCCGTAGAACTGGGTCTTGATCTCCTCCGCATAGGTCGGGGAAACAGTTGTGATCGCATCCGCATATACCAGACCGCCTTTGAGAAGGTTGGCGTCCTTGTAAGCCTCAAGCTTGTCGGGTGTGAAATAGTAGCCGGAAAGGCCTGTGATATCCTCGACATCGCGCACATTCCACTTGCCCTGGAACTTGAGGTTATGGATCGTCATTACGGACTTGATACCCTGGAAGAACTCGTTTCCTGCGAAACGCTCTTTCAGATATACGGGAACAAGACCGGTCTGCCAGTCGTGGCAGTGGATCAGGTCGGGGCGGAAATCAACGGTGGGAAGTGCGGACAGCACAGCCTTTGAGAAGAACGAAAAACGGGTAATCTCGAAAAGCGGGTCATCCGTATAAGGCTTGTCACTGGTGAAGAATCCCTCATTATCGATAAAGTAGAAAGTAATTCCTTCTACTTCAGCCTTCAGCACACCAACATACTCGCTCTTCCAGTGGAAGTCCATGTAGAAGTGTGTGACATACTCCATCTTGTCTTTCATCTCCTGCTTCATGCAGGAATACTTGGGCATGATCACCCTGACGTCATAATATTCCTTGTCCAGTTCCTTCGGAAGAGAACCGACAACGTCCGCCAGTCCGCCAGTCTTAATGAAAGGAACGCCCTCAGATGCCACAAAAAGAATCTTCTTCATATTCAATGACCCCCTGTTACTGTAATGAGATTTGGGTATGATACCAACAGTTACTTACGAAAAATGCTCCCGCGAAGCTGCCATGCGGTTGTACATGCCCACACAGGCTGAACGCCGGAACAGTGTAGAGCTGCTGCATTCCCGCAAAGACAGCGGCAGATCAATCGAATGTGCCGCAATCTTGTATAAATGCCGGAAACGGGGATATTTCCCGAAAATATCAATCTTTATTCATTATAACCCATTCTTTTGCATTTTGCTCAAAATTTTTATAAAAATAAAGGAATTTTTGGTATAAGTGATAAGCGCGCAGGCCAGTATGAAAGGCCGGGCGGTTTTCAATGCCCGCCTGCGAGACCTGCTGCCCTGCGCAGCATTGGTTCACATCTGCGGGACATACGTAAATGTATCCTCTTGCGGCCTGCATCGCAAAGATCCCGCCAGACACCGGACTCAGGTCAGGTCCGCCCCCTTTTGTGCAAGGAAATACTTGTGCATGGCTGCACTGCGGATTCCCAGAAGCGACTGTACTGTCGAAGGATCCGCCCCTCTTCGCAGCAGAGATACCGCCAATGCTGTCCTTAGATCCTCCGGTGATACGGGCTGCCTGATCCCGGCTGCAAGGGCATGTTTTTTAACAAGTTTCCAGACGGCCTGTCTGGTGATCATTTTTCCGCTCCTTCCGGGAAACAGAAGGTCAGCAGGGCTTTCAATCTCCCTGCGGACATCGTACAGATATTTCATCAGACTCTCCCGTGTTTTCTTTCCGAAAGGAATCATTCTCTCAGGACTGGCGCAACTCCCGATACTCTCAGGATTCTCAGGGAGCAGCACACAGGAAATCTGAAGGTCTATGTTTTCCACACGCAGCGGGACAAGCTCCTGCACCTTGAGACCCGCCCCGCCCAGAAGCTCCAGGATAGCCCTGTCCCTGATGCCCGCACGGGTCTGGGGATCCGGCGCATCGAGGATCCGGTCCAGCTCTTCCCGGGTCAGCGCTCTCTGTTCATTTTTCCGGTTTTCCCGGATCTCATCCATCCCCGGCCCCTCCATTTTGTGACAAGTTATGCTGTGACATAAACTGATATGAAAAGCTGTGACATAAACTGATATGAAAAGCTGTGACATAAACTGATATGAAAAGCTGTGACATAAACTGATATGAAAAGTGCTGCGGAATCCTACCGGGCCTCCGCAGCACTATACTTTTCAAATCTTCAATAATCTAATAAATATATGATATTATTTCGCATAATCCGTAACTCTGGACTCACGGATTAAGTTTACTTTGATCTGACCGGGATATTCCATATCCGCTTCAATCTTCTTGGAAATATCTCGCGCCAGCAGTACCATATCAGCATCGCTGATCTGCTCAGGAACTACCATTACGCGAACTTCTCTGCCTGCCTGAATGGCATAAGAATTACTGACCCCTTTAAAACTGTTGGTGATTTCTTCTAACTGTTTCAATCTCGTAGTATATGCTTCGAGAGTTTCTCTCCTTGCACCCGGACGGGCTGCGGAGATCGTGTCTGCCGCCTGCACAATGCATGCGATCAGACTTGCCGGTTCAACATCACCGTGGTGCGCTTCCACGGAGTTGATCACTGTCTGCGACTCTTTATATTTTCTGCAGAGCTCGGCGCCCAGCTGTACATGAGATCCTTCCATCTCATGATCGACAGCCTTGCCGATATCATGCAGAAGTCCGGCGCGCTTCGCAAGACGGACATCAAGTCCAAGCTCGCTTGCCAGAAGACCGGATAGCTGTGCAACCTCGATGGAATGCTTGAGTGCGTTCTGTCCGTAACTTGTGCGGAAACGCATCTTGCCCAGAAGACGGACAAGCTCGGGATGGATCCCATGTACGCCGACTTCCAGCGTAGCTGCTTCTCCCTCTTCTTTAATCCTGGCTTCCACCTCACGCTGCGCCTTACCGACCATCTCCTCGATTCTGGCAGGATGAATTCTGCCGTCGACGATCAGCTTCTCCAACGCGACACGTGCGACTTCCCTGCGAATCGGATCAAATGCCGATATGACAACCGCTTCCGGTGTATCATCGATAATCAAGTCGACGCCTGTCATCGTCTCAAGAGTACGAATATTGCGCCCTTCACGTCCGATGATTCTGCCCTTCATTTCGTCTCCGGGCAGCTGGACAACAGAAATCGTCGCCTCGGAAACATGATCTGCCGCACAGCGCTGTATGGCATTGACCACAAATTCCTTGGCCCGCTTGTCTGCTTCTTCCTTGGCTTCCGACTCGATCTCTTTGATCATTCTGGCGGAATCCAGTTTCACTTCATCTTCAACAATCTTTAAAAGGTGTTCTTTTGCCTGTTCGGAGGTTAGGCCTGAAATACGCTCGAGTTCCTGTATCCGCTGCTCATTAAGCATTGAAACTTCTTTCTGAAGTTTCTGCAGATTTTCTTCCTTGGCAGAAAGACTCTGTTCCCTGCGCTCCAGCTGCTCGACCTTATTGTCGATCTGCTCTTCCTTCTGCTGAATCCTGCGCTCATTTTTCTGAACTTCGTTTCTTCTGTTCTGGATTTCCTTTTCGAGTTCGTTCTTGGATTTGAACGTCTCCTCACGGATCTCCAGCATAGCTTCACGCTTTTTGGATTCTGCTTCACGAAGGGCTTCGTCGATAATAGCTCTCGCCCTTGCTTCTGCGCTGTCTACCTTGATCGCATCCTGCTTCCTGTGGTTGCTGGAAGTGACATACCAGGTAAGGGGAACTGCTGCTGCCAGAGTAAGAATCACTGCAATAATGATTCCTATAGCCATACAGGAGCACCTCCATATTCAATTGAACTGTTTGCTTTATTGTATAGAATACATATAAAAATACACCCGATTTCCAGACAACAACGGAATATTAACTGCATTCTAACGAACAAACTTACAACAAATTGATTCTAATCTTAATAAGTGCACATGTCAAGTCATTCCTGAACGGGCGTTTTGGACAAAATCCTGTTATTTTTTGCTTCCCCATGCTTTTCCGGCGGCAATTTGCACCAAAAGCCGTTTTTTCAGAGCCGTCCGACAAGGGAAACCGGATCTTTCCGCGCGGCGTCAGTAATCATCTCTGCAGCCTGTCATGCGCCGGATCAGATCAGCAGGATATCCCTTTCTGTGCAGAAAAGCCATGGTCTTCTGCCGCTCTTCATAGCCGGCTTCACCGGGATCAAATCCCCTTTTCTTTAAAAGACGCATCACCTGCTGACGCTGCGCGTCCTCCAGATCTTCCTCTTCGGCAAACTCGGCAAACACTTCTTCAATATCTGTTTCGGAGATTCCTTTTCCTGCCAGATCTCTGATGATCCGGAGTCTGCTTCTGTCCTGTATATGGCTTCTGATATAGCTGCGGGCAAAGCGTCTGTCATCCAGATAGCCGGCTTTCTGCAGCTTTCCGACAGCCTCTTCCACAATGGAGTCGGGAAATCCTGCCTCGATGAGCTTTTCCCGGAGACGGCATTCGGAATAATCTCTGGTCCCCAGAAGCGTACCGCACCGCTGCATACAAGCCGACCGCAGAGACTGCATGATCTGTGTATAGGTATCATCAGACAGTTCCTTCGCCTCTGCAAAGCCCAGACGGGCGGCTTTCAAAGACGGGAAAAGAAAGCTCTCTCCGTCATCCAGCGTCACTCTTATCCTTCCCCTGCCGGAACAGGATGGGCCGCTCTCCCCGCTCCTGCGGCGTGTCTTTGCCGCGATCTGTTCGATAGAAAGAATTACGTGCAAAATCTTCCCCCTGTGGTCAAACCGGGCCGGATCGGCACCATGCAGTCAGTCTGCACAGTCCCTTGCCGGCCCGGGTAATAATATTCCTACAGTAATGATGTTGAGGTCAAAAGGTGGTTAAGGGAACACCGTCTCGTCAAGCTGCACAAACGCCTTGGGCACGCTCTCGCTCTACCCTCGCCGGCAGCGGTACTGAGGCCGCTAAAAACCAGCGGCCAAGTACCTGGCACGCAGCATCTCCTTCGGAACTGCGCAAGGCCCTTCGGCTGTTTGTGCAGCTTGACGAGACTCAGAGCCATTGGATACCTTTTGACCTTTACATCACAGTAATTGTATCTAAATATATCTATAATAATTGCAATAAGGATTAAAAATGTAATAAGGATTTAAACGAAAATGATAATCAGGACTTACTCCTCATCCTTTTCCGCCTTATCCTCTGAGGAAACAGGAATCTTTGCTCCGTCGGGATCGAGATTATAATGCTCACGGACCTTGCGGTCAATCTCGGCAAGCAGTTCCGGGTGATCCAGAAGGAACTGTTTGGAATTCTCACGGCCCTGACCGACACGATTGCCCTCATAGTTGTACCAGGCACCGCTCTTATTGACAATATCACAGCTGGCCGCCAGGTCCAGAACATCTCCTACATAGGAGATACCCTTGCCGTACATAATGTCAAACTCTGCCTCTTTGAAAGGAGGCGCAATCTTGTTCTTCACGATCTTGACCCTTGTGCGGTTGCCGATACTCTCACCGCTCTGCTTGAGGGTCTCGATCCTGCGCACATCCATACGAACAGAAGCATAGAACTTGAGCGCGCGTCCTCCGGTGGTCACTTCGGGATTGCCGAACATGACACCGACTTTCTCACGCAGCTGGTTGATAAAGACGACCGAGCAGTTGGATTTGCTGATCACAGCCGTAAGTTTGCGCAGTGCCTGTGACATCAGACGCGCGTGAAGGCCCACGTGTGAGTCACCCATGTCTCCGTCAATTTCCGCCTTTGGAACAAGAGCTGCCACAGAGTCCACGACAACAATATCGATCGCGCCGGAGCGGACCATTGTCTCGGTAATCTCCAGTGCCTGCTCACCGCTGTCGGGCTGGGAAATATAGAGATTGTCAATATCAACACCGATATTCTTTGCATAGACAGGGTCCAGGGCATGCTCCGCGTCAATAAATCCCGCAATGCCGCCCCGTTTCTGCACCTCCGCGATCATATGCAGGGTGACAGTTGTCTTACCGGAGGACTCGGGTCCGTAGATTTCGATGATCCTGCCGCGCGGGATTCCGCCCAGGCCAAGAGCGATATCAAGACTCAGGGATCCGGTGGGAATCGTCTCGACATTAAACTGTGCGGCGGGGTCGCCGAGCTTCATGACCGCGCCTTTGCCAAACTGTTTCTCTATTTGTGAGAGCGCTGCATCCAGCGCTTTCTGTCTGTCATCTTTTGCAATAGCCATTTATCTGTCTCCTTTAAAATTCAGAACATCTGTTCGCTTTATCAGTATAGCATTCCGTCTTACGGCCTGCAAGTATTTTTTTATGAGTTTTTATGGCCGGTTTTTTATGGCATTTTCCTGCATTCGGCCATAGTCCCCTGTCTGCAGACATATACGAGCTTTCATAGCTTTTATGATCAATCATCGCCTTTACAGCCATATTGTCTCTGTTTTCGGAGATTTTTTACAGATTCCCCTTTTTACGGACTCTGCAGCCGGAATCCTGTGCTGAAGTAAAAAAAAGAGACGCACGCAAAAAATCCCCATCGATCTTCTGCGTCCGACTCCCTGATCATCAAATATAGTACGACTGTTCCACTGTGTTTTGTCTGTTCAGAATGGACTTTTAGTATAAAACAAAGTTCGATTCCGGTCAATGACCTCCTTCAGCAGACGCCGCAGAGTTTTTCAGCCCTGAGTTTTTCAGCGATTATTGCCGCGGCTTTTACAGAAAATTTTTACAAATTACAGAGGCTGGACATCCAGGTCCTCGATCCTTCCTCCTGTCAGCCGCACGGCCTCCTCAATCTGTTCTGCTGTCACCTCGCCTTCGCCTGCCAGCTCCATGGGTGTAACTTTCCTTCCCAGTTCAGCCGCCAGTTCCCGCGCCTTGTCCGCTACCAGATTGACCAGATCCTCCATCTGCCTGTCCTGCGCATGGTCATCCAGCATCATGGAGATCAGATCCTCCATGCTGTCCATGATCCTCCTGCCGAGCTCGCCTTCCACCTCCTGCGGGCTCTCCAGATGCCCCAGGAGCCTGACTCCTGTCACCAGAGCCTCGTTGCCCGCACCGATCAGTTCCTCAATACTGACGCCCTGACCCGCGTAGAGATGGGCAATATCCACAACAGCCTTCATCATCTGCTCCGACAGTTCCTTCTGCGCGAAATGCTCTCCCGCCATGGCGGAAATCTTCACCGCCTCCAGGACAGAGTCGGAAAGCTCCGGAATATCACTCAGCATTTCCATATAGGAGGTCAGAAAGTCCTTTTCCTCACGGGGGAGCGCATCCAGATCGCCCGCCTGTGTTCCCACGACGATTTTATGGGCCTTCAGATATCCTTCCACCTGCTCGAGCTGGCTCTTTTCCAGAGAAAGGGAAGCGAAAATCTCTTCGATCTCATCTCTGGAAATCCTTCCGCCGTTCGCTCGCGCCTGCTTGAGGGTCTCCTGCAGCAGGGACAAAAATTTCTGCTCTTTCTGAATATTAGAATTCTCCATCAATAGTGATCCTTATGTAATCCTTACATCAATTACAATCTCTGCATTCAATTACAATCCTTGCATTCTATGTTATCCCTGCATTGGCACAGCATATACAGCGGCCTCTGCCGCGCAGCAAAACGGCTCCCACTGCGCACTATCAGCTACCGCTGCATCATGTGCGGGGTCTCTCCTTTTTTGACATGAACATGTGAAAAAAGATGATCCTGGCAGTATTCCAGCCCTCCCTCGCATTTGCTGCAGTAACGGAATTCAAGAGTATCGCCGTCCTTTTCAGTACGTCCGCAGATGGCACAGCGATGAATAGAAGTCTTTCCCTGTACACTCTTTTTTCCCTCCGCGACTGAGCGGCGGAACTTCTGTCTCCTGCGGACCTGGCCGGGGGACAGACTCATCCAGCTGCGGGAGCGGATAAACAAAAGGACTACGTTAAGCAGAGCGGCCGCAATGACAAAGCGCTCCGCGCTGTTTCCCGAGATCATGCTCATGATGAGGAAGCCGGCGTCGATCCAGCCCAGATATTTGACCTTGATCGGCAGAATGAAAAGCAGATATACCTGTGCTTCCGGGAATGTCAGGGCAAAAGCAAGGAAAATCGACATATTGATATAATATGTACTGAAATACCCGGCGCCCAGTCTGGTCAGCGTCGCAAGCTCAAGGCCCGAATAACCGCTGACGCGCAGGAAAAGAGTCCACAGGAAAGCGCTCAGGACCGTCAGAATGATTCCCAGGAAGATATAGACATTGTACTTGTAATCTCCCCATACCCGTTCAAGGGAAGTACCGATACTATAGTAAAAATACAGCATGATCGCGACAAAAAAGAGATTGCCGCCTACTTCCGGCGGCACTAAAAGCCAGGTGATCACCCGCCAGAACTGCCCGTTGAGCAGGGCTGTCATATCCAGCACCAGATAATTGAAAATCTCCGGCCGCACGAAATACAGCACATAGCCGATAATATATAGGATCACAAGCTTCATCGACAGACTGCTGACCGCATATTTGCCGAATTTTTTTTCAAAATTACTCATCCGATTCCTCCGGGACCAGTGTCATCTTTGTATGATGATCCGCCTGATTGTTTTACAGCATTTTATCATCAGCTTCCCCGATTGTAAATGCCATGCTCTTCCGCGCATGCGGGCATACGGATCGCACCCATCCGAATCGCATCCGGGTCTGCTCAGCCAGTCTGCTCAGCTCTGCTCCCAGTCCATCTGCTGCTTTTCTGTTTTCCTTCTGCTTTTCTTCCGCTTTTCTTCTTTTCTGCTGTTCTTCTGATCAGCTTCAATTGATCAGCTTCTAATCAGCTTCTAATCAGCGCTTCCCGCCCGTCCGGTCATTGATTTTTATCCCTGTTTACATTATAATCATAAATTCAGAATTAATTTACCTGATGCTTCTGAATCTACTTGAAAGGAGTAACCGGCTTTGATTTCAAAAGACTATACACTTGGAATCGATATCGGATCCACGACGGTCAAAATCGCCATCCTGGATCCTTCTTATAAAATCATGTTTGCCGACTACCGCAGACATCACGCGGACATTCAGGGAACTCTTCGCGGTCTTGTTCAGGATGCCCTGGCCAGGCTGGGGGATATCACGATCCACCCGGTCATCACAGGTTCCGGCGGACTGACCCTGGCGACACACCTTCAGGTACCCTTTGTCCAGGAAGTAGTCTCGGTCTCCACCGCTCTTGAGAAAATTGCTCCCAAAACCGATGTTGCGATCGAACTGGGAGGAGAAGACGCTAAGATCATCTACTTTGAAAACGGCAGCATCGAACAGAGAATGAACGGTATCTGTGCAGGCGGCACAGGCTCCTTTATCGACCAGATGGCCAGCCTTCTGCAGACTGATGCGGCAGGGCTTAACCGCTATGCCCGCGGATACCGCTCTCTCTACACCATCGCTGCGCGCTGCGGTGTCTTCGCCAAATCCGACATTCAGCCCCTGATCAATGAAGGCGCCACAAAGGAAGACCTGGCCGCCTCCATTTTCCAGGCTGTCGTCAACCAGACTATAAGCGGACTTGCCTGCGGCAAGCCCATCCGCGGCCACGTCGCGTTTCTGGGCGGCCCCCTGCATTTCCTTCCGGAGCTCAAGGCATCCTTCGTGCGCACCCTCAACCTCGACGACGAACACACCATTGATCTGGAAAATTCCCACCTGTTCGCCGCCATGGGCAGCGCCATGAACGCACACGAAGACAATCATGTCCTCCTCTCCGAGATGGCGGACCGTCTGTCAGGACAGCTCCACATGGAGTTTGAGATCGGCCGTATGGATCCTCTCTTTGCCAATCAGGAAGAGTATGACGAATTCTGCCGCCGCCACGAGAAGGCACGCGTCACTCGCGGGAATCTGGCCGATTACCACGGAAACTGCTTCCTGGGAATCGACGCGGGCTCCACGACGACCAAGCTCGCCCTCGTCGGAGAGGACGGCTCTCTTCTCTATTCATTTTACAGCAATAACAACGGCAGCCCCCTCATGACTGCCATTTCGTCAATGGCTGAGATCCACCGCCTGCTCCCTGCAGACGCCAGAATCGTCCGCAGCTGCTCCACCGGCTACGGCGAGGCCCTGCTCAAGGCAGCCTTTCTTCTGGATGAGGGTGAGGTCGAGACCATTGCCCATTATTATGCCGCCGCCTTCTTCAACCCCGAGGTAGACTGTATCCTCGATATCGGCGGCCAGGATATGAAGTGCATCCGCATCAAAAACCATGCGGTCGACAATGTCCTTCTCAACGAAGCCTGTTCCTCCGGTTGCGGCTCTTTCATTGAGACCTTCGCCAAATCCCTCAATTTTTCCGTACAGGATTTCGCAAAGGCAGCTCTGTTTGCAAAGCATCCCATCGATCTGGGAACACGCTGCACCGTTTTTATGAACTCCCGGGTCAAGCAGGCACAGAAAGAGGGCGCAGATGTCTCGGATATCTCTGCGGGTCTGGCCTATTCTGTCATCAAAAATGCCCTGTTCAAGGTCATCAAAGTCTCCGATGCCTCCCAGCTGGGCAAAAATATCGTTGTCCAGGGCGGCACCTTCTATAACGATGCCGTTCTCCGCAGTGTTGAGACCATCTCAGGCGGACAGGTCATCCGTCCCGACATCGCAGGTATCATGGGTGCCTTCGGCGCTGCCCTGATCGCCCGCGAGCGTTATACCGGCAGACAGAAGACCACCATGCTCTCCTTCGACGAGATTGAAAATCTCCGCTTTGAGACCACCCTCACAACCTGCGGACGCTGCACCAACAACTGCCGTCTCACCATCAACCATTTCCTGCGCGGAGAGAGCGCGGATATGGATGAGAACGCCTCTGTTTTTGAGGAGACAGTCCCTGTTACCGGCGAAGGTATCACTCATAAAAAAGATTCCAGTCTGGCTGCCCGGGCCATGGAGACAGGACGCGGCGTCGCAGACCGCGCAAAGGGTTCCGCCCTTGAGACTGCGGAACGCGCCGCAAAGGCGATCGAGGAAAGTGCCATCGGCGGCGCTGCCACCAGAGCACTCGAGACTGCAGGCCGCGCCAGAGATTCAGCTTTTGAGACTGTGGGACGCGCCAAAGACTCTGCTCTCGAGACCGTGGGACGCGCCAGAGAATCCGCGCGTGAGACTGTGGGACGCGCCAAAGACTCTGCTCTTGAAACTGCGGGACGCGCCGCAAAAGCCCTCGGTGTGGAATCCGGCGCCGACGGAATCTCCAGAGCTGCCGGCCTTTCCCACGACGAAAAGAAAGCTGACGAAAAGAAGGCTGTGGAAAAGAAGACTAAAGAGGGCAAAACCGTCAGAGAGGGCAGAAAAGACAAAGCCGTCTTCTCGAAAAAGGAATCTCCCGTTCATGCGCAGGAGCGCCTGTTTATCTCCGGAAACCGCTGTGAGAGAGGTCTTGGCAAGGATACAGCCCAGAACAACATGCCCAACCTGTATAAGTACAAGCTGGGCAGGATTTTCGGTTATCGTCCCCTGCCCAAAGACCAGGCTCCCCGGGGAACCGTCGGTATCCCCCGCGTTCTGAACATGTATGAGGATTATCCCTTCTGGGCGACCTTCTTTACCAGGCTCGGCTTCCGCGTGGTCCTCTCGCCGCTCTCGACCCACAGGATCTACGAGATGGGCATTGAATCCATCCCCAGCGAGTCCGCATGCTATCCCGCAAAGATCGCGCACGGACACGTCATGTGGCTCATTGAAAAAGGTGTGGACTTTATTTTCTATCCATCCCTTTTCTACGAGCGCAGGGAATTCTCCTCCTCGGACAATCATTACAACTGCCCGATCGTCACATCCTATCCGGAAAACATCCGCAACAATGTGGAAGAGATCACAGACGGCAAAGTCAAGTTCCGAAATCCCTTCATGGCCTTCACAAGCGTTCACACTATCGCGAGCGCCATGGAGAAGGAATTCGGTGATGAGATTCCCGCAGAGGAAATCCGCGCCGCCTGCCAGGCAGGCTGGGAGGAACTTGAACAGTCCCGCAGGGATATACGCAAAAAGGGCGAAGAAGTCCTCAAATTCATTGAGGAGAACCACATCAAGGGCATTGTCCTGGCAGGACGCCCCTACCATATTGATCCCGAGATCAACCACGGAATACCGGAGATGATCACCTCGTACGGTATCGCTGTACTCTCCGAGGATTCCATCTCACACCTCTCCACGCCGGACCGTCCTATCACAGTCCTGGACCAGTGGATGTATCACTCGCGCCTGTACGCCGCCGCCAACTACGTGCGTCTGCGCGATGATCTGGAGTTGATCCAACTCAACTCCTTCGGCTGCGGCATTGACGCCGTCACGACGGACCAGGTCAACGATATCCTGGCGGGCTCCGACAAGATCTACACCTGCCTGAAGATTGACGAGGTCAATAACCTGGGAAGCGCCCGTATACGCGTCCGCTCCCTGATCGCGGCCATCCGTATCCGGGATGAAAAAAACACTAAGCGCAGCATCCGCTCAACGGCCATCAAAAAAGTGCCCTTCACTGTGGAAATGCGCAAAAACTACACCATCCTCTGCCCGCAGATGTCGCCGATCCACTTCGACCTGCTCGAGCCGGCTGTGCGCGCCTGCGGCTACAATCTCGTCGTCCTGCCCAATGACAACCGCCGGGCAGTTGACTTCGGTCTCAAATACGTCAATAACGATGCCTGCTATCCGTCCCTCTTTGTCGTCGGGCAGATCATGGAGGCTCTCGATTCCGGTAAATATGACCTCAACAGGACTGCTGTCCTGATGACCCAGACGGGCGGCGGCTGCCGCGCTTCCAATTACGTCGGTTTCATACGCCGCGCACTGACCAAGGCCGGCATGGGCCAGATTCCTGTCGTCTCCGTCAATATGTCGGGTCTGGAGGAGACCCCCGGCTTCAAGCTTGACCTCAAGCTGATCACCCGCGCAGCCTACGCGATCGTCTTCGGCGACGTCATGATGCGCTGCGTCTACCGCATGCGGCCCTATGAGCTTAAAAAGGGCCATGTCGAGGCCAAACATCAGAAGTGGGTCCGGATCTGCACCGACTTCCTGACAAAGACAAACGGCCTCAACCTGCCCAAGGTACAGCGCCTTGCCATTCAGATGATCCGTGACTTCGATGCCATCCCGATCCGGGAAGAGCGAAGGCCCCGTGTCGGTATCGTGGGCGAGATCCTCGTCAAATACGCCCCTGCGGCCAATAACTATCTGGTAGACCTCCTCGAACAGGAGGGCGCTGAGGCCACTGTCCCCGACCTGATGGGATTCATGCTCTACTGCTTCTACAATCAGGTCTATAAGGCAGAGCACCTGGGCACAAGCAAGAAAACCGCCAGAAAGAGCAACCTGGGTATCCATGCCATCGAAGCTGCCCTGAGGCCTATCTACCGCGCTTACGAGAAGAGTGTACACTTTGAGGCGCCCGCCAGTATTTATGATCTTGTAAAATTTGCAGAACCAATCGTCTCCATCGGCAATGAGACCGGCGAAGGCTGGTTCCTGACAGGTGAAATGGTCGAACTCATCAAGGACGGCGTAGAGAACATCGTCTGCATCCAGCCCTTCGGCTGCCTGCCCAACCACGTAGTCGGCAAAGGCGTCATCAAAGCCATCCGCAGGGAATACCCTCTGGCCAATATTGCCGCCATCGATTATGATCCGGGCGCCAGCGAGGTCAACCAGCTCAACCGCATCAAGCTTATGCTGGCCACCGCACAGAAGAACATGGAGAAAAAGAAGGCCGGCCTCATTCCCGGCACCGGCACAGGGGCAGGAACAGACTCCGACACAGCCTCCAATGACCGGATCGCCATGGAGACCGCTCCCGAGATCGACAGCGATAACGCTTTCATCGGCTGTGTCCCCGGGACAAACAACCAAGTAAGCGGCACAAAAGACACAGGCATAGAAAAATCTCCGGCTCATAACAGCAGAAAAGGCTCCGGCTCCCGCCGCAAAGGGCACGGACTTGCCGGCCTGTTCCGCAGAAAGAGCAGATAAAAAAGAAGGATCGAATCCGCAAATCAAAAGAGACACAGGGACTGGCCGCAAGGTCTGTCTCCGTGTCTCTTTTCATATCTGTTCCGGGTATCCCCTTTGAAATTTCCTGCTTGTTATTTCCCTTTGAGATTTCCCGTTTGATATTTCTCGTTTAGATTTCCCTTTGAGATTTCCTGTCGTTTTAGATCTCCTGTTTAACGTTTCCATTTGAAATTCCGATTAAACAAAAAAAGCCGCCTTTCGGCAGCGGCTTTGAATCAGCGTCTTTGAATGATCTGTAAAAATACGCAGACAAAAGGAAGAGTATTCATCTGCCGTCTTTTTCAACGGTCTTACTTCGACGAACACTCTTCCTTAGCTAACACCATCCAAGGGACTTATCCTCCTTTATTGGTTGGCTTTCCGCTCTCTTTCCTCTTCATCCTGTGTACTGATTGTACTGTGATGTCCGCATTCAGATTTACGCTGCACACTCAGGTGCTTTCTCCGAATCTACAACCTGCTTCCTGGATTACGACTCCTTTCGAAACTTACCTCTCATTCACTATCCTCTACTATCTGATCGATGCGATAATCCGAAAGAGGACTGTTCCATCCTGTTTCCCATCCTGCATCTTTCCGGTTTCCGATTCCAGATCATGTCGGGTTTTTATTCGTCCGGTGAATCCACTCTTCAAAGATGTGATCTTTCAAAATATCCGATGCTGTGATTCATCACTTCTATTGGTGTACTCAATTGCGGAACATATTAAATTGTAACTGATAATTGGAGCTTTGATTAAATGTTTCCGGTGGCATTTACCTACCTTTCTCTTCTTTTTGTCTGCATCCTGAATGCCTGTCGGGATGTTCGAAATATACGGGAGAAAACGACGGCTGTCTGCCTTTCTGAATTCATCCTGCGAAACTGTTCTTTGAAACAGTTCCCTTCCGGAGAGCCCTTTGAGACTATCCGTTAATTCGAATCGGTCTCCGCTGGCATCTGTGCTTCTATAAAAGAAGAATGATCGGTGAGCTTCTCGTCACCTTTTCTTGAAGTACTTTATGTGATTATTATAGCGACTAACCAGCGTTTTGTCAATTAATTATCCTTCATTTTTCATAATTATCGGATTATTCAGTCAATTTCAGACAATTCCCGGAAGACAAAAAAGAGGCACCGCAAAAAAACGGCGCCCCGTAAGGTAATTTTATAATATTCCGAAAGAAAACCGGAAGCATTTTCAAAAGCCGGTTCAAAAGTGACCAAAAACGATCCGGAAGATGATCTGTCAGGAATCAGTCAAGAGGGTACTTGGCAGTAATCTTCGCGATGATCTCCTTTGCGGGCTCAATACCGGCCTCTTTGTTCAAGATGACAAGAGAGATGGCCTCTGCAACCTGGTCCATATCCTCTTCATTGAGGCCTCGGGTCGTGGCGGCAGGGGATCCGAGACGGATACCGCTGGTCACGAAGGGAGAACGCTGCTCGTTGGGGATAGTGTTCTTGTTGGCAGTGATATGTGCCTCGTCAAGCCACTTCTCGACTTCCTTACCGGTCAGATCCTGCTTTGTGAGGTCGACGAGCATCAGGTGGTTGTCTGTGCCGCCGGATACAATATCGACGCCTCTCTTCTTGAGACCTTCACAGAGAGCAGCTGCATTGTTGATGACCTGCTGCTGATAGACCTTGAAGGAAGGATCCAGAGCCTCTTTGAAGCATACAGCCTTGGCTGCAATGACATGCTCGAGAGGGCCGCCCTGGGTACCGGGGAAGACGCACTTATTGAAGTTGTACTTCTTGGCGGTCTCTTCCATAGCCAGGATCATGCCGCCTCTGGGACCGCGCAGGGTCTTGTGGGTCGTGGTTGTCACAACATCTGCATAAGGGAAGGGGCTCGGATGAAGACCGGCTACAACAAGGCCGGCTATGTGAGCGATGTCAGCCATAAGGACTGCGCCGCACGCGTCTGCTGCCTCACGGAACTTCTTGAAATCAATCGTTCTGCAATATGCGGATGCGCCCGCGATGATCATTTTGGGCTTAGCCTCAATCGCGATCCTCTTGAGCTCATCGTAGTCGATGAATCCATTCTCATCTACTCCGTAAGGTACGATATTGTAATATGTACCGGAGATATTGGCTGCGCTGCCGTGTGTCAGATGTCCGCCCTGGTTGAGGTTCATTCCCATCAGGGTGTCGCCGGGCTTGAGAATCGCAAACTCTACCGCGAGGTTTGCGGATGCGCCGGAGTGAGGCTGCACGTTTGCGTAGGTGCATCCGAAGAGCTCCTTGGCACGCTCGATCGCGATTGTCTCGACAACGTCGATCACCTGGCATCCGCCATAATAACGCTTGCCGGAATAGCCTTCTGCATATTTATTGGTAAGAGGGCTTCCCATAGCAGCCATAACAGCCTTGCTGGTCCAGTTCTCGGACGCAATCAGCTCAATATGATCGTTCTGACGCTTCACTTCCTGCTCGATTGCCGCTGCAATTTCCGGATCAACCTTTCTTACTTCCTCGATTGAATACATCAATTTCTCCCTTCTGCCGTATAATCAGGACTCGCTTTCTATAAAAAACATCAGGTATTTAATACCTGATTCAGTTGTTTCAATCGTCACAGTATCAAAGTATAACAAGAAGCATACTGTTGTGCAAGCGAAAAAAATTCTTAATCTTTCCCGGAAAACTCTTGTGTTTTATATGTTTTTACCAATTCGGCATCTATTTTCCGTCTCCATCTTCTCCAAAAAACAGAATTCGCAGCGGTGAACACTTTCATATTAAATACGCCGTATGCTCCTGCCGCATGTCTCTGACCTATGCTTCAACCATATGCTCCTGCCGCATGTCTCTGCAGTATGCTTCCGTCGTATGCTTCTTCCGCTTTCTGCCGCGGTCTAATTAAGACCTGCTTCCTGCCGGAAACTGTCGAGAACGTAAAATAAATATGATATTGTCGTTTAATTGTAAAAATAGTTCTAGATTATGAATAATTCATAAATGATTTAAAAAAGATATTGCCATTTCCAATATAAAGTTGTAACATCCTGTGTGCGTAAAGAAAAGCACGCAAACCGGGTTACACTGGTACAGACACCCGGCCTGATCAGGTTTACCGGGTTTGACGGAACAATAATCCGGCTTCAATATGATTCCGGAAGCTTGTCAAATGTATATGGCCGACAGAATCTTTTCTGTCAGGTTCATACAAGAGGTTTAGTCCATGAATACGAGAAAGGAAAACACACCGGGAAGGCGGTTTTCAGGAGCCTTTCCCGCAGGAAAACTCAGAACAGTCCGGCCCATGTTCTGCTACATGATCTTCTACCTCATATCATTCTCCCTGATCGAGCAGTGGAACCGGCTGCATTACACAGTAATTCATACTGCCGTCGATGACGTGATTCCGTTTTGTCCGGCTTTCGTCATTCCGTATATCCTCTGGTTCCCATATGTCACAGTCTTCATTGTCTTTCTCCTGATGAAAAATGAAGACGCATACCACAGGCTCTGCACGGTACTGGCGATCGGTATGACAGTGTTCATCCTTGTATCCATCATCTTTCCGAACATCCATCTGCTTCGGCCGGAGACAATGCCGGAGGACAGTGTCTTAACCAAAATGGTCTCTCTGCTTTACCTGGCGGATACACCGACCAACCTGACCCCCAGCATCCATGTGTTCAACAGCCTCGGGATCATGGCGGCGGCCTGGGAATGGGACTGGCGCACCGATTCCGGATACAGCTATTCCGGGACAGCCCGCGGTTTCTGGAGAATGGTCATCACAGTGCTCGGAATCCTGATCATTCTTTCCACAATGATGATCAAACAGCACTCATTCTCGGATGTAGTGATCGCACTGGGATTTTTCTTTTTCACTTATGTCCTTGTATACCGCTTCGATTTCATGTTTATCGGAGGAAAGAACGTACGCCGTCCTGCGCTGCGTCCGAGATCTGCAAGGTCATAATATAAAAGCCAGGGGCTGACAGCCGGAACTTCCGGGGCCGACAGCCGGACCTGCATGATCATTAATTATGATCATTAAATAATAGATCGAATATCAAAAAACCTGCCGCTTGCCTGCGGCAGGTTTTCTTTGTTTATTGTGCTTATTCAGTGCTTATTCAGGTTTTCCCTGCTTATTATTCTAAATGCTTATTATTCTAAATGCTTATCATTCTAAATGCTTATCGTTCTAAATGTTTATTATATCCAGCCTATTATTAAATGCTCATTATTTAAAGATTGTTATTATAAGTTTTATGTATAAAAATTATTCCTTGGAGCTTTTCCCGGATTTGTCTTTTTCCTCATCCTCGGGTCTCTCTTCCAGGATCATCCTCATGCGGGCGGTATTCTTTTTGACACTGTATTCATCGGGCAGTGTGACGGAAAGTACGCCGCCGGAGTAGGTATTCATCATGCCGCTGCCGCCGCTGTCCGCGGCCTGGCGGAGGATGGTCCATTCCGTGCCCTCCGAAAGCTGCTGATTGATCAGCTCTGCGATCTTGCTCTCGGGCATATCTGTCTGGAAAGAGCCGCTCATACTGTCGAGCAGGGCGCTGGCTTTTACGATCAGAGTGGGAGAAGTCACCTTCTCGATAATGGCCTTCAGGACGGCCTCCTGATCCTTGCCTCGCTGATTGTCACCATCCGGGAAGCTGTAGCGCTCGCGGCAGAAGGCGAGGGCCTCGCGGCCGTTCAGATGATTCCACCCCTGGTTGATATGGACTTCTTCATCAGTAAAGCAGTCGAAATCATAATCAGACCAGACATCAACGCCGTCGATCGCATCGACAACGTCGATCAGTGTCGTAAAGTTGACACGGACATAATAAGTAATATCAATGTGATAGAGATTTTCCAGCGTCCTGATCGAGGCATCTTCGCCGTAGATTCCGGCATGTGTCAGCTTGTCTTTCTGACCGTAGGAAACATCCGGGATCTCCACGTAGTAATCGCGGGGAGTCGTGGTCATCAGGATCTTCTTGGTCTTGGGATTGATCGTGACAATGATATTGACATCGCTGCGGCTGGACTGTGAGATGTCTCCCTTGACGTCAATTCCGCTGATCAGCAGGTTAAAGGGCTCTCCGGGTTCAACCGATTCGTATTCCATCTCAGTGCGGATCTCATACTTGTCAACGACACGCACATTGTCGGCATAGGAGTCAATGACCTCCTCCAGAACGGAGCTGTAGGCTTCTCTGTAGACTGCAGCGTCCACTTCTTTTTCCATCAGGGCACGTGCTGCTTCGACGGCCGTACTGTAAGAATTATATTCTATATCTTCGACGTTCTCGAGCGCCATCTCCCTGCGGAGTGTCTCCAGCAGCGTCTCCTTCTCTTCCTTGGACAGATCATCTACAATACCGAACTTGCTTCCCTGAAGATCGGCTATTCCCTCAGCGTCATTGTCGCTCCGGACAATGACGTTCAGATATTCCGTCTTGACAGAACTCTCGGAATTCTTGAGAAGGTTCATAGTCCGATAGAGATAATTGCTTCCTATCAGCTGGGCGACCACCATGATCAGGCTCAGAAAGATCGCCAGTATTCTGGTCTTTCTGCTGCGGATACTGACCAGCAATACCACCAGCAATACCAGAACCGCCAGAACAGCGAAGCAGATCATTATGTACTTCCAGGGGATCATCCCCGTTCCGTTGAGGAGATATATAAACAGTGCTGCCGTGACGGCCTGCAGAAGAGAGAAGACCGCCCCTGCGGCGCGCAGCTTTGCCGAGGAAAACCCCTTCTTTGCTTTCTTATTATCCTGACTTGATCCGTTCTCGTTCTCCGACATCAAAACACCATCCTTTTTACCTGTTGTCGACATTCTTTAATTCTTTTTCTGCACATTGGATTGTACGGAAGTAACCAGAAATGTCCCGTCATCGCGAATCACCATGCCTGTCAGACGGTTGCCGTATACACACCCCGTGTCCAGAGCTATCATACCCGTTTCAGGGAGCACTGTCCAGACATCTTCTTTGATTTTCCCATACTGACCCCCGAGAAAATAGAGGGGTACGCGATAGGGTGTGTGTCCTGTCATCACCGTTTTTCCCGAATAATCCGTCCCCCGCCCCCAGATCAGAGTCTCGATCTGGTTCTTTTCCGGATCAGGATCGTCCAGCGAAGCATGCACACAGTTGAATGTTTCTGTCACATAATAATAGGGCATCGCCTCATACCAGTCCAGAAATTCCTGAATGCGGTGCTTATGATGCAGGAAAGAATAGACTGTCTTTTCGCCGCTGTTATAATACCATAAATCCTTATTTCTGCCACCCTCTGCGATAGCATCCAGCATCATCTGTTCATGATTTCCGCGGATCAGGACGCAGCGGTCTCCCATTCTTTCCTTCAGTTCCCGAAGAAAAACAAAGGTCTCATAAATCCTGGGGCCTCTGTCGATCGTATCGCCCAGATTGATCAGAGTATCAATTTCCTCATTGAAATCCATTTTCCTCAGGAGCTCTCTGCATTCATCATAGCATCCATGGATATCTGTGATGATAAGTGTCCTGCTTTTCTCCACTGCCTTCTCCTTTCGGGTTGCTGTCTGCTTCTGTTCACTTAAGCCAGATCATTGACTAAGCCAGATCATCGACCTCAATCCTTTTTAAAGTCTGCCGTCGTTTTTTATTTATTCTCCTGGAAATCCACATCCCGGAAGACACAGCCGTATTTCTTCATAAAGATAAAACTGCTGTCAGGAAGTTCCTTTTCCGCATCGTACAGAACACGGCGGAAACGTCCGAAATAATCCGGTGCCGCCTCCTTCAGTTCCTCCCATCCGATCAGACAGACGTACATGGGAACAGAGATGTCGGTCAGCGCATCATACAGGGCATCCAGGTTCCCCCCGTACCAGAAAGGGAACTGAAACGCTTCGTCCAGCCGCTGATGGAGCGATTTCCGGTCAGACACACCGGACAGGTCTATGATAAGATTCTGTGTTTTTTCCTTCATTAGTCGCTGCTCCCATACAGAAGTGTAAACGTTTCATAATGGTCATTTGTGTAATAGATCCGGCCGTCATCCGAATAGACCAGACGCTCTGCTCCCCTGCGCGCGGCTCTGAGAGTATTGATATCACATTCGTGATAGTTCCCGTCCGGCAGGACACCCTCATAGTTTCCGAAGCGGTCTCCGCCGATGCACATGCCGGGTGCGTAGTCCTCGAGGGATCCGCCTGACCAGCCCAGTGCCTTTGCCTCTTTTTTGGTCATAAAATTGAGGGGCAGTTTTCCATAGGTGTGAATATAGAGAGCAACGTCCTCCATCGTCGTGTAGACGCCGTTCTCCTCGATTTCCCCGCTGCCTGAGGACTGATCCTTTTGCTCAGAGGAATCGTTGTCGGAATCCTGATCGTAGGAATCACCCTCCTGCTTATATCCTTCCGACTCCTCTCCTCCATAATCCGACTCCGGATCATAATTGTCCGCGTTGTCCTGTGCGTCCGCTTCCTGCTGATCATCAAACACATCGGACCCGGGAGTGTCAGAGGCGGCTTCGAGCTGCTGCAGCTCCTGCTGCTCCTCGTCCTGCCCCTTGTCCGCCGCTCCGGATTTGCCGCAGCCGCCTGCCAGTACCAGCAGTATGCACAGGAAAGGAATCAAAAGCCATCTTTTCCAGTTGATTTTCTGCGTCTTCATATCTGCCCGCTGTCTCCTTTTCTATCAGTTCTGTCAGAGAACCTTCTGTCAAGTCGTAATTGTACAGACCCGCTTCAATCGCGAGGGAATATCGGATTCAGGGCTTCCCGTAAGCCCTGCTGCCTTGCTGCGTTTCTTATCTTCGGGATACGATTCTGCCGTGGGCATGCAGCACCGGCGTCAATGTACGAATGACCTTGTCGATTTCAATGGGTTTGGCGATAAAGGCATCCATGCCCGCCTCCAGACATTTTCTCATGTCCTCCTCGAACACATTCGCAGTCATAGCAACGATCGGGATGCCGGCGTGGTCCAGATCCTGCATGCTGCGGATCCTCGACGTTGCCTCATACCCGTCCATGACAGGCATCTGTACATCCATCAGGATGGCATCATAATAATTCTTTTGGGAAACAGCTACCATGCGGACAGCATCCCGTCCGTTGACAGCACATTCAACCTCGAATCCCGCTTCTCTGAGCAGTTCACAGGCAATCTCCATGTTGAGTTCGTTGTCCTCGACGACAAGGATTCTCTTGCCCCTGGGGTCAAGGTTCACAAAGAGCTCGGGAGAACTGAAATCCCTTTCTTTATCTGGATCCGGCCATACAGACCGGTTGAAATCTCTCTCACTGCTGTCTTCCGGGGCTGCCGGATCTCCGGGGCTTGAGGGTCTGTCCCCGACAATGACCGGCAAGCCGCCGGCTCTTGATTTATTGTCATTGTTTGCCTGCAGGCGCAGAGAAATGTGAATGACGATTTCCGTCCCCACCCCCTGCTCGGTATAGACATCGATCGTACCGCCCATGGTTTCGACGATTCCCTTGCAGATCGCCATTCCGAGACCATTGCCCGGCAGGCGGCTGACAGTGGAATTGTACTCTCTCTCAAAAGGCTCGAAAATATGGCTGGCAAACTCCTCGCCCATGCCGATCCCGTTATCCTTGACGCTGATCCTGAGAGAGGCATATCCCTTGGGCGCAGGCTCCTCCTCTTCAATCTCCAGACTGAGTTTTCCGCCCTTTCCGGTAAATTTCACTGCATTGTTCAGCAGATTCAGCAGGAGCTGCCGCATGACCAGCGGATCGTAATGATAGAGCATCTCCGAATCAGGCCTCATCACAATTGAGAGTTCCTGTCCCTTTTCCCGGATCTGGGGAAGCAGCGCATCCTGTACATAATGGACGGTGTCAAGCAGCGAGGCGTCCGTCTCATGCAGCTTCATACGTCCGCTCTCGATCCTGCTCATGTCCAGGACATTATTGATCAGCTCCAGAAGGTGATCGCCGGATTCCTGTATTTTTTCCAGACAGTCCTTTACCCGGGCACTGTCATCAAGATGTCCCAGAGCTATGTGCGTAAAGCCAAGGATCGCATTCATCGGTGTACGTATATCATGGGACATATTTGTCAGAAACAGGCTCTTGGCCCGGTCCGCGTTTCTGGCCCTCTCCAGGGCATTCTCCAAAAGGCGCCTCTGCTGCTGTTCAGCTCGCCGTTCCTCCTCAATGCAGGCAAAACCGATCACCAGCTCTGCGACAGGATCATCGATATTTCCCACACGGACAATTTTAGCCCTGTAATATAAAGGTCCCCTGGATTTTCCCGCACGGAAGGTAAAGAAAAAGATCCTTTTTCCCTCCATAGCCTGACGCAGTACATCGGCAGACAGAAAATGCAGGAATTTCTCCCTGTCCGATTCATAGACCGTCGCTTTGGCGAACATAGAAACAGTTTCTTTGAAAGATGGCACAAAGCAGTTTGAGTATTCTGACATGATGTGCTGATCTCTGCGGTAAATCTCATATGTATCCGTATTCAGATTCAGCAGATAAACCGTCGAATAGTCCAGGGAAAGCGCGGCAATCATATTCATACGCTGCCGGTTTTCCCTCTCGACGGATTTCTGCTCCGTGATATCCCGCATAACGAACAGACCGGTCACGTCCCCCGAAGCACGATCCTCTGCCAGAAAAACTGTCTCCCGCAGGAAAACATCGCATCCGTTTTTGTCTCTCACCTGATAGGTGAGATCGATGCGGTCGGTTCCGTTCCGATAAGCCTCAAGCAGGGAATCGCGGTTGATCAGGCGGTCAAACTCCCCTCTTTCCTCCATGAGGATAATGCGCTCCCGCCAGTTCTTCAAATGCAGCCTGAAGGGTCCCGGCACCTCCGCGCCCGGAGTGCTGTAAAACAGATCCGGATTATCCGATTCCGCAGAAAAAACCATGCCCTTGGTGATATTTATTTCAAAAACACCTGCCGCGTCCTCCAGGATCGCGCCTTTATATCTCTTCTCCTGTTCCAGCCTCTGCCGCAGGGCATTCAGATAGGACTCAAGATCCTCCGTATACAGATTCCCTTCCGGCACAGCGATGGGAGTCCCCGCCGAAATGCGCTCCGGACCAGGCTGGCCGATCAGCACCAGTGCCGGAACTCCATCCCTTTTTTCAAGCAGGCGGACATCGATTCTGATCCACCTGTCTTTATCCCTGAGCGGAAAAACAAAGCTGAAAAATGTCTTGCTGCTGAGCATGAGGCGTATGTTCTCACGGCTTCCCGCAGCTTCCCGCCAGGAAGCAAAAGAAGGATCCGGCAGACGATGACTGGTCATCCTGTTAAAGACAGAATACTGGTCGGCCTGCCTCATTATTTCTTCAATGACAGGATCCTTTTCTCTCTCATATAGGAGCAAGTAGCTGTCCTCATCCAGATCGACCAGAAAAACTCTGATGTAATCAGATATGAATGATTTCAGGAGCATATCCGACAAACCGGAAAGTCCGTACTTCTCTTTATATTTTTCCATCCCGTACCCCATCTGTATACGACAATCACATTTGACAATCTTGCCGCCCGCCGGAGCGTCATCATATGCTCCGCATTTGTATGAGGCTTTTCGCGAAGGCGAAAACGGTGAACGATCAAAGATAAAAAATCTTGCAGCGGCAAGATTATTCAATCTTGACATCCGTTCATGCCAGTGATTATTCTAAAAAGCATAAATACGAATCAGACACTTGCGGACATGGTTTTCTGTCCGCAGACATGTATGAATAAACCTGCTGACAATCCGGCACAAGACCGGGGCAAAGCTGCGTAAAAGGATTAGTTATGAAAAAAATCACGATCGAAGGAACCTACACAACCCCCAATGCTGTTTTTCAGGACACATTCGTCAAGATCGGACGAAGCAAATACCAGTACGAAGACATTACAGATGTCCGGTCTGTCTCTTCTCCCGCACGCCTTGTCAACGGACTGGTACAGCTCTCTTTGAAAAACGGAGAGGTCCTGCATGTCACGTATTTTCTCAAAGATACCGAAAAGATGCGTCAGGCAATGCAGATGGTCATGCCCTATGTCCGCAAAAACAAAGAGACCCACGAAGCTTCCGCCTTTCTCGAGAGCGACCTGTTCGGCACCCGCGATCAAAAGGATCAGAAAGAAGGCCTCAGCGTCGCTGACGAACTCCTCAAGCTGGCAAGCCTCAGGGATCGCGGCGACATTTCACAGGAGGAGTACGACCTGCTCAAATCCAGCCTGATCGAAAAAGTGAAAAAGCAGTAGGGTAGAGGCGGCCTTGCCGCACTCTGCCCCCGACCGCCCCGCGGCAAAAACATCCGGTGCGGAAAATCTTGAAATGACCGGGGCAAAAAAGCCCTGTATCGGCAGGATTTTTACTCTTCCTGAAGCTTTTCGATCAGCGCAAGGATCGCATCCACAGAGTTGAAATTCTCCGGACGAAGATCATTGACGTTGATGCTGATATCAAAAGTATCGTTGATCTCACTGACGATCGAGATAATATCAAAGGAATCAAGAAGCTGATTGTCAATCAGTGCAGTCTCGTTCTCAAAATCGATCTCAGGCCTGGTCTCCTCCAGGATTTCCATCAGTTCTTTTCTGTTCTCTTCCATTTTCTGTCCTCCATATCCGGCACTCCCTGATGGGCTGCCCGTTTATCACGATAATATTTCCCGCTGCAGGATTCTGATACGGATTTGCCTTTATCACATACTTGCGGCTGTGACCTCCTGTCCGCAAACATGCAGACATGTATGAATAAAGGCATTCCGCTTAAATCAGAAGCAGTGATTTTCTCAGTATTTACTTACAGTTTACCCTCATCATACATGCCCCGGATGAGGCGTCTGTCAATCTTGGCATGCGCATTGAGGGGCATTTTTTCCATGCGCAGATATTTGTTGGGACGCATGTACTTGGGCAGACGGTCACTGAGGGCTGCAATGATCGCCTTACGCTGCTCTTCCACAGCCTGGTAGACACAGACGATCTTTTCTTTTTTCTGATCATAGAAGCAGAAGGCGACATCGATAAAGTCGATCGCGTTGAGCGCAGCCTCGATCTCACCGAGTTCGATCCTGTGCCCCATGTGCTTGATCTGGTTGTCGGCACGCGCCGCAAACAGCAGATTTCCCTCAGTATTATAATATCCTAAATCACCTGTTCTGTAAATTCGATTCAGTGTTGCCGGCATTCCGGGTTTTGCCGTAAAGCTCTCTGCCGTGCGGACCGGGTTGTTCCAGTAGCCAAGCGCAACACCGGTGCCCTCGACACAGATTTCGCCCCTCACACCGATTTCCGAGGGCGAAATGATGCGGGCGGTTTTGCCGCTTTCTCCGGCTGCGGAACCAGCCTCTGCCGACCCCTCTTTCCGTTCATCATCTTCGCTCTCTCCGGCTGTCTCCAGCAAAAAGACGCGGGTATTTACAAAGGGACGTCCGATGGGAAGCATCTCGTCATTTTCAAAATGTCTGTCCAGAATATAATAGGTGCAGTTACATGTGATCTCTGTGGGACCGTAGAGATTTACAAAAACGGTGTCCGGGAAAAAGTCGATCCAGTAATTGATCGATTTGACCGGCATCACTTCTCCCGAGAACATCACATGACGAAGGCGGACTGGGACACTTGTCTGCATAGAGTCAAGAGCACGAAGATCCGAGACGATCCGCAGAGCCGAAACTGCCCAGATGACAGTGTTGATCCTTCGCACCGCCAGATACTCCATCAGCATGGCAGGCATCACAAACATCCTGTGGGGGACGATCTCCACACGGCCTCCACAGTGAAGGGCATTGTAGATATCCTTTACGGACACATCAAAATCAAAAGGGGCCTGGTTTCCGAATGCCGCGTCGGATTTGAATCCGAAGGCTTCCGCAAAGGCATCTGTCAGGTCCAGAACAGACCTGTGGGATACAAGAACACCCTTGGGCACACCTGTAGAACCCGAGGTGAAAATGGCATAGAGCGGATCAGTATCGATCATTCCCGCGCGCAGGATCTGTGCCTCCTGCAGAAGCTCTGTGATCAGGGCATCTTCCCCGCCCGGGGCCGTTGAGACATGGCAGGCTGCGTCACCGCCTTCCTCCGGCTCCATTTTCTCATAGACGGCTGCGTCAAAGCTTTTGCCGATTGAGAGTTCCTCCAGCATGGGTCTGACTGCCAGGACCGGCACCTTCCAGGGAACAGGCAGCTCTCCGGGATTCTCCCGCGCGTCAACGATCATCACGGGATCCAGCTCCTGCAGGATCATCTGCAGCCTTCCTGCCGGAAGGGCGGGATCCATAGGCACATAAAAATTGCCGCTGTAGGCGATTCCCAGAAAAGCGACGACGGACAGGGCACTGCGGTCGATCACAACGCCGACCGGACGGCAGCGCATCCGGATCCTCGCGCCGAAATCGCGGACAGAAAAGTCTTCCCCGCCGCAGATCATCCCGCCGATCCGCTTTGCCGTCTCCAGGGCGCCCGCCAGATATTCACGATAGGAAAAATATCTGTACTCATCCGCAAGCGCTGTTTTCTGAGGAAAGCGCCTCACATTCTCTTCCAGCATGTGCATGACTGTATTTTTCATAACCGGTATTTCCTCCTTCCGGACCTTTTTACATGCGGTCCGAATGATCATGCGGCGCCCGCAGAGTCTGCCGGACAAAATCCTGCACCCTCACGCCGCGAAAATATTTTTGAACAAACACAGAGAATCGGCGCTGCGCCGGATCAGCAGGCACAGCACCGGTTTTCTTTCATTTATCAGAATTGCGCATAAATAAAGGACGCCATATCAAAGCCCGGACCGTACATACCGAAGACCAGAATGGCTGCAACAGCCGTCAGATACACAGCCCAGCGGAAGGGGAACTGCTGGCCGGCGATTATGCTGCGGACAGTTTTCCCCCGCTCGTTAATGATATCTACTGCGGCGATCAGGACCACCATCATCATGAGCAGACTGAAATTGCGCTCATCGATTCCCAGGGAATAGAGCGTTCCGTCGAAAAAGATCCAGGGATTGAATTTTGAAAAAGTCGCCCGCAGAAGACGGAACACGGTGCCGGCATCAGGCGCCACATCACAATAACGGCCGATGGACACGATAAAAAGCGTGCGTATCATCTGGAAAATCTTCCAGCCGGCGGCATCCTCACGGACCCGGCAGATCCTGCGCATTGCCGCGTAAGGACCTTCAAAGAGCGTCTCTGTCGAGACAAAGGTCGCATGATAGATACCGTAGATCACATATTTCCAGTTGGCTCCGTGCCAGATACCGACCAGGATAAAGACCAGAAAGGAGGCCAGGAAGGACGGAAACACCTTGCCGAAATAGGGACTGACCTTCTTTTTGAGGTTCTTCTGCATCTTCGCGAAAGGCTTGGAGAGAGCAATAGGGTAAAATACATAATCACGCATCCAGTTGCCCAGAGACATGTGCCAGCGCTGCCAGAATTCGGAAATGCTGCGCGCCATATAGGGCTGGCGGAAGTTCTCCTGCAGCCGGATCCCGAAAAGTTCGGAGGCTCCGAAGACGATGTCCATGCCGCCGGCGAAGTCCGCATAGAGCTGCACGCCGTAGAAAAGCGCCGCCACAAAAATGGTAAATCCCGCATAGCGGCACTGTTCAAAATTGCCGAACACTTCGTTGACAATGACTGCTGCCCGCTCCGCGATGATCATTTTTTTAAAGAATCCCCACAGCATCCGCAGGATGCCCTCACGGAAATGTGTGTCGCTGAAGCGGTGAGGCGCGTAAAGCTGCTGCGCAAGATCATCGTGGCGGTTGATCGGTCCCTGCAGGATAGAGGGAAAATACGATGTAAAAAGCGCAAGCTTGAGCACGTTGCGCTCTGCACTGTATTTTCCCCTGTAGACGTCAATGAGATAGCCCATAGACTGGAAAGTATAGAATGAAATACCCAGAGGAAGCAGGAAATCCGCCACGGGGATCGACGTTCCCGCATGAAAATGCTCAAACAGGCTGTTGATATTGGTCGTGACGAAGTTTCCGTATTTGACAACTCCCAGAATACCGAAATTGAGCAGCAGGACGAGCACCATGATACGGCGCTTTTTCTTTTGTACTGCTGCCTTCAGGATCCTCTTCTGATCTCTGCTAAGCTTTTCGGCACCCAGGTTCTGCGACTTTCTGAACCGGCTCTCCTCCCCTGAAGAAATACCGTCCATCAGCACGGCGCCTCCCCAGGTCGTCACCACAGTGACTGCGACAAAGACAGCTGCGCGGGGACCTCCGCCCACCATATAATACCAGGCACTCGAGGCCAGGAGCACCAGCCACTGAAACCGGCCCGGGATCAGATAATAGACCACCACCGAGATAGTCAGAAATGTAATAAACTGCCATGAAAAAAATGCCATATTCTACTCCATGCCGCCCCAAGGCAGCAGCCTTTCAGGCATCAGTGATTATCGTGTGTACAGCTCAGGGCATAGCTGTAAATATTGAGCCAGCAGGTATCCATCAGTTCACCGGTGGTCTTGTTGAACACCGCAAAATGAATCCCCCGGTCCGTAGCCGCATACTCCAGTCCGTTGACTACAATTGACGCGGCACTGTGGACAGCTCCGTCCTCTTCTTCGATGCGTCCGCTCGTGATCGAGTAATGGACCTTTCCGGACTCACCTTCCAGGAAATCCATATAGTCCACAAACTCTCCGCCGCTGCCGGCGCCGTCTTCTTTGACAGATTCTGCCTGAGAGGCTTCCTCTTCCAGGCTTCCTGTGTCCTGCCCGTCCTCTGCAGCAGCGGTCTCTTCCTCTTGAGCCTCTGCAGTCTCTTTTTCAGCCTCAGCTTCGTCTGTCTGCAAAGTCTCAGCTTCCGCCTCTTCACCGGCATCCGCCCCTGCTTCTTTCATTTCCTCTGCGGCATCCGCCTCTGCAGCTTCCGCCGCCGGATCGTCTGCCTCCCCGATCTCTTCCTCATCGTCCGAGACCTGCGGGGAACCTGAGGATTTTTCATTTTTCCCGGATTTGTCCGAAGCCATCAGTGTATCTGCTTCCAGCTTGTTCTGCCGAAGTTTTTCCGGCGTGGTCTCATAGACCACCTTTCCGCCGTCGATGACAGCGATCCAGCCGTGACCCTCCCAGGAATGGAGATCCCGGCTGATCCCGAACCCCTGCAGAAGAGATGCCGCGTCTTCTGACAGAATGGCAGAATCCACTTTTCCGTTGAGCGTGATCAGCACGATCGCGTCCTCGACGGGCTCATCATGGGCATCACTCTTGAGTGTTGCGGCATAATCCCTCAAAAAGAGAGAACGGTTGAGGGAATCCCTCATGCGGCTCAGAGGATAGGCAGCCAGGTCCTCATCGAGTTCTGTATACACACCTTCTTCCCCGCGCCTGTCGGGCACATCATAATTATCCTTGATCGCCTGCCCCAGGACCTTTGTGAACTTTGCGGCGCCCCAGCGGTTCAGATGCTCGCCGTCGTAAGCGTCTTTCTCCAGATCCAGTCCCAGTTCCTCGACCTGCCCGAAATAGTCGAGATGTTTGACGCCGAGTTCCCTGGCCAGGTTGGTGACATCCTCCGCCGCACTTTTTCGCAGGTTGAATCCATGCTGATCAAAAAACTTGTTCTTTCCGATAACAGGCATGGTCACAAGCAGGATTTCCGTATTATTTTCGCGGCACAGTTCAACTGTTTTTTCTATATACATACGGGAGCTTTCCGTCAGAGTATTGGGATAGCTCTTTGCTTCATCAAAAGGCTCGGAGACTTCCACTCGTCCCGTGACCTTGGCGCCGTAGACCATCTCCTTGGCCTGGGGGAGCGCGTCCTCAAAAGTGAGCTCCTGCCAGCGGGTGTGAAACGCGATCAGCGGGAAAAGGAGCGGCTTCAGATCCGCGTCCTCCGGGGACAGTTCCCGGATCATGTCGATCCTGTTCCTGTTCAGATAAGGCATGGTATCCGTGATATAGTGGATATACTGAGAATCCATCGTCTCCTCATCGTGCCAGGCGCGGCTGCAGTCCAGAACAATGAGTGAGGGATGGTCCTTCTCGATCACCTCTTTGGCCAGATAATAGGAGGCCTCCAGTGACTGATTGCCTGTGCTGAGATTATAGGACGCGATCCCGAATTCATCATACAGCTCCATGGGATAAATTCCGTACATCACCAGGGAGGCTCCCAGAAAGGCCACATCAAAGGTGCCGTCCTTATATTTATAATAGCGCGGACACAGATTGTCCTCCTGGACCAGTTTCAGAGATTTGTCCAGACACATCACCACTGAGGCAAGAATCAAAAGGAAAACGATCCCCTTTATGCCCCGGGTGACCCGGTTTTTGAATTTTTTCATCTGTCCTCCAAATGCGGCAGAATCCTGCTGCATTGTTTCAAGACCTTGTGCTGATTCTCCCGACCGCCATATTTCGTGCAGATAGGGAAAATCCGTGCAGTCACAGATACACCCATGCAGTCACAGATAAACCCATGCAAGTACAGTTATGTCATGCCGGCACAGTTATGTTCATGCATTGCAGATCTGTTCTTACAGTTACGGCACAGGGACTACTCCACATACCCGTCGGGATTGCTTGACTGCCAGCGCCATGCGTCGGAGCACATATCCTGGAGATTCTTCTCCGCGGACCAGCCCAGGATCTCCTTTGCCTTGGAAGGATCGGAGTAGCAGGTCGCGATATCTCCGGGACGGCGGGGATCGATGACATAGGGAAGCTCTTTTCCGCAGGCCTGGGAGAAGGCGCGGATGATATCGAGAACGCTGTAGCCGATTCCTGTGCCCAGGTTAAAGACGTTGACGCCATCCAGTTTTTCCATTCCTTCGATTGCCTTTACATGGCCTTTGGCCAGGTCAACGACATGGATATAATCGCGGACACCTGTTCCGTCAGGTGTATCATAATCATTTCCGAAGACGTGTACCATCTCCAGCTTGCCGGAGGCCACCTGCGCCACATAAGGCAGCAGGTTGTTGGGGATGCCCTTGGGATCCTCGCCGATGAGGCCGCTGGCATGCGCGCCGATGGGATTAAAATAACGGAGCAGCATGACGCGCCACTCATTGTCCGCGCGCCAGATATCGGTCAGGATGCGCTCCTGCATGGACTTGGTCTCACCGTAGGGATTGGTTGTAATTCCCTTGGGGCACTCCTCGGTGATCGGCACAAAAGCCGGATCTCCGTAGACAGTAGCGGAGGAGGAAAAGACGATTTTCTTACAGCCGTGACTTCTCATCACATCGCAGAGTGTCAGCGTGGAATCGATGTTGTTGCGATAATACTCGATCGGCATACGGGTCGACTCGCCTACAGCCTTGTAGCCCGCGAAGTGGATCACGGCGTCAATATTTTCCTTTTCAAAAATCTCCTCAAGGCCGGCGCGGTCGCAGATATCCTGTTTGTAGAATTTCGGGCGCTTCCCCGCAATCTTCTCAATGCGGTCTACCACCATTTCTTTCGCGTTATAAAGATTGTCCGCGATCACAACATCATAACCAGCATCCAGAAGCTCCACCACAGTGTGGCTTCCGATAAATCCAGCTCCGCCTGTCACAAGAATAGCCATATTTTTTTCCGGCGCCCCTCTCTGACATCACTGACAGCCTCCCTTCAGCCTCTGGCTCATCGATGATTCACGCATCTTTCGACAGCAGAAGCGGCAGATCTGTCCGGTGCGCAGCCCGGCGCCTCTCTCCTTTCCATTATCATTAAGAAATAAGATTACCATATTAATCTGTGTAAACAAGTACGAACAGCCGCAAAAAAGAAAATCTTTCCATTTAATAGCGAAACTTAATAGCGAAACTGTCTTTTACAGTCTACACTGTTTCCGCAAAATGTTCAAACTGAATATATCTCGTTAAAGTACTGTACATTCCCCCAAAAACACCTTCCGGCCCTGCTCTTCAGCAGCCGGAAAACAAAATATGGCGTCTCAATAGCCGAATAGCGTTACATTGCGGAAGTTACTGTACAGTCCCGCCTGAAACGCGGGAGGTACTATGTGCGGCCTTCAGGAGGACGCATACAGTAAAGTACAGAAAAAAGCACAAAATATCCATCAATATATTGCTTGACAAATCAACTGTCTTTACATATTATTTGCATGACACAACAGCTGACAAGACAGCTGTTCCTGCGATCTGTCAGGCGTCTGGTTACAGCAGGCAGGCTATTGACTTATGTCAGGCTGTCAGAATGCATCAGGCAGGGCATTGACTTCTGCCAGGCTGTCAGGATGCACCAGGCAGGGCATTGACTTCTGTCAGGCTGTCAGGATGCACCAGGCAGGGCATCGTCTCCTGTCATCGACAGGTTACTCAACACACTCGAAAGGAAAAGGAATTAAAGAAATGGCTAAAGAAAAACAGGGCTTCCTCGCACGCAAGAATGTCGTTATTTCTGCGCGCCGCTACGGAATCGACGCGCTCGGCGCCATGGCGCAGGGTCTCTTCGCGTCTCTCCTGATCGGAACGATCCTGAATACACTGGGCACACAGCTGGGAGTTGAAGCGCTGGTAAAAGTCGGCGCTTACGCCTCTTCCATGAGCGGCGCAGCAATGGCCGTCGCCATCGGCTTCGCCCTGCAGGCTCCTCCGCTTGTGCTTTTCTCTCTGGTAACAGTCGGTACCGCGGCAAATGAGATGGGTAAGGCAGGCGGCCCGCTTTCCGTTCTCATCATCGCGATCATCGCAGCCGAGCTCGGCAAGATCGTCTCCAAGGAGACCAGAGTGGACATCCTGGTCACACCCCTTGTGACGATCCTCTCCGGTGTAGGACTTGCCGCCCTGATCGCTCCTGCCATCGGCGCAGCTGCTTCCAGCGTCGGTGCCCTCATCATGTGGGCGACCAATCAGCAGCCCTTCATCATGGGCATCCTTGTCTCTGTCATCGTCGGAATCGCTCTCACTCTGCCCATTTCTTCCGCAGCCATCTGCGCTGCTCTGTCCCTTACAGGGCTTGCCGGAGGCGCCGCTGTCGCAGGTTGCTGCGCACAGATGATCGGCTTTGCCTTCATGTCCTTTAAGGAGAATAAATGGGGCGGGCTTGTCTCCCAGGGTATCGGCACCTCCATGCTGCAGATGGGCAACATTGTCCGCAACCCGATGATCTGGCTCCCCCCGATCATCACCTCGGCGATCACCGGTCCCATCGCCACCTGCATTTTCAAAATGCAGATGAACGGCGCCCCCGTTGCCTCCGGCATGGGTACCTGCGGACTGGTCGGCCAGATCGGCGTCTACACAGGCTGGATCAATGACATCGCGGAAGGCGCCAAGGCAGCCATCACCGCAAGCGACTGGATCGGTCTTTTCCTGATCTGCTTCATCCTTCCCGCAGTCCTGACACCCATCATCGCCATCCCCTTCCGCAAGGCAGGCCTCATCAAAGACGGCGACATGAAACTCGACTGAGTACAAACCCCAAAATAATCAATTGAAATAATCAGCAAAGTGACAAAGAAAGGGATACAAAGCCCGGCAAAGTACACAAAACAGCGGGGACAGACTTCAAAGAGGTCTGTCCCCGCTTTCTCATTTTTACTTCTGCACAGAATCCTGTCCCCGGACCGGTCTCCGGTCCTTACTCAATAGATTTACTTAATAAAGATATACTTAATGCTTTACTCAATGCTGCGGAGCTGGCCGGCAGCCTCTTCGAGGGACTGCCCGAAGCGTCCGTACTGCTGGACGAGTTCCTGCATGGTGCTGCGGACACGTGCTGCAGCCTGCAGGCGGGAATTTTCCTGTTCCTGCAGCTCAGCAAGCTGCTCCTGCGTCTTCTCAAGCTCATCGCGGGCTTTCTGCGCATCTGCGCGGAACTGCTCAGTGCCGGCCGCAAGTCTGTCTGCAAAACTCTTTTCCATTTCCGCCAGCTTCTTTTTGGCAGTCTCGCCGTTTAAACGGGCGATGTCCAGCTGTGAACTCAGCTTCTTATTTTCCTCCAGTGCCTGATCGAGCGACTTCTGCCGGGCGGCGGACTCAGCCTGTACTGTCTGAAGCTGTCCGGTAAGTGCCTTCTTCGTATCGGCAAGCTCCGCAAGCAGGGAGCTTTCACGGTCCTTCAGCGTCTTCGCGCTGCTGGCATCCCGGGACTGAATTTCCTTCTGATGACGATTCTTCAGCTCCTTAACATCCTTTTCGCACACTGCCTGAAGATCCTGCACCTCCTTTTTGCGTTTAGCCTCGGATGCGGCAAGTCTCTTCTCAAGGTCGGATCTGGTCCTGTTCAGCTCACCCTGCAGGCTCTCACGGGTCTGTGCCAGCTCATTGCGCAGACGCTCGACAGCCTTATCCGCTTCTGCCTTGCTCTTTCTCAGGGCGTCCATCTCTTCAGCAAGCTTCTCCGCACGGCTTTTCTCGGCGCCGAAACGCTTGGCGGCCGAGTTCTCAGCGGCAGCCGCACGCTGGGCCTTGTCCCGCAGGTCCGCGGCATCAGACTCCAGCATACTGATCCTGGAAGCCGCTTCCTGCGCAGCACCCTGCATCTCGTCAAGCTCCTGCAGAGCCCGGTCGCGATGGTCTTCCAGATCCTGCACCTGTCTCTCCAGATCCTGCACCCGGCTGCGTTCCTTAAAATAATCATCCGCCAGGTTGAGCTGCAGCATCACATTGCGCATATCATTAGGCAGCTTCCAATAAGCCGCATCATCTGAAAAATTCCTCAGCTTTTCATTCAGATAAGAGGCGACCTCGCGAAGATACGCTTCGCTCTCTACGCCGCTGAGCGTAAAAGTCTTACCGCCGATCGTAATATCAATATCATTCTTTGCTGCCATAAAATATTTCCTCCCGGAATCATCGGTACAACCTGAAACCGCCTGCAAAAAAACAGCGGCTTTGCCGCAATTATTGTACCACACCTCATCACGCTTTCACAGACTGTTTTCGCTGCCGCTTTCTGCCTTTCAGGAGGCTGAAATGGCAGTCGTCCCCGCTGATCCTGTTCCGGGTGAATAAATCTGTACAGACAGGAAATGGCCCTTTCCGACGATTTTATATATCAGTTTTTCATATTATAAGCAAAAAATTATTGTCAATATCCGACATTTATATATAAAAAAAACACAAAAAAGGCATTTTTTACCCGCTTTTTACATTGACGCTTTCGCCGGAATGAAGTATGTTATAGAGTGATTTTTTATTGTTACCGCGAAAACAGGCATAAATTGTCATGGGTTATAAGAAAAAATTATATTAGCCCGTACAAACCTTTCGCGCACAGCCGGGAAATCATTCCCGGTAAAAGGAGTAGAAATGAATTTTTTTAGTGGTTTGACACTGCTGGGCGGACTTGCCATGTTCCTGTACGGCATGCGTCTGATGGGGGACGGTCTCAAGCAGAGCTCCTCGGGCACGCTCAAACAAGTCATGGAAAAAGTGACCAACAACACCTTCAAGGCCTTTCTTCTGGGTGTTGCCGTCACGGCAATCATTCAGTCCTCCACGGCGACGATCGTCATCACCTCCGGTCTCGTCGGCGCCGGACTTCTCACTCTCCGCCAGTCGCTCGGCATCATTATCGGCGCAAATGTCGGTACGACAGTCACCGGTCAGATCATCCGACTTCTGGATATGGACGCCGGCGGGTCCTGGCTGCAGATCTTCCAGCCTTCCTCACTGGCTCCCATCGCCCTTATCATCGGAATTATCATGATCATGGGTATGCAGAATCGTGTTCGCAACGCCAAGCAGATCGGCGATATCGCCATCGGATTCGGTATTCTGTTCTCCGGACTTCTGAATATGACCTCAGCCGTGAGTGCTCTCTCCGAGTCCCAGTTTATCAAGGACCTGTTCACCGGCATCGGAGAAAATCCCCTCGCGGGATATGCATCCGGTACCATCGTCGCCTTTATTCTGCAGAGTTCCTCTGCCACGATCGGTATCCTGCAGGCTTTCTCCAAATCCGGCCTTTTGATCTGGCACGGCGTCTATCCCATCATCGTCGGCGTCTATCTGGGTGACTGCGTGACGACCGCCATCGTATGTTCGATCGGCGCCAGCCCCGATTCCCGCCGCGTCGGTGTCATCAACATTGCCTATAACCTGATCAAGTCCGCCCTTGTCCTGATCGGTGTCGGGATTGCCCATTACGCGTACCTTCTGGACGGCATATGGAACCAGATCGTCAACTCAAGTCTCATCGCCAATACCAACACCATTTTCAACCTGGTCTGCGCCCTGCTGATCCTTCCCGTAATTCCTCTTCTCGAGAAGCTCAGCTACCGCCTGGTCAAGGATGAGCCTGTGAAAGTCAGCGAATATCAGGAGAAGCTCGACGCTCTCAGCCCCATGTTCTTCTCCTCCCCCGCTCTGGCACTGAGCAGCTGCTACGATCTTCTGACGGTCCAGCTGCAGCTGGCAAAAAAGAATATCGATCTCGCCTACGGCCTCTTTTCCGATTTTGATGAGAAGATCTACAACGAGATTCAGGAGGACGAAGTCAATATCGACATGTTCGCGGACAGGATCAGCGGATATCTCGTATCTCTCCTGCCCCACCTAAAGGACGACCAGCATACAGCCATTCTTGATGAGTACTACAGAGTTTTCTCGGAGTTCGAGCGTCTGGGCGACCACGCCATCAACATCTCCGACAATGCCAAAGATCTGGCGGATAAGGGCTCCGCATTCTCCGTGACAGCGACAGAAGAACTCGATGTGCTGATGAAGCTTCTGGACAAGATCCTGGAAGAGACCGAACTTGCCTTCAGAAAGCGCGACATCGATGCAGCCTACAGGATCCAGCCCCTGCGAAAGGTCGCGGCTGACATGATCCTGGAGCTCAAGGAAAGCCATCTCGCCCGCATGGGCCACGGCACCTGCAACGTATTCCTTGATCCCAATTTCGAAAATCTCCTCTCCGACATGGTCCGCATCGCGGATGTCAGTTCCAATGTCGGTGAGGCTGTCATCGTCCGCGTCCGTCCCGAAGTAGCCAGTAAAGAGCACACCTACTTCGCGGATCTGCGTCACGAAAACGAGGACTACAACCGCCTCTACCAGGAAGCCCGCGAAGAATATTTCTCCCAGCTTCCTGAGGGCGCCTACGGGGAATCCGGCTCAGCCCGCAAGCACAATGCCCTTCCCAGGTTCAACGATGCCTGATCCTCTGCTTTCGTAGATGCCTGATCCTCTGCCCTCGTAAAAGAAACCGGTTTAAAGAAACCAATATAAAAAAACAACACAAAAAAGACGTTTCTTCTGTCTGTCTCGAGCAATGATAATCTGATGATCATCGATCGGCAGGCAGCAGAAACGCCTTTTTTATTGTTTTTAATCTCCTGAACTCAGACAGTCAGATGGTCAGATAGTTTAAGAGTCAGATATCCGGATATGCATCTGCTGATCTAGTCAAATATCCGGATATGCATCTGCTGATCCGATCCCGCCAAAAGAAAAAGCGGTCAGACTTTCATCTCTTGGGGAAGGGCAAAAGTTCCTCCGGTATTTTCACACGTGTATATGGCACAGTTGCCGATATATTTCGACCAATAGCTGCCGCCTGAACCCGGGGTCAGATATTCCAGAAGTCCCTTCATAAGGAGCGCATGCGTGGAAATCAGGATATTGCCCTGCAGCACTTTGATGTCCTCTAAAAAAGCTCCTGCCCGCTCTACTACTTCCGACAGCTGCTCCATACCCTCCGGAGCAGGATTGCGGACAAAATCGCGGAAGAAAAAGACCAGCTCGGGCGGCATATTCTGTAAATCAACTCCCTCAAAAGGACCATAGTCCATCTCGATCAGACGCCGGTCCACCACCGGAACTGTACCCGGGACAACGATTTCCGCCGTCTGGACCGCCCGGCTCAGGGGACTGGTAAATACATGGTCAAAATGTACACCGCGAAGCCTCTCACAGGCTTCCCTCGCCTGAAGGACCCCCTCCTCATTCAGAGAATAATCACTTCTTCCCTGCAGAAGACCTGCCTTGTTCATTTCCGTCTTTCCATGACGGATAATATAAATCATACCCAATTTCCGTCTCCCAAACAGTAAACAATCTTCGCGCATCTGCGGCTGCCGGCACAGTTCATTGCCTCCACCCACGAGTCAAAGCAGCCGGAAAAAGATGCCTCACAGCTGATCAATGAGAAAAGCATCCACCGGCTCCTCTGCCTTGACTGCCATACCTGCCGGAATCTCGGCAAAGGCATTGCTGCCGGCAAGGCTGCTGAGCACCTGATTGCCCTGGCCGCCGGTGATTTTCATCTCCTGAACAACAGCTGCCGGATCCACCCTGCCCCGCAGCAGACGGGAGGACTGGTTTTTGCGGCTGTACTCTTTTTTCAGACATACGCGAATCTGCGGAGGAAGGCATTTTTCCAAAGCAAAGCCCATCTGCCTGCGAAGAACCGGGAGCACGACTGCGTAAAAGGCCGTCATACAGGCGGCAGGATTCCCTGAAAGACCGAAAACAGGGATTCCTCCGGCATCTGACGCAGGACCGGAATTGTCTGCCTGTCCGGGATTGTCTGCCTGTCCGATCCGGTCTGCCTGTCCGGGATTGTCTGCCTGTCCGATCCGGTCTGCCTGTCCGATTTTATCTGCCTGTACGGAATGTCCTGTCTGATCGGATTCTTCAGCCTGTCCGAATCCTTCTGCCTGACCATAGCCAGTACTTTTTCGGCTGTCTCCTGTATAAATACCGTACGCGCCCGCCATTCCCGGCTTGAGCGCAAGGCCGTGGACCAGAATCCGAACACCTGCTTTTTCCATTGCGGCAGGCGTGCAGTCAAAATCACCGACTGAAACGCCGCCGGAAAGGATCACAGCATCACATGTCTTCAGCGCCTGATCGATCAGTTCCGCAATAATCGCCTCATCATCCCTGGCTGTTCCGATGTAAACAGTCTCACAGCCTGCAAGCTCACAGGCAGCCTGCAGCGAATACCGGTTCGAATTATAGATGCGCCCGGGCACCGGCGCTTCGTCCTCTTCCAGGATCTCACTGCCTGTGGAAATCACTCCGACAAGAGGTTTTTTATAGACGCAAGGGGCAAAAATCCCCTGTCCCGCCAGCGTCCCGGCAAGCCCCGCGTCAATCAGGGCACCGGGTCCGCACAAGACAGTTCCCCTTTTAACATCTTCGCCGGCATAGATCACATTCGACCCGGGTTTCACCGCTGTATCAATGGTCACTTCCTCGTCTGTAAAGCGAGTCCTCTCAAAAGGCAGGACTGCGTCCGCCCCCTCCGGGATCGGAGCACCTGTCATCAGATGCGCGGCAGTTCCGGCAGTGACCGGCCTGTGAGGTACATCCCCTGCTGCAATATAGTCAACGATTTTCAATGTCACAGGCGATTCCGCAGATGCCGTCTTCACGTCTTCAGCGCGGAAAGCATACCCGTCATAGGGTGAGCGGTCAAAAGGGGGAATATCCTCCTGTGCCGCAGCTTCCCGGGCAAGCACACGCCCGGCACAGCTGCTGAGCGGAACCTTCTCTATACCTACCGGCGCGACATGACTGATCATCAGATCCCGCGCCTCCCTGTAATCACATTTTTCCAGCATGATCCGATCCTCTCAAACAAATTCTCGTAAAAAACACAGATTTCTGACTTTCCCGGGCAGATTGCCGGGTCCTGCAAGTGGATTGCCTGTTTTTTTCACCAGACATGCAGAATATAGCCGCCCACAATATCAATCAGAAAGAGAACCGCCGGAACAAAGCTGATCACACGGAAGGCCTTGACCGGAATCCGGTCCGCCATCCATTCAATTGCGGGTATAGCAATGTAAATCAGAAAAACTCCCGCAAAGGCAAACAGCAGGATCGATCGCAGGCAGATATATCCGTTGATATTCCCCCAGTTCCAGATCTCCGTGTTGTAGTCCCACCAGCGCAGGCCGCCGAAGAGATTATACAAAACCCATCCCGTCGCATATTCAAGGACACCGCTGACCAGAGCGCTCACCAGAAAGACGGCAATTTTAGACTTCTCAAAGCGCACTGCCAATAGACAGATGAAAACCGAACCGAAGCCGTAAATCGGCAGCCACGGTCCCAGCCCCTGCCCGCGCTGGACGAACATACCGTCATTGATACGGTAAAACAGCATCTCATAAATCCATCCCACAATGCCGCCGCCCGCAAACAAAAGCGCCAGACAGCATAAATTATCAAGGTCTCTCAAATCCCGCAAATCCATATATTTTCTCCTCAAAAAGATCATTTCCTGTTTGCCCGGAAGGCAATTACTTATTTATTTTATCAGTTATTTATTGTATCAGTTATTTATTTTATCAGAGTCATCAGAAAGCTGCTTCCCTATTATACTGCAAAAAGCAAGCCCGTGACTCTTTGAAAAAACGGGACACAAGGGACGTTACTGATCGTCCCAAAACTCTCCCGTGACTCATTAAAAAAACTGTGTTACAATGGCTTTTGCTGCAGACAGGAGGATTACACATGAATAACAGCAAAGTATCTATTTTACAGGATAATCGGTTTAAAGTCTTTTTTGCCGTTTTTGTCATGATCGGCTGGTCACTGGCCTACCCGCTGATCAAGCTGGGCTACCGGGAGTTTCAGATTGACGGAACCGATCTGGGCGGCAAGATTCTGTTCGCCGGAGTGCGTTTCTTTATGGCAGGAACAGCGGTAACACTGTACGCCCATTTCAAAAAAATAAGATCCGACATCACCGGAAAAGGAGATCTGGGATGGCTGGCGCTTTTAGGCCTTGTAAACACAGCGCTCCATTATATGTTTGCCTATATCGGACTCGGCTACAACAGCAGCGCCAGATCCACGATCCTGGATTCGATGGGTGGTTTTTTCCTGATTCTTTTGTCCACAATCATTTTTGCGGATGACAAAATGACATGGCGGAAGGCGCTGGGATGCCTTCTGGGGGTTGCCGGCATTATCTCCATCAACATTCAGCCCGGCGCGGATTTTTTTGCAGACATCACTTTCATGGGTGACGGCATGATCCTGCTCAACGCCTGCTGCACAGCAGTGGGAGGTCTGATCACAAGAGTTGTATCACGCAGGATGAACATCATGCGCGCGACAGGATACAGCATGCAGATCGGCGGTGCCCTTCTCATCCTGACAGCTGTGTTTGTCCGTCCGAACACAGCATGGGTTTTCACTGCAAAGGGAGTGTTCATCCTCCTTTGTCTGATCGCCATCTCCGCTGTCTGCTTTGCCATCTACAACGCCCTGCTGTCCTATCATCCGATCAGCCAGATCGCAATCTACAATTCGCTGATTCCGGTGCTGGGCGTCATCTTCGCAGCGCTCCTCCTTCACGAAGAGCTCAGGATTCAGTACATCATCGCGGTCATCATGGTAGCCTGCGGCATCCATATCGTCAATCACAAATAAAGACATTACTTATTTTACTAATCTGTACAGTCTGTCTGAGATTTTGAGTCACGAGGGACGGTTCTGAAAAACTCATTGCATGCAATGAGTTTTTCAGAACCGTCCCTCGTGACTCATTCATTTTCTGATCAAAATCAACACATGCTCAGTAGTAGCCCATATTCTGCAGGTTGCGCCTGGCATTTTCTTCTCCCAGGTCGGCCGCCTTTTTATACCACTCCACAGCCTTATCAATGTCCGGCTCAACGCCGTATCCCGATTCATAACAAAATCCAAGATTGGTCATTGCATTGGGATTTCCCTGATTCGCTCCCTCCTGAAACAATTTAAAGGCTTCGTCGTAATCCCGGTCCACTCCTACTCCATTTTCATACATAAGGTCCAGATTATTCATAGCCATGCCATTGTTCCCCTGCACTGATTTTTTATACCATTTGAGAGCATTTTCGTAGCTTTGCTCACATCCATTCCCGTAATAATACAAACGGCCCAGATTGCACATCGCGTCCGCGTCTCCCTCCTCCGCGGCTTCTGTATACCATCTGAAGGCTTCATCATAGTCCGTCTCTACTCCCATACCATATTCATAAAAATAAGCCAGATTGTATTTTGCGTCTGTTTCCCCCTCTTCTGCGGCCTCCTTGAACCATTTGAAAGCTTCTTCATAGTCCTGGTCTACCCATGCTCCGAATGTATACATACAGCCCAGATTAAATTTCCCCTTGGCGTTTCCCTTTTTTGCTGCCTCCATATGCCATTTGAAAGATTCTTCAAAATTACGTTCCACTCCATTTCCGTCGGCATACATCAGGCCGATCTTCACCATGGCGTCTGAACTGCCTTTTTCCGCAGCTTTCATATACCATTTGAGTGCCTCTTCATAACTTTGTTCTTCTCCGTCGCCGTAAAAACAGGCATCACCCTTGCGGCATAATCTATCCGCTTCAGACTCCTCCTCCGCAGCAGCTATCTTCCCGCCTGCAGCCGGATCCTTCGTCTCAGAGTCATCATTCACGGCAGAGGCATCCTTTTCTTTTGCGTCGGCCTCCATCCCGGCTTTTTCACCGTTCCCGGCACCATCGGCAGTCCCGCCTGCATCTGTTCTTTCAGCGGCATCCGCCATTTCGTCTGCGCCTGCACTTTCAGCAGGATCTGTCTTTCCGCCCGCCTTTTCATTTTCAGAAAAACCGGCCTTCTCTCCTGCTTGTGCCGGCTCATCAGCATTCGCAGCATTCGTGTTCTCCAGGCCCTCTGCGGCCTGACCATTGGAAGATACCTGCTGCTTTGGAGACTTCATCCAGTGAATACCGAAAACAATAAATGCAATACATGCAGTCAGCCCGACAATCACAGGAACAATCCGTTTTTGGTTTTTTCCTGTCCGGTTTCCTCTTTTTTTCCTTTTTCCTCTCCCGGTACGGCTGCCGCTGTCGGAAATATCATTTTGCACAAAAAAAGGTGTCTTCTCATGATCAGAAGACAGTTCGTCAGGACCTGCCGGGCTTTTCTTTTCGGATTCGTCCGCGGATGGCGCAAGGCTCCCCTGTCTGCGCCTGTGCTCTGATGGGGCAAGGCTTCCCTGTTTGTGCCTGTATTCTGATGGTGCAAAACTTCCCTGTTTGTACCTGTATTCTGATGATGCAAGGCTTCCCTGCTTATAGGCGCCGCGCCGCGTGCTTTCTTTGTCCGGACTGCCTTGTCTGATCCGCCCCCTGTCAACCGGTGCATCTCCCTGCCTTTGAGCATGTAAAGATCCGGCCAGACTCCCCTGCCTGTGTGCGCCTGCAGATTCCGGAGAAATTTCCTGCCTGGGCGCACCTGCAGATTCCGGAGGAATTTCCTGCCTGGGCGCGCCTGCAGATTCCGGAGACATTTCCTGCCTGGGCGCGCCTGCAGGATCGTTTCTGCTTATAGTATTCGCTTTATTTTTATCCATAAAATCATCCTGTTATCCTGGATACTGCCCGGTCCGGCATCTCATTGTCCAGCTGTTTTCTGCTTTTCCGTCATTTTCCCCACAATATTCCGCAGCTGCTTCAGAGCAAAGGGCATTTCCTCCGGGGATCCCATCCTCACCCGCCGTTCCTCCGGAACGGCGAGGTTGAATTCACTGGTGCATGCATTCGGACATCCATGAATCACCAGCAGTGCCGCATATGGCCGGCCGCTCACTGCCTTGACAAAAGCAGCCTCGGGCAGAAGATCCGGCAAATGACGTAGGATTTCATCACGGTTATAGGTAAGATTGCATGCGCCGCAGACGCGGACGCCTATTTCGGGAAGAGACATAATCAGACAGACGACCTCCATTTTTCGCCGGCATACATCAGCAGCATTCTATATGCTGCCAACTCATTTTACAATAAAAGACACCCGTTATTAAAGAGAAATCACTATCGGCAAAAACATAAAAACAGAATGTATTTGAGTTGAAAGGCTGTTTGATCCACCTGATTTCCAGACCACTCATTATTTTCAGAAGCAGAAACGCCTTGAGAAACTATGCGGTCACTCAAGGCGTTTTTATTGATCTATATGTTTCATGATACAGATTCTGAAATTGATTGATTTCTCATTGCGCAATATCTGCGAGCAGGTCATGAATAATCACAACCCCTGCAGCAGGGGACATGCTCTTTTTTTCAGCCCTGATATTTCTGACTCCTTCCAAACTCATTCTCCCTGTGATCACTGTCCGTGGTCAGGTAAATCAGCCACAAAATCCATCCTATGCACGGAGCAAACAGGATCAGATTCCACATTCCGGACTTTCCGATATCGTGCATTCTGCGCCACGAGACCGCCAGACCGGGAAGGAGTATGATCAGGCCGAACACAAGCAGAAGAAGGCCGAAAATCCCGCTCATAGCAGTGTCGGGAAAAGCAGCTGCAAGAATAAGCAGTACAATAACAACCAGCCAGCAGAATAGTCTGAAATACCAGTATTCGCTTCTGCGGGCCCTCCCGCTGAATGTCAGATATTTCCGGAAACAGATTCCTACAGCTTCCAGAAATCCAGGTCCGGGATAGGTACCGTAATAATTCGGAGTCTGCGCGCTTCTTCCTGCATACTGCGGCGGCAGTGCCTGAGAATTCTGCTGTGCCAGCCGGACAGACTGCGGCACCTGTTCCTGCGCATAGCGGGGATCCTGTGCTCGGGAGTATTGCTGTGCTGCCAGTCGGACAGACTCCGGCACCTGTTCCTGCGCATAGCGGGGATCCTGTGCCCGGGAGTATTGCTGTGCTGCCAGCCGGACAGACTCCGGCACCTGATCCTGCGCATAGCGGGAATCCTGCTGCCCTCCATAATATTGCCCTGGCTGCGCCTGCTGTCCTCCATAATATTGCCGTGGCTGCGCCTGCTCCCCATAATATTGCTGTGGCTGTTCCTGCGGATTCAATGCTCCCTGTGAATATCTCTGCGCCTGTGAATGGTCATATAAATACGGTCTGCCGCCTGTGCTGCGCGGTGTCTGTTCCTGCATGCGAGGTGTACCGCAGTTCAGGCAGATTCGCGCATTATCATCTATTTCCATACCGCAATTCCTGCAGTGAGCCATGGTGAAAAGTTCCTTTCTGTTAATACCGTCATCCTAGTGGTCCGGTTTTATTCTCTGAATTTCCGTTTTTTCTCCGGCTCCAGATTATTCCTCAGGTTCCGGTTTTAGCCCCCGGACTCCGATTTAATCCCCCGGATCTCATCTTTTCCTCCGGACTCCGATTTATCCTCCGAATCTCGTTTTTTCTCCGGCTTCGTTTTATCCTCCGGACTCCGATTTAATCCTCCGGACTCCAGTTTTTCTGCACCTTTTCTATCTGCAGCACACCAGGCACCTTAACGGCAACCTGATATTTATCCTCGTAGACAATCTCTCCCGGCGTATTGGTATAGACAAGAAAATACGGATGATTATACCTCTCCAGAAGCCAGCATAAAGGCCTGATCATCTTCATCATCTCTTCTGAGTTTTCAGTCTTAAAGAAACAAATAACCTTCTCCTGTCTTTTGCAGGGCGGTGGCCATGGAAGATTCTCGGCAAACCAATCGTCTATCTCTTTAAAAAGACCTGCGTCCTCCTCATCCATATCATCATTTTGGATGAGCTGCATGCACATACTGAAAATGCCCTTTGCATACATGGTGTTTTCCGCGAGTTCCAGTCCCTGTATACGAACATATTTGTATGTCACCATCGATTTCACCTCCTCTGTTACAAGTCCGGTGCTTTTCGTTTTTTAGTGAGAAAGGAAGAACCATTCGGCATCCAGGTATTTCACATGTGTTCCGCGTTTTATAAATAAGACAGTCATAACCGTCCCCCGCGTCCCTGAACCGTCCCTTGTATCCCGGAACCGTCCCCGCGTCCCGATGAGTCAGGCAGAACCGTCCCTCGTGACTCATTTTTCGTCGACGGGATAGAGGGAGAGGAAGACTTTGTCACTCTTCCAGATTTCAATGTCTTCGTCTTCAACAGTATAGAAGGGATTCTTCTTGCCGAGCATAATCAGATCGCCCAGATAGCCGGCAGTGCTTGCCGCGGAGATAATCTTATTCTCTACGAGAGTGGCAAGGATAATCCTTCTCTGAATATCCGACAGATACTCGAGGTCAAAAATGGTATATCCATACTGCTCCATAAGGGTCCGGGGATTCACTTTGCCTGCAGCTTCACCAATCTCTTTCTCATAGTCTTTTTTGGCAAGCATCCTGCACATGGGAACACCCTGCTTTTTCATGGATACGGCGGTGCTCAGCAGGATGTAGTGGTTCTGACACTGCTCGCAGTAGCCGACGTTGAAGGCGCGCATCCGGCGGCTGCCATCCTTTTCAAGCATGGTAACAATCCCGTTTCCGGGGGTGACTTCGTGGCCTTCCTGCAGACATTTTATCATCTGCACCTGGACCAGTCTGTTCTTATAGCCGATGCGAAAGACAGGAAGGTCGGGAGACTTTGCCTGGGATTTAATCCTGGTCACTTCCTCCATCATGCTGAGCGCACTCTCATAAACCTGCTTTGTCTCATCGTCGGACAGGATCCAGGAAATATTGTCGAATGCCGCAGGATGTTCACGGACATATTCTGTGACTGTCTTCACAGCGGTCACAGCGGCTTTTTCCTTGGGAAAGCCCTTTTTTCCTGTGCCTATAGAGGAAAAGGCAAGGCTTCTGATGCCGCAGGAATCCGCAATCTGCAGAACATTTTTATAGCAGGATTCCAGTATCCTCTTTTCCCTGTGCCTTCCGTCCTTCCACACCGGGCCGACGGTATGGATAATATATTTACAGGAAAGATTATAGGCATCCGTGATTCTGGCATCTCCCGGCCTGCATCCGCCAAGTTTCCCGCAGGCCGCCCGCAGCTGCTCTCCGGCAGCTCTGTGAACTGCCCCGTTCACTCCGCCTTCTCCGAAGAGTTCCTCGTTGGATGAATTGACGATAGCTTCGGCAAAATCAACCTTCGTAATATCACCGGTAAGCGCTTCGATCTTAGTGCGATTGATCTTCATATTGCTCCTTTGCTCTCCTTGCGTCATGTTTTGTAGTATCGTTACTGATCAGATCATGGGCTCATCCATGATCACAAATCTCCGGCATCCATCCAGTCATTCCATTTTTCCGGTTTTTCAAATGAAGAGGAAAAACCTGTTCCGCTCAGGGTATTATCAATATTTCTTTGGCGCTGACACTCCTGTTCTTCTGCTCATATCATTCTTCCTCCGTCTTACCGTCAAAAGGTCTTTTGGTAATACTGTTGCTGTACGTGTATCGATTCGCAGGTCCGGTTCACTTCACAAAAACATGAGCCGCCTGCGTACTTTACTTCTTTATAATATCATATATTGTCTGCCTCTGTGTTCACTTATTCATGAATTCCAGACTGCCGGAAAAAACATGATGCTATGGGGTAGAGGCGGCAATATGAACTGTAATGCAGTTCATATGCGCCCTCTACTCCCCCCGACCGGCCTGTGTCCCCCGTAAGGCGGAAAAATACATAACACGGGCCCGTATCATATAAAAGAGTCTCGCTTGCGAGACTCTCGCGCCGGGCGCGCTCGCCTCAGCGACATAATTCCTTGCGTGCGAGTGTGCATCTGACCGGAGGGTTTTTAACTCATAGGAAATCGCAATTTCCTATGAGTTTAAAAAACAGGGCAGAATATATCTGCCCTGCTTGTTGTCACTCGTCAATGCTTCCCACGTATTCGCGCAGGCACACGTTTCCAAAGCTCTTGCCCGCTGTTGTTTATTCATCATGTCCGAGCCTGTGTGCCATGAACAATGTATGAATACTATGCGCGAAGTCGTCTGACTCGCTGTATATTTGCATTGCAAACCATACTCATGCATCATCCCAGCAGTGCTCCGCATCCGCAATCCTGGTGAAACGCGGAGACTCAATGTCGTTAACCTTGACGGTCTCATTCCACATGCCCGCAGGTCTTACCCAGACTTCTTCATCTCCGTAAAGAGCGCGATAGACAACCATCGGCTCCGATGTCTCGGAATGCTTTGCAACATAAAGAACCTCGTACTCTTTGCCCTTGAAATGCCTGTATTTACCCGGAAGGATTGTGTTTACTGCCTGTTCAAAGTCCATAACCTGCTCCTTTCTTTTGTAAATGACGATCAATAAGACTCTTGAATACTGCTCATGTGCAGCGCCCTTCCAGTCTTCCAAAAATACTAAAAAAATATCAATCCGGTCCGGCACCTGCACCCGCCTGACTAACTGTTTATCTATATTAATCTTATCTATTTGATATTAAAAAATCAAGAAAAAGAGAGACGCAAAAGCCCTTTTTCTGCACGAAAAAATATCGTTATTACATTAATCTTTAATTGCATCTGCGTTTACGATTTATGAAATCCACCATGTTCCGTCAGGTGCCTGGAAAAGAGATCCTGTCTCTTCCGAGAGCAGCCTGCCGTTAAAATCTTTAATGATCACCTTATCATAATACCTGTATTCATCTGTCGCGCACTCATTCTCTTCATCCCAGCCTTCCTCGATCCAGGCCTCAATGTAGACCTTTCCTTCTTCCATAAAACACACTGTCTCATGTGGATCAAGATCAAAGGAAATCCGTTCCGGGTAATAACATCTGAAGGTCTCATTCTGACTGATCACATGGACCTGATCCCCGATAATCCGGAGATTATACAGGTCCATTTCGTCTGCCCTGAAACACGTCACCGGCTGCAGAATCTGCCCCCTATAATTCTCCTCATCCGTCTCAACCGTCTCTGCAGCCGTTTCTGCTTCCTTGCCTTCCTCCTTTTTGCAAACCTTCTCTATGCTTGTCTCTTTATCCTTTTTGCAAACCTTCTCTATGTTTATCTCTTTGTCCTTTTTGCAAACCTTCTCTATATTTGTCTCTTTATCCTTTTTCCATGCCTTCTCTTCATCCGCCCTTCTGCCCTTTTCCCAATCCTTCCGGGCATTTTTTATCCAGGGGAGATACTTGTATAGCGTAATGCGGTTTTCATCGTAATCTCCCTGGAGGAAATAATAGAAGCCATCTGAAAAGACAGGATTTCCGTAGACAACATTCCGCTTCTTCCCGAAAGGCTGATAGACCTCCCCGTTTTCAAAATCATAAAAAAGAATAACCGAGCCCTGATAGCCTCCGCGCCTGGACCAGGCAATCAGATCATAAAAGTCCTCTGTGCCGGACATTGCGAAAGCAAGCCGGTCCTGACCTGGTATTTTTTCTATTACTTTTCCTTCTATTCTCTTAAAACGTCTGACCATCAATTCTCTCCATCAGCATTCCCGGTCTGCGTAACGTCGTTCTGCCGGCATTCCCGATCCAGATAATGTCGTTCTGCAGGCTGTTCCGATCGATTATACAGCGCAGCCGGCAGGATCCCCCGTAAAAAAGGAATACTGCCGGCTGCTGTAGTATTACTCCAGCTCAATCTCCTGTCCGTCCTCAAGGATTATCCTGTCCGGAACATCAAACTGTTCAGCCCGGCTTCTGTCAAAAAACTTTCCTCCATCAGCCGGAATCATATGGTAGGGGATGCTGTGCTTTGCCCCGACCAGTGCGGCACACTGCGCCGCCTCCTCCAAATCCATGTTATAGACACCATCGCAGCAGAAAAAGGCGTAATCAATCTCTTTTTCCGCAAGCGAGGACATCTGTTCTGTCGTCGAGGTATCTCCGGTAACATAGACAGACGTTCCATCCGAAAGAGTCACAATATATCCCACACACTCATCTATGCTGTGATACTGGTTATTTCCGGCTTCAACTGCCTCAACCACAGCAAATCCCAGGTCAAAGGACTGATGACTTCCTTCCGAAAGCGCTTCATTCCATGTAATTGTTCTGCAGTCAGGATTTTTGTTCACAACCTTATCCAGGTCGTAATGGTCATAGTGTCCATGTGTCACCAGAATCAGATCAGCGGCAGGTTCATACCCTTCTCCTGCAAAAGGATCAATGTAAATGACCTTTCCCTCCGGTGTAGTGATCCGGATGCTGGCATGCCCCATGTAGAGGAGGGTTCCCTTCGCAGCAGCCTCCCCTGCCCCGGTCTTCTCAACGGCAGCTGTCTCATTTTCTTTCGCCGCCTCCTCAACTGCCTCTGCGTCTACGGTTCCATTTTCTATCTTTTCTTTTTCAGCTGTCTCTTCAGCTACCTCCTCATTATCAGTCTTCGCTTTCCCGACCGTCTCCCCGGCTCCTGCCTCATTTTCCAATCCTGCATTTGCCCCAGAAGCTTTCTCAGTCATTCCGGAAGACTCCTTCGTTCCGGAGTCAGTTTTTGCAGGGTCAGTCTGAGAGTTTCCGCTGCTGCCTGTACTTCCGCCGCAGGCTGTCAACATCACTGCCAGGCAAATCACAGAAAAAAGAAATATAAGCTTTTTCATGTTTTAATCCAATACCTTTCTTCTCAATCAATCCTGTTTAAAAACCGGCGGGCAGGTTATTTGAGTAAAGCCCGCAAAACGGCTTCTTCCTCATGTTTGGATGCCTATCCGAATCCTGAAATAAGTATACCACAAGCGCCAAAAAACAGGGATTCCTCTCATTTTTGGATCCCCAAGGACAATCAACTGATTCATTGCAAATACAGGTTCTGTATCAATTGAGGATTCGGAATTATTTCCGGTTTTTTTCCAGGTTCTTTTCCGGGATTATTTTTCCGAATATTTTTCCCGGATATTTAATTTTTTCAGCTTGTTTCTCAGGTTTTTCTCAGATTTTCTCCCATTTTTTCCAGACTCATAATACAGGTTTTATTCACAACTCCATTATTGTAAAATAAAGACTGTAAAGAAATAAGGCCGCCTTATTATCTCATTATCTTCAACATTGGAGGTGTATACAAGTGAACAAATCATTGAAAAAGCTGACTGCAATCCTGCTTACGGTCTGTCTGGCTTTGGCACTCTGTGCATGCTCTTCCGGGGGAAGCAGCACTTCACAAGGAACCGATCAGTCACAGCCCGCGAGTGAAGGGCAGACAACAAAGGCTGCACAGGAAACAGGTCCTGCTGCTGATGATCAGGCACAGTCGGCGGAGACTGCTGCCCAAACAGCAGATACTGGCGTTGAAACTGCAGATACCGCTGTTGAAGCTGCCGATACCGCTGTTTCACAGACTGCTTCGACATCTGCTACAGTTGCTGCCGCTGAACAGGCAGAAGCAATCAATTATCTGGCTCTGGTAAACAAACTGAATCCCCTTCCGGAAGGCTGGGAGGATGCACTGGAGACTGTCCACATGACCAATTCCATCGGAGACGATGTGGAAGTCGAGAAGAAGGCCTATGATGCCTATCTGCTTTTGAAAGAGGATCTGGAGAAAGAAGGCATATATGTCGACCTTGATTCCGCACGCCGCAGCGTTGCCGAACAGCAGCGGATCATGGATGATTTTACTGAGAAATACGGAGCAGATTACGCGCTGAAAACGGTCGCCCAGCCGGGCTATTCAGAACACCACACCGGTCTTGCCCTGGATCTGTACCTGATCATCGACGGGAAGGATGTTGTCGAAAACGAAGATATGATCCAGTATCCGGAAATCTGGGAGACCATTCATTCCAAACTGGCAGATTACGGATTTATCCTGCGCTACCTGGAGAACAAAGAGCACATTACTGGTTACGGGTACGAGCCCTGGCATATCCGTTATGTGGATGACGTCAATGTTGCAAAAGAAATCATGGCTTCCGGTGTCACTCTGGAAGGCTGGCTCGGCGCAGTAAACGAGACAGATGTTGAGATTGACTACGGAACCTCTGAGATTTTCACCCCCGAGGAACTGGCCGAAGCAGCCATCCAGATCAAGTGCACTTTTGCGGGCTGGAAGGGCTGTGAGCTGCACAGTCTCCGCTATGTCGGTGATGAGGCAGACAAGGAGGAAAATCTCCAGTGGCTCAATTCCCTTAATGAGGAAGCCGGTTATACGCATGTCGCAGAATTCCTGACAGACTTCCATTCTCCTGTAGAAGCGGGAGGCGCCTGGGAACCGGATCAGGAATACAAGGACTACCAGTGGTGGCTCGGCCGCACAGATGACGGAGGCTGGGAAGTCGTAACCAGTGGCTATTAAATATTTTTAATACTCTATCAGCTCTTCTTAATACCGACTGAGTACTGTCTCTGACCGGGAATATGACAAGCATTTAAATAATGACAACTATTTAATAATGACAATCATTTAAATAATGACAATCATTTAAATAACAGGGTAGAGTCGGCAGAGCCGCCTCTACCCTGTTTTATGTAAATAAAACACAAAGGAAGAAAGAAAAAAAATACTTTGCAGACTTTTGTGCGGCAAAACCATGCCGGGCATTTCTATTGAGACATGCCAGTCATTTCTAAATATTTCTCAAACACCGGGCGGATTGGAGGTGATATCTCCTCAATCCGGATTTCTTCCGGAGAAAAATAGCGGAGTTCTTCTATTTCCTCCTCCTGCGGATGCGGCTCTCCACTGTAATCCCTGCAAAGGTAGACAATTTCAATGTTTGATACCTCATCTCCGTTAGGGTAAATGTAATGAGCCTCCGGACCCGAATTGATATAAAACAGTTCCATTTTCCCTGCAGTGATACTCATTTCTTCCAAGAGCTCACGCCTTGCACAGTCCTCCACGTGCTCATCGACTTCCACTGCTCCTCCGGAATATCCCCAAAGGTGATTATCTGTTCTTTTTCCCAGCAGGAGCTGTCCCTTCTCATTCACGCATATGATACTTGCAGCGCATTGAATCAGCGTCCTGCGGCCGACAATCTTTCTCAGGTCACTAATATATCCGCTCATTTTTCCCCTTCCCTGAAATACCTTCAGCACAAAGATGTGTAACATAAAGCTTTCTTTTTCGTCTATGAGAATATAGGGATCTGAGTCAGTTTCTCGGAGATTGAATCATCGAGAAGCCTTGCCCAATAATCTCGAAAAATATTATACCCTATTTCATCGTTCCTTATCGAGTATTAAGACTATCCAGTCCATAAATCCAGCCTTTTTGAAGGAGGTATTTTATGAAAACAAGCATTTCCAATCAGCATAAGGCTGCTTCTGCTGTCCTTGCCGCAATCGTATGTGCCTCTGCGATGTCAATTTCCGGATGCACATCGGCGGGAAGTCCTTCCGAAAAAAGCAGCATCACTACAACCGTTGCACAGGCACAGGAAACCGTCTCTTCATCAACAGCGGTCTCTTCGCAGGATACAGTGACTGTATCCGCAAAAGGAAGCACCAGGGCTGTACCTGACCGCGCGGAACTGCACTTCGGAATCAGAACACAGGCTGAAACGGCAGAAAAGGCCCAGCAGTCAAACAGCACCAATGTCGATGCGGTGGTCGAAGTCCTGACACAAAACGGAATCAAAGAGGAAGACATCCAGACCACCTTGTACGACGTCAGCCCCCAGTATGACTGGAACACCGGGGACGGGACTAATGTCGTAGGCTACAGCGCCCTCAGTAATCTGTCAGTCAAAAATGTTTCCATCGATGATGCCGGAAAACTGATCACCGACTGCACCGAAGCCGGAGCGAATGAATTCAACGGCATTTCCTATAGCAGCACCCAATATGACACCTTGTATGCCGAAGCCTTAAAGAATGCAGTCGCAGAAGCAGAAGCAAAGGCAAAATTACTGGCGGAAGCCGCCGGAAAAGATCTCGGCGATGTGAAAGCAATCGTAGAAGGCTATCAGGATATGACCTACGCGAACTCAAATCAAAAAGTATATGCCTCCGGAATGGGCGCCGCAGAAGACAGCTCCTCAGCAGCAAACATCCTGCCCGGACAGGCAGAAATCACAGCAGTCGTCACAGTGACCTACTCACTGCAGTAATCAACCAAAAATGAGTCACAAGGGACGGTTCTGAAAAACTCATTGTGTGCAATGAGTTTTTCGGAACCGTCCCCGTGTCTCAATAACTGAAAGAACCCCTGTCCGGACTGCTTTACAGTTAGATGACGCAGTGCCGGTCAGGGGCTCTCTATTTTTATAAAAATCTATTTACTTACTACATGTCAGGCGTCCCGCAGATCTTCTGTCTTACCAGTGATTGAAACTGCAGATTTCTTCGGTAGTCTTACGGATCTTCCTGCGGGGAGCCTTTTCCTCTGCGCTGTATCCCACTGCAAGGACAATGCGTACTTCACTGCCCTCAGGAATTCCGAAATACTCCTCCATCTTTTTCTGGTCATTCAGTCCGAGGATACAGGTAGAAAGACCCAGTTCCAATGCCTGGTAACACATATTCATGGCTGCCATGCCGATATCGCCCTGAGCAAATCTCTGTGTATCCCCGTAATGAGCTTTCACGAAGGGCATCACCTTTGCAGGCTGTTCCACAAGAATAATATAAGCCGGAACCTGCTTGCGGAAGGGAACACCTGTTGCGCCGTCTTCCACCACCAGGGCATCGCAGAGTTTTTCCTTGGCTTCCGGCTCATCAACGACAATAAATTTCCAGGGCTGGGCATTGCAGCCGCTGGGGGAAAGGCGCCCTGCCTCTATAAGCTTCATGAGGTCTTCTCTCGACACCGGGCGGTCAGCATACGCCCTGCAGCTTTCTCTTTTCTCAAGCATTTCCTGAAATGTCATTTTCGTAATCCTCCATTGTCTGATCTGACTGATTTGACTGATTTGAATGATTTGAATGATTTACCTGCACACATCGTCCCGGAGTCCGCTTACAGCGGCTAGAACAACTCTTACAGATATATTTGTTTTAAGTATCTACGAATATTCTATATTCTGTCCCGCCCGGATTCAATAGTTTCGCTGCTAATAATAATCGTACCTAATAATCATACGCATAATAATTACACGAATAATAATTACCCAGCTATAGTTCACAAAGAGTTCTCATATATAGTTTCGCACATGGTTTATATATAAAGTAATGTAGATAACTCACGCTAAAGCTGACTGCTGCGCTCAGATTCTTATTTCCATGCCGTCTTCCGCAAGCGCGATATTGGTTCCGGTTGTCATCTCCCTGATTTTTGTGAAATCCTCTTTACTCCAGTCGGGGTTTTGGTGGATCAGATAGATTTTCCCAAAGTTGCTCAGCGGCAGGTGGTTTTTCAGCTGCTGGAGAGAGGTATGCCGATCATGCCCGGATGTCTTATACTCCCAGCATTCATGGAAGAGGATGTCTGCGCGGATTCCATCCCATGCATCCGGCTGAAATACAGTATCTGTCGCATAAATGAACCTGTCGTCTATGGAAATCCGGAAGGACGGAGCCGAATGCGTCTGCCCGGCAACCGTGATCTTTGTATTGTCGATAATAAAAGTCTCCGAAGGAAAATCCATGATCTGAACATCTTTTGAAAATGTATCGATGCTCCTGGAGAAAAACTCTTTTCTCAAAAACGCGTGCATATAATCTTCCGTTGACCGCGGATACGCCATCACCCCTGGGCCATAGACCCGAAACCGCTTCTCTCGAATAAAGGGATCTATATAGATCAAACCGATCATGTGATCCAGATGATAGTGGGAAAGCAGCAGATGAACTGTATCATACTTTTCCAGAACCGCCCTGTATCTGCGGAGATTCGAAAGACCCGTCCCCGCATCCAGGATAAAAAGCGTCCCCTTGTTTTCCACCATTATACAGCTTGTTTCGTTGACTCCCGGAATCCAGCCAGCAGCACCCAGAATATGTATCGTCATTGTCACTCCTCATCTCGTTCGCCACAGCTTCCCCTATCCGGAGAAAAATGAAAATAATGAGTTACCGAGTATTTCTCTTTTTGGACAGGATCAGTCTCCATACTCCTTACGCTGCTCTTCATTGGGCTTCCACCATCCGCTGGTCCCGTAGCAGTTGTCGGCGGTGGTTTCCCAGCCATCAACAAACATGCAGGAATGTTTGGCCATCTTTGTTGCAATATTAGTCGTTAAAAATTACTCCTGATTCCCCGGCATCGTCACTGACGAAATATACTTCATACTCACTGTACTTATCGCCATTCCCTGCTAAGTAAATCTCCACTGTCATGACATAGCCATCCATTTCTCTAAGAGCATAGGCAATCGGTGCATAATAGTAAATGTCTGACTCATCTTGCGAAGAACCGGAGAAAGAATCTTCACCATTAGCGAGCCTGTCATTTTCCCATTCAGGCGACGGTACGTCACTTAGCTTCTGACATCTTGAAATTTCTATCCTGGGTTCTCCATCTTCCAGCTGCAGTTCATCATTAATCATACTGACAATATCACTTGCATTCACACCCATAAGGGCATAACCCTCCTGCATTGGTCTGTAGATGCTATCCCATACCTTCTGCGAATCATCCTTGAACGCGGCATCAAAGAACTCCTCTACCAGTCTCTTTGCAGCACTTTCATCCAAAGCGGGTTCTGAAGGACTTTCAGTTCCGCTTATATCCTCATAGTAATGAACGCGGCCATCCCAATTAACTGCATCATCAAATTCAATAAAGGAAAACTTCGGGTTACCGTTAGTATCATATGTATAATATGTATGGCTTTTACTTTCTCCTCCATCCTGGTACTGGTAGAAAGATGTTTCCACCAATCCAAATTCATTTAAGGTGAAATCAGCTTTATATGCAAACTGACCATTGCGTTCAAGTTCCCGATCAATCATACCTGACCCGTCATCACTGTATTTTTGTGTATATTTAAAAGTCGCATCAACATCGTCCTCAAAATACCCCTGAAAACATAACTCTCTTCTCCCCGTTACTTCAATCTTATAAACCGGAATGTCCAGATTTTGTTCAAGATAAAGTTCCCGGTCCAATGACGATTCAACACTCTCAAATGCGCCTGTATCGTCGCAGTGCACCTCTATGTGGTTGGGACAATAAGGAAAAACAAGGATATAATCTCCCTTCATTTCCATGACCATTGTTTTCAATAAACCACTGTCATAATATTCATAGGAACGATCGAAATCTCTTCTATGAATATTACAAAGCCTTCCATCCTGATCATACGTATAATCAATCTCACCTCCTTTAGAAAATATATCAATTATTTTGGTTAAACGATAGACCGGATGATCAGTTGAATTTTCAGAGGATTTCTCTGATCGTTCCGAAGATTCCTCTGATTGCTTTTTGCTCAGAGGATTGAGCTTGTTTATCGTTTCCTTGTCTATTGGATTTAATCCACCGAAAGAACAGGCCGACAAGCAAATACAGAAGAACGCAATGCTGATTGTCGATAATAGTTTTCTGAACATCACAAACTCCTTTCTGTAAAAACTTTCTTATAAACACTCCAAACAATTAAACTCTCCAGACAATGCCGCCAAATATAGTATCTTACTATATTTTTATTATATTATAGAAAACATTACGTTTTGTAGCGGAGACATTAAAAGATTATTCTCTTCGCACTTGCTGCTCCTGCGAGAGGCGTGGTCGGAAGAGACAAAAAAAGAGTCAATCGAAATTTCCCCTGCGCATCGAAGGATCCTCTCTCATGACTCAAACGGGACGTACAGAACTGTCCCCGGTGTATCCTTTATCAATAAATATCCGGAATCAAATATCCGGAATCATAATGTCCGTTTGTCGATATATGACAGACGGAATTTGGAATACATGATTTTCTGGCTCGTGTACAGGCCGTAATAGCCGGAGACAACATAGCTGATCACACAGGCAAGAAGGAAATAGGCAGATCCCTCAAACCCGAACATCTCACAGCAGATGATAAAAGAAGATATGGGGCTGTTGGTGACGCCGCAGAAAACCGCTCCCATACCGACTGCAGCGCTGAGCGACGGTGAAAAACCGGACAGCGCGCCGAAGAGCCTTCCAAACGCCGCGCCGATAAAGAAGGACGGGACGATCTCACCGCCCTTATACCCGGCGCAAATGGACAGGATCGTAAAGATCATTTTAAATAAAAAAGCCATTTTCGGGCCTTCGCCGGCAATAAAGCTCATAATTGATCCGCTGCCTGCACCGTTGTAGAACTGTCCGCGGGAAAGCCAGGTATACAGAAGCAGAACAGAACCCAGGATCAGTGCACGTACATAACCGTTTTTCAGATAATGTTCGGAGACATGCTCGCCTGCCTGCAGAGTCGCACAGAAAATCCACGACAAAAATCCGGAGAGCAGGGCAAGAATCAGCACATTGATTCCGGATTTGATGCCGAGAGCAGGTATCGTTCCCAATTCATAAAAGGGGGAAGAGCCGCCCATTTTCACAGCAACACCATGCGCGACAAAAGATGCGATCGTACAGGGAAGAAGCGAAGAATAGTGCATGATTCCCACACTGACTACTTCCATGGGAAAAACAGCCGCCGCGAGAGGCGTCCCGAACATAGCGGAGAAGGCAGCAGACATACCGGTCATGATCAGGGTCTTCCGGTCTCTCTCCGAAAACTTGAAAACGGATGCTATGTAATGTCCGATCGATCCGCCCAGCTGCAGCGCTGCGCCCTCCCGTCCAACGGAGGCACCGGACAGATGGGAGATCGTCGTTGCGATAAAGATCAGCGGCGCCAAACGCAGCGGCACCGTCTTTCCGCTCTGAATCGACGAGATGATCAGATTCGTCCCGCCCTCCGTACCGCGTCCGGTCCTGCGGTAAATGAAAAGGATCAGAACAGCCCCGACAGGCAGCAGCAGCAAAATCTGAGGATGCTCAAGTCTCAACTCTGTCACATAGTCTATGCACTCATGAAAAAGCGCGCCGATGGCTCCGATCAAAAGCCCGCATAGAATCGCAAAAACGATAAACAGAAAAGTGTGGACCGTTCTTTCAGTATTGTGCTGTATCTTATGAACTGCTGTTTTTTTATCCATGATAATCTCCATTCCGGAGCGCCCTGCGCCATCATCACTGATCCTGTCACACCCTGACAGGGTTTTTATGTATAAAGATAAAATATTATACCATAAAATGAGTCACAGGGGACGGTTCTGAAAAACTCATTGCACGCAATGAGTTTTTCAGAACCGTCCCCTGTGACTCGTTTTCCACTTTTTTACCGATCCGCTCATCAGGCTTTTGCGCAATCGCGCAGCGCAGCCGCCTGTTTTTCATCCGCGGCGTAGATTGTCTTCAGAAGGACAGGAGTCAGAATGGAGCTGACCACGATCAGGAGGATGACTGCTGTGAAGTATTTGCTGTCCAGGATTCCGGCTTTGAGTCCTCTCTGGGCAACGATCAGGGCAACCTCTCCGCGGGTCATCATGCCGATTCCAATCTTGAGGCTGTCCGAATTGTCAAAGCGCAGCAACTTTGACACAAGGCCGCAGCCGATCACTTTGCCAAGAAGTCCGACCACTACAAATGCGGCGGAGAAAACCAGGATAGTCATATCGACTGTCCTCAGATTGGTCTGCAGTCCTACGCTTGCGAAGAAAACAGGTCCGAAGATCATATAGGAGCTGATATCCATTTTTCTGTCAATGTAGGAAGAATCATCCAGAGAGCTCAGAATGATTCCGGCCACATAGGCGCCGGTGATGTCTGCAACACCAAAGTATCTGTCAGCAATGTAAGCCATGATAAAGGCAAGGCTCATTCCGATAATAGGGATCCTTCTGGTATGCGGCCATCTGCGGTCCACAATCTTCATGATTCTGAAAATGATTATTCCGACGACGACAGACAGGGCAAAAAATGCGATGGTCTTGAAGCAGACAGCCCCGAGATCGGCGCTGGGATCCCTGAGCCCCAGGACCGCGGTCAGCACCACAATTCCGATCACATCATCAATGATCGCGGCACTCATGATCGTGGTGCCGACTTCAGTGGAAACCTTTCCAAGCTCCTTCAAAACCTGAACTGTGATACTGACAGATGTAGCCGTCAGGATGGTTCCGATAAAAACCGCCTGGATAAAGCCGCCTGTTCCAGGAGCCGGGAAGCCATAAAAGCCCATATACAGAAGGGTTCCCAGGACAAGAGGGATTGCAACACCCGCGACTGCGATAGCCGCCGCCTTCAGTCCTGATTTTTTCAGCTTTTCGATATCTGTTTCGAGGCCCGCGCTGAACATGAGCAGGATCACCCCGATCTCGGCCATGCCTGCCAGAAAATCATTCTGTGAAACCAGATTTAACAATGACGGTCCGATCAATAGTCCCGCAATGATCTCTCCTGCAACCTGCGGAGCTTTCAAATCACGCGCCAGAAGGCCGAATATTTTCGAACTGATAATGATGATCGCCAGAGTCCTCAGAATTTCCAAAGTATCCATATCTGTCCTTCCTCTTTATTCTTCTTTATTCTTCTTTATTCTTCCTGCCTATCCTTTCAGTAACTTTCCTCTCAATACTTTACTTTCTCAAGTTTAAAAAGATAGCGCACACCCTGTCACGGATGCAGGCAGGATGTCTTGAGTAAAAATCACTGTATTTCCCTTACAACTGTGACATTATACTTCTTGCTTTTTAATAATTAAAATAATATATTTTAATCATATTAATAAGTAAATCAATATAAGCAAATCAAAAGAAAGGGAGAAAAGGAGAAAAAAAATGACTCTGCGTCATATGATCATATTCCGCACCGTCTGCGAATCGGATTACAATTCCACCAGGGCAGCCGAACGTCTGCACATGACCCAGCCTGCCATCAGTCTGGCGGTCAAGGAGCTTGAGCAGTATTACGGAGTCCGCCTGTTCGACCGCATCGGCCGGCGGCTGAAAATCACAGACTCCGGAAAACTCTTTCTGCAATATGCCATCCACATCACAGATCTTTTTGAAGATATGGAGACTGGCCTGCGCGACTGGGATTCCAAAGGCATCCTGCGCGTCGGCGCCAGTATCACCATCGGTTCGCAGTTTCTGCCCGGATATGTAAAAACCTACGCGGAGATCTGCCCCGGAATAGATGTGCGGGTCGTTGTTGAACAGTCTGATACCCTGGAGCATAAAATCCTGACCAACGACCTGGATTTTGCCCTGATCGAAGGAATCCCCCGTGATCCCAGGATCATCGCGGAAGCATATATGCAGGATCAGCTTTGTGTCCTGTGTTCCGCGGACAAGGGCTGGAAACAGGGACATACCATATCCCGTGATGAATTCAAAAAGCAGCGCTTCCTGCTCCGCGAAAAAGGAAGCGGCACCAGAGATGTCTTTGACCATGTCACCGCCCAGGCCGGGATCCATATCATTCCCGCATGGGAGGCCATGAGCACAAGCACCCTGATCAATGCAACGATCACCGGATTAGGGATCGCAGTACTGCCCCGACGGATGATCCAGCCGGCATTGGACAGCGGCCAGATCATCACCGTGAACGTCGAAGATCTGGATTTCCGGCGCAGCTTTTATATCATCCGCCACAAAGACAAATTTCTCATGCCGTCTGCCGAAAAATTTATTTCCCTCTGTAAGGAAGAGGCTGAATAAAAAGACTTTTTACAAAAAAAGATTCTGCATTATAAAGATACTGTATCGTAAAGATTCTGCAAAAGAAGATTCTGCATAATAAGGATTCTGCATAAAAAAGAATCTGCAAAAAAACCTGCAAAAAAAACGCATGAAAACGGGCTTCTGCCAATCGTTTCCATGCGTTGAAAGCCATAAAAAGCGGCATGTAACCAAACCTCCGCCGCGGCCGGTAAACCGGCAGGTTTTCTGACTCTGCTGTATCTTCCTGATTTTCCGATCAGATATTGATGGAACTTTAAACAATAAACACTGACATCAATAAAATAATCCTTGACGCGCCTGATTACATTGAACGAATACGGGAACTTCAACCTCGGAAAGGTTTAATGAAAAATGAGATACTGCAGGTCATGGAAAGAGGATCAGATATCAATCTCCATCTGCTCCCGGTTGTTGATCACATCCAGCGCCGTCTGCGCCCTTGCAAGTTCATCGGAAACCTTCGCGAGATCATCGGCTGCCTTTTCGAGCTCATAGTTCGTATAGGTATACTCAATGATCTTCGTCGCCTGGTATCCGTTCGAGACCCTTTCCTTGGGGAGGAAGGAAGCCATCTCTGTCAGCTTCCTCTTCCTCTCGCTCAGCTGAGGAATATATACCAGCATTTCGTCCACTGTCATGCCAAACTCCGGGATCACGGTCCTGATATTGAAGCAGTTGATGGCATGCTTGACCTTGCGGATCTTTGCCTCGATCAGGCGCTGCTCCTCCTGGGTCTGCACATAGTTGTACAAAGGTCTTGCAGACTCCAGATCTTCGTCTACCGCGGCTGTAAAGCGGTACCCTTTCACTTCCTTAGCGCGCAGTACTTTCAGGTCCTCATTCAGCTTCCTGAGTACTTTTGAAGCTTCAGCACATGTATAATTCATCGCAGCCCTCCTGTTTTGTATTATCTCTCTCAGTGGAGTTTTCCGGTAAATTCCGCTATTCTGTCAACCGCAGTCTTCAGGTTCTCCAATGAATTGGCAAAGGAGAGCCGGAAATGTCCTTCGCCGTAAGAACCGAAGGATGTGCCCCAGGCGGCTGCGACGCCTGCCTCCCGCAGAAGTCTGGTACAGAAGGTATGGCTGTCGAGGCCGAAGGACTCTATATTCGGAAAGGCGTAAAAAGCGCCGCCGGGTGCAGGGCAGGTGATACCGGGAATCTCATTGAGGGCCGGAACTACCCAGTCACGTCTTTCCCGGAAAGCGTCCCGCATCCTGGTCACGTCGTCCTGGGGTCCAGTGACAGCAGTAAGAGCCGCCCTCTGTGTAAACGAAGCTGTACAGGAATTGGAGTTGACCATCAGCATCTCGATGCCTTTTGCGAGTTCCGGATGCATGATCCCGTATCCGATCCGCCAGCCGGTCATGGCATAGGCCTTGGAGAAGCCGTCCAGGATAATGGTTCGGTCCTGAAAGCCCGGCACAGCAGCGATGGAAAAAGGCTTTTCACCGTATACCAGCCTGTCATAGATTTCATCCGACAAAATCATGATATCGGGTCTGTCCCGCAGAACCCAGGCAATTTCCTCGATATCTTTGCGCGTCATCAGACCGCCGGTGGGATTTCCGGGATTATTGATGATGACCAGCTTCGTTTTGGGCGTGATGGCTGCCCTGAAAAGATCCGGATCGATCCGGTAATCATTTTTGTCGAGAAGCGGGACAGGGACCGGCACACCGCCGGCAAAACGGATGCAGGACTCATAGATCGGAAAGCCCGGGTTGGGATACAGGACTTCATCTCCGGGTGAAACCAGCATCAGCATTGTAAAAAACATGATCGGTTTGCCGCCGGGTACAATGATGATATTGTCCGGGGAAAGATCCAGCCCTTTCCGCTCCCCGGCTTCCCGGGCAATCGCCGCCCGGACATCCGGATAGCCTGGAGCGGGGCTGTAACCTGTATATCCTGCCTTCATGGCTTCATAGGCAGCCCTGATGATATGGTCCGGCGTAGCAAAATCGGGCTGACCGATCTCACAGTGGATCACACTGCGCCCCTGCGCCTCCAGCGCATTTGCCTCTGCAAGGATCTGAAAGGCAGATTCCGCATGAAGTCTCCCCATTCTCTCCGCTATGATATGCTCAAACATCTCCTTCCTCCGCTTAATCAGACCAGGGAGACAGGGAACAAAACCATCCCCTGTCTCCCTCTTTTTTCTTATTCACCCGGGTTCTGCCGGATCTATGACAGAGCCTCTGACAGATGAAGAGCTCCTGGAGCTCTCTTTTTTCTTATTCATCCGGGTTCTGCCGGATCTATCCCGGATACCTTCTTACATATCTGCCGGAATTCTCCCGGCTTTCAGCCAGATGACCATTTCCAGGTATTATTGCGCCTCAAACTCCAGCCACTCAAATACCATATCCTCACCGGTTTCAGACTGGTCCTCGTGCCATGTAAAGGATCCGTCATCATTGAAGACAATGGTACCGGTGCCATCCTCATACTCCGGCTCTTGGCTCTCGACGTCGCCGTTTTCATTGTAAACGACATGAGACTTTGTGCAGCCGGTATACTCGATGGTCAGTGTCTCCGGGTCAAGACGGCCTGTGATGTCCCAGCGCGCCAGTTCTGCAGCGCTGCCGGCCCATTCAATGGTGATCAATGCCTCATCGTTCCCGAAGCACTGGACCGTGGCGTGAGCCCTGTCACACTGATATTCACCGACAAAATTCATCACCGGGTTCTGCCAGTCCGCGTCCTCTTCAAATACAGCAACAAAGTCTGCGCTCTCATCCAGGAGAACGGTAATCTGTGCATCTGTTGAGAAATCCTCCCCGTTCTTTGTCCACTTCACGAAAACGTTGCCTGCCTGGGGCCATGCGACAAAGGTATGGGTAGTCGGCTCTTCAAGATTGATCTGTGCAGACTGATAAGGATACTCTGTGTCGATTTCAGGTGCCTCTTCACCCTCTGCGTAGTCGATATTTCCCATGCCTTCCGTGCTGATGGTAACGATAATGTTGGCTTCCCCCATATCATCCATCAGAGTAAAGTGATAAGTCTCACCGCCATCAAGGGCAAGCTGAATGCCGTCCTCCCCCTCTTCAGAGATGGTGACGGTAAGATCCTCTCCGTCACCGGAAGAAGGCAGAGCGCCGTGCAGGGTATTTCCCTCCTCTTTAAGAAAACCGCCCCAGGAGTCCTCCATGGGATCCTCGCCCAGCATGCAGCCTACATACCAGCCGGTTTCATCGGTATCATCCATCCAGGTGATTGTAACCATGTTGTCGTTTTCGTCCGTATAAAAGCCCTCGCGGCTCCAGCCGGCGGCTTCGGTCTCGTCCCCGCCTTTCTGCTCGTCCTGCGCAGCCGCTTCTGCTGTTTCCTCACTTTTCTTCTGATCCGCTTCTCCGGTCTTTTTGCCGGAACCGCACCCTGCAAAGCACAATACTGCAGCCATCATAATGACGTAAATCATAAACTTCTTCATCTCTGTTTTCCTCCCTCAAATAACGTTTAACATGCCGGCTTCTATTTTAAGATCAATACTTCAGCCGTGCTATTATTCCCGACATATTACTGATCGTGGGATTAGATACCAATCATTATACCATATTTCCCGGAATACCGGGAACCGGGACACGAGGGACGGCTCTGACTGTACCGGTCCATCGTGTCCCGGTCATCGGCGTTCCAGTCCCTAATGTCCCGGTCCTTAATGTTCCGGTCCTTAATGTTCCGGTCCATCGTATTCCACTCTGTCCCTTGTTTCCCGGCAGTCCTCAGCAACCCGGAAGCTCAAGATTTCTGTATTTAATCAATATCCGTGGTCTTCGACGGTCCACTGGTCTTCATGAAATGTACGGGTCAGGATCCAACTGTAATCTTCATATGTAGAATTCGGCTCCAGAGATGACTTATGATCCTCGCCGTCTGTCTTAAAGGTGGATTTCAGGACCATGACCTGATCACAGGACATTCCGCGGCGGTCTGCCTCTTCTTTGACAGCATCATCGCCGGCATAATGAATCTCGGTCATTTCGCAGCCTTCAAATCCGCTGAAGTAATTGAAAACCTCATTCACTGCATCGTCGTACTCGTCTCCATTATAGTATTTGGATGCAAACGGGCCGACTTTTGTTGTGGAACCGCAGCCGACAAAACTCATTACAACAATGATCATCATGACGCAAATAATAACTTTTTTCATTTTAAATATCCTCCATACTCTTCTTTTCTTTTAGAATTGTTTTTTATTTCTTTTTTGTTTTTTCTTTTTGTTTTGCGCTTTCCTGTTCCGGCTTCCGCCGGAATCAATTGCTTGTTTTTTATTTTCTGATGTTATTATACACTCAAATCTATCACAAAAGTGTCACAAGGTAAGTCACACAATTTAAGTTAATTGCATTTTTTACACACAATTCAGGTCACACAATTCAGATCAGATGGTTAAGGTCAGATGATTATGGTCAGGTGAAAAAACATGATTCATCTGACATGATAAAAAAAGCCAAATAATCAGAGGATATTTCACCTCTGATTAAATAAGTTAAATAAGTCATTATTGTTTTGGCTGCTTAAGTCCTCAGATATTTGCTGCACCAATCATTCCGGCACTGCTGCCTGGAGAACATTTGTCCTCCTTACAGATTTGCCGCTCCGATCATTCCGGCATGGCTGCCGGGCGAACATTTGCCCTCCTTACAGATTTGCCGCTCCGATTACTCCGGCACTGCTGCCCAGTTCCGCCACCGCGATTTCAGGAATCATACCGTGCCGGCCGCCGAAGCAGTCTCTCTCCATCATTTCCCGGATGGGACCGGTCATCTCCCCGGCATGCTCGGACAGTGCCCCGCCAAGAAGAATCAGCTGCGGACGGAACATGTTGACGATGTTGACGACACCGATCCCCAGCATCTCCTCGTACTGTTCCACAATCTCCTGCAGATCAATATTGCCTTTGGCTGCTCCGCGGAAAATCTCTGCCGGCGTCATCTTTTTGCCGGCGGCTTCCTCAGCTGCGCGCACAAGGGCCGGAACAGATACGTATGCCTCCAGGCAGCCGCGGCGTCCGCAGGTGCAGCGTCTGCCCTTGGCACGGACAACCTGATGGCCCACTTCGCTGCCTCCCATGATGCCGCCCTCGAAGACCTGCCCGTTGAGAATAATGCCGCCGCCGACACCTCCGCCCAGGGTGAACATGACAATATCGGAGTAGTCCTTGCCGGCTCCCGCCGCTGCCTCTCCCAGAGCTGCGCAGTCTGCGTCATTGGCAATGCGCACAGGGCAGGGAATGACCCGTCCAAGAACCTCCACAAGATCAACATTCTCCCAGCGCAGGTTATTGGAATAGAGGACCTTTCCCCTGCGCCTGTCGATCGTACCCGGCACGCCCACGCCAACACCGATGCACTGATCCAGTGGTACATTCTGCTCTTCCAGAAGATCCAGCGCAGCCTGAGCTACTTCCGCAATAAAAACTGCCGCTTCCTTTTCCGAATCAGTCGGAAAGGCTCGCTGTGCGATGATCTGCTGCCGGTCATTTACAAGACCGATCTGGGTCTCGGAACTGCCTATGTTGATACCGACACGAATCGGGCTGGCCTTCTCGCGGATTGTAGTGAGCAGAGCGTCGCACTTTCCTTCAATCTGCCAGTCCCCGCTGCCAGCCGCCAGAAAGAAGCTGTCTCCCTTGCGGTAAGACACTGATTCTCCCTTGCAGCTGATAACTCCCTCGCCGTCCAGGATCAAAATGCTCAGGAAGGAGGCATCGCTCACTGTTCCCTGCATACGATAGGTCAGCACTCCATCCAGATTCAGCTTGTCGACGGTAAAATAATCACAGTCCGCCACGTGCGGATACTGGCTGCCGCTTCTTAAAATCGGCACGCGGCTTGTCACAGCCAGCGCCTTCTCTATATGAAGATCCCTCTTTTTGCCGTCCTTGCCGACTCTTCCATAATCATAGACACGATAAGTGACATTGGAGTTCTGCTGGATCTCGGCAATCAGGATCCCCTTGCCTATCGCGTGGAGCGTTCCGGATTCGATAAAGAGAACATCGCCTTTTTTGACAGACACTGCATTGAGCACCTCGAGAAGGGAATCCTCTTCTATCCTGCGGGCAAATTCCTCCCGGGAGATTTCCTCTTTGAATCCATAGTACAGGAAAGCCCCCTCCTCCGCGTCGAGAACATACCACATCTCTGTTTTGCCATACTGGCCCTCGTTCTGCAGCGCAAAACCGTTGCTCGGGTGGACCTGGATCGACAGGTTGTCCTTTGCGTCGATAAATTTGGTCAGGATCGGAAACTCACGGAACCTTCTGCAGTGGGTGCCGAGCACCTCCATGCCTTCCGCATCCAGATACTCCTTCAGCGATTTTCCGGCGTAGGGACCATTCACGATCATCGACGGCCCGTCCGGATGACAGGATAATTCCCATGCCTCAGCCAGGATCTCCCCGTCAAACTCCACGTTGTACTCCTCTGCCAGTCTGTGACCGCCCCACAGATAATCCTTGCAGGCCGGTTTCAATTTCAAAATACTCATCCTGTCTCTCCCGGTATTGCTTTTTTAGAAACATTCAGTGAACACACGCCAAATGAGCGCAAGCGTTTGAGCATACACATGCTTGCGCTCAACAGGCTTGTTTTTATTTTACCTTCTGCTGAACAGGGATGTCCAGAGTCTTGTTCTTCTGCCATCGCAGGATTACAGGGATGTCCAGAGTCTTGTTCTTCTGCCATCACAGGATTACGGAGATGTCCAGAGTCTTGTTTCTCTGCCATCACAGGATTACGGGGATGTCCAGAGTCTTGTTCTTCTGCCATCGCAGGATTATGAGCACCGCGATGGATGCAGTGAACAAATAACTGATTCCCGAGCCAATCCCCAGATACCGCAGGATCTCATTCATGTGCATTGATACCACCAAGGTATTGGTAAGTGTATGGTAGATGACCGGAAGCCCCAGGGACAGCAAGCAATACCTCTTCTGTCCAGTGAAGAGGTACTTCCCATAGAAGAAACCCATAATGACTCCGAAAACGAAATGCGCCGGAGACAGAGACCGTACAAGTGCGGACACAAGGTCCTGTTCAAACCCGAAAGCTACGTTCTCTATAAATTCAAATAGGATTCCTACGATTGCGAAGGCTGCCACAGAGTCCATCCAGGTACGGATCATGCCCTCCTTGCGGACAGCCATGCGGCATGTCAGGAACTTGAGACCTTCCTCCAGCAGGCCGGCACCCAGAAACATATTGACCATGTTCCAGAAAAATGACGGCTGTACGCGGCCAAAGGCATTTTTCACAGCTTCCTCAAACACTTCCGGACACTCGTGCAGAATATGATTCCATCCTTCAAGATCCGAGAATATTCCCATACGCAGGAATAAGATGATCCCCGAAACCGGTAACGTGAGTATGATGGATACCACTACAGAAACGGCCGCCGCAATCATCAGGCGGATCAAACCGCCCTTGGGTAAAGGATCGTTCTTCCTGGTGCGCAGCATCAGCCAAAGTAAAAATAATGTAACAGGTAATCCTATAAATCCCATAATAATCCTCCTTTCCCACTATTCAGATGAAGATTATTCGATAGTTTTTATTATCTGCCGCAATTGTAGCATAAGGCCTGTCACAATATTGTCACTTCCACTCCGGTGCCTCAAAGCCTGTGCTGTAATGCCTGTGTCAAAAAACCTTTTCCAAGAAGCTTTTTCCCTAATGCTTATGTCATAAAACCCATTCCGTAAAACCTGCGCCATAATACCTATGTCATAAAACCCATTCCGTAAAGCCTGCGCCATAATACCTATGTCATAGAACCTGATCCATAAAGCCTATACTGTAAAACACTATTTACCGATAATCACCTATTGACATAATAGGTAAATAGAGATATGATTTTCTCGTCCAATGACTGCTTGTGTAAGAACAAAAGTTTACAGGTTACAGGCATCGATAGAAAACTTCCGCGCCGGGAATAATCCTTCGGCATGGAAGAAACAGCAGGTGTGTATCGTGAATTGGGATTTTATTCATCAATATCTTCCTCTATATCAGAAAGCGGCAGTACTGACCCTGCAGATCGGAGCGCTGGGAATCCTCGCTGCGATTGCGATCGGGATTGTGTGCACCATGATTCAGTATTTCAAAGTGCCGCTGGCCCGGCAGGTGGTCTCCGTCTATGTGGAGATCAGCCGCAATACGCCCCTGCTCATCCAGCTCTTTTTTATCTATTACGGGCTGCCTAAGATCGGGATCCGTACAAATCCCTATGCCTGCGGAGTTGCCGGACTGGCCTTCCTGGGAGGGAGTTACATGACGGAAGCCTTCCGCAGCGGAATCGAGGCTGTGGACAAGGTGCAGACGGAAAGCGCGGCGAGCCTGGGGCTGAGTAGATTACAGGTCCTGCGCTATGTTGTCTTCCCGCAGGCGCTTACCATCAGCTTTCCCGCCTTCATGGCCAATGTGATCTTCCTGCTCAAGGAAACAAGCGTCTTCTCGGCGATCAGCCTGATGGACCTGATGTTCACCGCAAAGGATCTGATCGGACTCTACTATCAGACAACAGAAAGCCTGTTTCTGCTGGTCGTCTTCTATCTCCTGATCCTGCTCCCGGTCTCCGTGCTGGGAAGCCTCTTGGAAAGGAGGATGCGTTATGCCGGATTTGGGTCTTAACGTCCTTTTTAAGGGCAAAAACCTGGCGCGCCTGATGGGAGGACTGGGCGTTGCCCTGAAGATCAGCCTACTCTCTGTGGTCATCAGTATTGTCCTGGGTATTGTCGTCGGACTTTTAATGACCTGGAAAAATCCCATCAGCCGGGCGCTGATGCGATGTTATCTCGAGATCGTCCGCATCATGCCCCAGATGGTCCTGCTCTTTCTGGTCTACTTCGGGACCACCAGAATATTCGGCTGGAATCTCTCAGGAGAGACCTCTTCGGTGATCGTCTTCTCCTTCTGGGGAGCGGCGGAAATGGGCGACCTGGTTCGCGGCGCGCTGATCAGCATACCGCAGCACCAGTACGAAAGCGCGGCGGCACTGGGATTGTCGGGAGGACAGACCTATCGCTATATTGTCCTGCCGCAGACGGTACGCCGTCTGATCCCCCTGTCGATGAATCTGATTACACGCATGATCAAGACGACCAGCCTGGTGCTGATGATCGGAGTAGTGGAGGTACTGAAGGTCTCCCAGCAGATCATCGAGGCCAATCGTATGAGCAGCCCCAATGCCGCTTTCGGTGTATATCTGACGGTCTTTGCCCTGTATTTTTTTGCCTGCTGGCCGATCAGCCTGCTGGCCGGATTTTTGGAAAAACGATGGAGGTGAGCCTGTGGCTGAAAAAGAAAAAACTGAATTAAAAAAAGGCGCACCGCTCCTTGTCGTCGACCATCTGACCAAGCGGTTTGCGGATCTGACTGTCCTGGACGGGATCAGCCTGACCGTGCATGAGGGAGAAGTAATCGTGATCGTCGGGCCGAGCGGCTGCGGCAAAAGCACTTTTCTGCGATGTCTGAACGCCCTGGAAGACATTCAGGGCGGAGAGATCCTGCTGCACGGCGAACGGATTACTCAAAACAGCAAAAACCTGACGGAACTCAGACAGCGGGTAGGTATGGTCTTCCAGAGCTATGAACTCTTCCCTCATCTGAATGTTCTGGACAACATCCTTCTGGCGCCGACCAAGGTCCAGAAGCGGAAACGTGAGGAAGTCAAGGAAGAAGCCATGGCGCTCCTGGCCCGCATCGGACTGGAGAGCAAGGCAGAAAGCTTCCCGCGCCAGCTCTCCGGCGGCCAGAAGCAAAGAGTCGCAATCATCCGGGCACTCTGCATGCACCCGGAAGTCATGCTTTTTGACGAAGTGACTGCCGCCCTGGACCCCGAGATGGTCCGTGAGGTGCTGGACGTGATCCTTGAGCTGGCAAACCAAGGAAAGACTATGCTGATCGTTACCCATGAAATGCAGTTTGCCAGGGCCATCGCGGACCGGGTGATCTTTCTTAACGACGGAAATATCTGTGAGGAAAGCCCTCCGGAGGAATTTTTCGATCATCCAAAAACGGAACGGGCAAAACAGTTCCTGCAGACATTTACATTCTCGCGCAAAGGATCCTGATTCAGCCCCCGGTTTACAATCTGTCTTGCAAAAGAGCGTAGATTGATTATCCGGTAATCTCCGCTGCGGTGTGACTCCTGTCTGAAGCGCTTTCAAACAGACCATATATCCAGATAGACCATATATTCAATATTCAACCGGCTGCTGATTTATTATGCCGGGCATTCATGAAAAACATTTAAAAAAATCGATTCAAACAGAAACAATTAATTCAAACATACTATGTCTAGACTATGTCTTAAGACAGATTATATATTCAAAAGATTTATCTATGATGTATCTATTTAGGAGGAAATATGAAAAAGAACAGAAAATTATTCGCGATTCTGCTGACATTTGCGCTTGTGCTCTCTCTGGCAGCCTGCGGCTCTTCGGGCGGATCCGCCGCTTCGACCACTACGGATTCCTCCGCGGCAGAAAAAGCTGACGCAGCCGGGAATGCCACCGGGGCTCCTGCTGAGGAGTCTTCCCAGGACAGCGCTGCCGTTTTCCGGACACTGGAAGAAATCCAGGCCAGCGGCACGATCAATATCGGCGTCTTCTCTGACAAGAACCCCTTCGGATATGTAGACGAGAACGGTGAATATCAGGGCTATGATGTATACTTTGCCAACCGGATCGGCGAGGACCTGGGCGTGAAGATCAACTTTGTCTCCACAGAGGCGGCAAACCGCGTCGAATATCTTGAGACCGGAAAGGTGGACATCATCCTGGCCAATTTCACTGTGACAGAGGAACGCGCGGAAAAGGTGGATTTTGCCCTTCCCTATATGAATGTCGCGCTCGGCGTCGTCTCTCCTGACAGCAGGGTCATCAAGGATCTGTCCGAGATTGGCGAAGGAGATCAGGTAATCGTCATCTCCGGCACCACAGCAGAAACTTATCTGTCAGAAAACAATCCTGAGATCACACTGCAGAAATATGACACTTACGCAAATGCAAAGAACGCTCTGGAGAACGGAAATGCCGTCGCCTGGGCAAATGACAACACCGAGGTGATCGCTTTTGCCCTCCAGAATCCCGGCTATACCGTCGGCATCCCCTCTCTCGGAAGCCAGGATACAATTGCACCGGCCGTCTCCAAGGGCAACGAAACTCTCCTGAAATGGATCAATGACGAGATTGTTTCTCTGGCCGATGAAAACTTCTTCCACAAAGACTATGAGGAGACCCTGATCGATACCTACGGCGCAGACTATGAAGACAGCCTCGTCGTCGAGGGCGGTGTGACAGCCCAGTAATTATCCCCGCAGATGTCACAGCAAATGTCCCATTAATGTCTCAGTATATGTCTCAGTAATCTCTCAGTAATGTCTCAGTAAATGACGAAAGGCTGTTTTACAGCATAGCAAACTGGAATGCCGGAGTTCCCGGACTTATAAAACATAATAAAAAATGAGACTTTGAACGGTTCTCTGTCTTTTGCGGATTTATTGGCAAGACAGGGAACCGTCTTTTTCCTCAGCCTGTCAGCCGGAAAAGGGGCAACCGGAAAACAGGACCGGAAAACAGCAGCAAAAATACTTCTGCTTGTGTTCTTTTCTGCCTTTTATATTATAAAATATAAGACACTCTCGCGAATCTTGCGCGATGAAAAAACAAAATTCAGGAGGTGGAAATAATGAAAAAAGCATTGGCAATCCTGCTTGCCTTCAGCTTGCTTCTGTCTCTGACAGCCTGCGGCGGCAGCACCGCCCCGGCGTCAAGCAGTGCCGAATCTGAACAGAGCACAGATGCCGTCGAGGATGCAGCAATAGCGGAATCCACAGCAGAGGACCAGAACCTGAATGCAGATGCAGCAGAGCCTGCAGCAGATGACCAGGACTTGAATGCAAATACAGCTGACCCTGCAGCAGATGACCAGGACTTGAATGCAAATACAGCTGACCCTGCAGCGAAAGCAGCGACATCAGCTGATTCTGAACAGACTTCGCAGAATGCTGCTTCGTCCGAAACAGCTGCACAAGCGACAACAGATCAGGATCCATCTTTGGAAGCCCAATCCCCTGTCGGCATTTATAAGCTGACCGGACAGTCAGGCAATATGCAAAAGAATCTGAGTGACATTATCAGCATTGTCAGGCTTGGCGGCAACTTATACCTCTCCCTTAAGGAAGACGGCACCGGCAGTATGAATCTTCTGGAGGCGGGAATTCCCTTGGAATGGGATAACAGCGACATCATCATTCAGCCAAAAGAAGGGGCTGCTTTCACGGAACCTGTCAGGATTTCCTATGCCTGTGAAGGCGAATCCCTGAAAATGAGCACTTCAGACTATTCTCTGGATTTCAGCAGGCTGAATGAGCAAGAGCTTGCAGAATACAAGGAGAACGGTGCAGGGAGTCTGAAAGGACAGCTCAGCATGGTCCTGCAGATGCTGGGGGCTAAAGCAGAAGACAGTCTGGAAGACCTTCTCTTCCTCGCTATGATGATGAGCGGAAGCAGTGATGACAGTTCTCCTATCCCCGAGGATGAACCATCTGAGGGTCCTGTTACCGGCTCCGTGGACGGTATCGAATTTACTATTCTGGGAGCAGACCAAGTGCAGAGTGACGAAGGTCCGCTCATTGTCTTCTATATCGAAGCTGTCAACACCGCTGATGATTATCAGGAAATCTGGTACTATGATTTTGAAGCAAGTCAGAATGGAGAATTTCTGGAAGACACCTGGGGTCTCGGTAATATACCGGAAGAGTCGAATGTCGATCTGGGAATGGCTCCCGGCAGAACTCTCCGCTTCGCAAACGTCTTCAAATATGATCCTGACGGCGGCGTAGTGGGCTTCCGGATCAGCTACTATGAAGACAAAGACAATACTGTGCTTTACTATGCTGATCCCCGTAATCTGAGCGGCGCGCCTGCAGAGCCCTTTGCTTACGACGCCGATCCATCGATCCCTGAATACGTACAGGCACTACCCGAGGAAATTGAAGAAGTAGGAATGGAAAGCGTGGAATTTTTCACAGATGAGGACGGCGATGAAGCCGTGAGGTTCTACTTTACCTTCCGAAACACCTCAGACAAAGACGAAGCAGCCTTCTGTACAGACTATGGCTGCTATGCCCTGCAGGACGGCCTTAAACTGCCCATGAGTATAACAATCGACTCCCACGAAGAAGAGAACAACTACGCAAAGGACATAAAACCTGGCGAAGAAATACTCTGCGCCAGTTCCTACAAGCTGCGCACCGGCAGTCCCGTCTCATTTATTGTATATGAGGCCAAAGGATTCGATGAATCGATTAATGTGGCCGCCAAGTCCTATGAAGTGGAATGATTCTGATTGATCTTCTGATATAGTTCGATAGAGTTATAGAAAAGAGCGGCGGGAAATTGATCCCGCCGCTCGCTTCTGCCGGCATCACTCCATTGCTGCCGGCATCTGTATTTTCGTCTTCCTTCATAATGGGTACATACCTTTAATAATTAAATCGAATACGCAAATGATGACTGAGAATAATTTTAATCCAATTCATCATAATCGTCAAACACAAATTCATTATAGGCATGTAAGGAACACGTGTATATTATGTATTTTTCTTTTTGTAATCTTGTTATAAATATTATCTTCTCATCTGGTAGGCGTTCCAAAGCGTATCAATCTTATGAGCGCCGACGATTGCCAGCACTGTTGCGACAATTCCTGCTCCGATTCTGCCCCCGCTCATTACTGCAAGAAGTGCGGTAAGCAGGCCGATCACTCCAAGTGCATAAGCCACCTTAGTTTCCTTTGTTACCAGAAGCACGATTCCCAGAACAAGTCCTACAAGGGAGAGAAGGGTAAAGATCATTATCATGCTCATATCCACCTGATATCCCTGTGCCTGAAGCTCCGCAGCCTGTCCAAGGGGAGCCAATCCAAGTACACCTGTAACAATTCCTACAATTCCTGCCCATGTAAACCAGCTCCTCTGACTTTTGAGTTCAGGAAGATTGACAAAATCTTTCTTTGTCAGACCTACAGGAAGCTGATTGACATCGATTTCTACTTTAGCCATAATAAGTACCTCTTTTCTGATTGTGCAGCAGTCGATGATCCGCCGCATAAGCAATTGTTATAATACCGCTTGATGTATTTGCTTTCTCATCAAACCAACGTAGTATAAGGCACTTTATCATAAAAAGCAATAATAATATTTCTGGATTTAAGACTCTCAGGATTTCAGTAATTATGCTTTTCCCGCTTTAAGATATTCTATTTTCTATTATTCCTACTATTTCAGGATCGAAGATAATCGCACATTTCATAAGGTGAATAATTGAGTTCTTCCTTGTAATCCTTCCATGTCTTAGAGCGTTCAACGTCAAATACACTCTCGATTTCGTTCATGTATTCTTCTTCAGAAACTTCTTTTCCCTCCCACTCAAAACGAATGTAGTCCGGTGTTTCTTCTCCAGCATATCTGTATCCGGATCCCAGATCATGAAATCCGTCATCATCTAAAGAGACAAGTGTATCAGATGCCACTCCCATAATACCGACAAAATTATAAACAAGACCCTCTCTTTCAAGGTAATGGATTCCACCCAGCCTTGAAAAATGGAAATCTACAACTGCCCCGTTTTTATATGACAGTATTCGTGTTCCGCTTGCTTCTATCCCGTAATCAATGAGTATCTCCGGGATATCATTTTCATCAATGTAAATGAATCCGCACTTGGTAAAATCATTATATAATTCCGTATCAGATTCCAGATATTCCGCATAGGCATTTTTCCAGGAATCGTCAGATTCAGGTGCATTGACTTCAGGATCTACTCCTTCTTTGCTGTCTTCGTCGGTTGACATTAGATCCTCGGGATCTGCTCCCAATAACCGGATCGTATTATCAATTGCACTCTGGAGTTCATCGAGAACACTGGCATCTCTGTCAAAGACTCTTTCATATCTTAAGGTAATCTCACTGGCATTGTCCCAGAAGTGCTCTTCATGCTCATCATCGAAAATATCTACAGCAATGGATTCTTCCTCTATGACTTCTTCTCCCTCATTGCCGCGTAGATGGCCTTTCTGATGATATACCGGCTTGAATTCCGCATCTCTATACCAGAAGAAAGTCATATCCCATGTATAATCATCTACTCCGCCTGTTCCGAAAATATATCCCGTATCATCCAGATAACACATGTATACGATATCTGAAGCTTCATACAGGTTATATTCGATGGCGTCGTTTCGATATATCTCTCTTGCCTTATTGTTCATTAAGGTATAGATATAGCCGGTATAGTGTTCTTCATATTCATTCTTGCAGACTGCAAACAGCTCGTCGACTCCGTCTTTTGTAAAATCAACCAGCTGCAGATAGCAGAGTCCATTCGCCTCGTCCCAGTCATCATTAGTTTCTACAAGGCGAAGCGCACCGTATTCATCAATCAAATCTTCGATAACCCCTATATAAGGAGAGCCGCTGTCATTTCCGATTTCCTTATCACCGCTGTATGGGTGCTGCTCTCTCCAATCAATATAATCCTGGTATGGTGAAAGGCTGCCGCCATTCTTTTCAATATCTTCAATTGCCTTCTCGGTTGCAGAATTTCTCTTTTCTACCAGCTGAATGATCACTTCGGGTGTAGGTTCTGCATAATTTACGGCAGTATCTGTGCCGGAATCCACGATTTCGGTCCCATCCGTTTTATCGACACTCACATTGATTGCCGCCAGTTCTTTCTCTCTGATATACTCCTGCCTGCTGTCATCCAGAGCAGCCTTTCTCATAACTTCTTCGCGGACAAGCGTGTCTCCCGTTTCCCGGCTCTCCGGGTTTCCGTCTAAAACTCTCTCGACCACAGTCTGAACAGCCTGATCGTAGCTCTCTGCAGCCTCGTCCCATTTTCCAAGACCGCTGTATGCATCGCCCAGGCCGACATATGCCTCCGTATTTTTTTTGTCAATACGAACCACATCCGATAATGCCGCGACAGCCTTTTCGTATTCCATTTCTGAAAGATACCGTTTACCCAGAGTAAGCTTCCTCTCTACCGCTCGTCCCTGAAATCTGTCCTTTATCATGGGCCTTGCAAACAATAATACTGCTGTGACAAGAATCAGAAACAGCAGGATCCCGATCACGGTCACCATTACCAAAGCAAAAGTATCTTTTTTCTTTTTATGCATCATGGCATCTCCTTAAAACAGCAGCAAAAAAGCGGCGTGGTCTCCAGAAAAAACTAACATTGTAAAATATATTCTACCATGAGAAAGAATTTAAAGGACTGCTCCGTAAAAGATGTGAATGCATTCTGCCCTGCATTAGCGTTTACTTTTACAAGCTGCACTCTTGCAAGCTGCGCTCTTACAATCTGCACTCTTACAATCTGCACTCTTACATGCTGCGCACTTATAATCTGCACTTTTACAATCTGCGCTCTGCAAATCCGTATCAATGTCCTCCAGTAACCGCCTCCAGGCAGACGACAGGGGCGGCGGCTGGAGCCGCTTTCCGACACACCGCAAAAATCTGGACTACCAGCAGTTTCTTTGATATCCTTAAAGAGTAATTTCCGACACACACTTGTTATCAGGAGAAAAAAAATGTCTTATCTGATCAAAGATACAACTGAAGAAGAGCGGCGCAAAATCGTAGAAGAATCACTGGGCAACCTGGAGGGAGCCTGTGACGGATGTGCCGCCAGAGTAGCCGAAATGTACGATGCCTATATCCGCGGGGAAAAGGAGCTTCGGGAAATCAATATGGCCTTCAGCGCACGATACGTAAAGGGTGATATGGACCGGGATCAGGGCAGCACAAGATCCTGCGTTATGTAACCCGGTATTTGGCAAGTGCCTGCATATTGACAGGTTTTAATCGTCTTTTTTGTATAAATATCTTTTTGTATATATATGTGTGTGAAGCGTATGATAAAAAACAAAAAGGATTTACCTGAAAGAATCATCTGAGAACCGTCCCATTGACTCACATATTAAACAGCGCGCATAAAAACGACTCTGCGAACCGTTTCTATGCGCGTTGTCTATTTGTTCTCCTTCATACTGAGTACATGCCTTTATCGATCACATTGGTTACAATGATTACTTTTATCACATTGATTACTTTTATTATATTGATTACTTTTATTACATTGATTACCTTGACTATTGTGATTATTGAAATTGTTTGCGAGTCGTCTAACACTAATTTGATATAGCCGCTGCGCACAAATTTATTATAGGTATGTGATCGATAAGAGTCAACAACATCAGGGATTCAGTGTATATTCTTCATCGAGATAACGGTTTTCGTAATCATTGGAATCATAAACGATAAAATGAGCTGCAATTTCCTCAACCTCTTCGATTCCATTCTCTTCCAGGGTGGTGTAAGGCCAGGACAGGCTTGTAAATACACATTTTCCGGCATCCAGCTCTGTGGCGAAAAACGGGTCTGCCATATATCCGTTAATCGATGCATCCTCGACACTAAACATCAGCTTTTTGTCTGTTTTATTCACCAGATAAATGTGTGCCCTGTATTCCTGCCATTCATCACTCTTCTCATAGCCTGTCAGAATAATCGTCACATTCTCATCGTCTGCCAGGACAGTATCGGTATCAACTGCGTCACGTGTGAACTTTTCGGCCGATTCTTCCCCGTAAGGATAAATATGGACTGTCTCCTTCGCGACATTATCCTCATAATCATCGGTATTGTAAACCACAAAGGTCATTTCAATATCCGTAAAGTCAACTATTCCATTTTCTTCCAGTACAGAGCGATTAAAGGAAATATCCGCATTCGCCTTTTTTCCAGGATTAACCTCTGTCGCAAATAGCGGATCAGTTTTTACTCCATTTATATATGCAGTATCTACCGAAAACATATATGTTTTCTCCGATGACTTGTTTTCGAAAGTCGCTTTCAGACAATAAAATCCGAACATATCACTTTCGTCGATTTCGTTGATAGTAATCGAACATTCGTCATGTCAATGAAGACCGTTTTCTCAAATGTAATATCTTTTGATGAAGCGCTGTCATTACTCCCTTTTGTCTCGGCATTTTTATTTTCCGACATAGCTTCCTCTTGGTCAGAAGATCCAGCCTCAGTTTCACCATCCTGCAAATCGCCTGTCTCAGACTCACGCTCTTGGGTGTCCTTTTCTTCCTCTTCACCACTTCCCTGTTCCGCCTTTGCTTCAGAAGATGCGGGAGCGGGCTCATTGTTTGATCCGCCGCAGGCAGTCAACAATATCACCATTACCGTAATCAGTGCAGCTAAGATGAGTTTTTTCATTGTTTTCACCTCCGTCAAATAAGTAAGTCGCTGATCCATCTGTCCTTGCCGACAGGTTCCGACATCATTTAAGGCTGGTGTCATCTCCTTATGACATAAAGTTTACAAGTCCACCAGTCCCTAAATCCGGACAAATTATTCGACTCTTTGTCTACTCTTTGTTCCTTCTCCCGGGTTTCTCTCCTGCTCATCATTATAAATCACAGATTTTAATCATATATCTGAATATCATTGGATAAATCCGGCGCATGCCTCATAAGCTCATAATCAGCCCTTACAGCATGCGCCGCTTAAGATGTTATCATAAGCCTGTCATCTCGATCATACATGTTGACACCCGGAAATCACTTCAGTCTGGCAGCATAATCCTGCCTTTTTTGCGGGTCAATTTTTAAAATATCCATCGCTTCTTCGATTGAAACGTGAATGCTGTCCATCACATTTTTAATAGAAGACACTAATGATTCTGTATTCCCTTCTGCTCTTCCTTCTGCTCTTCCTTCTGCTTTAGCATCTGCTCTCATATCTTCGATAGCCTTACACATATCAATCACATTTCCTTCTTCCGGATAAGTTAGTTTTGAGTTGGTGACAGTATTGATCAGGTTTGCACTGTCGCAGAGAGTTTTGTTTCAATATCAATAGTGCCCATAATGTGTGTATCCTCTTGATTATTCAGTTCAGGGGCTTCTCATATGAGTATTTCTCATTGAGTATCCTCTGTGGCAGATGGATTGCCCGGCAGATCGGGATCATTCTCCCACACTACACCCTCACCATCAATCAAACTATCAGAACCAAAAGTACTCAGCCTTATCTTGCGCATTTTAATCTTATAAATCATGCACACTGATATTTGGCAAAAGTACCCACTGAAATAACCGCGTCAACACATATTAATATAATAGGTCTTGATGTGGCGAAAATCAACCTGAAATTTCTAATATTCGAATCATTTTTCTATATATGTATTCCAAAGAATCCCTGTACTATCCTATATAGTTCCTTTGGAGGATTGCCGGGCAATGTCGCGTCTATCTGACAGTTCCCATGCTTCTCCAGATATCCCTACACTTTGGGTATCGCGGCTCTGGAAAATGAGTTAATCAGAACCGTCCCTCGTGACTCACTTCTCCAGATATCCCTACACTTCGGTATCGCGGCTCTGGAAAATGAGTCAATCAGAACCGTCCCTCTTGACTCACATTTAGTCCGGCACATTGACACGGGAAATCTCAAAAATGTCTTCGCTGACTTGATCAGCTTTGAGGATAAAGGGAAATCTGTCATACTCAAGGCACATGATCAGATCTTTTACAGGAAAGACATTTTTCCATTTGATGTCAAAAAACTTTGCGACGGAGGGTTCATTGACAAAGGAAAGGATTTCAGGTCCCATTTCAATCGGTTCTCCAATCAGGATGCTCCTGATATAGCGGGCACAGAGTTCATCCTCGGGAGCCGGAGCAATCCCGGAATTGCCCATACAGACAAGGGAGACTTGTGCGGGATTCTTTTCTTTGATATATGAGGCAATAGCGGAGGCGTTGACCATGCTGCCTGTAAGGATTTCGCCTGCACCCGCGGCACAGGTATGAACCAGTCCCTGTGTTCCGGCACTGGTCGTATGAATCAGGATCTTGTCCTGGAAATCAGCACCTTCCGTCTGGGACGGAGAATTGCCGTAGTCAAAGCCGGGAAGGATGACACCTCCCCGCTCGCCGGCCATAAGGAAATCCGGGTGTTCACGTTTCATTTTCCATGCCGTTTCTTCTCTGCCGACAGCATATATTTTCTGCACGCCTCTGGAAAACAAATAGCATTCCAGAGAAAAAGCCCGGAAGACATCGATCACGACCGCAAGGCCTTGAGCCTGGTCTGCGCCTTCCAGAAGATGAAGTATTTTGATATTCATATTCTTGTCCATACCTCTTCACTTACTAATAAACGGGAATTTGCGCGTTAGCAATGAGCCATGCACAGACAAAGCAACAGTGAGACGCGTCGAGCTAGCTCGTAAGCGGCGATCTGTTGATTTGGATGTATACGGCGAATGCCGTGACAGTGAGCAAAAAGCGAAGCGTTTGCGAGTCTGTCGGCATGGCGAATTGTGTCCCGGCAGAATCCACAACAGTTCGAAAGACCGGAATTTAAGTAGCTGAATCCGTACAGGACTCTTCCATTATATCGATTGCATCGTCCAGTGCATCAAGAGCTTCATCCAGCGTTCCAATCTCGATATTGTCATCCTCCATGTCGAGTGTCATTTTGCTGAGACGGGTTTTGGCTGACTCGACGATGCCGATGATTTTCCGAAGCTCTTTTTGATAATCAACAGAAGTCTTCTCGATGGAATCCCCCGAATTCTTTCTGCGAATTGCAATCACTTTTCCTGACATAGGTTTTCTCCTCCTGCAAAACTCCAGCAAATATACCTGCTGCTGTTCTCATCACATTAGTCAAAAACACCTTGATTTCGTCCGCCATAAGACTCCTCATGCTGTCATTCGCGCAATACCGATACTGACGGAAGTTCATTCATCATAAATGATATCATCATAAAACATCATTTCTTCTATACTGTAGGGACGCTTCTCCCAATCTTTTTTCAGCTTTTTATAGGTCTTCCCATCGACCTCAATAATACGTGTCTCCATGACCGTCTTCCTGATTCCTAGGAAGCCGCGCTTCTCGACGGGCACTTTCACTTTGACCTTGTGTTTCATACCATGAGCTCCTGGTTCCATGTCAGTTCGCGACAGTTCTTAGTCAGTTCGCGGCAGTTCTTATATAGGGCAGGAATGCAAAAAAACGACAATTGTTAGGTGCTTTGTCCTATACAAAACATATCCGGCTCTCCACACTCCATAATGACTGCCTTGTGTTGAAATCCACAATACTAATATATCATCAACCCGATCTGATTTCCTCAAAAAGCGCTCTAAAGATAATCGTCGACAATTAAAAAAGTGAATGCTGCTATCAGGACCATCAGCTGCGTTTACTTTTGCAATTCACGCAAAGATACTCGTAAAGACAGTCGTTTGTGTATTGCTGTATTTTTACATGCTTTTTACAAAGTGCGCCTTATTGCTTTTACAAGGCTGTGCTATCATACCGCCAATCCTGATAGTCCAGAACTCTGATAGGGGTTTCTGTACAATGAGGAATTAAGTTAAGGAATTAAATATAAGGAGACATCTTTATGACCCTATACGGATTTTTTTCATTACTTGGCGGTGTAGGACTGTTTCTCTATGGCATGAGCATGATGTCCTCCGGCCTCAAGCAGGCCGCCGGCAATAAACTCCGCTCTATACTGGAGCGGGCGACCGCAAACCGCTTGGTCGCCGTCGTGGTCGGTATTCTGGTAACTCTTCTGGTCCAGAGTTCTTCCGCAACGGATATGATGGTGATCAGCTTCGTCAATTCCGGACTGATGACACTGGCCCAGGCAATCGGTGTAATCATGGGCGCCAATATAGGCACCACTGTCACTGCCCAAATCACAGCCTTTAATCTGGGTGCCTATGCGCCCTTTATCCTGTTCATAGGCGCAATCCTCTATATTTTTGTAAAAAACAACACAACAAAGCATATAGGTTCTATCATCCTCGGATTCGGAATGCTCTTCTTCGGCATTTCCGTTATCAAATCAGCCATAGCGCCGCTTTCCCGGAGTGCTCCCTTTATCACATTTCTGTCAACACTGGAAAATCCGGCAATCGCCGTCTTATTCGGCATACTGTTCACCGCGCTGCTGCAGAGTTCCTCTTCCTCTGTCGTCATTTTCCAGACCTTTGCAATTCAGGGGCTTATTAGCTATGATATGACTGTGTATCTGGTGATCGGCGCCGCGATCGGTTCCGTCACTCCTAACCTTCTGGCTTCTCTGACCACCAACAGGAACGGCAAGCGGACCGCCGTGCTGAACCTCCTGTTCAACCTGTTCCGAGCCGCTCTGATGCTGATCCTGATCACGGTGTTCCCTATCACGGAACTGATCCAGAGTCTCACACCCGGAGATGTCGGCCATCAGGTGGCAAACACGCACACGATTTTCGCCATCCTGGCTGTCCTTCTGGAAGTCCCTTTCGCCAACCAGATCGTCGGGCTTTCCAAAAAAGTGGTCCCTGTCCTGCCGGAAGAAAGCCGTTCCATCGAGGACAGAAAGCTCCGTTATCTTGTACAGACTGCGGATCTTCCTTCTTCGATGGCAATACAGCAGGCCAAGCTGGAACTGATCAGGATGGGCCAGCTGGCCCGGGACTGCCTGCAGAAGGCTGCGGACTGCTTCTTTACCCTGGATGATCATCTTGCGGAAAATGTTTTTGAGACAGAAGACACCATAGACATTCTGACAGACAAGATCCAGGAATGTCTGATTTCCTTCCGCTCCAGAGACTACGCTCCCCCGGAAGTCAGCAAGCTCTCCCAACTCATGCTGGTGGCATCGGATATGGAACGGATCTCCGACTACGCGGAGAACATAGCAGAGTACGAAGGCGAGTTCAAGGCAAGAAAAGCCGCCCTGTCCGATAGAGCACGGGAGGAACTGCGGATCCTTACAGAGGCTTCTCTAAAGTCCATTGACTATTCGCTCCGGATTTTTGAGCAGGAGGATTTTCGCTCACTGCTGAAGGCAGATATTCTGGAACAGAACGTAGATGATCTGCAGACAGAATTTATAAACAATCATATTCAACGTCTTATGAATAACGAATGCGACCCCGTCGGCGGAGTCCTCTTTACAGATATGGTCAACGACCTGGAACGCTGCTCCGACCACGCGATCAATATCGCCTACGCGCTCTTCGAGCATACTGATTCCCACAGTTCACTTTCTGAAAAGACTGCGGTAAATCCCATATAGCGCAAGTCATTTCATATGACGCATGCTGTTTCAGATAGAGCAGGGCTGTTTCATATATCGCCGGCTGTTTCAGATTATGCAGGCTGTTTAAAGAAATCATTTTGTCACTTGTCTGATTTTTACAATACTGAGCATAGACCGCACCGCTCCGATTTATGCTGCACATACTGTAAAGCAATAAATAATAGGATTTAGTATGGCACTTATCTATATCGTAGAAGACGATCTTAATATTCGGGAAATTGAGTCAATTGCTCTGAAAAACAGCAATTATACCGTGGCAGCTTTTGACTGCGCACAAGCTTTCTTTCGTCAGATGGAGGAAATCCTTCCTGATCTGGTGATCCTGGATATCATGCTGCCTGATCAGGACGGCTACGAGATCATTCGGAAGCTCAGGAAAAATCCCCTGACTACCAAGATTCCTGTCATCATAGTTACCGCCAGGACGACTGAGATGGATCTTGTAAAAAGCCTGGACAGCGGCGCAGACGACTATATCCGAAAGCCATTCTCCATCATGGAGCTTCTCTCCCGGGTCCGGGCGCTGCTGCGGCGCGCCGCGGAGAGCGCTCCCAAGGTTCTCAAAGTCGGAGATATCCGTCTGGATCAGGAGCGTTACCTGGTATATGCCGGAGAGAATCAGGTGGAACTCACCTTTAAAGAATTTGAACTGCTCCGTTTTCTGATGATCAATCCCAAAGTCGTACTGTCCCGCGAAGCGATCATGCAGGCCGTCTGGGAAACCAATTATGAAGGAGAGACGCGCACCGTAGATATGCACATCAAGACTCTGCGTCAGAAGCTCGGCTCCTGCGGCAGGCAGATCGGTACTGTCAGAAATGTGGGGTATGTAATCTCATGAAACAAAAGATCAATCTACGACTAAGTCTGATCGCCCTGGTCGCAGTCTTCTCTGCCACCATCGGTGTTACTCTTTTATACTACAATCTGTTCCAAAGCCAGGTAAAAAAGGACCTGGCTTTATATACGCGCCTTTTGTCCGATACAGGTGTCTTCCAGTCCGCCTATGCCGGAACCGAGGATGTCAATGCCTACGTTGAAAACTCCGCCCTCAGGCAGCTCAGGCAGGACAATCCCAGAATCACCTGGATCTCCGCTGACGGCACTGTCCTGTATGATAACGGCGCAGACGTCTCAGGCCTCCCAAACCATCTGGACCGGCCCGAGATCCGGGAAGCTATCCAAAAGGGTTCCGGAGAATCCGTACGGCGTTCGGACACCTTCCAGCTGAACACCTTCTATTACGCACTTCTTCTTGACGACGGGACCATTCTCCGCACATCGACGGAGGCCAGCTCCATCTCTAATGTTTTTGTCCAGTCACTCCCAGTCATATTCTCGATCAGCGCAATCTTCCTGGTGATCTGCATCCTTCTGGGGCATTTTCTGACGATCCAGCTTCTCAAGCCCCTGGACGAAATGGCAGAGCGCCTGGACGGTCCTATAGAAAAGCCGGTCTATCGGGAACTGCAGCCCTTTGCCGACAAAATCCGTTCCCAGCATGAAAACATCCTGGAGGCGGCTTCCATACGTCAGGATTTCACTGCCAATGTATCTCATGAGCTCAAAACTCCTCTGACAGCAATCTCCGGCTATGCGGAACTTCTGGAAAACGATATGGTCGCCCATGATCAGGTGCCCCATGTAGCCGAGCAGATCCGCCATAATTCGAACCGTCTTCTCTCTCTGATCAACGATATCATTCGCTTGTCGGAACTTGACCACAAGGAACTTCCCCGGAAATTCACAGCAATGGATCTGAAGCCCCTGGCAGAAGAATGCTGCAGAAATCTCTCTGTCAGCGCGCGGACCCGCAATCTTTCCCTTACCTGCAAAGGAGATTCCGCTATGCTCACCGGAGACCGGGAACTCCTGAAAGAACTCATCGAAAACCTCATCCAGAATGCCATCCAGTATAATCGTGAAAACGGATCCATCCTGGTCCGGACCGGCCAGAAGGATGATCACCCTTTCCTTTCTGTACAGGACACCGGCATCGGCATTCCGAAAAATCAGCAGGAACGGATCTTCGAACGATTCTACAGGATCGACAAAAGCCGGTCCCGCGAAACAGGCGGAACCGGCCTTGGACTTGCCATTGTAAAACATATTGCGGAAATACATGACGCGGACATCATCGTCGACAGTGAACCCGGTAAAGGGACCTGCATCACTGTGTCCTTCTGATTTCCTATTGCGCGGCACTAGTCCTTACTCGAAGATGCTGCAGTATCCCACTCACATAGATATGCATAAGTACTTCTTCCATACTCGCTATCATTCCAATGCCCGTTAAGCATCATACTTATACTGACGACATTGTTGACAGGGACTGTATTTCAGCTGAAACTTCACGAACCGCCCCGAAGTCCAGGAGTTACACTTTTCCGTCAGGCAGAATCATGATATTCGAAGGACTAATGTCCCTATGGAACATATTTCTCTCATGGATTTATTATGCCAGGCAGGATTCCACTTTTCTTTATAATATCAGGTACGGGGGCTTTACAGGTATTTCCTGTATGCAGACTCATCTGCCGGACTTACCTTTTTTCTATAATAAAATCGACGATCTCTTTTAATGTGTCATCGCTGTAATGAAGACCGTCTTCATTGAAGCCTGTTCTGCCGCCTGTGATCTCAGGAACAGTTGTAAAGTATTCGGCGTTCTGCTGTAAAAGAGCACTGTTGTTTACTGCGGTTCGGAGTTTTTCGTTATAGTCATCGACATAGCGGTTAAACTCTTGTGAAGGGATACGATACAGAACATCTTCCGCACCGCCGTCAAAGCCGATGACGATCACTTCCGGCTGATAGACTTTTCCCTCTTTTTCACAGGACATATTGCCCAGCTTTTCAGCTGTACTGACGGCAGAGGAAATGCTTTCGTCATTGTCATTCCCTATATAATCGTAATCATTGACCGTGGCAAAAAAATAAATTCTGCATTCGCCGCAGTTTTTGATCTGTTCCTGAAAGCAGCGTTCCACTTCCGAAAACTGTTCCTCAGTCATTAAAGGCGGCTGTGCTCCCGGCAAAAAGTGACCGCCCCATACAGCATAATCCGCAAAATCATCCGCACCGGTCCTCTGCTCGTAAATCCCGAGCTGGCAGCAGCGGCTGTCGCCGATCACAATCTTTCCGGATGTGTATCCCGGCGCATCGGGCAGGGTATGGAAATAATCCTGGTTGATTCCATCGACTCCCATAGCTGCCAGCATACCCTGCGGATAGCCCACCTCTTTTGCCCAATTCTGATAATCATCCAGCACTGTGAATTCTGCCGGTGCAGCTTCTGTATCTGCCTGCGCAGCTTCCGCCTTCGTCTGCGATACCTTTTCTGCTGCAGCGCATCCTGCTATTCCGATCACAACAGTCATCAGGCTGATGAGAAGCATGAATGGTAGAGAATAATCATTCTTTTTCACAGGTATTCCCTCCCTATGAGAATCATATGTCTGGTGACACCCTTGGACGTCCCCTTGTTTCACAGCTGCATTAAACCCATGGGCATTTCTGCCCGTCTCCATAACAAAGTTCACTCCCAGAAATAATTACATAAATCCGCTTAACATTTTCCTTATCAAAGTACACACAAAGCCCACATTTATGAGCAGAACATCTTTTTGAATGTGAGACCTGAAAAACGCGTATAGAAAGCGAATTGTCTGTTCGTTCCTATACGCGTAATCTATTCGTACTATTCGTCTTCCTTCATGACATGTATATACCTTTAACGTTAAATCGAATACGATTTCTTATCGCATTTCCCGTTCTTCATCTATGATTTCCGCATCTGTGTTTTCCTCCACAAAAAGAGAAATGTCTTCCATCAGGCTGTCCGCCATGGCATTATGCGGAACAACAGCCGCAACACCGATCACAATGATCTGGTGTGTGTCCTGCTCATCGATTTCTGCCGCCGATACATGGTATCGGTTCCGGAGCTTAGCGATCAGGCTCTTTACTATACTTCGTTTTTCTTTCAGACTGTGGACCCATGGGGCATGGAGTCTGAAGGTCATGGCTGCAATTTTCATCCTTTCTATTCGGGTTTTTTAAAGGCAATACCCGCAATGCCGGTAAACATTTCGTCTCTCAAGGATTACAATTTTTACAAGGTCTGTATCCGCAATTAACTGCCTCATCTCTGGACCCAAAGCCAACCTTGTTGTAATCCTTCATCTTGCGTACACTTGCACACCATGAATGATGAAAAATTCTTGAATTACTGTTTCCAATATATGCAATCTCTGAATTATTATTGGTTGAATTATCACTTGTTACAGAACTTCGTTGTTGGACAACAACTTTTTCTGCTATTCCGTTTGTTCCAAAATCATAGTCAACGCCGTCAATATTGTGAGTTCCGGTATACATAAACCCATCGTTGGGATCAAAATAGTATTTTGACCCATTAATGGTTACCCAGCTATGGCGCATATGGCCATCTTCCGGGTCAAAGTAATACCGGTTTTCACCAATTGTCTGCCATCCGGTTAATTGATGTCCATCCTTGGAATCCAGCAGGTATTGCTTATTATTGATGGTTTGCAGACCTGTTAACAAATGTCCGTCGTTCGAATCGAGATAATATTTTTGGCCATCTATGGTTCTCCAACCATGACGTACATGCCCGTCTTCGGGATCTAGATAGTATTTCCGACCATCGATAGTTCTCCATCCATGGCGCATATGCCCATCGGAAGGATCAAAATAATATGTTTTTTCACCAATTGTCTGCCATCCAGTCAGTAGATGTCCATCCTTGGAATCCAACAGATACTGCTTATTATTAATGGTCTGCAGACCTGTAAGCATATGTCCATCGTTTTGATCAAAATAATATTTCAGATCATCGATGGTTCTCCATCCATGACGTACGTGCCCGTCTTCCGGGTCGAAATAGTATTTCTTACCGTCAACTGTTCCCCAATTATGATACAAACTGCCGTCTTCGGGACTGTAGTAGAAGGTCTTTTCTCCTATTGTTTTCCATCCGGCAGTAACATTGATCGTTATTGTCTCCTCTGCCTTATTGCCTGATTTGTCCTGAACGCAGAGGATTGTCGCATATGTGCCCGGATATGAATACTTTACAGATGTGTCATCAACAGTTAAACTGGCTTTTACATCTCCGTCTGCTGCATCAGTTGCAATCACGAATGAAGAATAATCCGGTTTACTGTCAGTAACAAAGAGATCAATCGTTGCTTGGGATAATGTAATCTCAGGAGCAGTCGTATCTTTGATTACTACGGGGACAGTTGCAGAAGCAGTATTTCCAGATGCGTCTGAAACAGAATACTCAATACTATATGTGCCGACTGAACCATACTGAACTTTGCTTTCATCAACTTTTATCGCTGTTGAAAGATCTCCATCAATTTCGTCGGTTGCAGTGATTCCTTCCAGGTAATCCGGTGAATCAGTTTCTTTGTCTGTCAAATTGTATTCTTCATGAAGCCCGCTCAGGACAGGGGCAACAGAGTCAATCACGGTAACGTTAATATTTTTTCGCGACTTATTTCCACTTCGATCGGTTCCTTCAAGTTCCAATATGTATAAGCCTGGATCGCTGAATAAATATCCGTCGTCAGAATCGTTTGCTGAAGTAGATTCCGATTCGGCAGCTGAAGTACTGCCCGCCGCCCCGATATCCGATTGTTCATTGGATAGAGCATTTGCGGTATCCGACTCTTTGGATCCAGGGTTGCTTTCATCAGGATTAGCCACAAGTTCTGTTTCCGAGTCTGTGCCTGCTGCTGCAGGAGCAGATGCTATCGTATCGTCTGCAATACTATTGCTGATTTCTGATGTCTCTTGATTGGTTTTATTATCGTCAAGACCAGCTGTAGATACTGTTTCAGAAGCAGCGGTTTCACCTGTGTCTGCAGAAGGAGATGCTTTCTCTGATGAAAGGGCGGTATTAGCGGTATTATCTGTACCCTCTTCATCCTTCTTTCGTATAGATCGTACTTCCAAAACAGGCGATTTATCAAAACCATCAGTTATAGATGCAATATCATTTAAATGTAAATATGTACCGTATGGTATTATTTGATCCTGAGCATCAATAACAGGGGGGATACTATCTGAAGCAGCCGTTTCCGCTCCTGGATAGGCAGTACTGGCTTCAGCAGTTTCATCTAAGGCAAAAGCAGAATCTGCTTCTTTGCTGGCTGCAGTATCCGTTTTGCCGGATTTCATCCCGGAACTATTATATGATAAAGATTCTAAATCTTTGTCGGGTGTCTCAGCATTTTCTTCCATGGAGAACAAATTAATACCGCTTATATTTCCCTGTACCTTCCCACATCCGGTAATGGTATTGACCATAATCAAAGCAATCAGAGTCAAAAGAAATCGTCGACTATATTTAATTTTCTTCATTTCTTGCCTTTCTAAAATGCAGGTATGGAATAATTGGTTCAAGTAATATTATGTAAAAACCCGCAATTACCGGAATTGAAAAACGCGTATATATTACGAACAAGAGAGTTTTTTGTTTGTTCCTATACGCGTAATTCATTCATACTTTTCATCTTCTTTAATGATGGGTATATATCTTTATTGTTTAATTGAATACGCAGTGTTTTACTTCCCGCTATTTTAAAACATATCAGGCACTGTACAAATATACAAATTTATTATAGGCACATGAAGGGTGAGTGTCAAATACAGTGTCCATGCAACACTTGACATTACCGAGTCCATGCAACACATGTCATACCGATTGTAACCCATGTGTACTCAAAACAGTTTTTTGCCGTCTCTTCATTAAGATAAAAAGATCTTGCATATGCCATTATTGAAAGTATCTGCAAAGGGTTTCTTTAAACTCAATACATCCATCCGGATGCCTTCTGTACACAGCCATTTCTCCGGTACGAGTGACCTCCTGCTCTTAGAACTGCTCGGTCGCTTTGCTTTTTCCAGGCATGTGTGACCTTTCTTCTGCGACGGCCCCCGGTCGCTTCGCTCCCTCCTCTGCAGTGGTGATCTTTTTCTCTTGAAACTCTTCTGTCGCTTCGCTTTTTCCAGGCATGCGTGACCTTTCTCCCGCCGCGGCCCCCGGTCGCTTCGCTCCCTCTGCCGCAGTGGTGATCTTTTACTCCTGAAGCTCTTCTGTCGCTTCGCAAAAAAAAGGACGAAAAAGGACGAGGCCAACGACGATGTATTTCCTGGTATATGATTTTCCTGCAATAAGATTTTCTGCGATAGGTTTTTCCTACAAATAGATTTTCCTACGATATGATTTTCCTGCAAATAGATTTTCTTCCGATAAGATTTTCTGCGATCATAAAGACTAATAATTTTTCAGTAAAGAATTATGTTATCATAAAGGCACCAGCCATATTATCCATGACATAATTATCCATGACATAACTATCCATGACTTAATAATCCATGGCTTTATTATCCATTCCTTTATAATCCATGACGTAAATCATCCAAATAAATCATTCAAATCAGAAGAACGCATTTTTAAAGCGGAAAAAGAAAGGCTATGCACAGAATGAGTACATATGACAGCAAGGGCTATGCTCCCGATGAGAGAGAAGAAAATGTCGGCGGAACAGCAACAGACTGTCCGGATATGCCGTGTCCGGACATGCCGGAATTACAGAAAGCAGAATCCGAGGGAATAAATGAACCGAGCAGCATCAATTCTGATTTACAGGTTGAAATGCCGGAGTACGATCCCGACGAGCAGATGAGGCATGCCCTGGGTGACATGATGCATTTGAGCACCCCGGTTCTGGACATGGTAAGAGTCATACTGACTTTACCGGCGTTTATAGTGGCAAAATTATTGCTGCATCCCATTTTCCTTTATTCTATGGGAATGGCCGCTCTGGATAAGCTGATTGCCGGTCAGCTTGATATGGGTGAAGTAATGGATTTAGCTAATCTCTATATATTTCCTTTCGGCCTTGCTGCGGCAACAAATGGAGTCACAGGAGCAATAGAACACATTGAAAAAGAAGCTACAGAAAGCTCAATAAGGGAAGAACTGCTGAAAATTTTTAAGGATGAGGGACTTACTATCCATTCCTATAACAGAGAGGGATCTATCCCTGATTATTTGATCGGCCATTCTCATCTGTTTAACGATTACAATGGTTCTGTGGGCGGGGATCTCATTAACATCCATTATCGGGGGCATGCAATTTCCTGCTGTAATATTGCATTAACACAGCCCCATACGCCTGCATTGGATCTGGATGCCCTTTTGGGCAGGAATTCCGGACAAAGCGCTCCTTCGAACAGGAATTCCGGGCAGAACACTTCTTCGGGCAGGAATTCCGGACAAAGCGCTCCTTCGAACGGGAATTCCGGGCAGGCTGCTGCAACTGCTTCTTCGGGCAGGAATTCCGAAACAGAAACCTATATTGACCAATATAAAGAGGATGATATCGAGGCAGCAGCTCGTTATTCGATAAAAAAAGGACAGGATGTTGTTTTTTACGGAAGTGTTTTTATCTTTATGCCCGGTCCGGATATTGAAGGACGTATAAGCCTGGAAGCGGCTGAGCCCATAGAATATCTGCGAAATCTTAAAAGTATGGATGAGACAGATATTCTGACAAACCCGGAGAGGACACAGGATAAAAAAGACGTCTTTGATTTCAATCACAGGATTCGTGAAGTAGGTATTGGGGATGCATCAGAGGCAGACAGAGTCTTTACACAGCGTATTAAAGATATGGTCCTTCAGCTGGAACTGGACATGCATGCGCCTGTAGAAGTCTATGCCGATAAAAACATGGTGTGTCTGACCATACAGAAAAAAGCCTTTGATTTTGACAATACTCATTTCTCTTCAGATATAGACCGGGAATCCAGGAAAGAACTGGAAAATACACTGATTGTAAAAGTAAACAACTTCCGGAAGATCCTGGATATCATGATGGGCCCTGAAGAGGATGAGTATACTGAATTGTTTGGCGTGACGACAGAACAAAGAAGTTCTGTATATACACCGATTATGAACCCGATTCGTCCGCGTGCCATTCCCAATGATGAAGAAATCTCGGCATATATTGATGATCTTGTAGAGTATTCCCTGGAAGTGTATCATTTTTTCCTGCAGCGCTCCGCATATTTCCAAAGGGAATGTGCAGATTTGAAATGGCTGAGTAAGCGGTTTCTGACCAAACTGTATAGTAATGAAGTTCAGACAAAGTTTGAGGAACTAATCAGCACAGATTCCGGAAAAGAATTCGTTAATTCCCTGACAGAAATAATCACAGACCATTTCCGGGAATTGTGGAATGCGTCGGGTAATTATTCAGTTAAAAATATCAATCGTAAAATAAATCGAAATAACAGCGAGACAATCAAGATAGATATAAGCGTGTATCCCCCCATCAGAGAATGGAATTCCAAAAAGGGCACAGACCGGCTTGCGGCTTTAATGAAAAAACATCTGGACCGTTTCAATCATTTCCAAAAAGTAATAAATGACGCAGAAGAGCAGAGAGCTTTTCTGGAAATCTTTAAAGAAAAGCTGAGTACTGCCTATGTCCTGAAGTACGATGTTGAGCACATATATACAATCACTATGTCATTGCTCAAAAATGATTGCTACGGTTTTGAGCCCAACGAATGGAGCGAATTTTACAAATGGTACCTCGGTCTTCTCAATAGCAATATGACAGTGAATGAAGAAAAATTCACCTTGTAATCCCATGTAAAATCCCTCAATTGCCGGCACTTAAAAACGCGTATAGACAACGAACAAGAGAGCCCTAAGTTCGTTATCTATACGCGTGATTTATCTGTCTTCCTTCAGGGTGAGAATATATCTATATCGTTTTTATCTTTCGCTGTACCCATGAATGGATTCATGAATGTACCCATTAATGGATCCATTCATGGGTACATTAAAATGTCAGGACAAATGAACCGGATTATTACGATAGGATACTTTTGTCTTTATTTCATAAAGAACACAAATACAACTCTTCTGGATAAGGCTTTGTCCTCAGCATTATTCTCATCGAGAATCGGAAAGTCGCTGGCGCAGCCTGTAATTTTGAAAAGTTTCTCATATTTCTCAGTAACAGCTGTATCATTCTTGACGCTTTCCAGGCATTCCGTTCGGACTGCCTCTGCGCGTTTCTCGGACAACTCTACATTGTGCTCATAAGTGCCATCAGAATCTGTATGCCCCTGTATATTAATTGAACCGATTCCGTCCAGGATTTTTTCATCCTCAAGGACCTTATTCAGTGCAGTCATAAACTTGCTGATTTCCTGCTGCCCCTGCTCTTTTACCTCATAACTGTCCTGATCAAACAGGATCGCGCTGTCCAGTGTAATCGTACCGTTGTCCTTGTCAATCTTGACTTCGACGCCTTCATCCTTGAGGGCCTTTTCCAGAGCATCAAAAGTACTCTTTAAATTCCCGGCACGCTGCGGGTCAATGGAATCCCATTCACAGATATATCCCATATCACTCAGGCTGTGGTCACGATCCCCGCTGCTATTCATATCGTTCCATGTTCCGAAAGCATTACTCCATTCATCATATTGTGAATACTGCATATCCCGGTTGGGTATCATGACCGAATCTTCCCAGTTATTCCAGTTATCAGGCTGGTCTACGCTCCAGTTCGTGTATGTCAGAGGATCCCCATTGACCCATTTGAAGACTCCTTCCGTCTCTGCATCAGTGAGCCCGATCCAATAGTAAGGGAAATCACAGCCGGCAACAATCGTCTGAATAAACTTCTGCTCCTCCTCATCATTGATGCAGATCAGATGCCCGCCGCGTTTTTCGCAGGCTTCTTTGGCATCGTCCCAGGATATACCTTCTTCAAAAATAGCATATGCATGTCCATTATAATTGACTATATCGCTTGTATTTTCTGTGTCTGCTTCCTCAGCCCGGGCACCCACCTTAAACGATTGCACAGCAAGCAGTGTCAATATCATACAGACTACTATTTTTGAGATACATTTCTTCTTCATTTTTCTCTCCTCACTTGATGTCTTCAGATCCACCTTATTGCCCCTGCCGGGATTCCGCTGACAAGGGTATAAATCAGAGTTTCGCTGTCCTCAACTCCTATCATCATATGATAGTCTTCAGAATCCTGATATATATCCGAGATCTTTCGTGATTTTGTCAAACCCTTCCGGCGTCAAGAATCTTCTTCAGTAAAATATGGGGTGTCTCATCTCATATCCTGCATCCGCCAGGACCTTCAAAGCCTTCTCAAAGTTTTTTTCTTTTGTGAGGATATAATCCGTGTTATAGGTCGAAATGGCGAAGATTCCAATTGAGTTTTCTGCCAGTATCTTTGAGATCTTTGCAAGGATGCCGATGAGGGAGAAGTCCAGTTCACCGCATATGCGGAAGGCTTTCCAGTGATCGTCCCGGGCAAGGGTGATATCAGGGACCTGGTCTGTCGGGCAGACAAGGGATTTCTCTTCATCCGTCCTTCCGGTAAAAACGAATGGCTGGTCAATTTCTATTCCTGAATAATCTGCCACTTTGCACACGGAGAATGAGATGTTAAGGGGTTCCAAAGTGACAGCGGTTTTGTTCTCGTTCATAATAAACGCCTTTTATAAACACCTTTTATCTATATAAACTCATCTTTCTTCATAATAGCAATTCCCGCACTGCTCCAGGATTATTCCAATCTGTGCTCTGCTCTTCATATCAAGCAATTCGTTCTATTGTGCATATAGAAAACTAATAAAGCCCCAGATCAGTGACGCAGATACCCGGAATCCAATCGCCTTTATAATACAAACCTCCGGAAACTTCAATTTTAATGAACTCTGCGCCGGATACATCAGCACTGAACTCAATAGGCGAATCCTTACTGTCAAGTGTGATTTCTTTCTTCAATTCATCATTAACATATATCTTTACACAAGCCTCTTGTTTAAAGTCTTTTCCGGCCGAATCCGAAGGTACATAGGCCGTACCTTTCAGTGTTGAGTATTCATCATCTATCTGGAATTCAGCAAATCCTGTCTTATCACCATTTGCAATGACATCTCCCCTATAATATTTATTTCCATCTATATCAGAAAGATAATCTATAATCTGGCTGCTGAACAAAGATTTACTATCATAAAGGGGTAAATCTGTAAGGTACAATTTGGGAAGAGACGGATCCTTTGTAATTGATGCATCACTTTCTGTCGACAGGATCAGATTTCCTGCGCAGATACAAGGAATCAATCCGGTCCCGTCGCCTTTATACCACCCGCCTTGCATATGGATCTCAAGGAAACGTACGTCTTCGACATTAATAGCAAAATCAACCGGCTTATCTTTTCCTTCTATAGCAGGCGCTGTATATAATAACTGATTATCACCATAAATGCGGAACATCGACCTGGACTTAAATTGCTTATTTCTCGATTCGTAGGGAACATATAAAGTTCCTTTCAGCGTTTTATACTTTCCGGTCAAGGCATATTCAACAAAACCTCTCCCGCTGGAAAAGCCATCGCTTCTAGGATAAATATTAAGCCCTTGACTATATATATCACCTCTATTGTCTTTTTCACAATATTTATCGACTTTGATAAACTTGTTAATTTCAGTCTGTTTTAATGATGTAAGATAGGTTTCAGCCGGCTTTCCATCTTCTATGTCTTCCTGATCATCAGAATTTATCGTTGTATCAGAAACAGCTGTGTGCGCGTCATCGTTTCCATCAGAAAGGTGATCAGCTTCTTTTTTTTGCGGGTCATTATCATCAGAAACTGAATGTGTTTTTTCAGACGCAGATATAGTTGATGCAGATGCATTGGTGTGAAGCCATAATTCACCGGCATTTTTTGAAAACAGATAAGTCATGATCAAAAGTATGACACCTGCAAATGCTAATATTAAGGGATTATCTGCTCTTGATTTTTTTATTGCATAAAGAATAAAGATCATCACCAGTAATAATGCTGCAGTTATTACATTCCACATCTTTCTTTCCTCCCGCTTTGATTATTGCCAACTCTGCCTATGTTTCTTCTTGTAATATGTTTCTTCTTGTATTTTCTTCTTGTAAATGGTAAAGCTCCGTTCCGTTTACTGCAGATACTATGTCAGATCCACGCCCTCTTTCCGGGCGATTTCAGTTTCTTTCATATCTGCCAGCTTACACGTACTATAGTAAATCAATCCCCTGAGCAGGGTCAAGAGACAGAAGGGACGGTCCTTTGAATCAATTCCCAGCACGCTATTCCCGAAAAAGGACAGGAGGCTATCAAAGCCTCCTGTCCGGGTGTCTCTCGACTTTTTCATTATCTTCCCATAATTGACTCAAGAATCTTCTGCGAATCATAATCCGGAGCTGCGGCTTTCACAGCCTCCCACACCGGACGGAGTGAATCCGCATCCGTTTCCATAGCCTCGGCTATTTGGGGCAAATCAATTCCTTTTTGGACCTTCTTCTTTATTGTTTCTATCTGGACCATAAGCAGACCTTCTCGACGTCCTTCTTCGCGTCCCTCTTCGCGTCCTTTTATTCTTTCATTGAGGAGTGTCATTTTCCAGTCCATATACTCTCTCCTCCACTCGGCATTCTGCCTTGCAATAATGACCTGATCCTGTACACGATTGGCAAATGAACCTGCAGGGCAGGTTGTGCTTCCTTTGACCAGATTCAGGAAGTCTTTTAATTCCCTTGAAATATCTCCTCTGCTTCCGGCGGCATTCAGGACCACCCTGGTCACACCATCCTCTAAAGACAGCTGATTGTTCTCCAGGCAAAGGCTTTGAAAGGTATAGCGCAGCCTTTTTTCTCCGAAAGGGTCAAACGGCGTGATAAAGACTACGACAGTATCCGACAGTTCACTGTAGCCTATGCCGGTTCCAAGGAGCGTCTGGTCGATTGCTCCGGTATAGTATCTCATCCGCCTGGCAATATTGTGCTCATCCTGAAGCTGCATCTCAACATCAAAAGTCCGTCCCTGATCATCCCTGGCAGAAACATCGAGTCGTACACCATGGGCGTCTATTGAAAGTTTGATATCAACTTCTTTTCTGACATCCCTAATCGACTGTATGTGCAGTTCCGGCAGTGAGATCTGGAGCAGTTCCAGCAAAAGGTCCGGGTTGGAGGACATCACCTTTCCGAAGATGAAAGCGTTTCCAATCCCCGCCTGGGACCATTCTTTACTCACATCCGCATCCGGTGAACCGTGCACACCGGAAAGACCATCCTCCCGGATGATCCCCTGCCCTAAACCGTCTTTTCCCCTGAAAGAAACAGACCGATTCCTGCTTACGTTTGTCATTGCGCACCTCCGTATAAAGTTAAAACAGAGGGGCTCCGGCGCGGACAGGTCATAATGCCTGTACACAGTCCGCCGGAGCCCCATGGAACAATAGGACCCGGCGGCACTGCATGCAGCGCCGTTTCTGACAAAGCAGTAACATGAGAATCACAGCGAATTCCCGTGAACAGCCTTGGAATACAAATATTTTAACAGGAGAGACAGACAGGCGCAAGGTGTTGCAGACAGGAGGGCAGGGACAGAAGGGGACGGTCCTTTTGTTTCCGTCCCCCTGACTCATGAGTCAGAGAGCAGGAACAAAAGGTCCATCCCTTTGACCTTGCCCTGATCATGGAAACAAAAGGACCTTCCCATTAATCACCTATGATCATGCGGTCAGATATTTTACGACTTTCGGGCAGTCCTCCTCCTCAAGGCTTACCAGTGCTCCGTCTTCATTGATCCTGCAGGCGATGCAGCGGCTATAGAGGACGATTCCCTTTTCGGGAATTACAGCACTTGGATTGAATCTGTCTTTGCGCTTATACACCTCCTGAATAAAATGCTGGAGTTCTTTCAGATGTTCTTCTTCCTGGTACTTGTTGTAGACGAGTACCAGGTTTTCTGTATCCGGTATCCTGATGATGGTCCGGTCAATCTTTTCCTGATCACGTGTTTTATCAAACAATTCTGCATCGATATAGCCAAGCATAGTGGCATCAAGATTGTCCGGATCGATGAATGTCACAGTTCTGTTCCCATAGAAATGCTGTATTAAAATTGCCATCTCGTCATTCTTTTTCATATTGATTACCTCCTCTGCAGGTGCAATATTTATGTTCTGATTGCAGTTTATCTGAGGGAGATAATTCCTGCCACTACTGCCGGTAGCAATTTCATGGACATCTCATTTTTTAGTGCTTCGCTCAATGAATGCGGAATGCCGCGGGGACTGCGGACCGCGAAAATATCCGGTCTGCTGTACAAGCAGATCTGCAAGTATGGGATCACCCGTTTTCACGTTTCCTTGTCAGCGCAGATTTTCAGATAGGCTTGTTTCCTTGCCAGCGCAGATCTTCAGATAGGCTTGTTTCCTTGTCAGCACAGATCTTCAGATAGGCTTCATAGGCCCGTTTATATTCGTCGTAGAAGACCTCTCTCAGGGAGGCGGGTTCGAGGATACAGGCATGTTCGCCGAATCTGTAGAAGTACTGGAGAATCTGAAAGGAGGAGCAGTCGAAATGCAGGCAGCCTTCCTCATCGATAAAGGAGGCAAGGGGTTTCATGTATTGAATCTGCCGATACATCCTCTTTCCTTTTTCGGTGAGGCGGACAACACATTCTTCTCGTTCTCCGACAAGGAACTGGACGTGGTCGTGCGCGATTTTCTCACTGATCTCTTTTCTCTCCGCTTTGGAGAGGCTGCCCGAGCGGATGCCTGCGGCGGAAAGGATGCGCATATCTACGATGCGGGAAATACGGAAGGAAGCGATACGCTCCCCGGATTTGAGTCCGCCTTTCAGAACGGATCTTCCCACAATGTAATGGAAGAGGCCGGCGTCGTTGGGGAGGATTCCGTAGACGCGCATGTCCCACACAACCTTCTCCCCCTTTGCGTTCACGCTGGTGATCCGCAGCAGCCTGCCCGCCGCAGCGGCCGCTTCGGCCAGGGTGATCCATTCCTGAAAATAGAATGCCTCTCTCTGGTACATGGTATGGGAGGCATATTCTTCCAACAGCGCCTTCATGTATTTGGAAGGCGTATTGTCATAGTATTTGGCATCAGGCCAGTCCTGAGAGTAGAAAAGATCTCTGTTCTGATTATTCAGCCGGAAAATCAGGGAAGATCCCTTCTGATGGCCCGATGCTTTCAGGATCAGCTCTCTGCGAAAAGGTTCCAGCAGGGCTTCCGTGACCGTATCCAGTGTTTCCTGAGAGAGTTTCTTTTTTTCCAGACTGGAAAGGATCCTCTGCCGCTGTCTTTCCACTGCATCTGTAATCGAGGCATCAGCCTGCGGAGCAAACCGAAACAGCAGTTCATTCAGAAAGCCGCTGTTGGTGAGATGCGGGGCGAACTGTTCGCGGTCCCCGTTTATGATCTGCAGGGCAGAAAGGGTCAGATTTATTCTCTGCTTCTGTTCTGTATTGAGTTCCCGGATCATGTTTGTCTCCTCTTCAGCATGTATGTCTTCTCTTCGGCATTTATGTCTTCTCTTCGGCATGTAGATCAGCTCTTCAGAATATTTCCTATCACTTAAAAAATTTTACCATAACAGGAACACAATTTCAGCGATTTTCGCTGAAATATTAGCAAAACAGGAACAAAGAAAAATTTTTCATGTTCATTTTTTTCTTCTTCTGTACGGGATATACTTTATTCCAGAACAGGGGAGCTGCTCCTCTGGAAGATACTTTGACAACTGCATACAGAAAAGAAATTGTGCTCAGTATTCCGGGACAGGCGGTCAACCTTCATGTTTCCATTGTCCGGATGCAGGGAGTACAGGTGCTCAAGTGCTTAAAAAGAGCTGCATTTGCAGGATTTCTGTTCAGAAATGAACAGACGTCGTCTGAGAAAGCCCAGGACGGCGGCAATCGATTGCCTCTTAGGGAACAAAGCAGAGCCGGTGCAGACTGTTTTTTCAAAAAACCCTGACAGGCTGCAGAGCTGTCCATAACGGGCGGTCCATAACTGGTGTCAGCTTATTCCTTATCCGCAAAAGCATTCGATCTTGAATGGACGAATCATTCGTCAAGATGTTCGACAAGATGTTCGTCAAGGCGTTCATCAAGACGCTCACCAAGACGCTCACCAGGGCGTTTGCCATGATGTTCATCAAGTAGTTCATCAAAACGTTTGTCAAAGCGTTCATCAAGACGTTCGCGGCGGGCAGGGCTTAGAGGCCGGGCAGGCGCGGCCGGAGACGCGGCCTGCTCAACAGAAGCAAGTCAAGGGGAGTCAGGGGATTGATCTTTTGAGTCTGCCTTTGAAGTCCCATCAGGGTAAAAGAATTCCAATGCAGTTCCCGGAGCAGCGGGTAGACGGTTTTGCGTGTCTTACAGATGACGTCCTTCTAATTTAAGTCGATTTGGAGACGCATCCACGAGACCGGATGCAAATTCACGCAAATGTTTGTCATCGGATAGTCTGCCCGCTGCTGCGGGAACTGCCGGAGTACTTAGAAAGAATTATTTACAGAAGTAAAAATCACAGAAGTAATAATTACAGAAGAAACAATTACAGAAGTAAAAAGGAAAGGAATTTTTACAGGATTTAGAAATCAATATGGAGCTTTCATATCGTAAGCTCCTTTTAAGCACAATGCACATGGTCACCTGCAGTGAGGGAGATCCGTCAGGAATTACGGACGGGACGCTGATGCAGGCGATGACGGTGAACGAAAACCTGCATGCGCTGGGCTTCACCCTGCGGCCGCAGGACATCGGCAAGCTGGCGGCAAGTGATTCCATGGAGGGTTTCTACCGCAGCGTGCAGGAACTGGTCCCCGAAGTCAAGGCAAATCCCATGTACCCGGATTTTCCGATCCAGGTGATGGAGATGGACGAGGCACAGTTCCGCTTCCACCAGTTGATGCACTATTTTTCCACTTACGGACAGATGGTGCTGACGGGCATGCCGGTCAGCAAAGGCTGGCTTCCGGACGTGACCTCCACACCCAAGACGGAAAAAGACGACCGTCTTCTGGAGGACACGGCGCTGGAACTGGTCACTGAAGAAGAAAGCTATCCCATCTGCCTGCAGCGGCTTCTCAGCCGGCGGGAGCGCCTGACGCTTCCGGAGAAAGAACTGGTCCTTCTGGCTCTTCCGCACGTCTCGAAGGAAGCCCTGGGAGGAATCCGGATCCTGTTCAAAGAGAACCTGGAGCTTCTGTTCCCCGCGGTATTTGAAAAAATACCCGGAAAAGAAGCAGTCCCGATCCTGAGGAAGCTCTGCCAGCACACAGGTGATGTCCTCAATAACATCCATCTGCTACTGAAAAAGCGCCGCTACCATTTCCGCACGTCGGAAAAACGCATGCTGGTCAGGCTTCTGGAGAGCTACCCGGCGTCAGATTTCCGGGGAAACCTGATTCTTTCCAACACAAGGCGTGAGCGAAATCTCCTTGTCCTGAGACATCTCGATTACAGCGCCTATTCCCGCAGCGCCGCCCACAAAAAGGCGGTCGGCGACCTTCGGCGGGGACAGCTCCATTCCTGGGAAGGAAGGGCCAAAAAAATGCTCCTTTCGCACGAGCAGGGCGCCCTTGCCTTCACCGCAGAGAGACCCGGTCTCATGCTCCGCATGCTGCAGTGGATCCTCTCCCTTGGATACGATGAGGAAGAGATTGCGGAAGGCCTTTGTGCACACGCATCCGAATTCAGCACGCAGATGCTGGTAAAGCTCCTGTCTTCCGCAAGGGTCGAATCCAGGGAGAAAATCCTTGCGGAAAAAGAGGAGGCTGCCAGCAAGATCCGTTCCGGCTATTTTCAGAAGCGTTGGCCCTACACTCATCTCAGATACAGTCATGCCCGGGATCTGGAAGTTGAAGACTCCCGTTATGAACATAATCACGAGAGGTTAAAAAAGGAGCTTGCGCAAAAACTTTACGACTTATCAGAGCGTAGATTATCCCGAAAATGTCAGGAAGAAACAGCAGCGCGGAAGAATGTCATTACGGAAGAGCTCGGTTCTCTGCATGAGAGGCAAAAAGAAAAGCTCCTGGCACTCGAAAAGAGCCTGACAGAGATGGAAAGGAGAATACTATTCCTTGAGAGGACCGTCCGCGCCTGGAAGAACGGCCCGGAGGGCACCGGACTGCAGGCGGAGAATGCAGCCCATCTGCTCCGCCGGCTGAAATCCGACAGAGACAGACTGCAGAAACGGAAAGCGGCATTAAAGTCAGAGATCGACACTGCCATTGAAAGAACACTTTCCCTGCAAAACTGGGAGGAGGAAGAAGCACAGATCAGGCGAAAATACGAAGTTCTCCTTGCCAACTCTTCTGAACAGTCCGAAGCAGTCCGCACCGAATACGAACGTAGGCAGAAGGATCTGGTCACCCGTCACAAGGAAAACCTGGCAAAGATTGAAAAGGATTTCGCCCAAAAGATGGCGGAGGTTCCAAAAATCCTTCAGGAATTAAAAGAACAGGAAGCAGTTGAGGTCAATGCGGTCTCTGAAATGTATGACAGGCGCCTCCGCGCGCTGGCTTCCATTCCGGCGAGAAAGCGCATTCTGGCGAAGATCCTGAAGACCCACCTTGCGGCCGTCTCGACGCCGCTGCGCGGCAGGAAAATCTACCTGGATCCCGGTCGATTTGATCTGGCCCATTCCCTGATGAAGACGACAGATAAATCGCAGGACAGCACCTACATCCGCAGCGGTTTTGCCTGGAAGATCCCGGATGAAGTAAAGCGCGTACGCTTTTTCGTATACTGGAACGACAAAACCCAGGTGGATCTGGACCTGCATGCCAGTGCCGCAGAGTATACAAAGGATCCTGACGATCTTAACTGGTTCCATGTAGGATGGAACGGCAGTTATAAACAGAGCGGGGTCATCCACTCCGGCGACATCACCTACAGCGATGCTGCAGAATACATCGATATTGATCTTTCCGCCCCGATCCGGTATGTCACCATGAACATCGACCTCTACTGGGGATATAATTCCTTCCAGGACATCGACGAGTGCTTTACCGGCCTTATGGCAGTCCGTAAGTTCAAGCAGAAAGTCCGGCTCTATGACCCTGCCAACTGCTTCTTTACACACGAGCTCTGCCAGGACATCCGTTTCATGAATTACGGATACATCGATGTCAAGGAACGCTATGTCCGCTTTGTCGGAGATCCCAGGGAACGCTGGTTCAGTTCCTGGATCGAACAGGATCCCGCCGACACCTTTTATGTGTCGGAATACCTGGACATCCTGCTTGAGTCCCAGGGAGCAGCAGCCGTGGACGATCCCGCGCAGGCAGATGTGATCCTTACTGTGGATAAATCCACAGACCCCGGAGCCATCAGCCTCGTTGACCACAATTTCTTTCTGGATGCAGACACACAAAAATAAAGAGCTTTAGGCATAAAAGGGGACGGTCCTTTTGTTTCCGTCCCCCCGACTCATGAGTGATCATAAGTCCGGGGGCAGGAACAAAAGGGCCGTCCCCTTGAACTTCAGTCTGGGGGCAGGAACAAAAGGGTCGTCCCAAAAGCTTATTTCTGTGCATTGATCAGTCTCCCGGTGCTTCCATTATATGAAAGATTCCTTGATCGTCATTTTGACGGATTGCTCCTTGGCAATTACAACAGCTTTGCTTTCTGTGAAAGTTCCTCACTGCTCATTCAGGTCGATGACGTAGATTACATCGTCAATGAGAGCTGCCATAATGTTTTTAAGGAAAGAACTTCCGTCATTGAATACGGCATTGCCTTCCGGTGTCTGGACAGCACAGATTTCCGGCTCCTCATCTTCTTCATCGTCTTCTGTCATCGGAATACGGAACAGCCAATAGCAGCCCTCCTCTTCCTCATCCTGAGAAGATGCGTAAAGACAGCTGCAGTCATCCGGCACAGCCAGCGCACTCACACCGGAAACGGGGAGGGAATAGACAGTGAGGCTTCCGTCTTTGTCATACATGACCGCGGTCTCTTCATCGTCGAGCATAGCCCAGATGCGTTCCTGCCGGTCCAGTGTCACGTCTATGACATAGTCTTCGGAAGGCTCTTCGGTATCCTCGTCATAGAAACAGCCTATATCCTTTCTGTCGCCATCTGCGCAGAAAATACTGATGAGCGGCAGCTCTTCCCCCTCTTCCTCAGCATCTTCCTCAGCCTCTTCAATGCGCTCATCGCCGCCGTTATAGCTGACGACGATATCTCCGGCTCCTGTTGCCGCCAGACAGTTGATGTCATCGCCGATCCGGATCTGGTGCTCATCATCAGACCCGGGCCACACCTGCAGTGCAGTATACTGACACTCACCCTCCGGGGAAACAGCCGCATACAGCCTGTCGCCCTTGAAAAAGACCGTCGTCGCATAGCCGTTGCCGATCTTGAAGCGATACTTTCCAACCAGCTCATTGCTCTTGGGATCAAACACCAGCACGCGGTAATGGTTCTCTATTGTCTCGGCCCGGAGCTCGCCTTCCTCATCGGCCTCATATGCCAGGATCGGGGACTCAAAGAGCAGAGCCGCCCTGCCATCCGCAAGAACCGGAAACGCCACCAGATTCCACTCCTCCGTGCAGCTCTCCAATGTCTCATTCCATTCGGCCATCCATCCGTTCACGATTTCAAGGACATCGATCGTCATGCAGGGTTTCAGGACTACAGGTTGAATCTCTTCTTCATCATTCTGATCGGCGGCTTCAAACAATTCCTTTTCATCTCTGATTTCATCAGTTGTGAATTCTCTCCTGTGCATGAAACACCTCCTCGTAAATCATCATATGCAAACAGATATCTGTTTTAAACAAACGTTTTCTTTTCTCACTCAGTTTTGCAAAAACTCCAACACAGCCCGATTAAATTCCTCCGGATGCCTGCCGGCGATCTATATCTATTTTATGTTCCATGAAGGGTTCCTTTCTGCGAGATGCTTCTTTCTTTACAAACCCGTATGCGAATTGATTTACCGGTAATACTGAAATGCCTGCTTTTCATTTCCAGCGGCAAAAGAATCTAAATTCATACAGCAAAGCGCAAGTCCTGTCTTACGTGACATCCTGGCCATCAGTGCGCAGCCAAGGTCAATATTCACGATCCGGTTGGCGTGATCTACGTATGCGGACGGCATTGCCGGCATTCTGCCTTCGGGCCAGTCCCTGTCATCGATAAAGACAGTCGGAACATGGCCGATCACATGGATCCGTCCGTCCTCTCTGTATTTTTGCAGAGGGATATGTTCCCAAAAACGCCAGGGCGAATCCCAGACTGTTTTAAACACGGTCTTCTCGTCCAGATCGCGCCATCTGACTGTTCCCGAATCCTCCAGAAAAGACGAATGTGAAAGAAGAAACCTTTTTCCGTTAATCTCCAGTTCGATCTGCAGGCAGAGACTATTTAAGAAGTCAATGATACTGCTTTTTTCCCGGTCGGGAAGCTTATTGAAGCCTCGTTTTGTTACGGTCCCGCCGTTAGCAGACACGGTCCAGTAAGACCCGCGTTCCCTGTTCCCGTTCAAATGATCCAGCATCATCATTTCGTGGTTCCCGATGAGACAGGTGACATTATTTCTGTTCATAACATCCTGGAGAAGTTCTATGCTTTTGGGACCGCGGTCAATGAGATCGCCGAGAATATAAAGATGATCGTTTTGTGAGAAGCGGATGTCATCCAGCATTTTGATATAGAGATCATATTGGCCGTGCACATCTGAACAAAGATATGTGGACATTTCTCCTCCTTATTCTCCTCCTTAATCTCCTACTTATTCTGCCGGGGATGGGCAGGGGACAACTCCGGCCTTTCCAGCAATCCTGTCATAGACCCGGGCAGAGATAAGCCCGTCGGGTTAAGTCAGGGGACAAACCCGGCCTTGTCAACAGGGGGACAGAAACAAAAGGACCGGCCCTATTTCTCCCCGTTATGACAATATTCGTAATACCAGCATTGATACGGATGCAGGCACTGGTCACCGGGTTCGACCTCAATCTCTTCCGGCTCTTTCTGGCGGCGGTTGAGGTCCCAGATATGGTCATTGATCCACCGATAATACCCCTTTGCCTGCCGGGTGACTTCCACCGGGACAAAAGGGTTGTCCCGGTCCTCTCCATGGATCACAATGAAGATTTTACCGATCTTCAGTTTACACCGGGAGATGATGTAGTACTGGAAACCTGCATCCTTGATATGCTGCGGAGATACCTCGCGAGCATCCTTTACTTCGTAGAGATCATAACCGGCTTCTGTCTTTCGCAGAATGTCAGCGGCACAATAGTTGTTATAATTGCAGAAGGCCGCTTCGCAGATGACTTCGACACCGCGGGACAGGGCATCTTCTGTATTGGCGAGCATTGCCTTTTTGTCTGGAATAGTCGTCCCGGGACGATATACTGTCATCTCTTCATAGGGCCCGAACATCCCCATAGCCCTGTCTCCGAACTCATTTCCAGCATCGAGTCTTGCCTGAATCTCAGGGGGAATGATCATGAGCGACGGTTTATGCCTGTCCAGCCAGAGCATTTTGGGGCACTGCATACCCCGCATAAAACTTGTCTTTGTTAGTGCCATAGTGCGTTTTCCTGTAAAGTGTCTGCAAGTGTCTGCAGAGGGTCTGCAGAGCGGAGCAACTCACTTTTTCAATGCTTCGCTCAATGAATGGGGGATGCCGCGGGGACCGCGGACGGCAAAAATGCCGTATTCATCCCTAAGCCTTTCGAAGGTAAAACGTGAAGGTTTATACCGCTTCAGCAGACGTATTTTCATTATGGCCTTTATAGTCAGAACCCCGCGGCTGTAATCGAAGGGAATATCCGTTTCCGTGACCTTGCATTTATAAAGGATGGCAGAAACGGGAGCGGCGGCATACATAAATACCGTATCGCCCGGCCTGATTCCTCTGCCCTGCTTCCAGTTGATTTCCTTTGTGCCGTCAAAAGCATGCTCAATGTCGTAATATTTGGGATTTGCAGGTATGATCCATTCTTTGGGAGGACGGATCTTCTGTTTCTTCTCTTTGGATGCAGTGACTGCATAGCTTTCGTCGATCCATCTGCAGATCTCTTCAAGAGCAACCGTGCCGTCCAGGAGAATGGAGATCCAGTTTCCCCGGCTGATGTGATAGCCGCGAAAAAAACCCGGCTGCTGTATGAGCATATCTGCAAGCATGGGATCGCCCATTTTCACATTGATGACATCGATCCGGTCTGTATCCTCCAGCCCAAGCTTGTCCCCGGGCGCATCCATGATGATTGCAAACCACTTGCGGTTGTCTTCATGGCGAAGGACAGGATAGTCCGGAGCTGTGGAAAAGGGATAGTCCGGCTCTACTCCGTATTTCTTTTTAACATAGCTGAATAGTTCTTCGATCATGTTCATCTTCATTGTAAGAAAACTTGGTCGCAGCAGATGCCTGGATAGTCCGTTTACTCATTCATCAGCGCAGCTCTTCCAGGTGAACGGCGCACTGTTCTGCTCCAAGCGGTGTGATGTGTAGAGGGGGACAGTTACAAAAGGACAACCCTTATTTCCTGCCTTATTTCCTGTCTGCAAAATCAGCAGCTTCCTGAATCCATGAGATCAGTTCCTCATCTATTTCTTCCTCAGTCCCAATCATCACATGGTGCGTCCAGCGATTGGGATAGGGTTCAGTGGCTGTATCAATGCGGGTAGATTCCTTTCTGTATGAGAGTCCGAATGTAATCGTCAAAAAAGGATTGGGACGTTCTTTTGCCCTCCGAACCGGTGTAAAGGATACTGCCGCAAACATATGTTGATTAAAGAATGAAATCTGTGTTTTCTTTACCTCGATTCGTGCATCGGGCGCCCTCCCTAAAACAGCCTCCCGAAAAGCCATATATAATGGCAGTGCCTGTTGTTTTGTATCAAAGAAAAGCAGTTCGTCTGCGGAGACAGATTGGATCATGAATCTCCTCCTTCCGATTTCTTATCCCTTGCTATGATTTCTTGTAAATCATCCGGCACGCATAAGCATCCATTAAAGTATATCATTCTTTATGCAATACTCCTGGATTCTTTGGTTTCGCTTGTCCAGGAAAATATGTTCCTTAAGGAGAAATTTGAAATAGTCTTCCACCGTCTCAGGCAGACCGCTCTTTCTGAATGATGTATCTCCCATCCATATATTCACGGAAGAATAATCCTCTGAGACGCAGTCCTGCAGAAAGAAAAAGTCAACATATCCCTTAAAGTCTACAAACAGATCGTAGAATGCCTTATCTTGCTCGATTACTTTGGTAAGCGGACTCTCCTCTCCGGCATAATGCCTTCTGATACATTCCAGAGTCAAATCCCAGCGGTCTGCTATAAGTATGTTCATTCCTCTTCTCTGATTCATGCTGTTTACATGCACTGGGAAAATAATCATACTGCCTATGCTATAAGATCTGCGCAGAAGGTGCTCATATACTTCTTCAAAGTCTTCGATTTGCTTACGTGCCAAATCAATTATCTTCTGATTCTTCAGGGAACGCATTTCTACGATAATCGTATCGCTAGTGAAATAAAAGTCTTTCCAGGATAGTACAAAAGGAGAGCTCTTAGATTGAAGATCCATGACTCCTCCATTGGGTAGTTCTCTGCTCCAAAGGGCTCTATGGTATGCATTCAGGGTAGGGCTGTAGGTGTCGGGATCCCTGCCCTTTGAATCGGTTCTAAAGTCGAAAGTTATATCAATCATTTCACAAATACCTTTGGAGCTGCCAAATCAGTATGGCAATATCTGGTTTTACCTGTTCCTGAACATGTTCTTTGATAAAGGTTTCAGACTCAAGATACCAATCCAGCCAGGCACGGTTAGGGGCTTTCCCGGATAAGAGCTATATGTTTGCGAAGAATCAGTCCTCGTTATTCTTCGGATTGATTACCCATTCAGGAAAATCTTCCCTGGCAAGTTCATTCAATTCCTCATCTGAAATGTCGGTAAAATCAGCAAGTCTATTTGCCTGGCTTGCAATCGACGACTCAAATAAGTTTCTCATGGCACGTCCATTGGCAAAGTTTTCCGGTTTATGTTGAACAAGCCAATGCAAGTATTCCTTAACGGAATATTCTGCCTCGGAGCTGAGTTTCATACAAAACGGCTGGCAGAAGGCTTCTAAGATTTGAAACAGTTCTTCTTCCGAGTAATCTTCAAAGAAGATATTTCTGTTGAAACGTGATCTAAGACCGGGGTTAGATTTGAGGAACTGTTCCATCGGGTCCGGATATCCAGCTACGATAACGACAAACTCATCCCGATTATCTTCCATCGCTTTCAAGATGGTATCAATCGCTTCCTGTCCAAAGTCTGAGCCGCCTTTTGCCAGGGTATATGCCTCATCGATAAAGAGGATACCGCCCATCGCCTCATCAATCTTTTCCCTTGTCTTCAGGGCTGTCTGCCCCACGTATCCGGCAACCAGACCGGCACGATCGACCTCTACGAGCTGTCCTTTTTCAAGTACGCCTAGCTGCTTGTAGATTTTCGACAATAGTCTGGCGACAGTTGTTTTGCCTGTTCCCGGATTGCCCACAAAAACAAGATGCTTGGATATACTTGCAGTTTTCAGTCCGCGGGCATCTCGTATTTTCTTGATCTTTATCAAATTGATCAGGCTGGTGACTTCCTTCTTTACTCCATCAAGTCCAATGAGCGAATTCAGCTTTTCAAGCAGTTCCTCCAATGATTCTTCAGGCTCCTCAGTCTGAATGGATTCTTCCTGCTCTGCACTTTTCTCAGCATTCTGCAGCTCGGTATCTTTGACCGGCATTTGCTGTGAAGCCGCAAGTGTTAAACAGCCGGAGTGATCACTTTGGGTGTGCTCATCCCGGGACGGTAGAGCCTCTTGTAATAGGCGGAGGTAGTCCATGAATTTTTCTGAATCAACCTCTTTTTTATCAAATCTGCTGAGCAGATAATATTTTCCCAATTCAGAGATAAATGATACAAATAGTCCGGCCGTCTGCACAGACTTTTTGCCTGGTCCGGTGGAGTCCAATTCGTTCAGAGCACAAAACACAGACGGTAATTCATCCTTATTGCTACATAGTAAATCTGATGCCGGATAGGCTCCGCCCTGGTATACTTCGTTGAAATAGCTGTATCTTTTTTCTGCACCGGATCTCGAAATCATGCAGATAAAGTCATGAATATCCTCTGCCAGAAGTTTATTCAACGATATTCCATTCTTCTCTTTTTTCCGCAGGGAATCAATGCGTTCACAGGCTTTTACGAGCTTCTGATAAGCATTCATGACGGAAATATCCATACCCGATTACCTCATACCATTGCAGCCTGCTGCATTGCATTGTGAAACGCTGACATGACCGTCGATTCATCCATATGCATGTCTCTGCCCGCTTCCCTGTATGCTGCTTCAATGGAATCAACCACGTCTTTCGTACTCAGTTCCTTGTATTGCCTGAAAAGGTCTGCATCCCCCATTGCAATAATAAGAGATTGATTATCTTTAATCTCACACCTGCAGTCCTTCACCCGATCCAATAAACTGATGTAATAAGCGTCCACTTCAGCAGTGGATAATGATGTCTCAAATGTCCCATGGTCCTGAAGCTTCTCAATAAACCACTGAGAAGTCAGGGTATCATAAACTTCCATCCACCTGTCGTGTGATAAATGCCATGCGTCCTCGCCCAACACTTCATGATTGTTATAATAGTAGAGTTCATCAAAAGTTCGAAGTGACACTGTAAACATAGCCAGCAGGGAAAAGATAGCCAGAATCGTTGCGCTATTATCTTCTGAGATGCCCTTTTGGAATGAACTAATCAGGAGCGTAAGTACAATATGTTCCATGTCGACAAGTTTCCGCATCTGTGCTTCCGAATAAGGACGCTGCCTGCGCTGACAATCCAGCATATTCATATGCTCAGCCAGTACTATGTTGAACATTGCCTCATTGTGAAGATCCCGGGTCTGCTTTACAATACTCTGCAACCGGTTGATTTGTCGGGATAATTTATTGCTCTCTTTATCAAGCTTCTTAAATATGATTGCAAAGCCTATACCGGTAGCGCATAAATTCAGGCCGTTGAGCACAAGGCTTATATTCTGCACCCTCGATACACTTGTCAGAAGATTCAGATTACGCTCACTCAGCTCTGTATTTTTATTGAGCAGCTGTATGGCCTTTCGCCCGAGCTCCTTCCCCTGTTTTTCCGAAGAAGTGTCAATAACAACTTTAGGGAAAGATTTGAACCTACTATCCTTACGTCTTTGAGCAATTTCCAACACACCATTATCATTCAGATATTTTTGTAAATCCTCAAGGCTGTGGATAACCACCTGATCACTCATAATCTGAATCCCCCTCCACTCTTGTATTTACAATTGAGCAAAGAAGTATCGTCAGCAGAATCACTGTACATCTATCATTGCCATATGGATCCCTGGTATCAAATCTTTTTATAGTTCGTGGAGCAGGTGCCAAGCCTTGCTTGTTCAAATTATCTTTAATCAGTTTTTCAGGAACGAGACAAAATGCAGAATAATCAAAGTTTTCTATAGGTTTTTCTTTGTTTTTGATTATCTCCGTATAAAGGCACATCATAATCCTAGTATAGTCAATGATTTCCGTTATAGATGGATTTTTGACATCTTTAATGGATTGAGCTTTTTCATAATACTTTCTGGATCGAGGTTCCACAGTTGTTGTAGAATCACCTGTTTTGGTCTGATACGTCTTCGCAATACTGGGACCGACAATGGAATCCAGGTCTTTCATAAGCGCTTCTATACGGCGATCAAAAGCTCTGCCCGTCTTTACTTCAAGCGTATTAAAGTAGTCACAAACCTTTTCCGCGAGAATATTCACAGTGACATCTTCGGGTTCTATGATTGAGAAAGAAATGTATTCTCCAAGCAATATTTGTTTGAGTTCTTCAAACACAGGTTGGTCTAAATCACAAATTGTTTCTTTAACAAATTCCAGATAGGTCATTGTCTGCCTCCATCATTAAGTTCACGACCATATAATATTGGGATAAACGTGACTTTTTATAATTATTATAATCAATAATTACGAACGTATTTGCATTCATTACACTCTAAACGGCAAATTATTCGCTGTTGCATATTCATTCAAGGAAGCCACAACATTTTCCACTTTGTCCGGAACCACTTCCCTGGCAATATCAACTGTTCTATTAGCCATCTTCTGGGCTTTTTCAGCAAGAACTTCCGCATGTTCACCTCCAAATTCCACAGCAGATGCATATGCTTCAGATGCTATTGCGCAGCCAACCATGCCTCCAACCATACCAACTCCAAAGCCTGCAACAGCACCAATGGCTGTGCCAGGACCAGGTACGATAGAACCTATTGTTGCTCCTGCAACAGCAGCTCCAGCCATGCTTCCCCCGACCTGCGCTGCACTTTCACCCAAATCATATGCCAGTTGTTTTCCATCTATCACGCCTTCTGCATAGTCAATCACTGAGTCATATGACTGCACTCCAAAAGAGATTACTGCAGCAGGAACACCGGATTTCCCAAGTGACTGAATTAGCTGTTGACTGGATGCAGACATAGTGTGTGAAACTGCTGTACTTATAAAAGTCGTTCCGTAGGCAATGCCGCCAGCTACCCCAGTATCCTTGGCAACATCAATGAAGGCTTCCTGGACGGTAATCTCACCGTCCATTACCTTGCTGATATTATCAACAGTAGACACCGCTGCAGTAATTGAAGCGGCAATTGCTGCCTGTTCTAAGCCAGCCTTGTTGCATTCTGCAAAATTGTCTTTCAAAAACAATTTGGCGGCATATCTTTTAGGGTGTAAAACTGCTTCTTTTGCTTCTGTCGATGTTACAGTGCTCTTTTCCAGCATCTGATCAATCTTTTTATAGCGCTCTATTTGTGCTTCCTTGGATTTTATTGCTTCTACTTCACCTTTTTCCTTTACTTTTGCCAGCTGCTTCTCGAGTCCTTCCAGTTTTTCAGGAATAAGTTTTTTCATTCCGTCATAGAAGTCTTTAGGAACTTCCATTTTATTAATCTGTCCATCATTAAAATACTTGTCATATTTCCTTGAGGTCATTTTCTGAAGGCAACTTTCAGCGCTATCTCCGACAAACTTTACCTGAATCCTGTCTACAATATTACCAGAAGCATCCACGCGAATCTTATCAACGTATTGATCATTTCTTTTAAATAAATCGGGACGATCATCGGCGCGATATGTTTTCAAATCACTGCCATTAAGTTTGGCAATCATGTTTTCTTTCGTTGTACTGATTACTTCCGCAGCGTAGCCTGCATGCTGTTTTAAATTCTGATATTTGTAATCCGGGTGAATATTCCATTGGCTGATATCTTTTATTCCTAATCCAGTTCCCCCATCTCCTAAATCAATTCCATTATACATCTGTGTAACAGAATCCATGAAAGTGGTTCTCAATGCGCCTAATGCTGCTCCATCTATCATACTGAGATCAACATCAACCCAATGAGAGATATTGCCATCCACACCGTCCGGCATATCCATGTATGCACCAAAGTTTGAATCCAGACTATTCTTAAAGCCGTTCCTGAGATCAGACATTCTCCCTTTGAGATCAAAAGAAGCATTGTCCAGCGATGTCGCTTCAAACATATCTAAAGTCATAGTACACCTCATCACTCTTTTGAAGTCAAAATATAGCAGATATCATTTACTTCTTTTTGCGTACACTTCTTTAATTTGCTCTCAACAAGTTTACGCAAAGTCTCAGGAGTATCTATCTTTTCAAAATCTTTATCTTTTATACCCAGCACATCCTGAACGAGACCTTGAAGAATCGGCAGTTCCTTTGTTTTCCATGTCAATAAACCATTGCATAGTGTATAATCATCGATCCGCGTTGAAATCTGTTTCCTTGTTTGTCTTGATATTGTAAGTACCTTCAGGGAATCCCAAAGATCCTGTTCCGCAATCTTGTCTCTCCCAATCCAAGGCTGCATAAGCATACGAAGAATAAGGATTCTGGCAGAACTAATGGTACGTATCGTTGTTCTTTTTTCCGGTATATAAGGCTTCTCAGTCACTTTTGCCTTATCTATCATGGTAAGAACCGGAGCCACCCAGTCATTTTGATATACAGCCGCAACTCCGCTGGGGAGTTTAGCTATCTCGTTGACCTGGTCCGGAGTAAGTCCAATGGAACGTCCAACGGCTTCCCGATCATTTGCTTCAGGGGTACGAAGAACGACTTTTGTATTAGTATTCTTAATTGCAGCAATATCAACAGAGGAAGGAGACTGGTCAACAATGATAAACCCTTCACCATAAGTACGGATCTCTGCAATTGTCTGCGTCAGCATCTCGACAGATTTACCTATCAGCGCAGATTCTCCGCCGCCTGCTGTGTTTTTCAGAAGGTTATGGGCTTCTTCCAATACAGTGACATGCTTTAATCCATTATTGTTCTCAGTCTTCTGATCAACACGATACTCGTTCAGGATATAGACCATAAGTCCCATAATCAGAGCTTTCGTTTCCGTTGATTTAATCCGGCTGATATCCAGTATGCAATTTTCATCAAACAGTTTTGAATAAGATGTTTGTTCTGCTGTAAATATGAACTTGTTTAAACCTACGGTAAGCGATTTAACACGAGTAATCAGTGCCCCGCGGTAATTAGATTTAATATCTGAGGCATAATCAGAGCCCTCAATCAGCTCATTCAGCTGATCGACAAGGATTTCGAAGTCAGGATATTCGGGTTCTCCTCCTTCAAAAGTAGAAGAGCCAAGGTCCCATCCAACCGACTCATAAGAGCTTAGTATCGCATCCTTAAAGAATGCAGGCATAGCATCATACATCGGCCAGCAAACACTGAATATTTCCACCAGGCCGTCTACATGCTCCAGAACATGAATTGAGTCAGGAAATTTAAACGGATTTATATTAATCAGCTCTGCTACATTAGGATTCGTGGAATAAACATTCACATCCGGCCAATGACCAAACACATCTTTATATTCCCCTTTTGCAGGTTCGACCACAAGGAAAGGAATCCTGTCCTGATGAAGTTCCGCCAACATTTGGTAAACTGTATTACTCTTTCCCGAACCTGTTGAACCCGTAATGAAAGTGTGCATGTTCAGGCTCTTGTTATCCAGTTCGACTATTTTATTTGTAATCTGGCCAAGATCAAATACCCTGCCCAATGTCATCCTGTCTTCGGGACGGTTTCCTTCATCCTTTTTGAACAAATGGTATGTAGTCACTTCTTTTCCGAATTCCGCATGTTCAATGACCGGCAGTCCGGAAACGGTAGCCCTGGGAAGTTCCATATGTATGCCAAGTTCTTTACCAGTAATAGTAGTCGTCGCATCTGTCAGGACACTGTATTCGCCATTATTGCCATAAAAGAACTGTGGATGCAGGAACCTGGAAAGGTGCATGGTCAGATCAAAGTAATTCCCATTATTACCTGAATTATTACTGCGCCAGGAATTGATTGCAGAGACTTCTCGGCCAGAGTTTTCGCCATTCATTAGAGAACGGTAATTACTCGCCGCGATCTCAGCTGCCGACATATCATTAGACAGGAAATAGGCAGCAACATTCCACATACCGTAGCTGTCAAATTCCCTGGTGCGCTTGAGGGAATCATCCAGCAGTTGCAGCATATCGGTGATAGCTTTGTTTTCAGTTGTGGTAGAGGTAGAAGAACTATAGGCTTCACTCTGCTGTTCTGTAGGGGCAAGCGTATTGAGAAAACCGCTCAGCTGGCCTGCAATCTGTCCGCCGACCATTGCGCCGCCGGCAAGACCGACTCCTCCGACTGCACTGCCGGCAACCGCACCGCCTATTACACCAGCCAATGAGGTCAGGACTCCGCCTACAAGTGCTGCCCTCTGCTTGCCGTCCATTTCAGCAAAGGATTTGCTCCGGGAAGCAGTCTGAGAAATGCTTTCAGAGAATTGTACCTTCTGCAAAGGTGACAGTTTGGTATAGAGTTCCTGGTATTCCTTCCGCAGCATCTGTACCATTTGGGGAGGCTGATTTTCTGCCAGAATAATACCAATATATTGTCTGCCATTCATAGCCAGAGCAAGTTTCTCGATGCCCTGGACAAACTGGTCATTCGTCCGTTCTGCAGTAGATTTGCTGTTTCCGACCACACTGACAGAGGCAACATTCTGCTGCCTGGTGATCTTATTTGATAATTCAGCAATTGCAATGCGGTCTCTGCCCTCAATTTTCATCCCGGGGAAATGGCCGATCAGGGTGTTCTTTAATGTATCGCCGAGTGTGACCGTGGAACGTTTTAAAGATTCATCCTCTTCCATATTCCGTACTCCGACGTAAAAATTCGTTTTCTTTCCGTCAGAATCCATGATAATAAATGCCATGGCATTATAAGTAGACAGCGTATTGAATACTGTCGTGAATTTATCCGTGACAGGTTCCCCCTTCTCATAGACCATTTCTGTCACGTGGTAAAGACGAATATTCTGAATCAGGTCTTCCTCAAGAGGCAGCAGATTTGCTGCAGGAACGATCTGCAATTCACTAAGTCTGGCGAGATATTTTTTCCGGATACCGTCTTCGATAATCGCAAGGCGGTTCTCCATTGTCATTTCCTGAGTAATCACTTCCCCGGTAGTCTGTGTCTGTAATCCATTCATGATCAAACCCTCTCTATGGTGCGAAGCTTATCGCAGAAAGCAGTATGCCAGTCATTGTCCGCCTGCAGCAAACGTTCGTCCGCTGACAATTGTAATGACACCTGTTCTTTTTCCGAACTGACTTCCTGAATCAAAGATTCAATCCGTTTCATATATAAGGCAGAAAGCTGCTCATAGTATTCACATAAACCAGAGTATGCCTCCTGAACCATCTGCTCTGCAATCGGGTCCACAATGTCTATAGCATAGGAACGCCAGTTTTCACAGTAGAAAGTAGTTTCCAGAACCGGCTCCTGGGAAGTGCTCTCCTGTGTTGTTTTAAAGAGTTTTCCAATCCCAAGAAAATCTTCTTTTGGTGTGACATACTGTTCCTCTTTAATTTTCATCAGTTCAGACGCAATGTCCGGAATAGTATATTCGGAAAGCGGAGAAAGCACGGCATCGTCCGTGACAAAATCTTCTTTATAATTCGCATCTTTATAACAGGAATCACAACGGCCGAGAAGCATAACACTTATCCTGGAATAAATCTTCTCGATATTCTGTTTGTAATTCTCAAAAAGGCGATTCACTTCCGCCTCAAATTCATAAGCAAGGGCAGCCGCTTCATCTATTCTGGTAATCTTCGTTTTTCTTTTCTTCCACTCATTGATAGTGGCGACAAGACCGGATCTCGCTGAGACAAGTTCCTGCGGAATATCCAGATTCTCTTTGCCGGCAAACAAATCATATGCTGTTTTCAGCCTGCTCAATGTGTCATCCAGTTCTTTGATTTTCTCATGAATATCTTTGTTCATGATCTCACTTTGACGGTTTTCTTCTTCCAGAACTTCCCCGAGTGTACGAGTCTCTTTCTGAAACACTTTTACAGCATCATAAATATAATCTGAGATTGGAAAAAGTTCTATATACCTATAAATCTTTTCATCATTCGCAGCAGTCACAATCTGAGGCTCCTTGACGCCGAGATCCTGGATAGTCCTTGTAACCTGCGTTCTGATTGCAGGGCTGATCATAAAAAACAGCTGTTCCTGCTTGACATCTTTTCTCTTCATCAGCGACAGGAGATTATATTGCAATGAAGCAGATGATTTACGATCCAAATAGAACAGAATTGGCGTACTGTGAAGGTCTGTTTTTCTAAGTTCGTCAACAGATTCCACATTGTCGACAGATATATTGAGTCCTTCAAAAAGACAGTCAGGTTTTACCGTGCCTCCAATCACCACATAGGGGTACATCTCGTTAAAGAGATCTCTGTGCGTGTCATGAAATTCGTTGAAATCAAATTTTCTGTTCGGATTATTCTCGAGCCATTTCAATAAGTCTTCAACCGAGAGTAATTTCTGACGCCTGTCCGCTAGCTCTCCCTTATGAAAGAGAGGAACCAGATCCTTTCCTACTCCCGCCTGTGCAAAAGATTTTTTGAGTTCTTCAAAGTCCAGTTCTGTTCCGGAAAAGTACAGTTCGAAATAGTAACCGTTCATTTCGTCATAAAATACAGACGGGACTTTAGCAATCCATGTCTGCAGCTTTTCACCCTTATACTTTTCCACCAGGCTGTTAATTCTGGGAGGATTTCCATCAAACAGCACCTCCGTCTCCAGAAGGTACGGATTATAAACCAATTCTGCTCTTACCATTTGTCTGCTCCTTGTGTATAAGTAATCGTCTAATAATCAATCTATCACTGAATTCCAAAATGACGCACCCAGATTTTAGGGAATATTATCTGTCAATGCTGCACTGAGTCTATTCATTATAAAACGCGCATAAAAACGACTCTCTGGGCGTTCTTATACGCGTAATTTACTACTCTTCCTTCATGTCAAATACATTCTCTTCTCGAAATAGCTATATTAGCTATATATATAGTAAAATCAAATTCAAGATTGGTATTAAATATAATTCAGGAATTCGTTTAGAAACAAATTTATTATATGCATAACGAACTATAGTGTCAAATAATTATGTTATCATGTCCGATTATGTCCGAATTAGCGTTACTATTCACAGTGTTTTTAATCCATTAATACATCATTAAAATAGTATTTCTATTTGACATAACTGCTGACTGTGATTTTGCCCCTGTTTAGGGGCT
>ONKG01000108.1 GCA_900318375.1 uncultured Lachnospiraceae bacterium
TCCATCTGAGGTTCACGCAAGGGCGGCGTACCGTAACCACAACTTTACTGGTGGGCAAGATTCAGCGCTTACTTACCCACCCAAGCTACAGAAGCGCCCAAAAAAGACCTAAAACAGGTGATTTTCACTTGTCCTAATATTCATCAAAGCTGTCCGGAATCATATTTTCCGGACAGGATTCCAATGGTACTATGTACACAGATCAAGGGAAACAACCTGATCGGAAAAAACAATAACCACCATTCAAAATCATCCGTAAAAAAACAAGAAACAATAAGAAAATAAGAAATAACCAGAAAGGAAACAAGCGGATGATGAGCCGTTTAACCGGCAGGAGGTATATATATTATGAACATCAGAACAGGAAACGACATCAAAGAGTTTAACGCAGCACTTAACAAATGCACAAATCCCGTATGGCTGATGGGTCCCAACGATGAATCCTACAACATGAAGAATGAGGACGAGTACATCGAAGGCATGATCAGACTGGCAGAAGACCATGACGAACAGCTCGGCATCTTCACTACTTCCTACGAAGATGAGATGACTATGATGAGATACTTCGAGAAGATTGCCGCATAATAAGATGACCGGATAAAAGAAGATAGTCCTCAAAAGAAGATATAAACAAGATTATACAAGATTATATAAGAAGATTGCTGCATAAAACTGCAGCATAAAAAGTAAAAAAGCGGCCATACAAATGAATCAAAGACAAGCGGCCGTATAAAGGAATCGCCTCCCCAAGAGGAATGGGACACCGGGGACGGTTCTGAATATCCCATAAGTGATCTATGATTTCATGGGACAGCCAGAACCGTCCCAAGTGTCCCAACCATTTACATATTCGCCAAGAGGCCGCCGCACTGGACATTAAGCGTCAGTGCGGCGGTTTTCTTTATGCGGAAAATAGAATAAAGAGATTATTTAATTTTTTTTAAACTTTTTTATCAGGTCAAATGCCGTTTGACCTTTTTCAGTATAGGCTTTGGTATCTTTATTTCAGAAACAAAAAATGTTAGCAGTAAAGAGCAGGAGGTTAAAGATGAGATATCAGGTTTTCGAAGAAATCGTTCAGTTAGTTGGAATTGGCACAGGCACAGTTGTATTGAGAAAAATGGGTGTTCCCGGTGATGTTATCAAGATGATTCTGAAAAAAAGTTTGCCTTTCACAGTAGCGCGTATAAATGGAGCACCTGCTTTGGACGACGATTCTGTTGGCTGATAGACATAGATGATAGGCTTAGATGATAGATATAGATGATTGACATAATCTCAGGATGACAACACATTGTATATATTACGCGAGGAGGTAGAGAAAATGCTGGGAGCAATCTTTGGTGATATTGTAGGATCTGTTTATGAGAGAAAAAATACAAAACGGGAGGACTTTCCGCTTCTTTCCAAGTGGTCGCATCCGACAGATGATTCGATGATGACCTTGGCAGTTGCGAGGGCACTGATGAACACCTGGGGACGGAGTGATGATGAGATCAGGGCTGAACTCGTCAGATCCATGCAGGACCTGGGGCGCCGCTATCCCAATGCCGGATATGGCAGAACATTTGCCGGGTGGCTGTATGAAAAAAATCCCCTTCCCTATAACAGTTTCGGGAACGGGAGCGCCATGCGGGTGTCTCCTGTGGGGTGGCTGTATCAGACACTGGAGGACACCCTTCATGCAGCCGCGCTTACGGCAGAAGTCTCACATTATCATCCGGAGGGAATCAAAGGCGCACAGGCGATCGCCGCAAGTGTTTTTCTGGCGAGGGCCGGGGCAACTAAAGAGGAGATTCTGATCTATGCCGCGAAGACATATGGCGAAAGCATGTTCCGCAAACTGGAGGAAATCCGTCCCGGATATAAATTTGATGTAAGCTGCCAGGGATCCGTGCCGGAGGCGATCATTGCCTTTTATGAAAGCGAAGACTATGAAGATGCGGTTCGCAAAGCGGTTTCCATCGGCGGCGACAGCGATACCATTGCATGCATGGCGGGCGCTATTGCCGAGGCATTTTACGGAATGCCGGGCAAGCTGAAAAAGAAGGCACTGCAGATCCTCGATCCTTATTGTGCAGAAATCGCAGGGCAGTTCCGGCAATTCTGCAGAGAGCACGACAGGTCTGTTCAAGAGGGGTGGAGAGAAGAGATTGCTCCGAAAGGTCCCTATGAATCGCTGAAAAACAACTGGGCAATTGAGGCACTGCTCGACAGGATTTATCAGAAAAGAGAGAAGGGAGAAACCGATATCAATATACTCCCGATTTTTTCCATCCTGCATTTTTGCGTCCAGGAGGGCGGGGAGTTCCTGGTTCCGGTCGATTTCAAACCGGGCTTTCCGACCAGCCTGAGTGAAATCCGGCCGGGTGACACATATACAGCGGGGGAAGATGCCGCTTTTTCCCTCAAACACATTGTCGACAATGATGACAATTTATCACTGCCTGTTTTCACCAGCGGGAGTGAGTTCGAAAAAGGCGAACCGGCATCCATGATATCCCTTCCGATGGAGCAATGCATGCAGCTCGCCCTGGACGCGGACTATCTTAAAAGCATGGTGATCAACCCCTATGGCAACTGCTTTATTATGGATAGAGAAACCTTAAAGCGCTTTCTGGACCTGATCCACAGCTGAGTATAAAGAATCTTCAGATAAAGAATCTTCAAATTGGAAATGAGTCACGAGGGACGGTTCTGAAAAACTCATTGCGCGCAATGAGTTTTTCAGAACCGTCCCCAGTGACTCATTTCATATTGTCTCAACGGTATTACGTCGGCGTCCAAAAACCTGCGAAAGAAAACCTGCCGGAAATCCTGCACGATCTTCTCCTTCCAATTTCATTTTCTCAAGACTACAATTATTATTAAAGTAATATCAAATAAAGAAGTACTGCTGAATGAAGAAGTACGAAATGTTAGTCCGGAGAATGAATTGGACAGGAGGGGAAATCCGCATGCCTTTTCAGATCATCAGAAATGATATTGTCAAAGTGAAAGCAGACGCGATCGTCAATTCAGCCAATCCGCTTCCGACCTATGCCGGGGCGGTCGACCGCTCACTCTATCTGGCAGCCGGCGCGGAGGAAATGCTGAGGGAGCGAAGGAAGATCGGACCGATTCCGGTTGGCGAAGCCGCATGGACACCGGCTTTCAAACTGCCGGCAAAGTATATCATTCATACGGTGGGTCCGGCCTGGACGGATGGCCGGCACGGCGAGGCGGAGGCAGTGAAATCCTGCTACAGGAATTCTCTGAGAATTGCGACGGAGCTCAAGTGCAAAAGCATTGCTTTTCCCCTGATCGCAACAGGGGCATACGGCTTCCCGAAGGATCTGGCGCTGGAGGCAGCCACTTCTGTGATCTACCAGTTCCTCCTGCAGAATGAAATGATGGTCTACCTGATTATTTATGATCAGTCCTCGCTGGATTATTCAAGCCGCCTTTTTACCGATGTAAAAGAATATATTGACGCAAATTACATAGAGGACCGGGAAGAGCAGGCCTTACAGGCTGCGTCTGAAGGAGATGTGACGGTCAGTGGTACCATCTTTCATACGGCCCTGGAGAGAGGCCTTCTGACACCGGAGACCGCGGACCGGATCACGGCCCATCGCAAGAGGCTTTCCGAAAGGCTTGAAGAACTGAAAAAAGAGAAGGACAGTACGGACAATAATGATAGTGATAGAGAAACGGCGGTTTTGGAAAAAATGCTTGCCGGTGATTCCCGCAGCTTTGGCAATGTCCTCGCCGACATGATCAGAGAACGCGGCTTAAAAAACAGCGAAGTTTACAAGGCGGCGAATGTGACAAAACAGACTTTTTCCAATATCCTGAAGTCTAAAAATCCGCCAAGGCGGGAGACCGTCGCGGCTTTTGCCATCGGGATGAAACTGACCGTTCCGGAAGCGGAAAAACTCTATGAAGCTGCCGGATATGCCATGGCCATGAATAATAAGTTTGATGTGTTTGTAAGATACTTCCTCAGCACCGGCCGTTATAATATCGTATCCGATAATATTATCCTGGATGAAAATGAGATGCCCTTACTGGGTGCAAAGGTTTGAAAACTGCAATAATCCTTCAGGCGGATGCCGGCAGGAAATGAGTCGCGGGGGACGGTTCTGAAAAACTCATTGCGCGCAATGAGTTTTTCAGAACCGTCCCCCGCGACTCATTTCCTTGTGACTCATTTTTCAATGGGACAGACAGACCCGTCCCTGGTGTCCCGCACTTTTTCCGGGAGTATAGGGCAGGCAGCGGTTTTTCATCTCGGCAAAAGCGGCGATATACTTCCTTTGAACCGCTTTCTTCGAACATACGATTGGGGATTCTGTCCGTTTTAATGGATATTCGATAGGGCATTATTAGAAAAGGATATGATAAGCGGAGATTCGTTCAAATGATCAGAACGGGAAAGGAGATAACATGAGGGTTATTGTAAGTGACGCGTCAAGAAAAATGGTCTACCACCGGAGCGGGTGTATCTATGCTTCCAGAATCAAAGACACCCATCGTATGACTTTGAAACTAAATGACGCTGCCAGGCATGGCTACCACGAGTGTTCCTGCTGCAGCGGAACGAAAGGCGCTGTACGCGTCAGCAAAAAGGTACTCGATCAGGCTGGGCCGGATATTGCGTTCGAGTATCTGTACGATAAGAGATCGGATACTTTGTTTATCCGCACCGAATTCGGCTTCTGGAAAATATATCATCGCACGGGGTACGGTTTTTTGCTTTATCATTGCAGTCGATATGAACGGGCAAAAACATTTGAGAGCCTGATGCACGATATCTTCCATCGACAGAGTGATGTTCTGGCGGATGAATCGCTTCTCAAACTGATTCACTACATCGTGGAACATGACCGGGCAAAAAGAATCATATTGGAAGATTACAAAAAGCTTCCGCAGCGCACCAAAAAACAGAAAAAATATTACAAAAAGGCAGAGCAGAAAGCCAGAAGGCTTCAGATCAAAAGAGTAGACATGCTTCTGGACTGTCTCAAGAAGGGAATTCCTGTTCAACAGCTGGCATAAAAAGGCTGGCCGCATGCCGCATATAATCTAAAAATGAGTCGCTGGGGACGGTTCTGAAAAACTCATTGCGTGCAATGAGTTTTTCAGAACCGTCCCCAGCGACTCATTTTGTCTCACAAATCGGAGGTCATATTATATTGTCTCACCGATTTCACTGAAGTTCATGGGCAAAGCAGACCCTGTTCAGCCCCAGAAGCTCCGCAGCGCCCGCCGCGCTTGTTCCGAAAAAGAGAACATCTTTTTCGGGCAGGATGTAATCGACAATGGTTCCGTTGCACAGCGTGCTTCCGGTACAGAGGATTACGTCTGCGCTGTCAATTGCTCTCTGCATGGCTGTCAGGCCATCCTCCACAGTGACGCCGTGGCGGACCTGTCCGATATTCATTGGATTGAGATCCAGCACGCGGACCTGATAACCGCTGTTACTCAGCATCTCCAGGAGTGCAGGCTGGTAGCCCACCAGGGTGATCTTTTTTGCATCGGGGCGGTGCACGGCAAGCCATGCTTTCATCTTTTGAGAACAGAGTTCCGGACCTTCTGTCCGGCAGTGCACTGTTCCTCTGCACAGTCCCAGGGACTCCATCACAGCGTTCATTACCGCGACAAAGATTCCTCTGGCATAAGAATCGTGTACGAGATCCATCTCCAGGATTTCGGAAAGCGTACCCGAAAAGGAAGCCGGAGCGTCAGTAAAAGCCTGACCGCGGCAGCCGCGGAACTCCGCCTGAACCATAACATCTTTTCCTGTCAGAATAGGAAAGTCCTGCCTCCCGGGAGTTCCGATTGCCTCCTCGGGAGACAGAGAGCGGCAGATTACTTCCACCGGCTCCTTTTCAATACCGTTTTCCTTCAGCACTTCGATAAAGCGCGCTCTGAGTGTAGTGAACAATTCTTCTGATGTCATTATTTTCCCCTTTTAAAAAAATGTTCTGAAAGAGACGAATACATGCAGGATTTGCCTCCTTACTTTTTTGTGTTTGTCGGTATTTTGTTATTTTTGTGCGGTTTAGCATAAGAAAACTCTGAACTGCACTCTAAAATGCCATAAAATAACTATTTTTGAGAGTCTGATTCTTTATATTTTCTGTCCCTGAAATACCTTATTTTCATGTATTCCTGATGGTACTATATACTCAGATCAAGGGAAAGAACCTGATCGAAACAACAATAACCACCATTAAGAATCATTCAGAAAAAATATAAAAAAAAGGAAGCGGAAGAGAGCCACAAAAATCTAAACAGGAGGTATTTATTATGAAGATCAGAACAGGAAACGATATCAAAGAATTCAACGCGGCACTTGAGAAATGCAAACATCCCGTATGGCTGATGGGTCCCAACGATGAAATCTATAACATGAAGAACGAAGAAGAGTACATCGAAGGCATCCTCAGACTGACCGAAGGCGATGGAGACCAGCTCGGAATTTTCACTGCTTCCTACGAAGACGAGATGACCATGACAGACTTCTTCCTGAAGATGGCTGCATAAAATAATCCGCCTTTTGATAAGGAGTACCCTTCTTGGGACACCGGTTGGGATGGCCCTCTCCAGAGTCCCCGATGACTCACCCTCACCGTCCCAATGACATTAAGGTATGAAAATAGAAAATAATAGTGTATTATTCAGGATAGGTAAATTCAAACGGAACACAGCCAGTTCTCGGGTTTACGG
>ONKG01000013.1 GCA_900318375.1 uncultured Lachnospiraceae bacterium
AAGTCGAAAAAATAACTCATTTTTTCGACTCGGACTCATAGATTTTTGCCGGAGTTGTTCCGGTATCTTTCGGAAAAACACGTAACATTTGACGCTTACCATATACCGATATAGGCAGTAACAATCATTTTCTGGCGTATGTCCTCTATTGCCTTATCATAGAAAAAGTACAGGTTAGTCCGTGCTCTGGATACAGCAACATAATGCAAAAGACGGGAGAAAGAATCATCCATTCTGTCAACGTCCGCTAACAGAATAACTTTTGCTTCCAGGCCTTTGAAAGCGGCAATTGTAGCGAACTGGACTTCATCAGCATTTCTCGTCCATATATCTCCGTATGTCTTAAGCTTATACGGCCTGTAAATTGATTTTCCATAAAGGAAGTTGAGAGGGTTGTCTGGTTTATATCTTGACAAAATTACTATTTCGTTCCCGCGAATTCCTTCATTGGAAAGCTCCTGAAGCGTCTTGGTGATTAACTGGAATTCATCATCTTTTGAAGAGTATGGAATATATGCTGCTTCATCACCGTCTGCCCTTGATTTTCCACTGGTCCTGATATTGGAGATCATATTATTAGCCCGGACAATCTGGCTGGTATTACGGCAATTGACCGTAAGTTCATAACTTACAGCATATTTCTTTTTCATTATTGAGATACACTCATCCAGTTCTCTGTTATCCTGAAAGATGTTCTGATTGGCGTCATAATATAATCCCCAACAGCCGCGATCCAGCCCTCCTTTCACCAACCGGTCAATACATGATATATATTTAAGACTCAACAGATCCTGTGCCTCATCAACGATCACAAGATCGTAGTCCGATACGACAGGAAGATGCAAGAACGCCTCTGGAAGCACTTCTCTGAAATACTCGGAAGAGTAATCGCCCGTTGGCTCTGTTCCACACTCATTCTGCATGAGAGCATGGATTGTAGAAACTGTTATATCTACTGTCTCGTAATCAAACTTATATTTGACAAATCTTGCAATAGCACTGTTATAGCACAGAAACAGGACACTTTTTCCCTCCCAATATGCTCGTCTTGCCTGTTCCATGGCTAAAAGCGTTTTACCGGAACCTGCCATGCCACGAATCATAAGTCTGTCATTATCAGAGAGACTGCTCAGAATATCATATTGTTCTTCTGTCATGACACAGAGTTCTTCATTAATCTGATCTATTTTTGAGCGCATGAGAGGAACAAGCCTGAAATCCCCTCTGAGAAGATCCGCAACTCTTTTTATTTCAGAAGGTTCAAGATCGCCCCCGCCAAATCCATGTTTATCAACCATCTGGTCATGCCAGTAGGTGAAACTCTTATTGATTATCTTCTGCAGATCCCACTGAAAACTTTTATCAAAAAGGATATCCCGAATAATATCTGCACCTGTAAGGCTAAAGGTCATATCGGGCATTATGACAGCGGATGCATATTGGCATCGATATATGGGATCATCCGTGCCCAGTCTTTTTTTCAGGTAATCTCTTAAGGAATGCATATTCCCCTGCACTTGCTGGAACGGCCCTTCCACTTTCTCACCCACAGCTCCGTACCTGTTGGTAAACCTCCATTTTCCGCCGATTCGTTCTACCTGTCCTCCTTTAACCTCCAGACAGAGAATGCCTTCTTTGCAAATGACGACAAAGTCAATCTCCCCAAAAATTTTGTTCACATGCTCTGCAATACCCAGTGAGTGGAGGATGATGATCTCATCATCCGTTTTAAATTTTCGAAAATCCCTGAAGAGCTTTTTCTCTGCGCCACTCTTGATTTCCGGGTCAATGTAATCTGGAAGCATTGTCACCATTTTTGTTCCTCCCCGTATAAGAGATTACTGAAGAAGCCGATTTCTTTGTTGTTAAATGTTCCGACTATCGAGGCTCTGTCAAGAAGACAGTTTCTCATTTCACAACAGGTTTCTGGCAAAAGTGTACAGGCGTGGCATGCCGCATAATTCAGCCCATCGACGCCCTGAGCCAGAGATTCTATACATATAGGATCTGAAGAACACCAGGAAGCAGCCTGCAGCATGTTCCGAAAGACTTTTTCCAGGTTTTCTGCTAAACCATTCCTGACCAGTCCTCCCAGGCTTCCATCTGAATCCGAAGTGGATGTATATAGCAAAATCCCAGCCATTTTTAAATCCGATCCCGGATAGGTACTGTAAATCCGTTCCTTAATCGCAGCGCCAGAATATCCGCACTCGATGGAAAGCTGTCTGATCAAAAGGTGAGACAGTGTATGTAACAGCACATATCTTGGAGAGAATTTCTCACAATTCATGTAACTGGCATCGAGTCTTTTCTTCATTTCATCATATCTGGAACTGTTTGATCTCTCCCATTCTTCAAGCAACGCTTCATTTAGTCTGATAAACAGGCCTTCTCCACGCATTTCTATAGCAGGAAGCCAGGACAAGTCAGTATCGGCCAGTGGAACGTATCCATCCTTCTGGGAAAAGCCTTCGAAGCGATCATCATCGGCGCTGTTTTTTCCATATGCAATTCGCCTGAAACCATACACTGCGAGAACTTCTCTGAGACGTTTTGCCAGGACAACATCATCAATCAAACCATTCAAAACATCAGGAATTTCTGTCCGCACTATTCTGAAATCCAGATCATCGGGTTTATTATAGTTGCCCTTTAAAAAGACACGATATTCATCTTCTATGAGATCTTTTTTACTATAATTATTTGTTTTTTCACCAGAAAAAGTCTTGCGCACTTCTCTTACAATATCGTCAACTGTAAACATTTTTGTCTCAAGAAGACGCATGAACATCGTCTGCAAAACTACTTTCAATACTTCATCTGCAGGATTTGAACTCATTAATGATTTTAGTTCTGCATAGTGCTTATTTATATTTTCCTGAAGCTTTCCGCTGTAGGGGGGTATCGTAAGGGCACTTTCAGTTTCAGGGAAGTAAACATTTGAAGCTCCTCTCTGCAATGTCCTCATTACAGCTCGGCATTCATTTTTGTCCCAGTACTCCTTTTTCATTCCTATCCAAGGCCGTTTTCCAACGCATGAATATCCCCTGAGAGAATCTTTATTCATGCATCCTGCCATGCTTCTCCTGGCACCACAGCTTTTACAGTGAATGATAATGCTGTCCAGGCCACCTGTCTCATCTGAAAACAGTATTTCAAGGCGATCTTCTTTTCTGTTATAGGGACATTTTGAGAAATCACCTCTGTGAACCCACCACTGGTAAGGGAAGTCCTCTATATGCCCATTTATACATGCGGCTACGAATCTGGAAGGAACAATTTTCTTTTTGCACCCTCTGTTTCCACAGGTAACTCCTTTTTCCGCGTCTTTTCCAAAATTCCAGAAAGGTTCCAGACGGTGGCAATTTGGGCAGAAATGCATGTAGGGAAATCTGAAAGCGGGAATATCCGGGTGCACTTCATCATTCCACTCAGATGTGTAGCAATAAGGGCTGTAAAAGCAGGAGACCTTCAAAAGATCTTCTAGATGCCTTTCACGCAGTTCGCATCCCTCTGTTTTCCAGTACTGAGGAGATGCCATTATCACAGAATGGTCAGGAAGATCTGCTATTGACCCTGGGCCATAGGATGTTATCAGCTGTGCTCTTCGTATTTTTCCTACAACGGATCTCTTTTTCATGTGCTGTGCACCGGCATCAATAGGCATGATTACCTCCTCATAAGATATATTCCGCACTCTCTGTCGACATTCCTCATACTGTTCATTGTGCGGAATCTGCTGTCTGCATCATCACTCTTCAACAGATCTCTGTTCCCACCATAGCTTTTATATTCAAGTGAACCTGCGGCTTCGATGTCCCATTCCATTTTAATATCTCTAAGTTCGTCTTCCGCCGCTGTCAGCTCATCGGCATCTACAACACGAATATAATCCCTGATATACTCTTCAACTTTCCTGACTTCAGGATCCTCAGGATTATAATTGATTGCATCCGCATTTCCCCGGAGGCTACTTACGAGATATCTGCATAATGAAACATACAGAGCGTGAAGTCCCCTGTCTCTCGCCCTGTCAGAGAAAGGTGTAAGGCTTGTCGCTTCCACATATCTGTATAAAGCTGAATGATATTTCTGAAACTGTTCGTAGTGCGACCTGTCCCGCGATTTTGAGGCATTGTACACAGTTACTACAAGCCCTGGATTGCTCCGACCAACACGACTGGTTGCCTGTATATATTCCGCATTGGCCTTGGGCTGTCCGGCTACTACCATAACTCCCAACCGGCTGACATCAACGCCTACGGAGATCATGTTTGATGCAAGCAGGAAATCATAGACACCGATATGATTGTCCCGTGTATATGCATTATTAAGCCTGACCTGGATAACATCAGTGATCTTATTGTTATCCATACGGCTTGTCAGTTCTTCTACCTGATCATAAGCGGCGGCTGGGTCTGTACCCGGATATAAGTGAGCAAACTTTGACTTTGCCAGATAACCGAACCTGCTCTGGACGTCATCGAGGATCTGAGTTGCAGCCCCCCCGAGTTCACGGAGTGAATTGAAATATCCGGTAATCGTCCAGAAATTATCGATTACCTTTTCTGAAAACCCGTTCTTTTCAAGTTCAATATATCTGGAGGCAAAGAGGATTGCAGCATTAACTCTGATCAGTGTTGTTGTTGCTGTTGCACCGATTCCCATTAGCCCAAGATATCTTCTTGCAGGTCTATCCTCAGGAGATGACTGTTCAGCAAAAAATGAATTCTTTGCGGTGATTCCCTGTGGCGGAAACTGTGTGTGTTTCCTTCCGTAAAGAGCTTTTATCTGACTGGCAGCATTCCTGATAGTGGCTGTTGAGGCAATAATCTTGGCATTAATACCGTCAGACTGGCACAGTCTGGTGATAGCTGCTTCATAGATTCCTGTCATAGTTCCAAGAGGGCCGGAAATCAGATGCAACTCGTCCTGGATGATCAGTTCAGGCGGCTTTTTTCCGGATGTGATTCCAAACAGACTTGCCGGTTTATCATCGAGAGGTATCCGGGCGAATTTATCAACTGTTGCGACAATAAATGTCGGAAGGTGCCTGTAAATAGCTCCGTCAATGATGTGAAGAGGCATCCCCTCAGGCAGAGAATGGATATCACAGGACGGGTTAGAGCATTTGATGTACATCCGCTCACGTTTTACATCCACTGAATAATCTCTGGGAAGAATTGCTCCTCCACACCATGGACACTTCTTTATCTGGCATGGATCGGATTTATCTCCGCTTATATCAGCGCCTCCCTGCTTCTTCCTGACACCTGTCCTTGCTTCTTCGATACTGTTCGGGGTAAGTTTGCTTCCAACCCACAGACCTATGGAGATTTCCGTACCTCCAAGTCTGTATTTCCTTCGGAGCAGTTCACAGGCAAAGATCAGCATGCTGGCACGTTCAAACTGCTGCAGGGTGAGCAATCTGAGCGTATATCGCATCATAACAGTCACTCCGTCAGCATTTGGATCGCGCAGTCTCCTCAGAAAAATTGTAAAAGCGGTTATACCAAGATAGGCTTCTGTTTTTCCTCCACCTGTCGGGAACCACAACAAATCAACGGTATTCCGTTCAGGCAACGACGGGTCGATCATACCGCCAATTTCATGAAGAATAAAGGCAATCTGGAATGGATACCAGGTAACAGTCGTTTTATCAAAATGTCTCCCCTCCTTCAACATCGTTCTTTCACGCTGAAGAAGCATGGCTTCATTGGCATACTGAAATGCCCTGTAGGCCAGTCCGTCTCCGGAAATACTCTCCCGAAGCAGTCTGATAGTAGTCCTTATCCGCTTCTGAGCGTCAAGGCACTTTCCTATATTTTCGTCTGCCGTCCTGAGCCTGTAATCAGGAAAAGCCCTGGATACTTCCCTTATGTCTTCAATCCATTTTCCATATTCATCGGTTAGTCTGGAAAGACCGTCAAGGACATTTCGGGGGTCGGCTGTTGCCAGATAATCCATGGAGAATATCTCCGGGTCACCATGAGAAGCTGCTTTCATCTGAAGCAGCTCATGTTGAGGGAGAAATTCAGTCTGAACCCACAAAGGGGTATCATTATCCAGATCCCAGGATACAGCGCATCCATGTCCCTGTGCATAACAGATGACATCAGAATACAACATTTCAAGCTCCAGAATCTCTGGATCTTCGCTCATTCGGACTTCTCTGGTGGCTTCAGTAAAAATGGATTCTTTGCCGCAAGAGGAGATTCTTACACGTGGCTGAAAGGCTGTATTCAGAGATGTAGCTGTAAGATCGGGCGATGAATTATTTTTATTGACAAGAACAACAGTTATTACCCGTTCTCCGCTGGAATAAACAGCATGAGTATATATATGGATTTCCATGCCATGCCCGACAGAAACCTTTTGGGGATTTTTATCGTCAAAAAGGATATGTTCTGAAAATTCTGTCTTTTCTCTGATCCATAGAAGGCCACCATCCTGCTGATTTCCCTGCCTTCCTGCTCTGTCAAGGATATCAGAATCCGCTTCTGCCGTCGGCATTGGTGAATAAAATGAATATTCTCCTGACACAAGGATTTCTCTGGTCCCGGGGATGAGGGTACATGTGATTCCCATTGAAGACGGGTTTAACTGATTTGTCAAAGAGATTGAAGCATCGTAACTTTCAGTTCCGGTCTCAAGGAAGGGATTTCGTGCCATATCCTCAGCTTCAGTCTCATTTTTTGGCGGATACAGCTTACCCATAACATAATATGAAACAGGTATTTCAGACAGTACCTCATCTTCATATACCGGACCTATAAGGTCCTTTTCCAGTATTTCGGTTATAATATCTCTTGCTTTGTAGAATTCAGAAAAATCAGCCATATCCGACTCCTGTCATTTATCATCCCAGTGTATTGTTTGCTCTGTGTGCCAGTCCTGTAAGAGAAATCCCGGTCCATATGGACATACTTCCGAAGATCTTAGCCCCAGGGCAGTCGCCATTATTAACGGAAATACAGGATGTAAGCCTCTCTACATAGACGTCTGTGAAAATATCAGGATAGTAACTGAAAGCAATTGAGGCTTTATTATTAAAAATTCTCTGCCATGCATTAGCAATCCCCCATCTGAAACCCTGACTCGTATAGCCGAGTATAACGGAAGGGTTATCATCAAGATGAATGGAATAAGACATGGTGCCGTTCATGATTTCATTTTCAGGCATCTTTTTCAGTAGAATCCCCATGTCTGGGCGAATGTTATTTCTGATATACTCCTGTCTTTCAGTACTGGCAGCAAAAGAAGATTCAAGTAAATCTCTGCTTTTTCCGATTTCGATATGGGAAAGATATCCCGTCTTTTTCCCAGGTCTCTTATTTGATTTAAAGCATCTTCCCTCATCATTCGGGAGAGTATAAAAAAAGTTGTTCTTTCCAGAAAGACTGAACCGGTTGATCGTCTTTCTGGGCCTGGTTACAGCCACATAGCAGACTTTGTGTTCATTAATATCATCCTTTTCAGGATCCTGCATTTGTTGCAGAACATCATCAAGTACCAGGACACTGTCAAACTCCCGGCCTTTTGCTCTGTGGATATTACTGACGGTGATTGACGTCGGTTCTTCTTCGACATTTTGGAACAGCAGGGGATCCTTTGGACTGTACAATACTCCCTTCAGGATGTCCTCAACATCATACCAGGTCTGATTCTGGTCTCTCTGTGTACTGATAAGAGCATCCCAGTAAGGATAAGCGTCCATGTCAGAATAAATATTACAGAAAGCTTTTTCAAATTCTGTTTCGTTTATCTCTGCATAATCATAGTCCATGAGCACTGCCGCAATCCACGCACCATATAATCTTCTCGTAAGCGAGTGTTGTAGCCTGTGAGGAATATCGTTATTCCTGAGCCATGTTGAAATCTGTAGTGCCTGTCCATTATTCCTTGTCAGAATCCCCAATGATCCCCTGGCAATCAGTGATTTTGCCTCTTCTTCTGTCATATTTCTGATGTTGACTGACGAATCAGAAATACCTGCGGCAAGGACCTTTGCAGCGTCTGTTCTGCTCAGTGCATCTCCACTCAGAATGGCAGTTCTGTATGGCCGTGTAAATTTCTCGTATTCATCTCCTTGTCTGAAGTTCTTTTCAAGTGCAAGATAATGCGCGTTCCGGTACTTTGAAAAAACTTCATTATAGAATTCGGCAGATGACATCTGACCACTATCACTGTCGGAAAGGTAATCATAAAGAGCCTGACATGCATCTCCGAGAATTGTAAAACCGCATTGTTCGGGAACTGACTGAAGAATTGTCAGTACCAGCTTTGCTCTGCTCCCCACAAGATCCTGTACCTCGTCCACGATAACATGGTCATAGTCGAGAAGAGTCGGGTTTTCAGAGATAAGATTTATTCCTGTAAGGATACGCTCATCATAATTTTGTTTTTCAAGTCTGTATCCGGGGGGGAGAAGCGAAGGATTAACATCTGCTATAAGAGCTATCATATAGGTTATATATGAATCGAAGGTTCTGATATCTATCCTTTGCCATATATGGCCAACTCTGTCATCCTCGACAGCCTGTTCCATCCTTTCTTTTATCACTTCTACTGCAGCCCTTGAGAAACACAGAATCAGAATTCTTTCCGGTTCAATATCAAGGTCGTTTATCATGTAGATGATTTTTTCAATAAGCGTAAATGTCTTACCTGTCCCAGGCCCTGCGTTTACAACAGTTCTCGCTTCGGGAGCAGAACGTATTATGGTTTCCTGATCTGAACTTTCAAAAGACCCAAACCCTCTGACGGGTTCCTGGTCAACAGGTTTTTTTTCTTTTTTCGAAATATCATCTGTTTCACGATGCCGGGATGTTGTATCTGTAGCATAAGATATTTCTGGCTTTGTATCGTCAATCCCGCTCCCGGGTTCTAATGCGTGTGTTGAACTTCCATTCAAATGATCAGTGGCATTTTCAATCGTTTCTTCAGGCCTGCCTGTGACAGTTTCTTCCGAATTATCCTTTTTTCCTTTATTCAGACCGGGCTCTTTCTCTGTTACGACAGAAGAACCTGTCAGTGTGTTCATCTGAGTTTTAGACTCTGAAGATTTCTCATCAGGAACAGGATTGAGAACGATCACAGTCCCCAGTAAAGAATCCCGGATCCTTTCTGTCTCTGCCTGATTTTCAGCAAGAACATACAACTCTTTTTCATCAAAGTCAGGGCGGCATCTGTGGAAATTACCGCATGATGTCTGCAGACATGTACATGTAACCTTTTCCTTCCCGGATTCATCACGTTTTATGCCCCAACAGTATTCATCTTTCGGGGAAAGAGAACACTTCATGCCATATTCAAGCTCATCCTGTTGTATCCGCGAAAACTTGTACCTGCCACCTGTTCGTGCTTCAAGCTTTTTCAAAGCAAAATAGTCTCTGATCTTTGAAAGGAATTTTTTGTCCTCTGATAAAACAACATCGGCAGGTTCGATGTTGCTGCTATACTTAACATTACTATTATTTGCCATTTCAGTAGCTCTCCGGAAGCCTGTAATAACATTTGAGTCTTGGATATTCCCACATTCTCTGGAACTCCTCAGGATGCATCCGGCTCCTGATGAAAGCTCTGAAGACCATATCCTTATCTATAGTAACTGTCATATGCATGGATTCCTGTAAAAATCCATGAGCAGGGACAGAGCAGAACCTTTCATCGGATTTCACAATATCCTCAGAACCTCCGAACAGAAATCTTGCCTGCCTGCTGTCATCAACCACACTGAAATTGAACTCCGCTTTATATCCTGCAACGGGCTTATCTTTTGAAAGAACAGGAAAGAAGGACCCGTCGCTGAGTTCAATCCCTACTGACTGGTTAGAATAATAACCTCCCGGTAACATATTCAGTTTTGCTGCACCTTTAGCGACATTCCACGCAGTTTCATCAGGAAAGAAAAGTTTGTCGCCAAAAATTTCCTCCATTCTTTCAATCAGAGGCCGAAGATTACTGCTTCCGCCAACCATAAGGACACTGTCAATATTGGCAATACCAAGCCCTGACTGTCTTATCGCTTCATGGAGGCAGTCTATTGCACTGCTGACTTCAGGTTCAATAATATCGACAAACCAGTCATAATCTATAGTTTCACGGCACACCCCATATTCACCATAATCGTTAATCTGAACAGTAGCTGTGTCATCTTCACTGAGCATGCATTTCGCCCTTTCAGAGCGCACCCGAAGCATATCCTTTGCAGTGGCAGGCATGTCCTGATAAGAAATGTTCTTCCCTTTTTTTCGGGCGATTTTTGCGTGTAACCGTTCAGCAATTTTTCTGTCTATAGCATCGCCTGCAACATTCATTCCGGCAGTTGCCATTTCAGATATCTTTCCATTTGCATTAGCAATTATACAGACATCAAGAGTTCCGCCCCCCCAGTCAAAGACTGCAATATTGGAAGCGCCTCTCAATTCATCATAATTGGCATAAAATGCAGCAGTCGGCTCACTGACAAAAGAAGTAATCTTAATTCCCGCTTTTCCTGCCGCTTCCCTGATTTTCCTTCGTTTTTCAGGGGCCAGTCCGACCGGAATAGCGACCGTAGCCTCAGACAGTATTACATTGTGCTGCTCCATGGCCTTCTCCCGCAGACCAAGGAATACTCTGCTTGCGATATCAGTGGTAGTCCATTCTTTTCCGGCAATATGAAATACTTCGTCTTTTTCAATAATCGTTTTTATAGATGAAATATATTCACAGGATTCACTGAGTTCCAGCTTTTTATCCCAGGCATCTCTCCCGGTATACACTTGTCCGCTTTTTTTATCAATTGCCACTACGGAAGGGACAGGTCTACCCATTGCGTCGCCGAATGTGACTTCCCTGGCCTCGATACCTGCTGTTCCTTTTATATAGGCTACAGTAGCGCTGTTTGTTGTTCCAAAATCTATACCAAAATGATATGTCAGGTCTGTCCTGTGATCTGATGTTGAAGACTCTGCTGACATATTCAGCATTCTGTCTTTTTCTATAAACTCTGAGTATCGGTTCCGTTCTCTATACATTTTTGATAATCTCCAACCTGTCTGACCTGGGCTTCACTATAAAATCTAACTGTCTATTTCTAATCCGGATTTCTTCAGAATGGCAAAAACATCTCCCAACTGTCCCCTCATATTCTCACCAAGTTCCACACTCATTGGAATGCTTTTAGCTGATATATAGTCCTGATATTCAAATCGAAGTTTTTCGGTTAGTTTCAGGATTTCTCCCCGGAATTTCCGGTCTCCTTCTTTCGAAGAAACTTCCAGCAATGCGTTCAGACTTCTTGCTTCTTCTTCTTTTTCAACAAGTTGCTTTCGGAGCACTTCAACCTCTTTCTGAAGATTCCTGACCTCTTCTGAAAGTTCAAGATTACGATGTCTGATATGTCCGCTGTTTTCTTTTTCCATTAGAACAGAACTCTTCAGATCGTCTATGTATGCCTGTTGCGATCTTATTAGTGAGGACGTATTGCCATTTGATTTCTCAAAAGCCGTATCCAGTCGGTCAATCCTGTTAATAAGCTGCTCAAGTACAGATGCAATATGTTTGACATTAAAAGCATTCTCTTCTGACTGAGCGTCACTGGTATTATTGCGTCGCCCCTCTTTGTCTGATCTTTCAGTGTCAGAAGCGGCTTCATCTTTTATAACAGGTTTCTCCTGACTCGATGAGATGACGGTTGTAACCGGATTTGCATGAGATGATTTTTCTGATTCTAATGTAATAGTGTTGTATGGATTGCTTTCAGCGGATTTCAGCTGAATTTCCATTTTCCCTTTTTGTGCAAGAGACTTTGGTTCGGAAATCCATTCCCTGACCATTTCAACAGCATTTTTCTGCTGTGTTGTTGGTTTTCTGACAGATGACGCATAAGCAATGGATTCAGTCAGCAATGTCTCAAACAGAGATCTGTCCCTTTCATTGTCAAACAACTTCTCAAAAACGAAATTAGCTGGGATAACCGTCAGTTCTGAATAAAAGTTGTTCATCATTGCCCCATTGGCAGTTCCAAGTACCTTTCCCTCTTTGTTATAGTAGTAATTGGGCAGTTCTTTCATCACCATCTTACAGTATCGGTAGTCAACTTTACCGCTTATAAATAGTGCAAGAAGATTGACAAGACTGTTAAATGCTCTGGCATTATCTTTCCGCAAAAAATTACTTATAAATAACTCATTGAGAAGCTTTTCTTTATCAGGATCATCTTGCCGCACGAAATATGCCTTAAATGGTCCCATTTTTACGAACCTGAATCCCTTACTCATATAATCCTGAACACTCTCAGTGAATCCCTCTTCAGTGAGCATCTGATAAATCGCCCTATAATATAACTTTTTTTTATCCTGGTTTGGCTCTTTTCCACCTTCACTTAATAATTGTTTCATTACTTTAATATTTTCTTCCATTGTTTTCCCCCAGTAATATTTTCCTGCTAAAATTCTATATAGGAAGCATCATTGTTTAGAAATTTTACTACAGCCTCTACAGTTTCATCTCTCAGATTGAGATTTTTCTTCATTTTTTTTATCGTGCACTCCCAGATGACAAGCTGCCTGATTCCTGCATTAGCCAGTGCTTCACGCACGTTGTCATCTCGTATTCTGTTTTTTTCGAATTTATTTTCCCAAAAATCCAGTCTGCTCTTGGGCATATATGCATACTTGCATCCCGAATGTCGATGCCAGAAGCACCCGTTCACGAATATCGCAGTGTTATATTTTTTTAAATACAGATCCGGATGCCCAGGTACATAAGAGACATTTTTTCTGTATCGGATACCTTTTGCAAAAAGTAGTTTTCTGAAATAAACTTCGGGTCCTGTATCTTTGGAATGAATAGCAGACATATTTCTGCTTCTTTCTTCCCTCGTTTTAATATCGGCCATAATTATTATATTCACGCTTTCCAGGAATCATCAAATGCCTGTCGTTCTCGCACTTCCTGAAGGAAATCAGATACGGAATACAACCATTTTTTCTGTCGTTCTGAATAAGTTTCCTGAATTTCCTTTGGTATAACAAGCTGAAGATTTCTGCTGATCATTTCATTAGTCTGATATTCACTGATTGCACCCTCAAGAGTTATCAAGTGTTTTCTTTCAATACGATCTGCTTCTTCAAGCACTTGCCGCCAGCGATCTTTTGCAGTAGTTTTGGCTCCCAGCATTGTCAGATTTGTCGAAGGATAAGACATATCTTTATATCTCTCAATCGAAGGAAACAGGAAATCAGGCTTTGACCTATTCTCCGTAATTGGGGTGTGTGAATAGCGAATGTTCTGAACTGTAAAAAGGGCTTCCAGATGGTTTTCGAGAGAGAATCCGGCACGTGACTTTCGACGGTTATTCACAGATAACGAGAAGCGAATAAACGCATCCACGTCTACTGCATCCTGATCAGTAAATCCTTCACGGAGACGTTCCTGAATCAAATGACGTTCCATGCACATAAACATTTTTTCTTCACGCTCATACCATCTCAGAAGAGCATCATCAGGATTCCTGATGGGATCAACTTCGACTGTAGACCTTGCAAATGCAGAAAACTCCTTCGTCGTTGGAAAGGAGTTTCCAAATCTGTCGACAAGAATCTCAGTGTAATCATCTTCTGTATCACTGACGACTTCAATCCCAATCTGTAATAACAACATCCTGGCTGTAAATCTGACGCGGTCAGAAGGTTGTTCTTTGATTTCTGTTTTTGCGACAAACTTTCCGGAATCTTCTCCAGGCCTCACATCAAAAAGCCAAAATAGCTGATTCTCGATATTAGTTTCTTTTCTGGCGATGATTTCAAGGACACTGCCATCCTTTTTCTGGCATATAAACAGAGCATCTCCTGCTGAAGCGCTGGTGGTGACTTCATTTGTGGGATAATATAACCTCCATTCTGTTCTGGTCGCATGTCTGAATCTGGCATCGTACCATGTCAGTTCACCTTTTGCCTCTATCGGATCATCTTCATCTGCCATATACAGAAACTGGGTTGGAAGTACAAGCTTTTCCTGCCTAGTTCCGAACATTTTTTTTAATGCTGAGACACCATTATATTCGTGTTGGTTACTCACAGCCAAATCAGCTTCGACCGCCGATAGTCTCTTCACTGCAACTGCCGAAAAATAATCCCTCAGATACCCCGCCTCCATTTTCTGTCCTCCAAAGTGTTTTCCTGCCATGAAACAGTGTTGTCTGTTAAATAATTATACACATCAGCTGAATATGTCATATCAATGTATTGAGCTTTTCGGCGGATACATAAAACACAAGCACTACTGCATTACCTCAGTATCGCCATTTTCGGGGACAGAGATATTCTTGGCATCCAGTTCCTGCATCTTATAAACCACGAGATGTGCTACATTTGCCATTAATGGGACAACAACAGAATTTCCAAACTGCCTGTATGCCTGTGTATCGGAAACAGGAATTTTAAAATCATCCGGGAATCCCTGCAGACGAGCACATTCCCGGGGGGTAAGTCTCCTCGGATTTTTTCCTTCCTGAGCAATCAATATTTCAGATCCGTCCTTATAATACCTTGCAGATAGTGTTCTTGAAATGCCATTAGGATCGGCGATTCCATAACCGAATCCATTTCCGGCAGCCTTATGTTTGGCTGCATAATTCTGCAGGTATGACCACAGCTTATCGGACAAAGTGTATCTTTCATCTACATCTTTTTCCAGTATATCACGCATTACCGGCTTAGGGTCTGTTGGTGTAATATCAAAGGAGAACTTCACATCCTGTCCATATCTGTTTCGGTCAAAACCAATAATTAAAATACGCTCTCTGTGCTGCGGAACAAATCCCTGTCCGTCAAGAATCGCATGGAATACTTCGTAATTCAGCTCATCAAGTGATTCTGTTATTACTTTAAATGTTCTTCCACGGTCATGGCTTTTGAGATTTTTGACATTTTCCAGCATAAAAGCCTTGGGCCTTTTGGCTTTCAGGATTCGACACACATCAAAAAAGAGCGTTCCCTGAGTTTTATCCTCGAAGCCTGTCGCACGTCCCAGACTCTGCTTTTTTGACACACCTGCGATTGAAAATGGCTGGCATGGAAATCCTGCAACAAGGACATCATGGTCTGGGATTTCTTCTGCATCGACCTTTGTGATATCGCCATCCGGTTGTTCACCAAAATTAGCAAAATAAGTCTGTTGACTGTATTTATTCCATTCATTGGAATAAACACAGTGTCCCCCAGCCTGCTCATATGCTATCCGCATACCGCCTATACCGGCAAACAAGTCAATAAAAGTAAATCCAGCTGTCGCCGGCACATCTTCTCGCATCTCTCTTGTAAGAAACTGCATGACGGCATTACAGACAGAGTCCTGAACCGAAATATGATGTTTATCTGTGTACATGGAAAGCGCATCGAAAACCGCATCATCCAGGCGAATGTGTATTTGCTTTGGCATAAAAATCTCCCTGTGGTAGGTTGTAAATTAAGGATTATGAAATGGAATTGCTACAAGGGAAAAATAAGTTTAATAAATATACGGGCTCTAATCTATACCCGTTATTTCCCTTTCTGTAGTATTTTACCACTAATGAATCCCTCTCACAATAGATGGAAAGATGGTTAGGAGAGGCCTCGACAGTGACTGGTATGGTATTGTCTTTTTGATTATATCAATTCTATGGACCCTGTATTCCCACCAAACTGGTGGAAATGCAGAGCCCATAGAAGCAATTTATATATTATGTATGCACTATTTGATCAATTCTCAGATCACTCCGCCTGAAAGAGAAATCTTTGCTTTCGTTCTTTGTTATCTGTATTATTTCATCTGAGGTGTCCTTAAAAACGGACAATGGAAATAACAGACTATAACAGACTATATGGTAAAAGGAACTTGTAATGGCAGATAATTGAACCGAACTGATGGTGACACTCATAACCAGAGAGATTGTAAAGTTCAAGATATTTTTCTAGATGAATTAGGTTTATGAAGAACAAAAGCAACAGCAGTCTGGAACTCTTCAGTCCGAACTGCTGTTGCTGTCACATAAAGGTTATAATTCTTAATGGCTTCTTGATTTCAATCACGTCAGGACTTCTACCCAGATCTTTAATGTCTTGTCCCCGCAGAAGAGCAATAGTGAATTTACTACTTTGGGTTTCCGGAAGAGTATGCTCTTAAGATTGTTCAGGTGAGCATCCATCGTTTTGCAAGGAGCGTCAGGTATGTAAGCTGTATTGTTAGCCACTCGCCAACCATAGGAATCAGGCACATAACTGTTCCGGCAATGACCATTTTCCACATCTCTGCCACCGGGTACAGTCCCATCAGGAAGATCAGGAAACCGCAGATGATAAGGATACCTCCGAACAGAGTGAAGAGTGCGGTGGCAAAGCTGACTGCAAGCATGCAGGTATACTGGATCAAAGTGAGAGCGATAATAACCAGGAGCAGTACTGCCTTGATGAGCAGCCTGAGCGGCCAGAGGATCATATTTAACATTGTCCGAAGGATTTTCATAGTACACCTCTTTCTTTCGCGCATGGACGATGGGAAGCAGGATTTTCGAGGTATTATCCAGTCAGAAGACGCTGGTTTCATATCTTAAGACGACCAGAGCCAACTTGTGCGAGAATGGGACTGGATTCATTAGTAGGCTGATTTGTTATCGCGCTGCCCGAATTTCCCGCGTATCGTAATTGGCCTCCGCCGTATAGTAGCTGTTGATCGTGGCGGGCGCATTAAACAGCGCTGCAAGCAGGTACTTCTTGATGTTTCTGATCTTTGTTGTATTCTCACGCAGACAGCTGATCACATACTCGATATGCCAGTAGCCCAGCTTCAGGAACTTGCCCTTTACCACCTCCGAGGGGTAACTGTTGCTCGCTATGAGGATGTGATCTGTGCGGCACAGCACAGTTTCCAGAATCAGATCCTCAATGCCGTCGATGAGATCCTGATCCAAGGGATGTGCTCTGAGAAGGGCGTCATACTCGATGTTGTCGTGGATCAGCTGTCTGTATTCCTCTGCAAGACCGATAGTGGAGGAGAAATTCACATCATATCGCATCGCATCACCGCCTGCTGTGTTGTCGGATGGTGATTCTTGAGCGGGAAGCCAGATATGATTCGATTCGATATGATTCTTCTCAGTCTGGCTATTATCAGTCTTACTCTTAAGAGGTTCAGATTTCTGCACCTCTAAGGTGCGGAAACCAGCACTTCTTAAAGGTGCAGAATCTGCACTTCTGGAATCGGTGCTTTTAAGGGCAGAAGTGCAGATTTGTGTACTTCTGGAAGTCTTTTCAGGCTGTCCGGAAGCTCCTGTCAAATCGTTTCCGGGGCTCAGACCGCTCATGAAGCTCTTCACATACAGGATATTGGGAAGGCCGTGCCCCCGGCGCTTTTTCTCCAGAAGTCCAAATTTCTCCAGTTCTGTCAGCAGATCCATGGCTTTCCGCTTCGTAAATCCGAGATCCTCCTGGATCTCTCCGATCTGATAGATGATAAATACTCTGTTTTCTTCATCAAACCAACCGTTCTTGCGGGAAAGCGTCATGCGGTCCAGAAGTACGGAATACAGCACCTTTGCCTGCAGGGAGAGATCTGAAAAGACAGCGTCAGTCAGCATGACTTTAGGGATACGTATGAAGTTGAACAGGTCTGCCTGATTGCCATAATAGTAATTGAAATCCATGCCTAGTCACACCTCCTTGTTGAGTTCGTCAAAGACCTCCTCCTGATTCTGTTTCCAGTCGGACAGAAGAGCTTCAATCGTACTCCGCATCTGTGGAATTGTATAGTTGGCCGGAAAGTATTCACGCAACTTCTTTTCCGTGAATGTCAGCTTGGAAGAAGGTGCTTTTCCGGGCTGGCTGTCATTCAGGAGAGAAATCATCCTAGCCTGTGTCATAGCGCCTGTCTGCAGTTGATCACGGAGCAGGGAAATCTGATTCAGCTTCACAGTGCCGTTATCCTTGATGTACTCCAGAAGCCACTTCTGGATCTCGGGATCGATGTAGGATATCTCGACGGCTACAGTGAATTGGAGACGTTTTTGATCTACGTAGTCGAGGAGGGGAGGAATCAGTTCTGTGAGGCGGATGTAGCGGCGTATCTGATTTTTGCTTTCCCCCACTTCCTTTCCTATTAGCTCAGCTGTCTCTGACTTCCACCCGATTTGGGTGGAAGTTGAATTTCCATGAAGTTCTGTTCTGGAACCTTGCCTTCGCATCGCATCCATCTTCATCTTATAGGCAAACGCCTTCTCACTGGGCAGCAGCTCCTCTCGCTGGATGTTGGCATCCACCATTTTCACGATGGCTTCGTCATCGGTCATTTCACGGATGATGGCGGGGATGGATTCCATACCCAGGAGGGAGGCGGCGTGCATTCGGCGGTGGCCGGAGACCATCTCGTAAATGTCGTTGCCGATCGGGCGAACCAGGACGGGGGAGAGGATGCCGTTGGCCCGGATGCTCTCCACGAGGTCCTGCATCTTTTCATCATCGACTACTTTGAAGGGGTGATTCCGGAAGGAGCGGATCTTTTCGATCTCCAGATCCATGGCGGATTCTTCGTTGCTGACGCCGAGCAGTTCGTCCACGCTGGCCAGTCTGATCTTTTGTCCGGGTCTTACTTTCATGATTCAAGGACCTCCTTTGTCAGTTTCATGAAGCTTTCTGCTGCTTTGCACCTGGGGGCGTATCGGTAGATGCTGATTCCCTCCGCGCTGGCTTCTGCGACTTTGACGGAAGAGGGGATGTAGGTGTCCATGACGCCGATGCTGCTTCCGTAGTTCTCGCGGATCATGGCTGTGATATCTTTCGCGTAGTTGGTTCTGTAATCCACCATGGAGATCAGGATCCCCTGGATCTCAAGGCCCTTGTTCAGCCTCTTTTTCACGACAGAGATTGTCTTGATCAGCATCTGCAGGCCGACGACTGGAAGGTATGCGGCAGGCACAGGTTATGCGAATATTCGCATAACCCGTCTTATGTGAAACCTTTTGTTATGCGCACCATTCTTCAGGACCAGGTATGTTTATCTGCCTTAACCCGAAAAACGATACACATAACGTTTATCTTAACCCACAGAGTTTTGCAAGCTCTTCATCATCAAGCCAAAGCGGTTCCTCTATTTCCTTGTCGTCGTCCTTTTTTTCTATTGCGTTCCGTAATTGATCAATGGAAGGGCGGACGTAGTGGTCTTTTGTAGTTTGAAGTAATGAATGTCCCAGGAAAGTGGAAATCGCTTCGATTTCCACTCCATCCTGGTATAAACCTGTTGCACGTGTTCGACGCAGAAGATGCGGATAGACAGAGCTGGGAAGATCAGGATATTGCGGACGAATCTGATCGGCATACTTTTTTACAATTCTTTCTATATTCCGTCTCGACATATAACCTCGTTCGCCACGGATTTTAGAATAAAAAAACGGGTCATTTCTGTTTTTTTCATAATGGAATTCCTTGATGTACTGTTTTATTAGATCGAGAGTGTTTTCGCTGAAATATACCTTACGCTCTTTATTTCCTTTTCCATGTACATGTATATATGGATCAAAGACATACAGGTTTACATCTGAGAAATCCAGTCTCACCAATTCGTCAACCCTGATGGCTGTATCAAAAAGTACAGAAAGAATAGTTTTATCCCGAAGTCCTGTCCGTGTATTCGGCGGGGCACTTAATAACGCAGTCAGGGTTTCTAACTGATCAATAACCGGGCCGATTTTTTTTGGCACACGATATGCCGGCACCTCTGATACACAGAAAGCAATCTGCTGCAGAGAAATATCCCTTGCTGAAACATAATTCATATACGATCTGATAGCGGCAAGACGATTGTTCGTGGTGCTTTCCATATATCCTTTAGAATCATGCAGCCAGTTACGATAGTCAAGAAAGAGGTCATAGGTGCAATCAGAGAACTTAAATTTCCTAATAGATATTCCTTTTTGGTCCCGGACATACTCTCTGAACATAGACAGACCGGTTTTATATGATTTGATAGTGTTTTCGCTCCCATTGCTCTGCTTTGGGATGAACGTTTGAAAAAAATCTGTAGTCTTTGAAAAAAACAGACTGTCATCCAGACAAGGCGGCTGCCCTTTAACATATATATTCTTTATTCGTTTCATATCTATCGACGCCTCGCTTTCGGAATTGCTTTGCCAGCCACAGTATCTTTGTTCCGGATAATCTGGGCGGCTTCATGTACATAATGATAGTAGTAATACGTCTCATCCATACTCTTGTGTCCGAGGTACTTGCTCAGATACGGGAGCATAACGTTCATATCAATCCCTTCTCTCATCCAAAGATTTATCCTTTTTACAACAAATGTATGTCTCAGTGAATGTATGGTCGGATCAATGTCTGTGGTTCCATAGAACCTGGTCTTTCTCCAAAAACCGTTGAATACCCTTCCTGCCGTTGCAGGTGCAAGGGGTTTATCTATGTCATTTCCGGGGAAAACCCACTCGGGTTCGCCTCCGCACTGTTCGCACATCATGGACAGATAGGCCTTGAACCGCTGACAAATATCGTCTGTAAGATAAACAAGCCGGTCCTTGTCTCCCTTTGCATTGATAATTGTTATAATTCCTTTTTCGAGATCCAGCCGGGAAAAAGGCAGCAGGCAGGCTTCTGACCGCCGGAGTCCACAGCAATAAATCAGCCTGAAAAGAAGAGGGTATTCCGAGGCCATCCGAATATGGGTGGCATTCTTTTTGCCAGGGATATAATTGTCAATCTTTTCAAACAGGTCCGTTATTTCTTCATCACAAAGCACATGTACAAGCGGCTGGCTGCGAAGAACATTCGGCGGGATGTAGCTTATGATCCCTATCCCGTTAAGGTATTTTGAGAATTCCCTGATTACCGCTATGCGATTATGGAGATATCCTGCCTCTTCGGAATCCCGTTTCTTAATCCAGTCATCAAGGGATGCAGGTGTTAATCCTATGAAGGAATATCCGCGTTCTGCCCAGTAACTGTCGAAGTTTTTCATCAGGTACGCCTGCGAGTGATAGGCATATCCCTGTCCCTGTTTCTCTGCGATGAAATTTTCGATATGTGTTTTCAGAATACTCTTGTATGAATGGTTTAGTTTACTCATCATCCATCCTCCCTGATAAGCCGACTTCTTCAAGAGAAAGCGGGCACATACGCATCCTTGTTTCATCCAGCAGGAGATATTTATGCACTGTGCCAATGTCTGAATGGCCCAATGCGTCTGCAATTAAGGATGTCTTTACACCTTTTTTAAGAAGGCCTGTCGCATATGTCCTTCGAGTGGCATGGAATTTAGAGCCGGGAATATCCCGTTCAGGTAGTACTCGTTCAATGGAACGTTGACATGCAGTAACGCTGACCGGCCCATAAGGAGCTCGGGTTTTTAAAAAAACATACGGTAGTTCTACGACGGAGGGTCTCCCCTCTTTAATGTAACGGTATATGGCGTTTCCAACACTGACATCCATAGGAAGCCATATCTCCTTGCTTGTCTTGCTCTGTATGAGACGTATTGTACGGGATTTCCAATCGATATCTGAAAATCTGAGATTAACTATGTCTATCCCACGAAATCCCATTTTCAGTCCCAGTTCGATGATGGCAGCATCCCTCAATTCAAGAGGTGATCTCCCCTCTTCTTTATGCCTCTGAACCTGTTGTTGTTCATTTTCCGTCAGTATGTCAACAATACGTTCTCTGGGAGCGGCATTCCCTTGAATTGCCAGATGAAGGTTTGGCTGTGCGGTAAATTCGTTTCTGTATAGGAACGTAAGGAATCTTCTGATTACACCGTTGTATGTATTTTTTCCGCGGGGAGTTTTGTGGCAATCCTGGAGGTTGAATGCCTTAATAACAGCTGGCGTTAATGACGCAAAATCATCGTGGCCCTGCGTAATAAGATAATTACAAAATCTGGCGCATGCTGCGCCATCATCAGATACGGTTTTAGGTTTTCTCCCTTCTTTAATCCTTTGCTTCATAAAACCATCAACTGCGATAAAACACCATTCGGGGAGAAGATTAACCATCGAAGGATGACGCTTCCTGTAGGAAAAAGGATTGATCTTTCCGTCTTTGATCAATCCTGCGAATAGCTCAAGCCCCCTCCGGGCCATGCCAAAGCTTGATTTAAACAACCTGCGTCCTTCTGCTTCGATCCATGCGTCTGCCAAAGCAATGCTATATGGGACTCCTGACATATCCAATAGGATGAAGAGAAGCTTTAACGCTGATTCAGATGAGTCCAACACCGGTCTTGAATACTGATATTTTTTAAGTTCTTTTATAAGCAATGGGATGTTTTTCCGAACGTCCTCAGCACTTCCAAGGCTTTGTGCGCAATCAGTGGATATTTTATATGCTTCCTGCATGGTGAACTTTTCGCCAAAGGGTTCTTTTCCCGAGCGATAGTAGAACATGTACCATCCAAGACCATAAGAACAAAGCCCCTGTTCAGCAAGAAAAAACAGGAAATCTTCAATGATATTTACCTGGACATTTGGTGTTTTATTTACTTGCATCAAATCCTGGTAATATAACGGCATTGTAGAGTAGCAAATCTCATTAACAGATTTGAATCCCCTTACATGCAAAAAACCGAGAAACCGGTTACAGGTATCGCTGATGTTTCGGAACTGCCTTTCAGGAACGGTCCCGTTAATAGATAACAAATATCTGTCTCTGAGTTCAGAAAAGTGTACAGAGAGAATTCTGCTGTAAAAAACGATATGGGAACGCAAGATGTTCCCCGTGTCATACACATCTATAAGCCTTTGAATTGTAGATCTAAAAAAGGGCCTGTGTGATGCTAAAACATTTGCGCTGAATATCCAATCTCTTGCCTTTTGAGTATCAAAATCGGTTATTTCCTGTGATTCCATCCAGCTCTTTAGCTGACTAAAGCAATATCTGCTTAAGTCAATCGAATGATCTGAATAGCCATAAATGCCAAGTGTTTGAATTACCGTATTGGTGTTTTTGACGTAGTGCTTCATCTCAGTATCCTCCTTGTAAAAAGAGGATACTTCATAAGATGTTATGCGAACAATCTTGCTTGTAACAATAAAGAGATAAATGGATCGATGGGAAAACATGCGCATAACAAAAGGTTTCACATAAAACTGGGATCAGGACTCTGTCGGCGGCGACCAAGGCGTTGATGGTCATCACGCCGAGCGAGGGCATGCAGTCGATGAGGATATAGTCGAAGGAGTCCCGGATCATGTCGATATATTCCTTCAGGATCATCTCGCGGCTCATCACGTTGGAGAGGGAGACTTCCAGGCCGGAGAGTTCCATGTTGGCCGGGACCAGATCAATGCCTTCTTCATGGTGAAGCAGGATTTCCGCAGGCGCAAAGTCGACTTCATTGATGATGTCCATCATGATCGTTGCCAGGGTGCTGCTGATGTTATCGGGATTCGGATATCCGAGGCTGACTGTAAGACTTCCCTGCGGGTCTGCATCAATCAGGCAGACCTTTTTCCCTGACATGGCCAGGCCGATGCCCAGATTTGCGGTAACAGAGGTCTTGGAACAGCCTCCTTTTTGGTTTGCGACGGCGATAACGATTGCCATTTTCTTGTCCTCCTGTGGTTTTTTTGATTTGATGTTTTCAGGTGAGAGTAGGCTCAGTGTTGTTTTGTTCGGTTCTGCAGGAGATCCAGGATCGCCTGCTTGATCTGGTCGTTGGTGTAGTTTCTGGGAAAGAAGCGGCGCAACTGTTCGTTTTTGAAGGTGACGCGTGTGATGTCGCCCTTCTTCACTTCACAGAGGATGCTTTTGATCTCTTCCAGAGTCAGGCCGTGGTCCTGGCTGATCTTCTTCATTCTCTGGGCCTGGGAGACAGAAGGGGATGACTGGGTGAAATCGATTGCTTTTGCCAGATCCCTTTGCTGGTCCGGGGTGAGGAATGCGGCTTCGTAGGCGGGATTGAAGGAGAGCCTGCCTTCATCCAGCATCTCCAGGAGCTCCGGGATCAGTTCCGCGATCTTGAGGTAGCGCTGTAGCTGTCTGGAGCTCTCGACCACTTCTCCGGCCATGACGTCTACGGTTTTCTTTGTCCGGTTATGGACTCCGGTCCGGCTCCCTTTTCGCCGGCCGCTTTTGCGCTTGATGGCGTTGTATTTCATTTTGTAGGCCAGGGCCTTCTCACTGATCGGGATCATTTCGCGGTAGACATTGGAATCCACCAGGCTGATGATGGCGTCTTCTTCTTTGAGGTTCCGGATGATGACGGGAAGCTTCCTGTAGCCAAGTTTCTCAGCTGCATATTTCCGCCGGTGTCCGGAGATGATCTCATATACTCCCTCGGGGAGGGGGCGGACGATCAGAGGATTGAGGATCCCGTGCCTGGAGATGCTGTCGATCAGGTTGTCCATCTGGGCATCTTTCCTGATCTTGAAGGGCTGGTCTTTGAAATCCCGGAGCCGCTCAGGCGCGATCTCTACGATTCTTTCATCGGGTTCGATTTCCATTAAATGATCCGGCATAGTACACCTTCCTTTCGCAGGGGCTGAGCAGGCGGGCGATCGAGCGACAGATCTTTCTTTGCGTGCGGGACTGCAGCAGATCCGGGATACAAAAAATGCCCGCTCAGACCAGATTGATTTTTCTCTGATCCAAACGGGCATTCCGTCTGATTAGCAGGGCGGCGCGAGGCCTTGCTAATAATCAAATATTGTCTATCAGGAGCCCTGGAATAAGGGCATTGTGTTCCACAGGCTGTGCCGCAGGGCGGGGCCGGCCGGAGAGGGCGGCAGGAGAGGAGCCAAAGGCGTGTCAGGAGGATGTCCTTCCCGCAGGACCACTTCTTTAACCACACTTGGAGCCATCCTTTTGAAGGCCTTTTCGCCGCCGATTAGCTTTCTTACAGGCAGAGCGATTTGCAAAAATCACCGTTTTATTAGCAGGTTTTGCGAAGGCCTGCTAAGCGATTAGCAAACGCCGCTGGTCCCCGGCGGGCACTGGAACCCGCAAAAAAACAGGGTGAAAAGATTAGCCTGCTAATCAATTCCACCCTGAATTGGCCGTCCGCGAGGTGACTCGAACACCCGACCTACCGCTTAGGAGGCGGTCGCTCTATCCAACTGAGCTACGCAGACATGTCCGGAAACCCGCATAAATACTGGGTTTTTTGCCTTTTTGAGGCCCGGTAAATGATTTATGATCTCGGCTGATTGCTAATTCAGCCGGAGACTTTTGAGATGTTTTTTTCGATTCGGTTGCAAGAGGGTGAAACTCTTTTTAAAAGTAACTCTTTCGCAACCAGCGTCGATTTTTTGACTCGAATCGAACTCCAAGTACACAACTTTTTCTTGCTGCGTTTCACCACCCTGATTTCTTAGGAGGCGGTCACTCTATCCAACTGAGCTACGCAGACATAGTATAATAAGCTCTGCAAACACAGAACATAGATATTATACACGATTTAAGTTGTTTTGCAAGCCTTTTGTTTCATTCCGAACGGAGACCTCACGCACCCTCTCGCACTTCAAGCACCGCCGATTGTACGCCAGCAGACCGCCTCAGCAGACCGCATGGGCAGATCGCCAATAAGTAACTCAATGAGCACTCGCCTCAGTCACAGGCCTCAGCTGCCTCTTACTGCCCCTGCTGCCCTTGCGGCGTATGACAAAGCTCTGCTATGCATCATCCGGTTGCTTCATCATCCTGCACATTATTGACATCATTTTCAGTATTTCCATCGCCCCTGCAGGGACCCTTGTAGCTCAGGCAGAGCATAGTCAGGTCATCAAACTGTTCTGCGTCCTTGACGAAATCGTTGACAGCTGCTGTCATGGTGCGGAGGATCTGCTCCGGGTTCTGGTCGGGGTTTTTATTCAGCACTGTCAGAATGCGGTCAATGCCGAACATGCATTTTTCGGCATCGGTTGCCTCGGGCAGGCCGTCCGTATAGAGGAAGATCGTTGAGCCGGGATCGATCCGGAGTTCGTAGCTGCGGTATTTCAGACCTTCCATGCCGCCAATGACAAAGCCGTGGCGGTCTTTCAGCAATTCAAACTTTCCGTCCGGCTTTTTCAGGATAGGATACTCGTGGCCAGCGTTGGATGCCGTCAGTATGCCTGTGGAAAGTTCAAGGATGCCCATCCATACTGTTACAAACATCTCCTCCCTGTTATTGGGACAGATGGCAGTATTGGCGTTTTCCAGGGTTTCCGCGGGAGACTTGCCCAGGATCGCTGTGTTTGCCAGAATAATCTTGGAGATCGTCATGAACATCGCGGCGGGAACGCCTTTTCCGGACACATCCGCAATGACCAGACACAGGTGGTCGTCATCGATGAAGAAAAAGTCGTAGAAGTCTCCGCCGACCTCTTTGGCCGGATCCATGCTGGCATAGATTTCAAATTCCTCCCGGTCCGGGAAGGGCGGGAAGGTCATAGGAAGCATAGCCTCCTGGATGCGTGCAGCCAGTGCGAGCTCAGTACCGATTCTTTCCTCCTCTGCGGAAATCACCGCAATTTGCCTGGTATAATCGTCCATTTCCCTGGTCAGATCTATGACATCCTCTGCCAGCTGCCCGATTTCATTGCGGGACTGTATTTTCGAGAGGCTCTCGATAACATCTTTGCTCCTTTTGGTATCCTTGTAAAAACGGATATCCTTCTGGACTTCCTTGAGCGGCCGGAGGATAAAATACGCGATCAAAGCCAGACAGATGACAGACAGGAAGAACTGATAGAAGACTGCATAAAATGTCCTGCTGATCGTCTGGGAACGAATATTCTGCTTCAGAACCGTCAGGTCATAGGTCATGCCGATAAAAAGATGCCGGCCGTCTTCGGTTGTCAGGTAGGAATAATAATCGACATATTGCCCGGCGTCTGCCAGATAGTCATATGCCTGTTTTGCGTTGCGCATGGCATCCTGCTGACTTTTTTCTACCGTGACCTGTGTGCCGAGCGTATATGCCTCTTCATAGTTTGTTCCCCGCACCGCACCTTTTTCTGCGGCACTGAAGAGGAAAAACTGTTCCCTGTAGGTATTATCTGTCGATACGCAGAACAGGTAGTCAACATCTTGAGACCTTTTGATCTGATTAATGCGTGTGATCAGCCAGGAATATGTGATTTCAGCATAAAGTTTTTGATCCTCCGGCGAGAGCGCCTCGATCTGATCCTGAGCCGCATATTTAAAAAGCAGAGTGGGACAATGGAGATGCAGCTGTTCACATTTTTCCCTGGTCACAGTGCTCTGTTCATAATCGGTATCGTATTCTATTTCCAGTTCATCAAAGTGCTCATACCAGTAGCGCAGAAGCCAGTCATGCGCCGGATATTCCATGACGGATAAACGCACTTCATCAGCCGCCTGGTCAGCAAGGTTTTCTGTCCGGCTTTTGACAAAAGCATCAGAGACTACATGTTGTGTATAAAAAGTTAAAAAACCACTCGCCAGAATACTGATCACAAACAATATTGCGACCTGTCCGATAATACCGATTTTCTTCTTTTTCTTTATCATAAGGGATCTGTCTCCTCCTGACGCCGGTTCAAGAATGTCTTCACAGATAATTTCATTATAGCATTTTGCCCGCTCCGGTGTCGAAGAGTCTGGAATTGGACGCGGAAGTGAAACGATGGGCTGCGGTACAGAGAAGAGATGCTAGACTGGATGCAGAGGCAAAGCACGGGGCTGCGGCTCAGAGAAGAGATGCGGAACTGGACAGAGATAAGAGATTCCGGGCTGGATGCATAGGCAAAACACGGGGCCGCAGCTCAGAGAAGAGATTCCGGGCTGGATACAGAGGCGAATCACGGGGCCGCGGCTCAGAGAAGAGATTCCGGGCTGGATACAGAGGCGAATCACGGGGCCGCGGCTCAGAGAAGAGATTCCGGGCTGGATGCAGAGGCAAAACACGGGGCTGCGGCTCAGAGAAGAAATGAGAAACTGTGGGAAAGAAGCAGAACGCGGAGCCGGACACCGAAGATAAACCGAAGATAAAAAAAGAGTCTCACTTTGCGAGACTCTTTTCTGCCTTCGATGGAATCAATTTAATTCTGCCTGTTCCTGTTTTTTCCTTTCTGCGCCCTTATTGAAGATTGCCATGATCAGAAGGACAAGAGCGGGAGCCAGGAGGACCCGCATGCTGACGCGGATACCGATGTATTCGGCGATTGTTCCGATGATAGAGGGGGTGATGATAGAGCCAAAGCCGGACAGGGTGACGAAAATGCCCATAGCCAGGGGATAGCGTCCGAAGACATCTCCTGCGTTTGAAACGGTCGTTCCGTACATGCCGGACAGGGAGAGGCCGAGTCCGATGGTTCCCAGAAGCATCAGAGGCAGACGGCCGGCCATCAGTACAAGGCAGAGGAAAAGAAGGATTCCGGCGGTCAGAGCACGGATGATCTTCACGGAGGAGGTTCTTCCTCCAATAGCACTGCATCCGAAGCGGCCGAGCAGAATGGTGACCCACAAAAGGGAGGTGAGGAGCTGTGAAGCGCCGGATGCCAGAATGCCGCTCTCTTCATAGTATGTAACCATCCATCCCATGACGGAGGCCTCAATGCATTGGTAGAGGAACATGATGCCGATGGAATACCAGTAAGGACCTTCCTTGAGGAATCCGAAGGCGTTCTGCTGTGACTCGGAGCGGCTGTAGGTAACGCTGTCCATCTTCATAAAGGAAGAGGTGACGATTGAAATAACTCCCAGTCCGAGAATGATGTAAACCGTAATCCGCCATCCTGCATTCCCATTTCGCGTACAGGCAAGGGCAATCAGGGGTGCAGTGACCGCGCCAATGGCAAAAAAGCCGTGCAGGGCATTAAGCGGAGAGGAATTGCCGCCGGATAAAGTGCTGACAGCCTGGTTGTTGTAATTGCTGATCGAACCCCTGCCCAGGCCGGTCAGAAGAAAAGCAAAAATCAGAAGAAGAGGATTGCCGGTCACCAGGGCGATGATAAAGCCGATATAAGGCAGCAGGTTCAGGATCATCAGGGAATTTTTGATACCGATCATCAGCGGAATCAGGCCGGCAAAGAGGCCTGCCACGATATTTCCGGTGGCATGCGCCGAAATCAGATATCCTCCAATCTGATAGGTCAGTCCGTATTCTTCCTTGATCATGGGCAGGATAGATCCAATCAGGATCACATAGATTCCCTGGATCAGATAAAGGAAAAACAGATTTCCGATCATATAGCGGTCGTTGTGATTCAGTGAGCCGAAGAAGGATTTCTTTTCCATGATTGATTACTCCCCCTTTATACGAGAAATATTGTCTCCCCGATATGCACACCCTGCATATCGATTATTCTCCTCTTTCTGACCATAATCATAACACAGGCCTTCGGCTTCTTTTATTGATAAAACAGACACATTATATAAAAATAACGACACAAAAATGACCATTTAATATTCTTCTGCGAGCTCTGATAATTCGGGCACCGTGTAGAGGGCAGCATGTCTGCCCTCTACACCCCCGACCGGCCCGTGTCTGCTGTAAGGCGGAAATATACATAAAAGGGCGGCCCTGCAATAAAAAAGCTGTGCCGCATTGAAAAATGCGGCACAGCGGAGCTGGCTTTTTATGGATGTATCACCGCAGAACTGCAGCAACCTCAAAAGGTCTGAGCGTTTTGATCTCAATATCCTTTTCAGCGCCGTCGTCTTCATAATTGCCGATGAGGATCTTTCCGCCGGGAGCTTTAAATGTTTCTCCCAGAGACTGCTCTGTCCCGCGCAGGTTGCAGAAGACACTGAGGGTCTGGCCGTTCAGGGTGCGCACGTAGGAAATAATGTTGTCATTTCCGGCATCGGTGAAGCGAATCTGGCCGTCCGCAATGATCTCATTTTCTTTGCGGAGGGCGACCAGCTTTTTGTAGAAGGCGAGGACGGAATCGGGATCCTTTGACTCATCTTCCACATTGATGTAACTGTGGTTGGCAGGGATGCCCAGCCAGGGGGTTCCTGTTGTAAAGCCGGCCTTTTCGCTGCCGTCCCACTGCATGGGGGTGCGGCCGTTGTCGCGGCTGCGGGCGCCGATGATCTCGAGGGCTTCTTCTCTGGTCTTGCCTTCCTCCTCCATGAGGATGCGGTAATAGTTGGTGCTCTCGACATCCTGGTACTGGGAAATGTCGGTGTAGCCGGGGTTGGTAAGGCCTATTTCCTCGCCCTCATAGATGTAGGGTGTGCCGCGCATGAGATGGATGAGGGCACCCAGCATCTTGGCGGATTCCTTCCAGTATTTCTTGTCGTCGCCGAAGCGGGAGACGGCGCGGGGCTGGTCGTGGTTGCACCAGAACACAGCGTTCCAGGCACTGCCGTCCTGCATACCCTCCTGCCATTTGATGAAGAGGCGGCGCAGCTCATTGAAATCGGGATCCATCAGAGCCCATTTCTGGCCGTCTTTGTAGTCCACCTTGAGGTGGTGGAAGCTGAAGACCATCTTGAGTTCTTTTTCGTCCGGATTTGCATAGCGCAGGCAGTTGTCAAGGGAGGTGGAGGACATCTCGCCGACTGTCATATAGTCCGCAATGCCCGTGTCGCCCACAAGCTCCTTGAGGTACTGGTGGATGCGGGGGCCGTCGGTGTAGAAGCGTCTGCCGTCACCCTGGAAATCATCCTCCAGAACATCCGGTTTGGAGATCAGATTGACCACATCGAAGCGGAAGCCGGAGACACCTTTTGCCTTCCAGAAGCGGATGACATTTTTGAGTTCTTCGCGGACTTCCGGGTTTTCCCAGTTGAGGTCCGCCTGGGACACATCGAAGAGATGCAGGTAATATTTGCCCAGTGAGGGCACATACTCCCAGGCATTTCCGCCGAATTTGGAGACCCAGTTTGTAGGTGCATGGCTGTCCACGGGATCCCGGAAAATATAATAATCCATATATTTGGGATCTCCGGTCAGGGCCTTCTGGAACCATTCGTGGCTGGTGGAGGTGTGGTTGAATACCATGTCGAACATGAGATGGATGTTGTGCTCTTTGGCTTCTTTGATCAGGGCGTCGACATCCTCCATTGTGCCGAACATAGGATTGATGGCGAGATAATCCGCGATGTCATATCCGTTGTCGTTCATCGGGGATCTGAAAAAGGGTGTGATCCAGAGGTAATCAACTCCCAGATCCTGCAGATAATCCAGCTTCTGCCGGATTCCGTTGATATCTCCGATCCCGTCCCCGTTTGAATCACAGAAGGATTTAATATAAATCTGATAGACGGTACTATTTCTGAAACCACTCATTTTTTTCCCCTTTTGTATTCAATACTGAGTACACGTTTTCTTTCTTCCATACATGCCGCTCCAGGGAGCGGCAGCGCAATGCGATCACAGGATGTTTGCAGCCGCCTCGCGGCAAAATCATCCGGAGCGAAAAAACTCGTATCGACAAGAATCTTGTTTCGACAGGATTTACACTCTTTTTAACGGGTTGACCTGCATAAATTATGGTAAAAGGCGGCGCCTGCCTGTAAGGGAAAACTTCAGGCCGGCACCGCCCTTTTTAACTTTTAGCCGATCGTGGCAATCTTTGTAACTCCTGCAGTCACGTCGATGCCGTTTTCAAAGGCAAGCTTTTCGTTTCCGTTGTCTTCTGTGACGACCATCATGGTGACCACGGGATGGCCGGCTGCTTTGATTTTCTGTCTGCTGAAGGAGATCAGCTTCTCACCCTTGCGGACGAGCTGCCCCTCTCTCACGTGGCAGGTGAAGCCGTCGCCGTTCATGCTGACGGTGTCAAGACCGATGTGGAGCAGGATCTCTGCGCCGTTGGCGATGCGCATGCCGACTGCGTGGTTGGAGCCGGGCATGGTAGTTGTGATGATCGCATCCGCAGGAGCGACAAGCACATTATCGGTAGGTTCAATGGCAATTCCTTCGCCGAGAGCGCCGGAAGCAAAGACCTGATCGGGAACTTCGTGAATATCTACGGTTTTGCCGGAGAGGAAAGCGCCCATCTCGACGGGGCCGCTGACAGTCTCAAGTTCTGCTTCGGGCATATCTTCCGCTGCCTCTGGAGCCGCAGCCTCTGCCGCCAGGGCAGCTGCCTCTTTATCAATGCCGCGTGCCTTGCCCAGGACTGTGGTCAGGATGAAAGGAACACCTACGGCGATCAGCATAGCGATCGCGTAGAATGCCCAGAACTGAGGCTTGATGGACAGGATGCCGGGCAGGCCGCCGACACCGATACTGGAGGACATGCAGCCGGTCAGTACAGAGAACATGCCCGCGAGTGCGGAACCTGTCATACCGCAGACGAAGGGGAACATGTACTTGAGGTTGATACCGAAGATGGCGGGCTCTGTGACACCCAGGTAACAGGAAATGCAGGAGGGAACGTTGACTTCCTGCATCTCTGCGTTCTTCTTCTGCAGGAAGATCATGCCCAGAACAGCACTGCCCTGTGCGATATTGGAAAGGGCGATCATGGGCCACAGCATGGTGCCGCCGAAGTCAGCAATGAGCTGCAGATCGATGGCGTTGGTCATGTGATGGAGACCAGTGATTACCAGCGGAGCATAGACGAAACCGAAAATTGCGGCAAAGAGAACCTTGGCGGGTCCTGTGATTCCTGCGTAGACAACGGAGGAGATGACGGAACCGATCTTCCAGCCGATGGGGCCCAGGATGAAATGTGCCGCCATGACGGAGAGAGTCAGGCTGAAGAAAGGCACAAAGATCATCGAGACCACCGAAGGTATAATCTTACGGAAGAATTTCTCCAGATAAACCAGGGTGAAGGCTGCCAGCATGGCGGGGATGACCTGTGCCTGGTAACCGATCATGTTGACCTGGGCGAAACCGAAGTTCCACTTGGGGATGTCTGCTGCAGCAGTTGTCGCCACTGCGTAGGCATTCAGGAGCTGGCCGGAAACAAGGGTGAGACCCAGGATCAGGCCCAGCATTTCGGTCGTGCCCATCTTCTTGGTGATGGACCAGCAGATACCGACCGGAATACCGACATGGAAGACGGCTTCACCGATCAGCCACAGGAAGTGGTCAACGCCTGCCCAGAACTGGGAGAGCTCGACCAGGGTGTGACCGCCCTGGAAGACATAGAGACTGTCGATACAGTTTCTGAAACCGAGGATCAGACCGCCGGTGATGATGGCCGGCAGGAGGGGTGTGAAGATTTCCGCCAGCACTGTAGCCAGACGCTGCAGCGGATTCTGGTTCTGTTTGGAAGCCTGCTTGACTGCGTCCTTGGAGACGCCGGAAATGCCGGAGACTTCTGTAAAGTCATTATAAAACTCATTGACCGTATTTCCAATGATGACCTGGAACTGTCCGGACTGTGTGAACGTTCCCTTGACCACCTTCATGGCTTCGATCTTTTTGATGTCCGCTTTGCCCGGGTCATTCAAGACAAAGCGCATTCTGGTCATACAGTGGGCTACGGCCGCGACATTCGACTTGCCGCCCACATATTCCAGAAGTTCTTTACAATCATTTGTATACTTTCCCATTACAACCTCCGCACTAAATTAGTCCGTCAATCCGCCTCGAAAAGGTGCCGTTTCCATGATGAATCCGGATTGGTTTTCCATACACTATTCCCTTTACAAACTGTTCCGTATTTCCGATGCATCGATTTGTTTGAACAACTTTGTATGTTTGTATTTTATCTTGTTTAAACAACATTGTCAAGGGATGTTTGAACAATATTTAACAATTCAATACGATTCTGCTGCTTTTTTTCGTCTGCTTTATGACGATGGTTAAGGGTGCCGCGCAGCCGGGGATCATGACAGTAGTGCAGAGGCGGAAAAAAGAACTGCTGTCCGGTTCATATGCGACTTCTATCCTCTCACGGGCTGCCGTCAGCCGTCAGGCGAAAGATACCTTACTACAGCCCTGCAATAAAAAAGCAGGAGGCTGCATAATGATGTTCTGCGCTTCCTGCTGTTTCAATCTTGAGTTTTACCTTGCGCAAGTATCGGGGTCAATACCTGAAGGTGTCTCGATCTTGTTTTATTGTTTATTCTTTTATTATTTTCTCACAAGACTCGCGGGCGGGTCTTGAAGTAATGGCCGAAAATAACAGTTTTGACTATTTCAGCTTTTTCGTCTTGTCGCCATAGTGGAGAATACGAAGCGGTCCGGCCTGTGCCGGGACTCCGTAAACTCAAACATGATTCCCTTTGCGTTGAATGTATGGGAGGAGACAACCGCAAGGCAGTCATAGTCTCCCAGGTCGAGGTATTTGCAGTCTATTTCCGTCGCCTTCTCTACAGTCATGACCCGCTTGGCGGTCACAATGGATTCTCCCAAAACATTTTCCATATAGGCGTAGACAGAATCCGCAGCGATCTTCTCCGTGAGACCGGGGACAACGGATTTGAGAAACCAGTTGTTATCCAGGATCACCGGTGTGTTGTCAAAATAGCGTACGCGCTGCAGGTAATAGACCTCCTCTCCTACATCAAATCCCAGACGTTCATGCAGCCGCTCGTCGACCACAAACTCCGCAAATACCAGAACACGGGTATGATATTCCTTTTTGTTCCGCGCAGCCGCTTCCTTTAGACTTTCGATCACACCGATGGAAAAATCTGACCATCCGACCGGCCGATAAATCACTACAACGCCTTTGCCGTGTATGCTCTGCACATATCCGATCTCGGAGAGTTCCTTCACCGCCCTCCGGATCGTATTTCTGGAACATCCGTACTTCTCTACCATCGCATATTCCGTCGGCAGACAGGACTGCGGCTTATAGACGCCTTTTTCAATTTTTCTCTTCAAGTCTTTATAAATAGTGCTGTATTTCTTTGCCGGCACGGCGTCCTCCTAAATATGCAGCCCGGGACAGGCCTGCATCTTCTTTCTTCTACCCACTATCCTGCAGCTTCTATCCGCTATCCTGCAGCCCAATCCCATCAACTGCTGCATCGGTAACTAATCTTTCACAATCATTATTATACCGTTTCACAGCAATAAAGGAAACTGTAAATACAATTGAATTGCGGGAGTCTCATTCCCGCTTATGCCGGGCCCGGATCTTTGATCACAGCATATCCTGTTAAAGTATAAGACGAGTCCTGTAAAGCATAGGCAAAACTTTCTTCACTGACAGACTGTTTGGAAAGGACCTCCGCTTCTTTTTTTCCCAGATTTACTTTTCCCCAGACGCCGTTCATATTATTCAGCGTGTTTTCTACATTTTTTGCGCAATTACTGCACATCATACCGTCTATAGATAAGCGGTATCGATAAGGGTAATGTGAAACATCCGTATCCTCCACCTTTTTAGCGGATACAGCCTCAGCCGTCCCGCAGCAGCTGCTCTTCGCCTTGCCGCGCGCTTTTTGAACTGTCTGCCAGAGTGCAAAGACAATCAACAGTAAACCAACAGCAATAATCAATTTATCCATTTTTAAAAACCTTTCACTGTCTTTTTAATCAGGGAACCAATATAACATAAAAAACACTTCTGTTATTCAAGTTTCCCCTGTTTCTGTTTTTTTTTTCCGCAAAATCAACAAAAGAGGCGGAAACCCGCCTCTTCTGAATAAATGCTTAATGATTGCAGCTATGTGAAGCACTTTGTTTTTTGCCGTACTTCTGGCAGAATCCGGCATTGGGGCAGCCGATACAGACGGTGCCTCTCTTTTTTTCACGGATAATATACCGGATGGCAAGAGAGACGATGAGTACCAGAACTACAACTGAAATGAATGTAGCCAGATTCACTATGATTCTCTCCTTTCAATAAACGTTACGAAAAACAAACATTACAAAACATTGTCGCTTTTATCACAAATCATTACGCTTTGGCACCCTGTCTGATTGCCTGATGGAGAGCATACTCCTCATCGAAGTGAGACCTGACTCTCTTTCCGACCAGAACGACTGCGGCAGCCATGCACAGAACCGCGATCAGTCCGGGAATAAATCCTACACCCAGGTGACCTTCAGTAATAAGGGTACCAAACTGATAGATGATAAATGCAACCGTGTAACCGGTTCCAAGCTGCAGGCCGATCGCGCCCCACAGCCAGCCTCTGCTCTTCATCTCGGAATTCATGGCACCGATCGCTGCGAAGCAGGGAGGGGTGTAGAGGTTAAAGAACAGATAAGCCAGAGCAGTAACCGAGGTAAGTCCCATGGTAAGAGCTACTTCATTGGCACCGCCGGTAAGCGCAAGCTCATCCACATCGATGAATGCAGTAAGACCGTAAACGACTGCCAGTGTACCGACGACGTTCTCTTTTGCGATGAAGCCGGTGATCGCTGCCGCTGCCAGCTGCCAGACGCCGAATCCCAGCGGGATCAGGAGGATTGCAAAAGGATTTGCAATGGTGGCAAGGATGGAAGTGTTTTCCATACCCTCTTCCACGACCTGGAACTGCCAGTTGAATGTCTGCATGACCTGAACGACCGTGTTGCAGATCAGGATGATAGTGGCCGCCTTGATGATGTATGCCTTGGCGCGCTCCATCATGGACTTGAAAGCAAACTTGAGGCTGGGCACCTTGAACTTGGGGAGCTCCATGATAAAGAAGGATCTTCTGTACTTATAACCGGTGATGCCCTTGATGAGCAGTGCGCCCAGGAAGATCAGGACCAGTCCGAAGAAATAGCTGAGTGTGCTGACCCAGCCGGCACCGTTGAAAAATGCGCCTGCAAAGAGGGCGATGACCGGGATCTTGGCGCCGCAGGGAATAAAGGTGGCGAGCATGGAGGTCGCTCTTCTCTCTCTCTCATCACGGATGGTACGGCAGGCCATGATGGCGGGAATACCGCAGCCTGTTCCGATTACGACCGGGATGACAGATTTTCCGGACAGACCGACTCTCTTGAAAATGGGATCCATAACAGCACTGACACGTGCCATATATCCGCAATCCTCAAGCAGGGCGATCAGGAAGTACATGACCATGACCAGAGGCAGGAAACCGACTACCGCGCCGACACCGCCGACGATACCGTCGGCCAGAAGTGCGGACAGGATCGCGGGACTGTTCTCAAGCTGACCTGCCACCCATTCCTGGAACATCTCGATATATCCGACCAGCCAGTCAGCGACCAGAGGTCCGAGCCAGGCCTGGGACACCCAGAAGACAAACCACATGACCACTGCGAAGATCACAATACCGAAAATCGGATTGAGCAGGATCTGATCCAGAGAATCCTGTTTGTTGATCTCAGCGGACTTGACTGCTCTCTGTTCTACTTTGGCAACAATGTCATTTACAAATTTATAGCGCTTGCGGTCTTCCGCGTCAACGGCATTCTTGTCATGAAGATCGATATCTGCCTGCACATAGGGTGCTTTCTGTGTCTGACCGTTCAGGGCAACTGCCTTTTCGACGACTTCTGCAAGACCCTTGCCTTCGGTTGCGGTCGTGTTGACGACCGGGCAGCCCAGCATCTTCTCAAGAGCGGCGACATCGATGGTGGTCTTTTCCTTCTCGTTGATATCCGCCTTGTTCAGAGCGACAACAACGGGAATGCCCAGTTCCAGCAGCTGTGTCGTAAAGAAGAGGCTGCGGCTCAGGTTTGTCGCGTCGACAATGTTGATAATGGCATCCGGATGCTCATCGCGGACAAACTTACTTGTGATACTTTCCTCCGGTGTAAAAGGAGACATGGAGTAAGCACCGGGAAGGTCGACGGCGATTGCCTCGACGCCTTTTGTGTATTCACTCTTGATGGGGTATTCCTTGCGGCCGACTGTTACGCCGCCCCAGTTACCTACTTTTTCACTTCTGCCCGTCAGATCATTATACATAGTAGTCTTGCCGCTGTTCGGGTTGCCGGCAAAAGCAATTCTCATACAAAACCTCCTTTATAGTAACATAATATAATTACTAATTCCCGGGATCTTTTTCCCATAAACCACTGATAATATCACAGGAAAAGCTTTCATTACTGTTTCCTTCCGCTTGAAAGTACAGCTAAAATTCCTCTGCAAATCCTCGACGGATACAAACTGTTTCCGCCTGCCCGAGGGAACAATAACTGAATCAATACAGGACGCTCCAAATCTTCTCGAGCGTTCGTTCTGACAGCAGCGTTCAGATAATCACCGCTTCTGAAAGGAGCTGGTCAAGATTGTACCGGCCGTCCTTAATGACAGCCACACAGCTTTTCTTCTTTTTGGAAACGACAGTGATTGGCTCTCCGCTGTAACATCCCAGACGGAAAAGGAACGAATTCATCTCATCATCATCGGTATTGATTTCCTTTATGATATAAGTCTTTCCAACTTCAGCTTCCAGTAAAGTCATGATGATTTTTCCTCTTCTCTCTTATTTATTGAATGTAAATATAGCAATACTACTTATAAATTAGAAAAAGCTAACTATCTAATCAGATGGATTTTAGCACACGAAGTTAGTCAAGTCAACCTAAATTTGTAATGACTAACTTTTCTTCTATTAGAAGATAAATTACTGGTTATCGAGCTGCTGCCCTCTACCTCCGACCAGCCAGTGTCCGCTGTAAAGCGGAAAAATACATTACTCTGTCCGCGTCATATAAAAAATCGGAATTAATGACTTTTTACTGTCAATAATTCCGATCTTTGAATCTGTCTTATATCTTGATTCTATAAAAGAAAATAATTGAAATGAATATTATCTCCGGGACTTCTCAAAATGAGTCCGTGTTCATGTGATCATCACACAGCTCCCGGGAAACGGATGATCCCCTGCAGCCATATGACTCCCTTGAAGCGCCTGCCGGGCTGGGGATGTCCGTACAGGTCCTTGTCATTGATGGCAATCGGGAATTCGATACCGCTGCATTGCACAGTCAGGATATGGATCCTGTCAAGTGTGTAGGGATTGCGTGCCTGCCTGCATGCCAGGATCTCTCCCATAATGTAATAGACATCACATTCCGCGCCCGTAGGCATAAAGAAGGAATCCACCAGGGTGAGGATATCGCTGTCCTGGATCTTTCCGAGCAGGTCTCCATAGGTATCCATGTCTTCCATGGTAATGGTCTGCATGGCCTGTTCGTCACCGTCTCTTGCAGCTTCCATCAGCTTTCTGCGCCGGTCCGCGCGCTGTTGGATCACCTGCTGCTCATAAGGAGATTTTTCCAAAGGAAGTACAACCGTTCCCTCAACAGAAAGGGCGGAAAGGCACACAGCAGTACCCGGACAGGGAAGTTCCTGAAAAGAGGAAAACCTGAGGTAATCAATGGGATTGAGCAGACGGAAAATCAAAGTTGTTCCGATCCGCATATCATCACAGATTCCGGCAAAGGACCGGTTGTCGATCCTCTCCTCCACAAAGACTTCCTCCATGGTCGTGATCGTTTCAGGTGTCAGATAAGGTTCAATCTGTCCCCCCAGAAAATCATTCTCATCTTCAAAAGTGCCTGTCATGGTCAGACCGCATCCTCCGGTCAGATCCATCTTGTACTCTGTCAGCATTTCCTCAGGATAGTCGAGAATTGCAGCCTGCATATGATATGAAGATTTGGTTTTTATATCGTCGATCAGGTTCAGCCGGTCATAGGAATTCATCAGCTCGGAAAAACCCACCGCTCTTAAAAATTTATGCAAGGATACAATCTCCTGTACAGATTAAGATATCAGCACTCGGGAACGAGCTCGGTCATGCCGCCCATGTAGGGACGAAGGACTTCGGGGATAGCTACGGAGCCATCGGCACGAAGGTTGTTCTCAAGGAAAGCGATCAGCATGCGGGGCGGAGCCACAACGGTGTTGTTGAGGGTGTGGGCAAGATATTTTTTACCCTTCTCGCCGCTGACACGGATCTGCAGACGGCGTGCCTGTGCGTCGCCGAGGTTGGAGCAGCTGCCCACCTCGAAGTACTTTTTCTGACGGGGAGACCAGGCTTCGACATCACAGGATTTGACCTTGAGGTCAGCCAGATCGCCGGAGCAGCACTCGAGTGTGCGGACAGGGATATCCAGGCTGCGGAAAAGCTCTACTGTGTAGGACCACATCTTGTTGTACCAGTCCATGGATTCCTCGGGCTTGCAGACAACGATCATTTCCTGCTTCTCGAACTGATGGATTCTGTAGACACCGCGCTCCTCGATGCCGTGCGCGCCCTTTTCCTTGCGGAAGCAGGGAGAATAGCTGGTCAGTGTCTGGGGAAGCTTCTCCTCGGGGATGATCTGGTCGATGAACTTACCGATCATGGAGTGCTCGGAGGTGCCGATCAGGTACAGGTCCTCGCCCTCGATCTTATACATCATGGCATCCATCTCGGCGAAACTCATAACGCCGGTGACAACACGGCTGCGGATCATGAAAGGAGGCACACAGTAGGTGAAGCCCTTGTTGATCATGAAGTCTCTGGCATAGGAGATCACTGCGGAGTGAAGTCTTGCGATATTGCCCATCAGATAATAGAAACCGTTGCCGGCGACATCGCCTGCGGCGTCGAGATCGATGCCGTTGAAACGCTTCATAATATCTGTGTGATAGGGAACTTCGAAATCCGGAACGACCGGCTCGCCGAACTTCTCGATCTCCACGTTGCAGCTGTCATCGGGACCGAGGGGAACAGAAGGATCGATGATCTGGGGAATCAGCATCATATCTTTTCTGACGATCTCATCCGCTTCCTTTTTGATCTTGTCAAGCTCATCGAGACGGCTGTTATCAGCGACCTGATCCTTGATGGCCTGTGCCTCTTCCTTCTTGCCCTGTTTCATCAGAGCGCCGATCTGCTTGGAGATTTTCTTTTTATCAGCACGGATCTGGTCTGCTTCCTGCTGGGCGGCGCGGCTCTTGGCGTCATATTCGATTACCTCGTCCACGAGCGGAAGTTTGGCGTCCTGAAATTTCTTTTTAATATTCTCTCTGACTGCGTCGGGGTTTTCTCTCAGAAATTTAATGTCAATCATTTTTGCTCTCCCTGTTTTTTCTATATTGTATGGCAGCTTCCATTGTTCTGCCCTTGCAGGTTTCCCCTGATCTTTCGAAATCAGGGGTATTGCGCGATAAAGACTAAGAACTAAATCGCCTTAAAAAATAAAGTCTCATTGTCATTACTCTGTCTGAACTATGACAATAAATCCTGCAAGCTGATATTATACCACGCTTTTGCCGGTTACGTCAGCATATCTACAATCTTTTCCAGATCTTCGTGACTGTAAAATTCAATCTCCAGCTTTCCGCTGCCGTCACCGCTGTGACGGATCGTTGTTTTTGTTCCCAGAGACTGTTTGAGACGTTCCTCGATTTCCTTATAGGCAAGTTCCAGAGCCGGATCTGTTTTCTCTGCCGCGTCTTTCTTTGTATCTTTCTTTTTCTTTTTGCCGGACAATCTGGACTTGATCAGTTTTTCCACATCGCGGACACTCAGATGCCTGTCTGCAATCTCCCGGGCGATCAGGTACTGTTCCTCCGCAATTTCCAGAGGGATCAATGCTCTGGCATGTCCCATGGAAAGCTGTCCCTGCTCAAGCATATCCTGCACACGTTCATCGAGCTTGAGGAGACGTACGGAATTGGTAATCGCGGTCCTGGATTTGGAAACTCTGGCGGCCAGATCCTCCTGCCGCAGATGGAACTCCTCCAAAAGCCTCTGGAAAGCCTTCGCCTCTTCGATAGGATTCAAATCCTCACGCTGGATATTCTCGATAAGAGAAAGCTCCAGTGTTTCCTGATCTGAATACTCACGGACAATGGCCGGTATTTCTGTCAGTCCCGCCTTCCTGGATGCGCGCCAGCGGCGTTCGCCGGCGATGATCTCAAAGCGATTTCCTTTTTTCTGTACAAGAATGGGCTGCAGCACTCCGAACTGCCTGATCGAATCTGCCAGTTCGTCCAGAGACTCATCCTCAAATTTCTGACGGGGCTGACTGCGGTTCGGATCGATCTGGGAAAGCCGCAGTGTCATCACCGCTCCCGTCCCGCCTGCCTCTGCTTCTTCCTGCATCACGGAGCCTGATCCGGACCGGGTTCCTGACTGTGAGACAGACTGAGGATCCTGCTGTATCCCCTGGCCGGATTGCGTTGCCGCTCCGCTTGAATCCGATCCTGAACCTTCTGAAGACAACGCAGAGTCCGCATTACCGGCAGCATTACCGGCATCTGTACCCGCATTCTGTGCAGCGGGAGCCCCTGCAGACTGTCCGCCGCCCGGCCTTTCTTTATTGCTTTCTTCCCTTGTCGGTTCTTGCGGACGTGCCTGAGGAATCAATGCATCCAGGCCCCGTCCCAGACCGCCATGTCTTTTCTTCGCCAATTTTCTCCCCTTTTTCTTTTTGCAGTCTTCTTATTATGTCCTTTATATTTTGTTCCTGTTTCTATTGCTTTGCTGTTTTTTATTTTGTCTTTACTATTTTCTTCTTTACTATTTTCTTTGATTTCCTTAAAACTATACCTTTTAAAAACTATACTTTTTGTTTTTCTTTTACATGTACTTTTTACCAGTACTTTTTTCTTTTATCCGGTTTCTTATATCAGGTATCAGGCTGTCGATCATTTTCATAGAATCATTTAATAATTATCTGATCCGGCCGGTGCTTATTTTCCAAGCATTTCCTTTGCCAGCTTTTTATAGGCTTCGGCGCCTGCGGATTTTGGCTCGTAAATAGTGATCGGTTCACCGTAACTCGGTGCCTCGGCAAGACGGATATTACGGGGAATCAGCGTGTTGTAAATCCGCTGTTCCACATGTGTGCGCACGTTTTCGACTACCTGCGCGGAAAGATTTGTTCTGGCATCATACATGGTGAATACAATGCCCTCGATATCCAGTCCGGGATTGAGACGTTCACGGACCAGGTTAATGGTATGGATCAGCTGACTCAGACCCTCCAGGGCATAATACTCACATTGAATGGGTACCAGAACGGAATCGGACGCCGTCATCGCATTGACTGTCAATACACTCAGTGAAGGCGGGCAGTCCAGGAAAATATAGTCATAATCATCCCGTATAAAATCCAGCGCATCCCGCAGAATGTATTCTTTCCGGGGGATTCCGATCAGTTCAATTTCCGCCGCTGCAAGATTCACATTTGACGCGATCAGATCAAGATTCGGAACAACACCGGGGATGATCGTCTCATTGACCGAGCAGTCATCCAGGAGAAGTTCATAAATTGTATTTTCCTGATTGTTTTTATCCACACCGAATCCGCTCGTCGTATTTCCCTGCGGATCTACATCTATGACCAGAATTTTCTGATCGAGCTCGGCAAGAGACGCTGCAAGATTGATCGTCGTTGTAGTCTTGCCGACCCCGCCTTTCTGATTAGCAACTGCAATTATTTTTCCCATGTATAACTCTTTCCCCGGAATCTCTACAGGCTGCCCATCTATACAGGTTACCCATCTTTACAGGTTAACCCATGTATTTATCAGACCTGTCCTATATGGATACCTGTCATGCACTTCCTGTATGATTCCAAAATAATAGATTTTTGTTTTTCGAACTGTTGTGGATTTGGTCGGGCTGCAATGATCCATGCAGACAGGTTCGAAATCGCAGGGCGTTTTCGAACTGTTGTGGATTTGATCGAACTGCTATGATCCATGTCGACAGCCTCTCAAACGGTCACTTCAAGGGATCCTTTGAAGGAGTTCCTGCTTTTCTGGGATATTTCCCTGAAGTATGTTTTTCCTTGACCACCTGTACGAGCGTCCGGTTATACTCTGTTTCCGGAAGCCGGAAGGAAATCACCTGATCCATCCTTCCTCCCAGAATCGCGACTGCCTTTTTTCCTTCGTCCATTTCCTCTTTCAGGCGCTCTGCCTTATAGGCAATGAAATAGCCGCCCTTCTTCACAAACGGAAGACAATATTCAGCAAGGATATTCAGTCTTGCCACAGCTCTGGAACAAGCGATGTCATATCTTTCACGCTGGAATTCGATTCTGGCAAACTCCTCAGCTCTTGCATGATGAACATCTACATTTTTCAAACCTAGAAGCTGTATTGTTTCTTCGAGAAATTTCACTCTCTTCTGAAGGGAGTCTACAAGTGTCACCCTGGTCTCCGGAAACGCAATTGCGATCGGAAGTCCCGGAAAACCGGCTCCTGTTCCTATGTCTATCAAAGAAATATTGTTTCTAAAACTCTGCCGATCCAGCATGCCGACAATAGACAGACTATCAAGGAAATGTTTGCTGTATACTTCCGACTCTTCTGTTATTGCAGTCAGATTCATCACTTCATTCCACTTAATCAGGTTTTCATAAAACATCCTGAACTGCCTCAGCTGCTCCTCTGTAAGCTGCAGCTGAAACATAGATAACTGCCTGATAAATTTCTGCTCTGCACTCTCTGTCATTTTCTTCCTGTATGAAGCCGTGAAACGGCCCCATATTTCCTTTCTTCTATATCTTAATTTAGGCGTTTGCGAAACGCCAGAAGCCGCATAAATACGGCATTCTTTTGGTTACAATATAAAACAACTCCTCACTGGTTCATGGTAAAATTGAGTTGTC